>JBBDJE010000054.1:0-35821 GCA_040880065.1 Paracoccaceae bacterium | reverse complement strand
GCACTGGCGGGGGACAACATCATGCCCGCCTCGATCATTGCCGCAAAGGCTGGGGTGACCACGGGCGAATGGGCTGCAGGTTTGCGCGATATATTCGGCGAGTATCGCGCGCCAACAGGGGTGAGCGAAACAATCTCGAACTCCGCCACCGGATTGGACGATTTGCGCGCCGAGGTGGCCGCTTTTACCAGCAAGCGGCAGCGCCGCCTGACACTTGTCATCGGCAAGCCGGGGCTGGACGGCCATTCCAACGGGGCCGAGCAAATTGCCGTGCGCGCCCGTGATTGCGGGATGCGGGTCATTTATGAAGGCATTCGCTTGACCCCCGAAGCCATTGTAGAGGCCGTGGCCAGCGAGGGGGCCGATGTGCTTGGCCTGTCAATCCTTTCCGGCAGCCACGTGCCTTTGGTGCGCGAAACGCTGGCGCGTATGGCCAAGGCCGGGCTTGGCCATGTGCCTGTAGTGGTTGGTGGCATCATCCCGCCCGATGATGCGGCGGCTTTATGCGCCGAAGGTGTGGCGCAAATTTACACACCGAAAGACTTTGATCTGAACGCAATTATGCACGATCTGGTTAAACTGGCTGGCAAGGGCGGTGAATTGGCGGCACAATAGCGCGAAAACCAGAAAGGCCGCTTATGACCCCGCATATCAACGCCAAACAGGGCGACATTGCCAAAACCGTTTTACTACCGGGTGACCCGCGCCGCGCGCGCTGGGTGGCGCAAACATTCCTGACCGATGCCCGCCTTGTGAACGAGGTGCGCGGCATGGAAGGCTGGACCGGCACCTGGAACGGCCACCCCGTTACCGTGCATGGCACAGGTATGGGCATGCCTTCGCTGTCGATTTACGTCAACGAACTCATCAAGGAATACGGCGCAAAAACACTTATCCGCATCGGTTCTTGTGGCGGCATGCAGCCCCATGTGAAACTGCGCGATGTGGTGCTGGCGATGGCCACTACCCATGCCAGCGCAATGAACCGCAGCCAGTTTGGCCATGCCAATTTCGCCCCCTGCGCCGACTGGTCCCTGCTTTTGGGCGCGGCAGTGGCGGCCAGCAAGGCCGGTGTAAGCACGCATATCGGCAATATCTATTCATCGGATGTGTTTTATTCTGAGGATGCTGCGCTGGATGAACAGCTTACACGCCACGGCATTCTGGCAGTGGAAATGGAAGCGGCCGAGCTTTACACGCTTGCCGCGCGCCATGCCTGCCGCGCATTGGCGGTGCTTACGGTTAGCGACCACCTCGTCAGCCACGAATCGCTGCCCCCCGAAGACCGCGAGCGCAGCTTTGGCGATATGGTGCAAATCGCGCTGGAAGCGGCTTTCGCTTAGGCGGCGGCACGCAGCCAGTTGGCCACGCGCGCAACCGCCCCGCCCGGCGCCGGGCGCGCCGCCCACAGGCACAGGCTGCGCGGCAGGGCCACACGCGTGGCAAATGGCGCAACAAGCGCGCCGCTTTGCAAATGCCGCTCGACCAGCGCAGCGTGGCCCATAAGCACACCCGCCCCGTTCACAGCTTCCTCCACTGCCAGTGCATAAAGCGAATAGGCCGGGCCGTTGGCAGCGAGCGCAACACCCGGTGCCGCCTGCGCGGCCCAAAGCGCCCAGTCATCCTGCCAAACCGCATCGGCAATGCGCAAAGTTTGCACCAGTGCTTCGGGGCTATGCAGTTGCGCGCCAAGGCTGGGGGCGCAAACGGGGAAAACCTCGTCTTGCACCAGCGCGCCGCGCGCGGGGTTGTTCTGGTAGAACAGGCATAAGTGGTAGGGCGCGCGCTTGAGGTTGGGTGGGGCTTCCATAGCGGTGATCGAAATTTCGATTTCCGGCGCGACCATGCGCAACCCCGGCAGGCGGGGCGAAAGCCAAAGCTGCGCCAGCGCAGGCAAAGTGGCGATATGAACCCGCTGCGGCGCGGCAGCATTGCGCAAGCTCTGGGCTGCATGGCCAAGCGCATCAAACCCCACTGAGAAACCCGGCAACACCTGACGCGCCAGCGGCGTGGGCACAACCCCACGTGCATTGCGCGCAAACAGCGGCGCACCCAATGCAGCCTCCAGCCCCTTGATATGCGCCGTAATTGCACCGGGTGTTACACCAAGCTCACCCGCTGCCAGCACAAAGCTTTCAAGCCGCGCGGCAGCCTCAAAGGCGCGCAGGGCATTCAGCGGCAGGTCTTTGGGGCGTGGGGGTGCTACAGCCATATGATTTAATTTTCCTAACCCTAATTTTCCAGAAAACTGATTTGCGCACAAGCCCCGCTGCGCGCCACACTGCCCCGAAACGCAACAGGAGCCAACCATGACCAACCTCGCCGCCCGCCAATGGGTGCCCGCCGCCTGCGAAACCCTGATCCAGCGCTATGCGGGCGAGACCGCCACGCGCAGCAGTGCAAAAACTGCGGCCCGCATCAACGCGTTGATCGCCGCAAACCGCCAGATTCACGAGCGCGATTGCTTCAACCTCAACCCTGCTACAAATGTGATGAACCCGCGCGCTGAAGCCGCGCTGGCATCCGGCCTTGGCAGCCGCCCCTCGCTTGGCTACCCCGGTGACAAATACGAAATGGGTCTGGAGGCGATTGAGGAAATCGAGGTGATTGCAGCAGAACTTGCGGCCGAGGTATTCGGCGCGAAATATGCCGAAATCCGCGTGCCATCGGGGGCAATTGGCAACCTTTATGCTTTTATGGCGTGTTGCAAGCCGGGCGATCATATCATCGCACCACCGGCCAGCATTGGCGGCCATGTCACCCATCATGCACCGGGCTGTGCGGGGCTTTACGGGCTTATCACCCACGAAGCGCCTGTTCTAAGCGATGGCTATACGGTCGATGTTATCGGTCTGCGCGCATTGGCGCAAAAGGTTCGCCCCAAGCTCATCACCATCGGTGCCAGCCTGAACCTGTTTGAACACCCAGTCGCCGAATTGCGGAAAATTGCCGATGAAGTGGGCGCAAAACTGCTATTTGATGCCGCCCATCAATGCGGAATTATTGCCGCTGGCACATGGGCCAACCCGCTGGCCGAGGGCGCGCATATCATGACAATGAGCACCTATAAAAGCCTTGGCGGGCCGGCTTCTGGCCTGATTGTTACCAATGAGGCCGACATCGCCGAACGGCTCGACGCAATCGCCTTTCCCGGCATGACCGCGAATTTTGACGCTGCAAAATCGGCCGCGTTGGCACTAAGCCTGCTCGATTGGCGCGATTTTGGCGCGGCTTACGGTGCGCAGATGATCGCCACCGCCCGCGCCTTTGCAACGGCTTTGAAAGACATGGGCCTGCCGGTGTTTGAAACGGCGCAAGGGGCCACAAGCAGCCACCAGTTTGCGCTGAAAGCCAAGGGGTTTGGCGGCGGACAGGCGGCCAGCAAAACCCTGCGCAAAGCGGGCTTTCTGGCTTGCGGCATTGGCCTGCCGGTTGCGCCTGTGCCGGGCGATATGAACGGTCTGCGCATTGGCACGCCAGAACTGGTGCGCTGGGGGGTGACTGTGGATGACATCCCCGAAATCGCAGTACTTGTGGCCGAGGCTTTGCGCAGCAACGACCCTGCCAGCATCGCCCCGCGCACGGCGGCTTTGCGCGCGCGGTTCAACAAGCTGCACTATATGCACGCCTAGAAAAGCGCATTAACGCAACCCTAAAGGCCGTGGCTGCGGGAATAAGTGTTGGCTTTCGGTGCGGCCGGTGTGGCCGCGCTGCTGCGCAAAATCTCGACCCGCAGCGGATAGCATGGCGCAGTGTCGGATGAATGCTCGGCACTACAATCACCGCCAGGGCAGGCCGAAAGCACGCCCAGCAGGTTTATCTCGGCGAAAAATTCCAGATAGTCGCCGGGGCGCACGGGGCTGGCTTTCATGAAATACTGGCCGGTGTCACGCGTGAACCCAGTGCACATGAAGACGTTGAGCACATCATGCACATGCGCCTCGGCCTCGAGCAGGCGCATGCCGGTTTCCGCCGCCAGCGCGCGGGTCAGGTTGGAATGGCAGCAATAATGATATTCACCGCCCGAAAGCAGTTTATGCGTATAAGGGTCGCAGCGCGTGCCAATCACATCATGCACAGCGCCGCCATATTCATCGCGCCCATACCAGCCAAGCGTGTCATGGGTGATCGTCGCCATCGGGCGCAGCGCCGGAAATGACGACCAAAGGCGCGCGCCGCTCGTGACATGGCTACCATGCAGCGCGCGGGTCTTGCCGGAATAAAACCGTTCGGCCAGATCATCGGCATTCCACAGGTTCAAATCGCCCACCTGCGGACCCTCAATTGAATAAATGCGAAAGAAATGGCCGGCGGGCACGCGAAAGGCGCGTGCATCGCGTGGCGGAACAAGCACCTCGCCAACATGCGCCAGCGCATCGCGCGCCGCCATCAGGCACGGCCAGTCAGGCGCAGGCAAGGTCTCGGTCGGATAGCAGACTACCGGAGGAATGGCACGGCGGGCGGCAGCATCAGGGGGCGCGGCACCCGTGCTCATGCATGCACCGGGCCCCGAAAGGCAGGTAATGATACGTCTCGCGGCGGCATCAACTACACCACCCGCTCCACCATCATTTTCTTGATCTCGCCAATCGCCTTGGCGGGGTTCAACCCCTTGGGGCAGGTGCGCGTGCAATTCATGATCGTGTGGCAGCGGTAAAGCTTGAACGGGTCGTTCAGCGCGTCCAGACGCTCGCCGGTTGCTTCGTCGCGGCTGTCGATTATCCAGCGATAGGCGTGCAGCAGCGCGGCGGGGCCGAGGTAGCGGTCGCCATTCCACCAATAGCTGGGGCATGAGGTGGAACAACAGGCGCACATCACGCATTCATAAAGCCCGTCGAGCTTCTTGCGGTCGTCGATCGACTGGCGCCACTCGGTGGCGGGCAGGTTGGTCTTGGTTTCCAGCCACGGCATGATGCTGGCATGCTGGGCGTAAAAATGGGTAAGATCGGGGATAAGGTCTTTGACCACGGGCATATGCGGCAGCGGGTAGATCTTGACATCGCCCTTGACCTCATCAAGCCCGTAAATGCAGGCCAGTGTGTTGATTCCGTCGATATTCATGGCACAAGAGCCGCAAATTCCCTCGCGACAGGAGCGGCGGAAGGTCAGCGTCTGGTCGATCTCGTTCTTGATCTTGATCAGCGCGTCCAGCACCATCGGGCCACATGTGTCCATGTCCAGCCAATAGGTGTCAACCCGCGGGGTTTCGCCTGCATCCGGGTCCCAGCGGTAAATGCGAAAGGCGCGCAGGTTGCCGCTGGCCGGTTTGGGCCAAGTTTTACCAACCCGCATGCGCGAATTTTTCGGAAGGGCGAGTTCAACCATCTGCGTGTCCTTTTAGGCGGCAAAATTTCGTAAGGCCTAGACTAGCGGCAATCAACAAAGGCTTCCAGCACATTGGCAAAATCTTCCAAAGGAAATGCGCGCGGGGCAAGGTCAAATACCGCCATTCGCCCTGCGGTTTCAACCGGGGCTGCATAGCGTTCTACCCAATGGTAATAGGGCCGGTCACGGTAATCGTCAAATACAAGGCGCACAGGGCGGGTGCAGCGCAGCATTGCGCTTAAAAAGCACGCCACGCGAAAGCGGCCATCAATGACAACCAAATCGGGGTGCTGAAATGCGGGGAAGTCATAGGGCGCGGCCGCATAGGCGGGGTAGCGTTGAAACTGCGTTTGGTTCTTCGGGTACCCCCAAGCGCCTGTTGCGCCGATATCAGCATGATGGATTTGAAAGCGGTCGGCATCAAACCTTGCACCAAGGGCTGCATTTATGCGCGTGGCCCATTTCGTATCACTCTCAACAGAGATGATATGCGCAACACCGCATTCCAAAGCCAGAAAGGTCGAGCCGCCCGCGCCATATTCCAGCACGGTTTTTGCGCGCGAAAGCTCTGCGCCAAGCAAGGCGGCTTCCCGAGGCGGTAGCGACAGGTCGAAACCGCCAAATGATTCGCCGCGCCGATAGTGCTTGCTGCGTCGCGGTGCGGCGGTGCCAAGCCCGGCGACCAGCTTGTGCAATACCTGCCACATTGCAAACATCAATCCTGATTCACGCGCAGCCCGCGCGCTATGGTGAGCAGTGGTTTACGCCCCGCCAACCGAGCCTGCGACCGTGCCGCCATTGACCAGAAACAGAATGGCGCGCTGGCGGTCTGCATCGCTCATATTGTTCCAGAGTGCGGTGTCATTGGGCGAAAGCACAATGCCTTCAGGAAGTTGCACACCCTGACGCGAGACAGCACCACGCTCATAAGCACCGGTTACATCATCACAAGCGGAAAGCGCGCCCAGCATAAGCATGGCGGCGATAGCGGTTTTAATGGTCATTACGAACCCTCCGAAATTTGGCCGTTTGCAGCCAGATTGGTCATACATTGCTCATAGACTTGCGCCGGATCGAGTCCCCGCAAATAGGCATCAGACAGATTGATCGACAGGCCAAAATTCGGACCGGTCCGCGAGTTCACACCGACCGTCGCTTCGCCAGTCGGTCCGGCGGCCTCGCGGGCTTTTTGCTGGCAAAACTCAATAGCCTCGATTCGCGAATAGCTTTCATAAACAGGCGTGCAGGCGGCCGTTGCCACCAGTCCTATTGCCAATAAAGCGCCGATTTTCATGCCGCAATCCTTAGTATACACACGCCTTTGGAGCGATCTTCACTTAATATACACGCGCCTTCGGCGCAATCCTCTTGAGTTCAATACCACCATCAGACTCAGCTGTCAGCGGGTCTATATGCACTGGACGATAGTCCAATTTGACCGCGCCGTCATCCCCTACCCACGCAAGTGTATGTTTTCGCCAGTTTTTGTCGTCACGATCCTTGTAGTCTTCATGGGCGTGGGCACCGCGGCTTTCCTTGCGCGCCTCGGCCCCGACGATGGTCGCCAGCGCATTGGGCATCAGGTTGGTCAGCTCCAGCGTTTCCATCAGGTCGGAATTCCAGATCAGGCTGCGGTCGGTGACCTTGATGTCGCCCATCTGCTTGGCCACGGCGGCCATTTTCGCGCAACCTTCGGCGAGGGTTTTATCGGTGCGGAACACGGCGGCATCGGCCTGCATGGCTTTTTGCATGGTCAGGCGCAGTTCGGCCGTGGGGGTATTGCCGCGCGCATGGCGCAGCGCATCGAACCGCGCCATGGCGGCATCGACCGACTCCATGTTCAGCGGCGCGTTGTCAGCTTCGGGGTCAACCACCTTGCCGGCCTTGATCGCCGCAGCACGGCCAAAGACCACAAGGTCGATCAGCGAGTTCGATCCAAGGCGATTGGCACCATGAACGCTTGCGCAGCTCGCCTCGCCCACAGCCATAAGGCCGGGCTGGATGCGTTCGGGATTTTCGGAATCCGCATTCAGCACCTCGCCCCAATAATTCGTGGGAATCCCGCCCATATTGTAATGAACGGTTGGAATAATCGGGATCGGCTGTTTGGTCACATCAACGCCTGCGAATATTTTGGCGCTTTCAGAAATGCCGGGCAGGCGTTCGGCCAGGGCTTCGGGCGGCAAATGGTCCAGATGCAGGAACATATGGTCTTTTTCCGGCCCAACGCCGCGCCCTTCACGAATTTCCATGGTGATGCAGCGGCTCACAACATCGCGGCTGGCAAGGTCTTTATAGGTGGGGGCATAACGCTCCATAAAGCGCTCGCCCTCCGAGTTGGTCAGATACCCCCCCTCGCCGCGCGCCCCTTCGGTGATCAGGCAGCCCGAGCCGTAGATCCCCGTGGGGTGAAACTGCACGAACTCCATATCCTGAAGTGGCAGGCCCGCGCGCGCCACCATGCCGTTGCCATCGCCGGTGCATGTATGCGCGGATGTGGCGGAAAAATAGGCACGCCCGTAGCCGCCCGTGGCCAGCACCACCATTTTGGCGTTGAACCTGTGCATCGTGCCGTCATCCAGCTTCCAGGCCAGCACGCCCTGACACACACCGTCTTTGCTCATGATCAGGTCAATCGCGAAATATTCGATGTAAAACTCGGCATTATGCTTGAGGCTCTGGCCATAAAGCGTGTGCAAAATGGCATGGCCGGTGCGGTCGGCGGCAGCACAGGTGCGCTGCACGGGCGGGCCTTCGCCAAATTCAGTGGTGTGGCCGCCAAACGGGCGCTGGTAGATCTCGCCTTTTTCGGTGCGCGAGAACGGCACGCCGTAATGCTCAAGCTCATACACTGCCTTGGGGGCTTCACGTGCGAGATATTCCATCGCATCCATATCACCGAGCCAGTCAGAGCCCTTGATCGTGTCATACATATGCCACTGCCAACTATCCGGCCCCATATTGCCAAGGCTGGCGGCGATGCCACCTTGGGCGGCAACCGTATGGCTGCGGGTGGGGAACACCTTGGTGACGCAGGCGGTTTTCAGCCCCTGTTCGGCCATGCCAAGCGTGGCACGCAAGCCCGCGCCCCCGGCCCCGACCACGACAACATCATAAGTATGATCGACAAATTCGTAGGACATGGGAACTCCGGAAGCGTTAGGCTGAAAAGGCGATGCGGGCGACGGCGAACACCGCGATCAACCCGAAAAGCCAGCAAAAGGCGGTGTTGAGAAACAGGCAGGTCAGGCGTTTGGCCTTGCCGGACACATAATCTTCGATGACAACTTGCAGGCCAAGCTGCAAATGCCGGAACATCACGCCAAAAAACAGAATGGCGACAATCGCGTTGATCGGGTGGGCATAGGCGGCGCGAACTTCGTTGAAATCGCCACCCAGATTATAGGCAAATGGCAGAACAAACAGAATGGCCAGCGGCACAAGCGCCACGGCTGTCAGCCGCTGCACCCAGAAATGATGCACGCCATCATGCGCCGTACCCAGCCCTTCAACACGCTGGCGGTCGGTTTTATACCCCATGGTTCAAACCCCCTGCGCCAGAATGACAACAAGCACGGTCAGCACGACCGAGCCGATGAACACCGCAATGGCGCTAACATAGGCCGCCCCAAGGCTGAAGCCCTTGCCGATATCCCACATCAGATGCCGGATGCCGTTGCACAGATGATAGGCCAGCCCCCACAGCGCGATGATCAGGATGATCGAACCGAGCGTGGAGTTCAGCACCGCATCGGCAACAGCGAAATACGCCTTGCCGGTGGCCAGCGCCAGAAACCACCACACAACCAGCGCCGCCGCCACGGCCAGCCCCATGCCGGTAAAACGGTGCAGGATGGATGTCAGCATCGTGAACTGAAAGCGATAGATGCTTAGATGCGGTGAAAGCGGGCGATCGCCCCGGTTTACATCAGCCATATGGCCTCCACTCCTTTGGCGGGCAGTGCGCCCATTTCCCTTGGCTTAGCCCAAGCCTGCGCCAGTGGCCAGAAAAAAGGCGCCGAACCAGTGTTGCGCGCGGGTCGCGGTGGTTTTGTGATCACGTCAAATTTTTTAGTGATCACAAAACCGCCCTTGCCGTAATCAGGCAGGCATCAGGGCCCAATAGTCAAAATCCAGCAAAACCTCGGGCAGGTATTTACCATCAACGCCGCGCAGTGCTCCGGCGCGGGCATGCCCGCGCGTGGCCACCGTGCGCAGGCGGAGTGCGGCCACACCGGGGGCCGGGGTTTTTGCGATATCCAGCACCTCGGACCATGCGCAGACCGTATCGCCCGCAAAGGCCGGGTTGGCATGGCTACCGGCATTGATCGCCACAATCATCTGCGCATTGGCCAGCCCGTTGAAGGACAGCGCCCGCGCCAGCGAGATGATATGCCCGCCATAGATCAGCCGCCGCCCATCGGGGCGCGCCGTTGTATCAAAATGCACCTTGGCGGTGTTTTGCCACAGGCGCGTGGCCAGCATGTGTTCGGCCTCTGACAGGGTAACGCCATCGACATGGTCGATAATCTCGCCCGGCGCGTAATCGGCCGCCCGGTGCGGTGCGCCCGCCTGCGCAAGGTCATAGGTGCTGAAATCCAGCCCCTCGGGAACGATCAGGGCGTCAGGCGCCACGCTTGTGGCAAGTTCCGGCACCACGGTTGCAGGCGCGGGCGCGGCGCTGTCGCGCTTGTTCACCATTACCCAGCGCACATACGCCACCACCGCCGCGCCGTGCTGGTTGAACCCCTGCGTGCGCACCCAGACCACGCCGGTTTTGCCGCTGGAGTTTTCCTTCAGCCCGATCACCTCGGAGGTCGCGCGCAGGGTATCGCCCGGCCAGACGGGGGCCAGAAACCGCCCCGCCCCATAGCCCAGATTTGCAACCGCGTTCAGGCTGACATCGGGCACGGTCTTACCAAATACCAGATGAAACGCCGCCAGATCCTCGACCGGGCTGGTCGCAAGCCCACAGGCGCGCGCAAATTCGTCCGATGAATAAAGCGCAAACCGGCTAGGGTAGAGCGATGTGTAAATATCCCGCAAGCCGGGCGACACGGTGCGCGGCACAGCGTGCTGCAAGGTCTCGCCAAGGCGATAATCTTCAAAAAACCGCCCCGCCGAAACCTTGATCATCAGATCTCGCCCAGCTTCATGTCGGGCGTATAGGGGCCGTCATAGTCTTTCACCACGGCCTGTGCGCAGCGCATCACGCCGCGACCAGCATCAAACGCCAAGCTCGGGCTGCCCTCCAGCCGCCAGCCTTTGGAGAGCGCAAGCGAGACTTTGTGGCAAAACGCCGAGGTGTCATCCTCGGTCAGCAAACGATAGGCGCGCATTTATCCTCCGGGGAATGGTGAGGGGCCAACCAGCATGTGAACCCCCGCAAAAGCGGCAAAAACCACAATTGTAAGCACAATATGCTTTACATCGCCCATGCGTGAACCGGGGTCGGGGCGGCGCCAGGCACCTTCGCGCATATTGATCAGCAGCATCGAAACAATGGCCCAAGCCGCCAGACCGCCAAACAAAATCAGGGCCGCAAGGTCGCCATTTGTCAGCAAATGCGCGCCCGCCCAAACGACAACACCCAGCAACATCGGGTGGCGCAAAAAGCGGCGCACCCGCCCCGAGGAATGGCCAAGCCCCAGCAGGTAAAATGCCACAAGCATAGCGGCGTTATTGATATGCACCGCCCAGCCTGGCGGGGTATAAAGGTGCTGGAAGGGCGCGACAATAAAACCCACAACCATCAGCACGACCGACAGCAGCACAACCCCGGCAATCGCGCCACGCGCGCCCGCAGCGCCCATGCGTTCTGTCAAACGGTCGCGCAGGCGCGGTGCAATGGATTTCAGCAAATGCGCGGCCCACCACAGGGCGACGCCCAAGACAAGTATCGTCATGCTATCCCTCGCATAATTCCGCTCAACCTTGCGCGTCTTTGGCGCGCTTAGCAATCATTTCTGCCCGCGCGATCAGGTTTTTTGCGGTGGCCACATGCAGGTTTTCAACAATCTTGCCATCGACAACCGCCACGCCGGTGCCAGCGGCCAAAGCAGCGGCATGCGCGTCTATCTGGCGCTGTGCAAGCGCCATCTGTGCAGGGTCGGGCGCGAAAACCGCGTTCGCAATGGCTAGCTGCGCGGGGTGAACAAGGGTTTTTCCGTCAAAGCCCATATCGCGGCCCTGAAGGCATTCCGCGCGCAAACCATCCTCGTCGCGAAAGGCGTTGTAAACGCCGTCAATGCACAAAAGCCCGTGTGCGCGCGCAGCCAGCAAGCACAGCGACAGGGCTGTGGCGATCTGGCTGCGATCTGCGCCCAGCGTCACCCCAAGGTCTTTCACCAGATCATTGGTGCCCAGAACCAGCCCGTGCAGACCGGGTGCTGCCGCAATGGCGGCCGCGTTCAAAATCGCGCGCGGCGTTTCCATCATCGCCCAAAGGCCGGTATCCGCGCGGCCAAGCTGTGCGGCAGCGCGGGCAACATCCTCGGCATCATTTACTTTGGGCACCAAAATGCCGTGCGGCGCTGCTGCAATTGCGGCGGCCAAATCATCGGCTCCCCATTCGGTATCGGCCCCGTTGATGCGAATAAGCACCCGCCGCGCCCCGAACCCGCCGGCCTTGACCGCCGCACAAACCAAATCCCGTGCGACAGGCTTTTCCGCCGGGGCCACCGCGTCTTCAAGATCAAGAATCAGTGCATCGGCATCCAAACTCCGCGCCTTTTCAAGCGCACGCGCGTTGGAACCGGGCATATATAGAACCGAGCGATAGGGATGCATGGGCCGTCTCCGTTATTGTTGCGCTGCAACATAACCCGCCGGTGCCGGGCCGCGCAAGACTGACGGTGCGAAAAGCAAACGCGTGCGCGCGGCCCCGTTCAGGTTAACCCGTCATAAATCAGCTTTAGCCCGGTCAGCACCAAAAACGCATAGGCAAGGCCGAAAAACACCCTGTCAGAGGTGCGGTTATGCAGCCAGACCCCGCACAGCACCCCCACCACCGCCACAGGCGCAAGGTAAAGATTGGCCAGCAGCGTTTGTGGCGTGAACAAGCCAATGGCAATATAGGGCGGCACCTTGATCAGGTTCACCCACCAGAATGCCAGCACAGTGGTTGATTGAAACGCCCGTTTGCTCAAATTCTGCGAAAGTAAATAAACCGTTGCAGGCGGCCCGCCCGCATGGCTCACAAAGCTGGTAAACCCGGCCACCAGCCCCCAGAACATTCCGCGCCCCGGGCTTACGCCGCGCGGCGTAACCTTTAGCCATCCGCGTGCGCGCGCCAATTGAAAGGCCACAAAGGCAATGGCAATACCGCCGATCAGCAGACGCAAAATATCAGGATTCGTCTGGCGAAACACCAGCGCGCCAATGGCCACGCCCGGCAGCATTCCCACCATCAACGCGCGCGCCACCGGCCAGTTCCAGCCCCGCCAAAAGGCCCGCAAACCGGCTACATCCATGAGCATCAGCAAGGGCAGCATCAGCCCCACGGCGAGCTTGGGGTCTATTGCAAGCGCCAAGAACGGCGCGGCGGCAAAGGCCGCACCAGACCCGAATCCGCCTTTGGACAGCCCGGCAAACAGCACCGCAGGCACCGCGAACATGAAAAAATGCAGATCTAAAACCATCATTCCGCCCTTATTTGCCTTTGCTTGCGTCGCCCCGCGCCACCACAACTGCCATCCCGCACTTGCGAAATCCTGCAAACAGCGTTAGGCCATCCCGGTATTCTTCCAACTCAGGAGACTTGCAATGGCAAGATCGAAAATAGCATTGATCGGCGCGGGCCAGATCGGTGGCACTTTGGCACATCTGGCGGGGCTTGCCGAACTTGGCGACGTTGTCTTGTTCGACATCGCCGAAGGCATCCCGCAGGGCAAGGCGCTGGATATCGCCGAAAGCGCGCCGGTCAGCGGGTTTGACGCCACGTTCAAGGGCGCGAATGACTATGCCGCGATTGCCGGGGCCGATGTCTGCATCGTCACCGCAGGTGTTGCGCGCAAGCCGGGAATGAGCCGCGATGACCTGCTCGGGATCAACCTCAAGGTCATGAAATCGGTGGGTGAGGGCATTGCCGCCCACGCCCCGAACGCCTTTGTCATCTGCATTACCAACCCGCTGGATGCCATGGTCTGGGCCTTGCAGCAGTTTTCGGGCCTTCCGGCAAAAATGGTCTGCGGCATGGCCGGTGTGCTTGACAGCGCCCGCTTTCGCCACTTCCTCGCCGATGAGTTCGATGTTTCGGTCAAAGACGTGACCGCCTTCGTACTGGGTGGCCATGGCGACACGATGGTGCCGCTGACCCGCTATTCCACGGTTGCCGGCATTCCCCTGCCCGACCTTGTGAACATGGGCTGGACAACGCAGGACCGGCTGAACGCGATCGTGCAGCGCACCCGCGATGGCGGTGCCGAAATCGTTGGCCTGCTGAAAACCGGCTCGGCCTTTTATGCACCCGCCGCCGCGGCCATTCAGATGGCAGAGGCCTATCTGAAAGACCAAAAGCGCGTGCTGCCCTGCGCGGCCTATATCGACAATGCCTATGGCCTCAAGGGCATGTATGTCGGCGTGCCCACGGTTATTGGTGCCGGCGGGGTCGAACGCATCGTGGAAATTTCCATGAACAAGGACGAAACCGCGATGTTCGACAAATCGATCGAGGCTGTCAAAGGGCTGATTGAAGCCTGCAAGGGCATTGATTCGAGCCTGAACTAAGACTTTCGGCGCGGCCTGCACGGGCCGCGCCAAACTTTCGCGCACCCGCGGCCCCCTCCCTCATTTCCTGAAATAATTTTGTCAGACTGGACGCAAGTCCGTTTGCGCGCTATCATTTTCAGATTCGCTTTTTAGATAATTATCACGCCGATCCAATTACGGGAAACGCATATATTTCAACGCAAACAGGCTGTCTATGCAGGGCGGGGCAGTCAGGTATTTGATGGGGAAGACTTATGGCAAAACTTGATAAGGCCGAGCTGACCAAGCAGGGTGACGCGCTGAAGGCCCACCTTGCAATGGCCAAGAAACGCATTCTCAACTTTGCGATTCTGCAAGGCAAGGAAGGGCTGGTTGTAGCCGCCAACCCCACGGGCGATCCGGACAAGTGTCGCAGGGAGGCCAAGACAAACGGCGGCGGGCCCAAAGGCATGATGGGCCAGATGCGCGCCGAGGGCAAAACCGTCTTTTTTAAGGTGGATGAAGAGCCGCCCGGCAACTTCCCCAAGCTCATTCGCCAGCATTTCGCGGCCCGCTTCGCTAAAATCAAGAAGATTGTCATCGAACTGCCCGGCGGCATCACTTTGGCCGATGGCGAAGATGACGAGGGTGGCGATGACGAAGATGTCAAAGCCCCCGTTCAGGAAGCGACCGGCGACGGAGGAACACCAAACGAGACACCCGGCGGTGATGGCGGCGGCGATGCCCCGAAAACCGCAGAAAAAACCGACGAGAAAGCCGCGCCCGACACGCTTGGCCCCGTGCTCATGAAGGCCTATGGCCTGCTGAATACCGAGATGAAGGAAAAGCGCGCCGATGCAGAGGAGGCACTGCAAAATGCGCTGGCTCAAGCCGAGCTTGGCTTCAAGCGGGCAATGGAATCCAAGGAATACGACCAGGCTAAGGCCATGCTATCGCAGATCAAGAAGGCTTTGGCGAAGATTCAGCCGAAATCGATATTCGAACAGGTGGTCGATACGGTTAAGGACAATGTCGAAGAATTCGTCGAGGATGTGTCCGACAAGATCGAAGACCTGAAGGAGCTTGGCGAGGATATCGTCGATAAGGTCGAGGATGTTGCGCAGGGCGTCGGCGACATGCTCGGTATTCTCAGCGAGCATGACGAGAAACAAAAGGAAAAGCTGAAAGAGTTCGACCTGCCGGAAAACCAGCAGATCGCGCTTGTGAAGCTGGCCCGCGACAACCCCAAAAGCTTCGAGGCCGCACTGAAGGTGCTGGCCAAGATGGAGGGCGAGCATAGCGATCTTGTGCCCACCGCCGCCGGGGTTGAAGCCGCCAAAAAGCTGGTCGACGACGCAAAGGCCGAGCAGGCCGCACTCGAGGCCCAGCAAAAGACCATTGCACGGCAATTCCATGCCGCCAAGGCGCTTGCCGATCAGGCAAAGATCGACTCGAATGCCAGCGATACCCAGCACAAACAGGCCGTTGCGGCCATGAGCGAATTCAAGAAGAACCTGCCCAAGGATCTGTCCAAACTGTCCAAGGAAAAGCAGCTTGAGCTTGTGAACCAGATGAACGCGCTGATCAATGTCGAGGCAGATCTCAAAGCCAAGCGCGCCGCCGATCTGGAAAAGGTTAATACCACAAAGGAAGCGCAGGATAAAGAGGCGCAGGACTGGCGCGACAAGGGCACCGAAATTGATGCCGCCAAAGGCAAGATCGACGCCGAGCAAGAAAAGGTCAAGGCCACCAAGGCCAAGAAAGACCTGATGGATTCGCTGACCACCGGCGTGCTGTCACCCACCGGCAAAAACCCGATGTCGGATGATGATATCGCCAAGGTTCTTGGCGCGTTCGAGGCTGACCCGGCGCTTGGGCAAAAGGCGCTTGGCCTGCTTGAAAAGTCAAATGACCGGGCCATGCTTGCCGACGGGATCGACCGTGTTACCAAAGGCATGGGCAACGGCTTTAAGGACAAGGACGGCAACGCCTATGGCGATGAAGCCGCCCAGAAGAAATATGCCCAGGATGCCCTTGAGATGGGGGCCGCTATGGGCGGTGACTATTTCAAGAACATGGACAAATTCGTCGAAGGTGGCGGGCTGAACAAAGCCAACCCCGTGCCACTAGCGAGCGGATCGTCATGGAAAAAACTTGAGCAAGATCGCGCCAAATATGTTGGCGACTCCATGCTCGACGGCGATGGCAAGATCGACACCACATCGCCCAAAGCGCAAGAAGCGTTGGGGATGATGAATTTTCATCCCGGCTCGATGGAGAATAAAACGCCGGGTATGAACATGCATTTCGACACAATGTCGAAAGCCATGGACGACCCCAAGCACAAGGATAAATGCCAAGGTGTTCTGGACGGCATTACCACAGCACCAACCAGCGTTACGGGTAAAAAACTCATCGCCCGCAATTCGGGCAAGACCCCCGGCTCGGTCACCAAAGATGATGTAAAATCCTCGGTTATGTCGGCAATGTTTACACCGCTTGACCAAGGCCCGGTTGGCTCTTGCTTTGCCACGGGGCCTGCGCGCCGCGTGGTTGAAGAAGACCCGGCCAAGGCCATGGGCAGCATGACCGAAATTGCCATGAAGGGCCGGTTCACCACCGCGCAGGGCGACAAGATCAAGGCGATCAGCACCGACAAGCTGCCCGCCGATGACAACCAACTCATGCGCAGCTATGAATATACGGTTGCAACGGCTGGTGCGACACTTGCCAATTCGATCGAGCGCAAGCAGTTGCAGCGCAACCTGTTCAACTCTCCCGATGGCATGAAAAAGGTCAAAGACCTGCTCCCCGACCCCGCAAAATGGCCCGAAGTGCGTGGCAAGATCCAGACCGCGCTCGCCGACGGGCTGGACTATCGCTATGACGCGACCTCCAATATCGCTGGCTCGAATGACGGGTCTTCGACCAAGGGTAATTTCCAGATTATCGACAAGGCCACCAAGACGGCCATCACCACCAAGGCCGCGTTCATTACCACCATCACACGCATCGCCCTTGAGGCAGCCGGCGAGGAGAAAGACAGCGAAACCGGTGTAAAAATTGTTGATCTGTGCAAAAGCGACAGCTTTATCAACGCAGTCTGTCCGGGGGAATACAAGCCGTGGGAGCTTCCGGGCGGCGGGTTTTCAACCGGCCCTTCCAAGGTGCTTCACGGTGGCGAGCCAGTGCAGAATAATGTCAGCGCGACCAATTACAAACTGGATGCCCATGGAAATTATCTGCTCGACGCCAACAAGCAGCGCATTCCGGTTGATCCGCCGGGCGAGCGCACCAAAAAGGTCGTAACCGGGCTGATCAGCAAGTTTGCTACCGCGGGTCCGGATTCCGAAATGATCACCTGTCCACCTCTGGCATTCACGCCTTTGGCGGCCTGCCCAACCACCCCTCGCTTGCCAAGCTGAAGGAAGGCGATGATCCTGCGGCGGCGATCGAGAAATACCTTCTCAAACCTGGCAAGGACATGGCCACAACAGACCTTGCCGCAGAAAAAACCGGCCTGCTGTTTGACAAGCAGCTAGACACGATGGAAGGCTGGGATCTGTTTTCCGGTGGGGCGGCCCTGTTGGCAGAGGCGCGCATAAAACGCCCGACAACGGCGATGAAACCCGCCGAGATCAAGGCCCATGTCGACACGGTAACCAAAGACCTTCGTGACTATATGGCCAGCGAACGGGCCAAGGCGTGGAAGAAGAAGCAGGAAGATGCGGGCAAAGTTGTGAACAATGCCGCGCTCAACGCAAAGATCGAATATTTCAAAGGTGTGGTCGGCACATGGAGCGATGACGAGTTTTCCAACAACATCATCGACAATCTGGAGCCGCCGCAATTCGTGATCGCCGATACCAACTGGGGCGATAAGGATGGCCACACCTATTTCGTGGTCATCCCCGACCCGATTACCGGCGAGGCGAAAATGTTCAAAAAGCAAGAGCCAAGCGGCAAGCTGACCGCACTTGAGGACAAATGGATCAACACAGCCTGGCAGGTAGCCGAATGAACACGCACATCCTGACCCCGGCCAAAAGGAGAATTTCCAATGTCTGACACTTTGCCCTATGTCGGCTTTAGCTATGACGATGATGACAAGCTCTGCGTCTCGGTTGGCCCGGACGAGTATCACTCGCTTGCAGAACTGATCGCCGCAGCACCGTTCATCGCCGAGCCTGCGCATATCCTGCTTTTGGCCGGCGCGCTCAACCATTTCGATCAGGGCATGGCCTATGGTGTGATCACAGAGATCGAACCCTACAAGGCCGATTTTCTGAGGCGCTATGCCGAAGAGGAGGAACTGGAATGGGACCAGTTCAACCTGCGTGTCGGTGATTTCGAATTGCCTGATTTTGACCGGATGGGGCCACCCAGCATCAAGGACGGGCAGATCACTTTCTTCGTCAACCATCGTGGGCTGGATGCGCCCTATATCGTGACCGGCCCCGCCGATGGCAGCGGCAAGCTCGATTACACGCCGTTGTAATGCATCGCCGGGCGGCGCGATCGCCCGGCGCGCCTAACCATCCATCAACCGCTGCAAACAGCGGCGCAATGTTGCGGCCTCGGTCCTGCTGAACTGCGCCATCAGTCTTGCGTCAAACTGCGCCGCAATCGCTGCAAGGTCTTTATAGGCCGCCTGCCCGGCTGCGCTCAGCGTAAGCTGTTCTTGGCGCCGGTCATGCACCATCACCGCGCGCTTCAAGAACCGGCGCGCTTCCAAAGCCGCCACCGCGCGGCTGGTCTTGGTTTTGTGCAGGCGCGCGCGGTCGCAAATCTCGCGCGCCGTCAGCGCCCCGAAGCGGCCAAGGTGGAACAACACCCGCCATTCGCTGCGCAACATCCCGTAACGGTCCTTGTAATAGCGCTGAAATTCCTGCCCCGCCGCCTCGCCTGCCTGGTTCAGCAGATAGGGCAGAAATGTGCCAATCTCAAACTCATCGTCTGTGTTCATGGCAGGAAACTACCGCTTGTTAGTTACATTTTCAACTAATACGACTCGATCAAACCAAGGAGCATGCCATGACATATGACAACCCCACTGCCACGCCCGCCCCCGGCTATATGCCCGGTTTCGGCAATGATTTTGAAACCGAGGCACTGCCCGGCGCATTGCCACAAGGCATGAACTCGCCGCAAAAGTGCAATTACGGGCTTTATGGCGAACAGCTCTCCGGCACGGCCTTCACCGCGCCCAGCCACCAGAACGAGCGGACATGGTGCTACCGCATCCGCCCTTCGGTCAAGCACACGCATCGCTTTGCCAAGATCGACCTGCCGAAATGGAAATCGGCCCCGCATATCGACCCGGATGTCATATCGCTTGGCCAGTATCGCTGGAACCCGCTGCCCCATTCCGACGCCCCGCTCACATGGCTGAGCGGCATGCACACCATGACCACGGCGGGCGATGTGAACACACAGGTCGGCATGGCCAGCCATATCTATCTTGTCACCGCCTCGATGGTCGATGAGTATTTCTTCTCGGCGGATTCTGAGCTTTTGATCGTGCCACAGGAAGGCCGCCTGCGCCTGTGCACCGAACTTGGCGTCATCGACCTTGCCCCGCAGGAAATTGCCATCATCCCGCGCGGGCTGGTTTACCGTGTCGAGCTGGTTGAAGGACCGGCGCGCGGCTTTGTCTGCGAGAATTACGGCCAGAAGTTCGATCTGCCCGGTCGTGGCCCCATCGGGGCAAACTGCATGGCCAACCGACGCGACTTCAAGACCCCTGTCGCCGCCTTTGAAGACCGCGAAACCCCCTCGAAGGTCACCGTCAAATGGTGCGGGCAGTTCCACGAAACCGAGATCGGCCACAGCCCGCTGGATGTGGTCGCATGGCACGGCAACTACGCCCCTGTGAAATATGACCTGACCACCTATTGCCCGGTCGGTGCGATCTTGTTTGACCACCCCGACCCGTCAATCTTCACCGTGCTGACCGCGCCAAGCGGCGTTGAAGGCACCGCGAATATCGACTTTGTGTTGTTCCGCGAACGCTGGATGGTGGCCGAAAACACCTTCCGACCGCCGTGGTATCATAAAAACATCATGTCCGAGATGATGGGCAATATTTACGGCCAGTATGATGCAAAGCCGCAGGGCTTTATCCCCGGCGGGATGAGCTTGCATAACATGATGCTGCCCCATGGCCCCGACAAACAGGCGTTTGAAGGCGCGTCAAACGCCAATCTTGGCCCCGAAAAGCTCGATAATACCATGTCGTTCATGTTCGAAACCCGTTTTCCGCAGCACCTGACCCGCTTTGCCGCCAAAGAGGCCCCCTTGCAAGACGACTACATCGACTGCTGGACCTCGTTGGAAAAAAAGTTCGACGGCACACCGGGCTTGAAATAAGCTTGCGCGGCAACACAAGGAGAATCCGCATGTATATTCAAGGCGCGCTCGTGCCGGTCAAGACCGCACAAAAGGCGAAATACGCAGAGCTGACCGCCGCGATGTTCGAGGTCATGAAAGACTACGGCGCGATCAGCACGATCGAGGCCTGGGGCGATGATGTGCCGGATGGCGAGGTCACCTCCTTTGCGCAGGCGCTGAAGCTTGAGGCAGATGAAACCGTTGTGCTGTCATGGCTGGTATTCCCCGACAAGGCCACGCGCGATAGATGCATGAATGAGGGCATGCAAGATGCGCGCCTTGACGCGATATTCGCCGACATGCCGCTAGATGGCCAGCGGATGATCTGGGGTGGCTTTGAGCCGCTCTTACAGGCCTAGCGCCGCCAGAACCTTGGCAAGCTGGCCCTGCGGCGGCAGGGCAATATCCACCTGAATGGCATGCTCGTCGGGTGCGGGCGGCTCCAGTGTTGCCAATTGGCTGTCAAGCAACGCGGCGGGCATGAAATGGCCGGGCCGCACGCTCATTCGTGCCGCCAGAATGTCGTGCGCACCGTGCAGATGCACGAACACGGCTCCGGGCGCGTGGCTGCGAATGGTGTTACGATAGGCGCGCTTCAGCGCCGAACAGGCAATCACACGGCCACCATCACCGGCCAAATGCAGGCCGACCTGTGCCAGCCACGGGGCGCGGTCAGCATCGCTCAGCGGCAGGCCCGCGGCCATTTTTGCAATGTTTTCCGCCGGATGCAAATCATCCCCATCGCAAAATGCAAGGCCCAGTGCCCGCGCCAATGCCTGCCCGAAGGTCGACTTGCCACAGCCCGAAACGCCCATCACCACAAGTTTGCGCAGCTCAGTCATGCAACAGCACAATCTTGCCAATATGCTGCTTTTCAGCAAATGCCGCCTGCGCCGCGCCAATATCGCGCAGGCTGTATTCGGCAGCGATCAGCGGCTTGATCCGCTTAGCTTCGATATGCGCCACAAGTGCTGCGAAAACACCGTCATTCAGCGCGGTGCAGCCGTAAAACGACAGGTCTTTCAAATAAAGCGTGCGCAGGTCAAGCGGCACGACCGGCCCGGCAATCTTGCCGCAGCCATCTATGCCCTGCACCCGCGGAAAGCTGATTGGAACACCCGCCCAACTGGCATCATCCGCCGTGCCATCACCCTTGGAATACCATGCCAGCCGCGTGTTGATATCGGTATTGTTCACCGCCGCAGCGCCAAGCCGCACAAGCACCTCGCCTGCCATGGGTTGCGGCACCGGCAGATCATCGCGCCATTGCAAACATTCCGGCCCGCCATGGCCCGTGAGCACTATGCCCGACATATGTTCGGCCATGTCAGCCCACCATCAAACCGCGCTGAAACTGTCGCGCAGCGCCTTTGACCATGCTTCGGACATGGCGCGAAAATCGGCGTTATCTGCTTCTATCCGCTCTTGGCGGTCAATTTTGCAAGCGCCGTCGCGGATGATCGAAAGGTCCAGCGGCATGCCCACCGACAGGTTCGATCGCAGGGTCGAATCCATCGACAGCAGCACCGCCTTGCGCCCGTCTTCAAGCGATGTTTCGGGCGTTATTACCCGGTCCAGCAGCGGTTTACCGTATTTATGTTCGCCAATCTGCAAATATGGCGTGTCGGCAGCAGCCTCGATGAAATTGCCTTCGGGGTAGATGTGAAACATCCGCGCAACACCACCCTTCCTTTGGCCAGCCACCAGTATTGACGCGCTTGCCGCCTGACTCATCCGCGCCATGCGCTGGTTGATATCATGGCTGACATCGGCCAGCTTGTCGCCGATGATCTGCGCCACGGTCAGCATGGATCGGGTGCGCATGATGCAATTTTCAGGCGCGATATCGGGGTCGGCAATGTCTTCTTGCAGCCGCGAAATCACATTTTGCGACACCGAAAGGCTGCCGGCGGTCATGATCACGATCACCCGCTCGCCCGGCACTTCAAAGGTGAACATCTTTTGATAGGTGGCGATATTGTCAACGCCCGCATTTGTGCGGGTGTCGGCCAGCAACACCATTCCGGCATTTAACAGCAGACCAACACAATAGGTCATGTTCGGGCTCTTTTACTGGTCGGCAGTCACCGACAGGTTAATTTCCATACCCTCGGCGCCTGCACCAAAAGCTATACCGCGTATAGGCGCCCCGTCGGCCGCGTCAAGGCCCGATCCAAGGCGGATATAGCGATCATCGGGGCAACAGGCATTGGCCACATCAAACCCGACCCAGCCAAGCCCTGAAACATGCAATTCTGCCCAAGCATGGCTGGCCTCATGGCTGTTGCCATCGGCATCGGCAAACAGGTAGCCGATGACATAGCGTGCCGGCAACCCGCAGACGCGGGCCAGCGCGATAAGCGCTTGCGCCTGGTCTTGGCACACACCCTTGCCTGCCGCCCAAGCGCTTGCAGCACTGTCGCCCGCATGGCTGCTGCCCGGCAAATAGGCTATTGCGGCGTTGGTCATGGCGGCCAGCGCATGGGCAAGGTCAAGCTGCGTGCCGCCTGCATGGCTCGCCGCCAGCGCGGCGGCACGCGCACGCATTGTGGCATCGGGCCTTGTGAGTGGCGTTTCACGCAAATAGGCCAGCGGGTTGGTCATTTCGCGGTGGTCTTTCAGCACGCCGGCAAGGTCTTGTGTTTCAACCTGCCCGGTGACTTCAATCGTCAGCGCGCTTACCGGGCCGGTGGCGGTCATCGTCAGAATACGGTCGCCATTGCCTTCGGTAAATGGTTCGCTCAACGTGGCTTCACCTACCGAAACATTCCATGCCACCACCTTTTGATTAGCGCAAAGCGAGGGGAGCAGCCGATAGCTTTGCACAATGCGCTTTTGCGGCGTGGCATAGCTGTAATGCGTTGAATGCGCGATGTTCAGCAACATATCAAACCGCCCCAAACAGGTAAGACTCACCAATCAAGCGGTGCAGCCTGGCATTGCGTTTGATGCACTCGGTCAGAAAGTCATGCACGCCCTGCGCCATGATCTCGTCAATCCGCGCGGTGCCGAGCGCTTCAAACATATCCGAAGCGAAGTCATCGGCAGGTGTGCGCGCGCCATTGGCAAGCGACAGATGCTTCAGGTAGCGGTCAACCTGTTCGGCGCAAAACAGCAAGGAGCGTGGCGAGGACGGGTTCAAAATAAGGAAATGCGCCACCTTGTCGGGGCTGATATCGCCGCCATAGGCCCAGTGAAACGCCCGATGCGCCGAGAGCGCGCGCAGCAATGTCAGCCATTGAAAGCGGTCGATCTCGCCGCCGACCATGTCGATCGTTGGCAACAGCACATAATATTTCACATCGAGCAGCCGCGCGGTATTGTCGGCACGCTCGACATAATAGCCGAGGTTGAAAAAGTCATAGCCGTCAGAGCGTAGCTGCGTGGTGGAAAACGCCCCGCGCAGCACCGCCGATTGCCGCTTTGTCCAGTCGCACAGCTCGGGCAAGGACAGGTTGCGCTTTTGCTCCATGTCCAGCAGGCGCAGGTAGGATTCGTTCACCGCCTCCCACACCTCCGAGGTAATTGCCGTGCGCGCGGCGCGCAGATTGTTGCGCGCGCTGCGCAAACAATTGCGAATGGACGAGGCGTTCGCCTCGTCAAAAATCAGAAACTCTGCCGTATCGACCTTGGTGGCCTCGTCAAACTGGTTGGCATAGCCCTGCGCCGCGCCCGCTGCGGCCAGCACTGATTCCCACTCGTTGGCATGCCCGCCAGAGGCTGTGGGCATCATTGCCATGCGGTAGCCCACCTCAAGCAGCCGCGCTGTCGCGTCGGTGCGCTCCATATAGCGCGCGGCCCAATACAGGCTTTCTGCGGTTCTGCTAAGCATCGTCGGCAATCACCCATGTATCTTTTACCCCGCCGCCCTGGCTGGAATTCACCACAAGCGAGCCTTCGCGCATGGCCACCCGCGTCAGCCCGCCCGGCACAAGCGTAACCTTTTCACCCACAAGGCAATAGGGCCGCAAATCCACATGACGCGGCGCAAGCCCGCTTTCAACGAATGTCGGGCTGGTGGAAAGCGCCAGCGTTGGCTGGGCAATAAACGCGGCAGGGTCGGCCTTGATGCGCGCGCCGTAGGTTTCAATCTCGGCCTTGGTTGCCGCAGGGCCAACCAGCATGCCGTAACCGCCCGAACCATGCACCTCTTTGACCACAAGATCTTTCAGGTTTTCAAGCACATAGGTCAGGTCATCTTGCTTGTGGCACATCCATGTCGGCACGTTTTTCAAGATTGGCTCTTCACCCAGATAAAAGCGGATCATCTCGGGCACATAGGTGTAAACCGCCTTGTCATCGGCCACGCCCGCACCGGGGGCGGAACAGATCTGCACGCCACCCGAGCGATAGACATTCATCAGCCCCGGCACACCGACCAATGAGTCCGGGTTAAAGCAAAGCGGGTCAAGAAAGGCATCATCAATGCGGCGATAGATCACATCCACCCGCTTGGGGCCGCGCGTTGTGCGCATATAGCAATAGTCGCCATCCACGAACAAATCCGAGCCCTCGACCAGTTCAAGCCCCATCTGGTCGGCCAGAAAGGAATGCTCGTAATAGGCGGAATTGAACGCGCCGGGCGTTAAAATTACCGCACAGGGCGCGCCATCGCATTTGACGGGTGCCACCGATAGCAGCGTTCTGCGTAGCGCGTCGGGGTAATTGTCAATCGGCTCGACCCGTGCGCGGTGGAAAAGGTCGGGGAACATCCGCATCATGATTTCGCGGTTTTCCAGCATGTATGACACGCCCGAAGGCGTGCGGCAGTTATCCTCAAGCACATAAAATTCGCCAAGCCCGGTGCGCACAAGGTCAATGCCGATGATATGCGAATAAATCTTGCGCGAAGGGGTAATCCCCACCATCGACGGCTCGTAAGCCGCGTTGCAATACACGAGTTCCGCCGGAATCCGCCCCGAGCGGATTATCTCGCCGCGGTGGTAAACATCCCATAAAAACGCGTTCAGCGCGCGGGCGCGTTGCTTCACACCACGCTCCAGCCGCCGCCATTCGCTTTCCAGAAACACCCGCGGCATCATATCAAACGGAATCAGCCGCTCGGCATTGTTCTCCTCGCCATAGACCGCGAAGGTAATGCCAAGGCGGCGGAAAATCGTTTCAGCTTCGGCCTTTTTCAGCGCCAACTCGTCGGGGGAATATTTGGCAAACAGCTCGACAATATGTTCATAGGCCGGGCGCAATACGTCGCCGTCATACATTTCGTTGAAAAAAGCGGGTTTATTCATGCTGCTCATGTTGCACCCAGCGTTTCTTAATTTCGCCGCAACGTCAATGGCGATGCCAGGCGCGGCACATAAGGGGGCGGGTTTGCCAGACCTCATACTCTGCATTATGTATGAATTTTAGGCAGCAAACGAAAACACGCCCCAAATTCAGCCAAACCCAAATTCAACCAAAACAAGGCGCATCAAAATGGAATCTCAAAGCGGGCCACAGCAATGAGCGACACGGTTTCGCTTTACCGCCTTGGCCCTGCCGATTTGGCCCTGCTCATGCGCGTGCCCGAAGGCGTTTTTGACAACCCGATAAACCCCGCACAAGCCGCCGCTTTTCTGGGCGACCCGCGCCACGAAATGGTGTTGGCATTACTCAATGACATTCCGGTTGGCATGGGCAGTGCTGTGATCATGCTGCACCCCGACAAACCGCCGGCGGGCTTTATCAACGAGGTTGGCGTCCATCCCGACCACCGGCGCCGCGGCATTGGCAGCGCCATTTGCACCACGCTTTTCAAGCAGTTGCGCTTGCGGGGCTGTGCGGGCATCTGGCTTGCCACAGAACATGACAATACTGCGGCGCGCGGGCTTTACACCCGTCTTGAAGGCCGCAAAACCACCGAGATTGTTGTCTATGACTGGGACGGTGCAATGGGCGCGCTGCCCGCACCGCCCGTGGGGTTGGGCACGGGGAAAACCACGTCGTAAAGCCAGTTAAACACAAAGGCATAAACAAGGTAGAACAGCGCGAAAGCCACATCCATAATGAAGGCCGCCATCAGAGAAATATCAAGATGCCATGCAATCAGCGGCACCAGAATAATCAGCAGCCCCAACTCGAACAGCACCGCATGCAGCACGCGGTGCCAGACCTTTTTGCCGACATCGCCGCGCAGCCGCAGCATGGCGCGATCAAACCCGTAGTTGAAAATATAGTTCCACATCGTCGCCAATGTTGCGGCCACTAGCGCCAAAACGCCAATGCTGTGCAACGGCAAGTCAAAGGCCCAAGCCCCCAGCGGGGTAACAAGCACCAAGCCGATAATTTCAAAGCTGATCGCATGGCGAATCCGGTCGGCGGTTTTGCGCATGATAGTCCTCGCTCACGGGCCGTCCCGAAATTCTGTCCTTTATGGCCGAGGTCGTCCTCGGTCATGAACCTAGTTGCGCCCGCAGCCCAGAGCAAGCTTTGATCTTCCTGTTCGTCAAGCCGCGGTTAGCCTATGCGCCCAAACACCAGCGCATAACGGCCTTTTGCGCGTGCAGCCGATTCTCGGCCTCGTCAAAAATCACCGATTGCGGGCCATCCATGACCGCGCTGGTCACCTCGTCATTGCGATGCGCGGGCAGGCAATGCATGAACAAAGCCTTGGGGCTGGCCTTGGCCATCAGCGCCTCGTTCACCTGATAGGGGCGAAGCTGGTTGTGGCGGCGTTCCTTGGCCGATTCCGGGTCATGCATGCTGACCCATGTATCGGTCACCACCAGATCGGCCCCCGCCACAGCCAGCGCCGGGTCGCGCTCGATGCTCACACGCACACCGGCGTTGCGCGCAAACACCACAGCCTCGGCTTCCGGGTCCAGCGTTGGTGGGCCGGTGAAGGTCATATCAAAGCCAAACTGCCCCGCCGCATGCAGCCACGAGGTGCAGACATTGTTGCCATCGCCCGCCCAAACTACCTTCTTGCCGCGAATGCTGCCGCGCTGCTCTTCATAGGTCATGATATCGGCCATGATCTGGCAGGGATGCGTGCGGTTGGTCAGCCCGTTGATGACCGGCACGGTGGCGTGTTCCGCCATTTCCAGTAAGGTGGCTTCCTCAAAGGTGCGGATCATGATCAGGTCCACATAGCGGCTCAGCACGCGCGCCGTGTCGGCAATGGTTTCGCCATGGCCAAGCTGCATTTCGCGCCCCGACAGCACCATGGTCTCCCCGCCCATCTGACGCACGCCAACATCAAACGAAACACGCGTGCGGGTTGATGGTTTTTCAAAGATCAGCGCCACCATATGCCCGGCCAGTGGCTGTTCGGCATCTTTGGTGCCCTTGGGCTGCCCGGCGCGTGCATCTTTAATCCGCCGCGCCTGGGCAATGATATGCGCAAGCGCGTCTGGTGCGGTTTGGTGAATATCGAGGAAATGTTTCATGTCGCGTCCTTTTCTAGCGCGCTGGCGGCACGGTCGAGCCGCGCCAGCGCCTCGTCAATCTCTTCAAATGTTATGGTCAGCGGCGGCAGGATGCGCACCACATTATCGGCGGCCGGCACGGTCAGCATATGCTCGTCATAGGCGGCCTTCACCAGATCGGTGTTCGCCGCCACGCATTTCAGCCCCAGCATCAGCCCTTGGCCCCGCACGGCTTCCAACACAGTTGGGTGGGTTGCAACCAGCCCTTCCAGACCTTGTCGCAAATGGCCCGAGGCGCGCTGCACATGGTCGAGGAATCCGTCGGCCAGCACCACATCCAGCACCGCATTGCCCACCGCGCAGGCCAAGGGGTTGCCACCATAGGTAGACCCGTGGCTGCCCAGCACCATGCCCGCCGCAGCCCGTTCGGTGGCCAGACATGCCCCCAGCGGAAAGCCCCCGCCAATGCCCTTGGCGACCGTCATGATATCGGGCGCAACCCCGGCCCATTCATGTGCAAAAAACTTGCCCGTGCGGCCAACACCGCACTGGATTTCATCTAAAACCAGCAGCAGGCCGTGGTCATCGCACAAGCGGCGCAGCGCTTGCAAAAACGCATCCGGCACCACACGAATGCCGCCTTCACCCTGCACAGGCTCGATCAGGATCGCCGCCGTGGTCGGGGTGATCGCCGCCTTCAGCGCTGCAAGGTCATCAAACGGTACTTGCACGAAACCGGGCAAAAGCGGGCCAAAACCCTTGGTCATCTTCTCGCTGCCCGAAGCGGCAATTCCCGCCGAAGAGCGGCCATGAAACGCACCCTCGAAAGTGATGATCTCGACCCGTTCGGGCTGTTTTATATGGCTGAAATACTTGCGCACCATCTTCACCGCGCATTCCATCGCCTCGGTGCCGGAATTGGTGAAGAACATCGTATCGGCAAAGGTAGCTTCAGCCAGCCGCTCAGCCAGCCGCGCCTGATGCGCAATGTCATAAAGGTTCGAGGTATGCCACAGCTTGCCCGCCTGCGCGCGCAGCACCTCTACCAGATGCGGATGCGCATGGCCGAGCGCGTTCACGGCAATCCCCGCGCCAAGGTCCAGATAGCGCGTGCCATCTTCGGCAATCAGCCAAACCCCTTCCCCGCGCTCAAAGCTGAGCGGTGCACGGGCATAAGTTGGTAAAACCGGTGTGATCATGGCGCGTCCCCTCAAGCTGCTGGCTAATTGCGATTGCCGTATGGTCCGGCCAGAGTCAAGCCAATCTCGGGCCAAGCCCGCTTGACAGGGCGCAAAGCACCGCAGCACCATGGCAGAATGGATCACACGGCCTTCATCAAAACCCTTGCGCCTGAAACCCGCGCCGCGCTCAACCAGCCAAGCGATGCTGCGGGCCTGCGCCACCTCGCCTTGCATCTGGGGTTGATCGTAGCGACCGGCAGCGCCATTGCACTGCGCATACCACTATGGGGGCTGTTGCTGCCCGTGCAGGGCGTGCTTTTGGTGTTTCTTTTCACGCTGGAACATGAATGCACCCATAACACCCCGTTCAGGTCGCGTTGGCTCAATAGCGTGGTTGGCCATGGCACGGGGTTCATCCTGCTGCTGCCCTTCATCTGGTTTCGCTATTTCCATCTGGCGCATCATAAATTCACCAATGATCCGGCGAACGACCCGGAACTGGCCCACCCGCCCATCACAAACCGCGCGCATTGGCTGCGCCACGTCTCGGGCCTGCCTTACTGGCTCGGGCAGATAAAGCTTATCATGCGCCTTGCGCAGGGCCGTGCGGCTGCCCCCTACCTGCCCGACCGCGCCAAAACCCGCCTACAGCGCGAAGCCCTCATCATGCTCGCCTTTTACGCGCTTGCGCTGGCCAGCCTGATCGTCTCGCCGCTGCTGTTCTGGGTCTGGATCTTGCCCGCATTGCTTGGCCAACCCGCCCTGCGGCTGTATCTGCTCGCCGAACATGGCGATTGCCCGCAAGTGGCCAATATGCTGGAGAACACCCGCACCACATTCACCACACGCATCATGCGTTTTTTGGCATGGAACATGCCCTACCATGCCGAGCACCACACCCTGCCACAGGTGCCCTTCCACCGGCTCCCAGACCTGCATGAACATATGCGCCAGCATCTGGCCTGCACGGCAAACGGCTATGCCGCGTTCACCCGAACCTATCTCGCACGGCGCACCCCCTGACCCATCTTTTGTTCGGAAATATCCCCGCCGGAGGCATCAACCCGCGCCATGCGCGCCATCGGCTGGCGCGCGGCGCGGGCCCTGCGCTGCACAAAGCGCGGCACTGGACGCGCCGCACCCGAACTCAAGATCAGTGCAGCCGCCCGCCTAACCGGTAGCGCCCGCCCTCAAGCGCGCCGAACATCGCCTCGACCTCGGGGTGTTCCACGGGTTCGCCGCTGTCATCGCGCATCAGGTTCTGTTCCGAAACATAGGCCACGTAGTAGCTCGTGTCATTCTCGGCCAGAAGGTGGTAATAGGGCTGGTCCTTCGCCGGGCGCAACTCTTCGGGAATAGACTGGTACCACGCCTCGGTATTATCAAATACCGGGTCGATATCATAAACCACGCCGCGAAACGGGTGCAGGCGGTGGCGTACCACCTCACCAAGACCGAATTTTGCTTTGAGCGCCTGCATCAGATTCGCCTTTACCTTTAATGGCACCTTTACTGGCGGGCAGATGTATCACCGCCCCAAACGCATGTCCATTCCTGCCACGCCCCCTGACACATGCGCCGATTTGGCCTTGCCTTTCGCGGCGTTTTCCATTTGCTTCGCTGCAGCAAACAAAGGCAGATTTATGGATATCCTGACCCTCACCGCCCGCGTGCTGGAAAGCACCGCGCCGATCTTCATTTTGGCGCTGATCGGCTGGATATGGGTGCGGCTTGGCTATGAATACCGGGTGCAGTTCGTGACCCGCCTGTCGCTCACCCTGTCTATTCCCTGCCTTATTTTCATGGCCCTCATCCGCACGGGCATTGATCCGGCCACCTTGCGCAACACCGCCCTTGCCGCCGCTTTGGGCTATGCGGGCATTGCTGCGATCACCGCCGCGCTCATCGCTGTGCTCGGGCTCAAACAGCGGGTGTTCCTGTCGCCACTGGTTTTTGGCAATACCGGCAATATCGGCCTGCCGCTGGCATTGTTTGCCTTTGGCACTACCGGGCTTGATTACGCGGTTGTGATTTTTGCCGTCATGGCCGTGCTCTCGTTTACCTTCGGGGTGTGGATTGTATCGGGCCAGCGCAGCCCCGGCGCGGCCCTGCGCGAGCCGATGCTCTGGGGCACACTGCTTGGCGCGCTCTTTTTGTATTTCGGCTGGTCGGTGCCGCTTTGGGCGGCCCGCACGCTTGACACAATCGGCCAGATCGCCATTCCGGTGATGCTGATCACCCTTGGCGCGGCTATTTCCCGCCTGCGCCCCGCAGCACTTGGCCGCGCCTTCTGGCTGTCCTTGTTCAAGCTCATTTTTTGCATTGCCATTGCCGCTGGTGCGGGCTGGTTGTTCGGCCTGCCAGATCTGGCATTCGCGGCGCTCATCGTGCAACTGGCCACGCCGGTTGCGGTTACAGCCTATATGCTGGCCGAAAAATACGAGGCCGATCCCGAGGAAGTGGCCGGGCTGGTCGTGGTCTCCACCCTGCTCGCAATCGGCGCGATTCCTCTAATGCTGTTTGTTCTCTTGCCTTCGTGACTTGCAATTTTTCGTCTTTTCTGGCCAAATGCTCAAAAATATAAACATGAGCAGTAATACATGACCCCACGCCGCCGCTATGCCGTTCTGGCGATATTTTTGCTATCTGCGCTTGGTTCTTGTGTGAACCGGAACGAAGCGCCGAGCCAGCAAAACAATATCTGCGCCATTCTCGACCAGCGCCCCGGCTGGCTGAACGATCTCAATCGTGCGCATGCCAATTGGGGTGTGCATCCCGGCGACGTGATGGCGATCATCTGGAAGGAAAGCTCGTTTCGTGCCCGCGCCCGCACGCGCCGCACCTTCTCGCTTGGCTCGATCCCGACGGGTCATATCTCCTCGGCATTCGGGTATTCGCAAGCGCTGGACGGCACTTGGGAATGGTATCAGGACGAAACCAACGCCGGTGGCGCACGACGCCAAAGCTTCCGCGACGCGGTTGATTTCATCGGCTGGTATATGAACGAGACCCGCGCGCGCAACACTATTGGCCTGACCGATATGGAAAACCAGTATTACGCCTATCACGAAGGCCATACAGGCTTTGCGCACGGCTCCTACCGGCATAAATCATGGCTGCCGCCGGTTGCCCGCCAGGTGCAGCGCCAGGCCGATCTATATCGCAGCCAATTGCCAAATTGCCGTTAACTCGTTGACTTTTCCGCACCATCGCCCACTTATGCTTAACAGGCAACAATAGGGGCGCATATGGGCCGATTGTCAGAAATGGAAGCCTTTATCGCCGTGGTGGATCAGGGCGGTTTTACCGATGCGGCGCGCCGGCTGAACCTGTCAAAATCGGCGGTGTCCAAGCATGTCGCGGCCCTTGAAGAACGGCTTGCCGTGCGCCTGCTCAACCGCACCACACGGCGCGTAAACCCGACCGAAATTGGTCTGGCTTATTACGACCGCGCCATCGCCGTGCTGAAAGATGCCAACGAGGCCGACGAGATGGTCACGGCCATGCAGTCCGACCCGCGCGGGCTGCTGCGCATCTCTGCCCCTGTCAGCTTTGGCCTGCGCCACCTGATGCCGGTGATCACCGAATTTCTGGCCGCCTATCCCGATGTTTCGGTGAATGTGGTGTTTGAAGACCGCTTTACCGAGCTTGTGGCCGAAGGCTATGACGCCGCCTTGCGCATTGGTGTGCTTGAAGATTCCTCGCTCAAAATGCGCAAACTCGCCCGCGCCACAATGTTGCTGCTGGCCGCCCCCGACTATCTGCAAAAGCACGGCACGCCGCGTTCGATCGACGATCTCTCCAAACACACCTTGCTGCATTACTCGCTGATGGCGGCGGGCAATGTCTGGCGGCTGACCTCGCCGAGCGGCGAGGAACGGCAGGTGCGGGTTGGCGGGCGGCTGACCGCCAATAACGGCGACGCGCTTTTGCAAGCCACCGAGCGCGGGCTGGGAATTGCCTTTGCCCCCAGTTTTATGGCCTGCGAAGCGTTGAAATCGGGCCGGCTGATGCAAATTCTACCCGAGCTGCCTGCGCGCGATATCGGCGTGCATATCGTCTATCCCGAAGGGCGGTATTTGCAGCCGAAACTGCGCGTGCTGATCGACTTTCTGGCCGAGCATTTCAAGGGTCGTGGCCCGATTGACTGGTAGCTCGCGCGGGTTGCATTCACGCGACAGGTCCAAGACCGACATCGCTTGCCTCAAACAAAATATCAGGCGTTGGTTTGCGCCAGACAAGCCGCGCATACGCCCAGGGATTCGACCGTCGTGCTGAGCGGTTTAAAGCCCGATTGCGCGTTAAACCCGCCAAGCGGCGCGTCTATCTTGCAAGGGTTTTCGGCAACGGCGCCGCAATCAAGGCAGACCAGAAGCACCGATGTATGCGGCCCGTCAACCCCCGAGCCGGTGCAGGCGCAATAGGCCGAAAGCCCCTCGATCTTATGGGCCAAACCGTTTTCGACCAGAAAATCGAGCACACGATACACGGCCGCAGGCGCGCTTGATTTGCCATCATCCTCAAGCTGTTCGACAATTTCATAAGCGCCCAGCGCACGGCCTTGGTGGTGCAGAACCGAAAGCACATCGCGGCGCAATCCGGTCATGCGCGCACCGCGTTTGGATATGGCCTGGCTTGCGGCTTCGGTGGACAAGCAGGCGGAGCAGGGTTCGGTCATGGGGGCTGCCTAAAGTTACATTATAACCGATAAATGACGGTATTTCGGGCCAAAATCAAGCGATTTCAGCTTGTTTTGTGCCAAATCACTTGCGGCAATAATATAACTTCGACCTTTACAGCCCGTTAACGGGACTGGCTGTGATATTCGGGGTTGGGGCGCATGTCGATGGCCGAGGCCATGCGATTGGTCATGTTGTAAAACGAGGCGACAGCGGCAATGTCGAAAATATCGGCATCGGTGAAGCCTTGGTCGCGCAGCAGCTGCCGGTCTGCCTCCTTGATCCGGGCGCTGGCTTCGGACATGGCGACGGCAAAGTCGAGCATGGCGCGCTGGCGTGGGGTGATGTCGGCCACGCGGTAATTGGTGACAAGCGCCTCGCCAAGTTCGGGCGAGCCTAGGGCGCGCACCGCCGCACCATGCGCCACAAGGCAGTAATGGCAGCGGTTCACCGCCGACACGACCACGGCGATCATCTCGCGTTCCAGCTTGGACAGGCCCGAGGGCGCGAGCATCAGGTCATTATACATGGCGGCAAAAGCGTTCAGCTTGTCGATGTTATGGGCATAGGCGCGCAGCACGTTGGGAACCATGCCGAGCTTGTCTTGGCACAGATCAAAATAGGCTTGGGTATCATCGGGCAGCGGGCTGACGGCGGGCAGGTTCAGGGCGGTGGGGTTCATGATGCCTCCTGTAAAATGCGGTAATGATATCGGGCGCATACAGTCATTCCAAGGCCGGAATACAGCGCGTTTGAAGCGGTGTTTTCAACCGTGGTAACCAGCGAGAATATGCGCGCACCCTGCCCCACGGCCCATTTGGCCGCGCTGGTCGATACCGCCGCCCCCAGGCCCTTGCGGCGCATTTCGGGCAGCACTTCCAGCGCATGCAGCATGGCGATATCGCCGTGCAGCCCGACAAAGCCCACACCGGCGGGGCGGTCTTCAAGGCGGGCAAGGATATGGGTTTTGGGCGATGGCGCGCGGGCCATGACGGCAAGCCGCTCAAGCCCGATGCCGCCTTGCGACCAGATTTCCTGCTGGATAGCCAGCGGCGCGTCGGCGAAAATGGCAACCATGCCTTCGGGCGCAAGCCGCGCAAGGGCGGCGGCGCTTGCCGCATAGATGACCACGCGGTCGATGACAGAAAACCCCATGCTTTCCAGCAGGTTGTCTAGATCTTCCTGACCACCGCGCAGCCCGAACAAAGCCGGTTCACCGACCGCGCGCATGGCGTCGGCGGCGGCCTCGACCTCGGCCCGGCTGGCCTGACCGCCGGGGCAGGTGGCGGCCGAAACCCGCTTGCCGCCGCCCCCGCCATCGCGCAGCATGAACGGGCCGCAGGCGGTGGTTTCGCGCGGCGGCCATGTGGTGTCCATCACCTTAAACAGGGTGGTGGCATCGGGTAGGTCTTGCATCGCGTGCTCCTTGTCAGCCGCGCAATACTGGGCTATCGCTTGACCCGCGTCACGGGGTAATCGTGGCGCAGTTCTCAGGGCGGGGCGAAATTCCCCACCGGCGGTATAGCCCGCGAGCGCCTTGGCCTTGGCCAAGGGTCAGCAGACTTGGTGTAATTCCAGGGCCGACGGTTAAAGTCCGGATGAAAGAGAGCGGGGTTGCGGGCCATCTGGCGCGTGGCTTCATCTGCCTTGGGGTCCGTAATGAAAGGGATTCCAAATGAAAGATACCTACAAAAAGACCGTAACCTTTATCGCCGCCAACTGGCATGCCGATATTGTCGAGCAGGCACTGGCCGGATTTACGGCGGCTGTGGGCGCGGCGTATGACGTGCAGGTTGTCCGCGTGCCGGGCGCCTTTGAAATTCCGCTGGCTGCCAAGCGCGCCATTGCTGGCGGGGCTGATGCGGTGATCGGCTGTGCCTTTGTGGTGGATGGCGGGATTTACCGCCATGATTTTGTGGCCGCAACGGTCGTTGATGCGCTGATGCGCGTGCAGCTCGATGCCGATGTGCCGGTGTTCTCGGTTGTGCTGACGCCGCATAACTACCAAGAAACCGCCGAACATAATGCGTTTTTCAAGGCGCATTTCGTGAAGAAGGGCGCCGAAGCGGCGGCGGCCTTGCAGGCGGCTGTGGCGGCCTAGAGCATGTTGCAACAAAAGTGGGAACCGGTTTTGTCGCATTTAAACATGCGTTATCAAAAAGTTAGAGCGTATTGCGTGAATGCAAATGAA
>JBBDJE010000053.1:0-77895 GCA_040880065.1 Paracoccaceae bacterium | reverse complement strand
AGGAAACGATGCATATCCCATATCAGCAATTCGGGATCGAGATTGTTGAGGGAAACTTCGCTTTCCACCCATCTTTGCCCCCATGCACCGATCGCCATGATGAGCGGGCGAAGCTCTTCCCCGGCTTTGGTCAGACAGTATTCTTTGACGCCCTGACCACCTTTGACAGACTGAATAACACCAGCCGCTTCCAGTTCTCCCAACCGTTTTGACAAGAGTGAAGGCGACATCCGAGGCACGCCGCGCCGAAAATCGTTGAACCGTGTGCTGCCGCATAGAAACTCGCGGATCAAAAGCGGCGTCCAGCGCGCGCAAAGAATCTCCGTGGCCATCGAAATCGGACAAAACTGACTGTAGCTGCCACGCATGGAGTGCCTCACTTTGCTTGCCACCGCTGATCGTTCGAGCCTAGGCGGAATGTCAGGCCCGGTCCAGTACAGTTTCAGGACTATCGCAAAACGGCTATTGCGGCGACTCTGGTGGTAGATCACGTAAAACAGGGAGAACAGGATATGGGCACGGTCATTGACAGAACACGAGTTGATAGCCTCGGCGATACGGCCAGAACTCTGGCCAAGTCCTTTGCCGAACGGGCCGCGTCCCACGATAGCAGCGATACGTTTGTTGCTGAAAACTATGTGCAATTAAAGAAAGCCGGGTTGATCAGCGCCGGAGTTCCGTCCGAGCTTGGCGGCGGCGGGGCGAATATCCGCGCGCTCTGCGAGGCACTTTGCATCATCGGTGGGGCCTGTGGGTCTACCGGGCTCGCCTTGTCGATGCACACACATCAGGTGGCAATTCCGGCATGGCGTTGGCACCATCAGGAGGCCGCACGTCCGATGGTGGAGCCGCTCTTGCGCAGGGTCGCGGCGGAGAATCTCGTGTTGTTGAGTTCCGGCGGATCGGACTGGATTGGCGGGTCGGGAAAGGCCGAGCGCGTCGAGGGCGGGTACCGGATCACGGCGCGTAAGGTGTTTTCATCAGGGGCACCGGCGGGTGACATTCTGATGACCGGCGCAATCCACGAAGAGAACGGCGAACGGACGGTCCTGCATTTCGGCGTGCCGATGGCCGCACCCGAGGTGACGGTTCTGGACACATGGCGCACGATGGGCATGCGCGCAACCGGATCGCATGACGTGCAGATCGACGGGCTGTTCATCGCCGATGACAAGATTCCGTTGAAACGCAAGGCGGGCGAATGGCACCCTGCCTTCCAGATGATCGCCACCATTGCCTTTCCGCTGATCTATTCGGTTTACTTGGGCGTGGCGGAAAGTGCGCGCGACATCGCAATCGGCATCGCGGGGATGAAACCGGCCTCTCATCGCACCCAGTCGCTTGCGGGCCGGATGGACACCGCGCTGGCTGCGGCACGCATGGCCCTGAGCTTCATGATCGAGGCCGCCGAACGCAACGCACCCTCGGCTCAAACCGTCAACGATGTGATGATCGGTCGCCGTCTGGTCGAAGAAAATGCGATCCGCACGGTGGAACTGGCCATGGAGCTTGCGGGGGGTGCCAGCTTTTATCGCAGCACCGAGCTGGAACGGCGGTTCCGCGATATCCAGGCCGCGCGGTATCACCCCTTGCAAAAAGACGTGCAGGCCGAATACGCTGGTGCCATCGCGCTTGGACAGCCAATCGATCACATCTTCTGAGAGCCGCGCGCACGGGTATCCCGCGCATAGCATCCATTTGTCACCGACTGCTGAACCAACCGAAAGGATTTCGTCATGAAGATCGCAATCGTTCAGGAACCGCCTGTCTATCTGAACCTGTCCGCCAGCATGGAACGCGCCATCGGTCTGGTCGCGAAAGCCGCCAGCGAGGGCGCGCGCCTGCTGGTTTTCCCCGAGGCATGGTTCCCCGGCTACCCGACGTTTTGTTGGCGTCTGTCACCGGGGGCCGACATGGCCAAGACGGACGAGTTGTTCGCCCTGTTGCACGCCAATTCCATCGACCTGAGCCGGGGTGGTATGGCGCCCTTGCAGGAGGCCGCCGCCGAGCATGAGATGGTGATCGTGGCCGGTTATCAGGAGGTCGACGGCGCGGTTTCAGGCTCGACCCTGTTCAACGCCTGTATCATCATCGACGCGGACGGCACGATCGCCAACAACCACCGCAAACTGATGCCAACCAACCCGGAGCGCATGATCTGGGGCTTTGGCGACGGATCTGGCCTGAACGTGGTCGAAACGGCAGTGGGGCGGATCGGTGCGCTCATCTGCTGGGAAAGCTACATGCCGCTGGCGCGTTTTGCGCTTTACGCCCAGAACATCGACATCTATGTCGCACCAACTTGGGATAGTGGCGACACATGGTTGGCCACGATGCAGCATATCGCCCGCGAGGGCGGCTGCTGGGTGATAGGATGCGCGACCGCACTGGAAGCATCGGACATACCCACCGACATCCCATATTACGACATTCTGTTTCCGAACAAGGATGAATGGGTAAACTCCGGCGATGCCGTGGTCTACAAACCCTTTGGCGGGGTCGTCGCCGGGCCGATGCACCGCGAAAAGGGGCTGCTTTTGACCGAGATCGACGTCGCCGCAGCCCGGGCCTCGCGCCGGAAATTCGATGCCAGCGGCCACTATTCCCGCCCGGATGTGTTTTCGCTGACGGTGGACAGAAGCGCAAAGCCCCCGGTGACCTTCGCCTGATGAAAGCGGGTTACGGTCATTTGCATTCCCGCGACATACCAGCGTTGAACCCGCCACGCTGAATTGCGCGACCTGGGCGGATCGCCAAAGTATTTGGCTGAAATGTCAGCTTATTGTCAGCACGGCGATATAAATTGCATAGCTGGCCAGTAGGCCAAACCCGAAAACCTGCCCGATACGCCCGTTCATGAACGCGACAACCAGCACCAGCAGCATGGCGGCCAGCATGACGGGAATGTCGCGCAGCAGCAAATCGGTGGGCATGGGGGCGGGGGCGATCAGCATTGTCGTGCCGCCAATGGCCAGCAGGTTATAGATGTTCGAGCCGATGATATTGCCGAACACCACCTGCATTTGCTTGTGGCGCGCGGCCACCAGCGCGGTGGCAAGCTCGGGGGCCGAGGTGCCTATAGCCACCACCGTCAGCCTGATCACGGTTTGCGACATGCCCGCAAGTTCGGCCAGATCAACCGCGCCCATGACCAGCAGCTTGCCGCCGCCAATGAGCAGGCCAAGCCCGGCGATCAGGCCCAGTAATGCAATGCTCCAATGCGCCTGGCCGGCTATGGGGACATCAACCGGCACATGATCGGCTTTGCTTTTGAAATAGGCGGCCAGAATGTAGCCGCCTATGGCCAGCAAGCCGGCCAGCCCCACCAGCCAATGCCCAAGCCCCGCCAGCGCCACGGCGGCAAAAGCCAGCGCGGCGATAAAGGCGATGAGCGGATCGCGCAGCGCTTTGGCGCGCGAAAGCACAAGTGGTGTGATGATCACCGCCGCGCCCATGATCAGCAGCGAATTGGCAATGTTGGAGCCGATGATATTGCCCCATGCAATGCCGGGCGCACCGGCCAGCGCCGCTTCAATGCTCGCCACAAGTTCGGGGGCCGAGGTGCCAAAGCCAACAATCACCAAGCCGACCAGCAGCGGCGAAACCCCGGCGCGGGCGGCAAGTGTCACCGCCCCGCGCACCAGCGCCTCGCCACCCAGAACCAAAAGCAACAGGCCAAGTCCGACGAGCGAAAATGCGATGATCATGAAAAGTCCTTAACGGGGCACGGGTTTGGTCTTGGCGATATAGTCGGTTCACCCAGCTATTACGACCCCCGCCAAGCAAAAAAACCGCGCCGCCCCGTTGCGCGCGCATTCCTCCGCGCGCTAGGCTGCCGCGCGCACCCTTTGAGGAGAGACCATGCCCGCCATATTACCCCACGCCACCCCGAACATCGCCCATTGGGACGAACGCGTTGACCTTGCCGCCGCCTTTCGCTGGACCGCGCGGCTCAACATGCACGAGGCGGTGGCCAATCATTTTTCGCTGGCGGTCAATGATGATGGTACGCAATTTCTGATGAACCCGAACCAGATGCATTTCGCCCGCATTCGCGCCAGCGATATGTTGCTGCTTGACGCCAATGACCCCGCCACAATGGACCGCCCCGACGCGCCCGACCCAACCGCATGGGGGTTGCATGGCGGGGTGCACCGGCTTGTGCCGCATGCGCGCTGCGTGATGCATGTGCATTCCATTTTCGCCACCGTTCTGGCCAGCCTTGCCGATAGCCGCTTGCCGCCGATCGACCAGAACTGCTGCACCTTCTTCAACCGTTATGTGATTGACGAAGGCTATGGCGGGCTGGCCTTTGAAGATGAGGGCGCGCGCTGTGCCGCCCAGTTGGCCGACCCGAAAAAGCGTGTGATGATCATGGGTAATCACGGCGTGCTGGTGCTGGGCAGTTCCGTGGCCGATACGTTCAACCGGCTCTACTATTTCGAGCGCGCGGTTGAGACCTATATCCGCGCCCTGCAAACCGGCCAGCCCTTGCGGGTTCTGTCTGACGAGGTTGCCGAAAAAACCGCCGCCGAGCTGGATGATTACCCCGAACAGGCAGAGCGGCATTTGGCCGAGCTACGCGCGATATTGGATGACGAGGGGAGCGACTACGCGCGTTAGAGCGTGTTGCATTCATTCGCATTCATGCAATACGCTCTAACTTTTTGATAACGCATGTTTAAATGCAAAAAAACCGGTTCCCACTTTTGTTGCAACATGCTCTAGATTTGCGCTTTCAATAGATTGGCCGTTCGGCGCAGATTTATGCGAGCGCTAGCGCTTGATCTTGCGGCAATACAGCTCTAGCCGGTGGTGTTCGACCTCATAGCCAAGCTCGGCGGCAATTTCCTTTTGCAGGCGCTCGATCTTCTCGGAATGAAACTCTATAACATCGCCGGTATCAAGGTCGATCAGGTGGTCGTGGTGTTCTACATCCGCCGTTTCAAACCGCGCACCACCGCCTTCAAACGCATGACGCTGCACCACGCCCTGGCGTTCCAGCACGCTCAGCGTGCGGTAGACCGTGGCGAGTGACACCGAGCTATCCACCTCTTGCGCGCGGCGGTGCAGCTCGTTTGCATCCGGGTGGTCATCGGCCTCGGCCAGCACTTGCAGCAGGGCAGAACGCTGCCGCGTCACTCGCGTGCCATCGGCGCGCAGGGCGGCCTCCATCTCTTCGGCCCGGCTGGGGGGCGGGGCAATTGGCATGCGGCTTGTCATGGCGCCAGCATAGTCAGATGCAACGCATGTGCAAGTAAAACTGCCAGTTGCAAATGTTTCTTATGTGCATTGACTTGTTGCAACTCATTCGCATATACAACTGGAAAAGAGAGATGCCGGAGCCCTAAAACCCATGCTGCCAACCCGCCGTCACACGCTTGCCCTGCTGGGCAGTGCTGCTTTTGCGCCGAGCCTTGTTGCAGCGCAGGAATCGTTCAGCCTTGTCGCCACCACCGGAATGATCGCCGATGCCGCCCGCCAGATTGGCGGCGTGCATATCGACATTCATGCGCTGATGGGGCCGGGGGTAGACCCGCATGCCTATCGCCAGACCCGCAGCGACATTGTCGCCATGACCCGCGCCGACCTTGTGCTATGGCACGGCCTGTTCCTTGAGGCGCAGATGGAGCGCTTCTTTGAAGAGCTTTCGGCGCGCGGCAATGTTGTGGCTGTGGCCGAAAGCCTGCCGCGCGACCTGCTGCGCACCCATGACGATTATGCCGATAAATTCGACCCGCATGTGTGGATGGCACCGGGTTTATGGGCGCATGTTGTTACCTATATCGGCACGGGTTTGCAAACCCGTCGCCCCGACCTGGCCGATGCTTTCGCCGAGAACCTTGCCGCGCATCTGGCCGAGATCAACGCGCTGCAAGAATATGCCCGAACCACAATGGCCAGCGTGCCAAAAAGCCGCCGCGTGCTGGTCACCGCGCATGATGCGTTCAATTATTTTGGCGCGGCTTACGGGGTCGAGGTGCTGGGCATTCAGGGCATGTCCACCCAGTCCGAGGCCGGATTGAACCGGGTGATCGAACTGGTTGATACGCTTGTCAGTCGTGAAATCGGCGCGGTTTTTGTGGAAAGCTCGGTGTCGGATCGCAACATGCGCGCACTTGTCGAAGGGGCTGCATCGCGCGGGCATGACGTGAAAATCGGTGGCCAGTTGTTTTCCGATGCGATGGGGCAGGCGGGCACCTATGAGGGCACCTATATCGGCATGATCGACCATAACGTTACAACAATCGCGCGGGCTTTGGGCGGTGATGCACCGCAAGCAGGCATGCAAGGGAAGCTGGCACTATGAGCAGTGAAAACGCCTTGATGGTGCTTGCGCTCAGCGTATCCTACGGCCGCAAACCGGCGGTGTTTTCGGTTGATATGGCCTGCCCCGAAGGCAGCATGATGGCAATTGTCGGGCCGAACGGGGCGGGGAAATCCACCTTGCTCAAGGCGGTTCTGGGTATTGTGCCGCGCCTGTCGGGCGAGGTCGAGGTGTTTGGCCAGCCGCTTGCTGCTGCGCGCCGCCGCATCGCCTATGTGCCGCAACGCGCCAGTGTCGACTGGGATTTTCCGACCCGCGTGATTGATGTGGTGATGATGGGCCAATACCGCGAGCTTGGCCTGCTGGGCATGGCGCGCGCCCGCCACCGCGCAGCAGCAGATGAATGCCTTGCCCGCGTTGGCATGGCGGATTTTGCCAATCGCCAGATCGGCCAGCTTTCCGGCGGGCAACAGCAGCGCGTGTTCCTCGCCCGCGCACTGGCCCAAAAGGCCGATCTTTACATGCTTGACGAGCCTTTTGCGGGCGTCGATGCCGCAACCGAAAAGGCCATAATTACCGTGCTGAAATCGTTGCGCGCCGAGGGGCGCACGGTGATTGCCGTGCATCACGACCTTGCAACCGTCGCCGATTATTTCGACCATTTACTGCTGATCAACCTGCGCAAAATTGCCGAAGGGCCGGTGGCGCAGGTGTTCACGGCGGAAAACCTGCAAGCCACTTATGGCGGGCGGCTGGCGGGGGCGCATATCGCGCAGCTCCAGCTTCCGGCGGCCTAGCGCATGTCCTCGTTCATCTCGGCCCTGCTGCTGCAATCGGGTTACAATGCTGCACTGGTATGCATTGGTGCGGCGCTGCTCGGTGCGGCGGCGGGCGCAACCGGCACCTTCCTGTTTTTACGCAAACGCGCACTTGTCTCCGATGCCATTGCCCATGGCACCTTGCCGGGCGTGGCGCTTGCCTATCTGGCGATGGTCTATATGGGCGGCAGCGGGCGCAATCTGGCGGGGCTTTTGGGCGGGGCGGCGGCCTCGGCGGGGCTTGGCCTTCTGGCTGTCAACGCACTGTCGCGGCGCACGCGGCTGGCGGAAGATGCCGCAATTGGCGCGGTGCTCTCGGTTTTCTTCGGGTTTGGGGTTGTGCTGCTGACGGTCATCCAAACGCTGAATCGCGGTCAGGCGGCGGGGCTGGAGGGCTTTTTGCTTGGCTCCACCGCCGGAATGCTGCGCGCCGATGCCATTGTCATAGCACTTGGCGGCGCGCTGGCCGTGGGCCTTGTGCTGGCCCTGCGCCGCCCCTTTGCGATGATCGCATTTGACCCCGGCTATGCCGCCGCCGCTGGGCTCAACGTGCCGCGGTTTGATTTGCTGCTCATGCTGCTGGTCATGGCTGTTACCGTGGTCGGCCTCAAAATCGTGGGTCTGATCCTGATTATCGCGATGCTCATCATCCCGCCCGTTTCCGCGCGCTTCTGGAGCGACCGGACCGACCGTGTTTTGCTGATCGCCGCCATTATGGGCGCGGCATCGGCCTATACGGGTGCTGCGCTGTCCGCCTCGGCACCCGACCTGCCTACAGGGGCGGTCATCGTGCTTATGGCAACCGGCCTGTTCCTTGCCTCGCTGCTTTTTGCACCGGGGCGCGGGCTTTTGGCGGTGTTTATAGCCGCACGCAAACACCAGACGCGCGTGCATTTGCGCCAGGGCCTGCTGGCGCTGGCGCATGGCGAGCGCATATTCGATGGCTACACATTGCAGGTTTTGCGCCGTGCCGGCTTCATCCGTCCTGATGGCGTGGCCACACCGGCAGGCCAGACCGAAGGTGCCCGTGCCCTGCGCGACGAGGCCCGCTGGCGCCTTGTGCGCCGCCAGTATCATGACGAGGCGATCACCCAGCGTTATGACGGCCTTACCCCTATAGAAACCGTGCTCACCCCCGATGAAATTACCCTGCTTGATCAGCGACTGGAGGCCGCGCATGGGCGCTGAATTTGTGCAGCTTTCGCTGGTGCCCATGCTTATTGGCACGCTTGCCGCAATGGCCTGCGCGCTGCCGGGCAACTTTCTCATTCTGCGCCGTCAGGCGCTGATCGGCGATGCCATCAGCCATGTTGTTCTGCCCGGCATTGTTGTGGCTTTCCTTATCAGCGGTTCGGTCACCACATGGCCGATGATGCTGGGTGCCGCCGGTGCGGCGCTGGTTTCCGTCGGGCTTATCGAAGCCGTCAAACGACTTGGCAAAATCGAGCCCGGCGCCGCCATGGGCGTGGTGTTTACCGCGATGTTTGCCGCAGGCGTGCTGCTGCTCGAACAATCCGATACATCCTCGGTGCATCTGGATGTGGAACACGCGCTTTATGGCAGCCTTGAAAGCCTGATCTGGCTCACCGCCGATGGCTGGCATTCGCTGCTGGAGCCTGCTGCGCTGTCTGGCCTGCCTGAAGAACTCGCCCGCATGGCCGTGGTTGCACTGCTGATCGTGGTGCTGGTGCTGGTCTTCTGGCGGCCACTAAAACTGGCCACATTCGATGAGGCCTTTGCCGCAACGCTTGGCCTGCCCGTGAACCTTATCGGCCTTGGCATTGTCGCCACCGCCGCAATTGCCGCCGTTGCAGCCTTTGATGCGGTCGGCTCGATCATCGTTATCGCCATGTTCATCTGCCCGCCTGCCGCTGCGCGTCTGATGACCAACCGGCTGGAGCGCCAGATATGGATATCGTTAGGTTTTGCTGCCCTGTCGGCAAATCTTGGCTACGTGCTTGCAGGCTATGGCCCGCTTTGGCTGGGGTTGGATAATGCCGTTTCGGCGGCGGGGATGATTGCTGTTGTCGCAGGGCTGATCCTGCTGTTCGCCGCAGTTTTCGGCCCGTGCCGTGCGCGCGTCGGGGCTGGCGCGGGCAGCTAGAAAATGTAGCATTCATGCGGCGATTCATGATGCCTTGCGCGATGGCATGTGCTGGTGAATGATGGCGCGATGAAAAGACGTTTTGTGCAATGCGATGTGTTTTCGCCCGAAGCCCTGCGCGGCAATGGTTTGGCCGTGGTGGTTGATGGTGACGGGCTTGACGATGAGGTGATGCAGCGTTTTGCGGCATGGACCAATTTGGCCGAAACGACGTTTTTGCAAAAACCCCAAGACCCGAAGGCCGATTACCGTATCCGGATTTTTACACCCGGCCACGAAATGCCTTTTGCCGGTCATCCGACGCTGGGGTCTTGTGCCGTGTGGCTTGATGCCGGCGGCACGCCCAAACAGGCCGGGCTGGTGCGGCAGGAATGCGTGGGCGGGATTGTGGAGATTGACCAGACCGGCCCGGCTCCGGCCTTTTTGGCGCCGGTAACCATGCAACAGCCCATGCCCGATGACGACCTGCAAGCCATTGAAAACGCTTTGGGTCTGGACACGGAGCGCGTGGTAAACACCGTGCGCCTGAACAATGGGTCGATTTGGAACGTTCTTGAACTGGCAAGTGCAGACGATGTTCTGGCGGTTGATTCAGCGCGCGTGCGCTGGCCGAATTTTCGTTCGATCGGGCTGATCGGTGCGCATCCGCAAGGGCATGAATGCAATTATGAGGTGCGGATGCTGGCACCCTCAAGCGGCATGAGCGAAGACCCGATTACCGGCTCGTTGAACGCCGCTTTGGCGCATTGGTTGCAGTTTCAGGGGCGGTTGAGCGCGCCGGTTATTGTCGGGCAGGGGCAGAAAATCGGCCGTTTGGGGCGGGTCTACATCAACCCTGTAGCCAAAGGGCAAATCTATATCGGTGGGCAGACGCATATTCTCATTCGCGGCACATTGGCGCTTTAAGTTACAATGTAACCGCGTTTTCGGCCCCTAAAAGATACAATATAACCGCATTTTCGCGCATAACGGGCCTGTCGGGGCCGTTTCAGGGCATGTTTTGCACCCAGCCTTCGGGGAGAATGGCCGCGCGCAGCGCAGTGTTAAGGGTTTGGAAATGCGCGTGGCATTCGGGCTGTTCGGCCTGTGGTGTTAACTGCTGATAAAGGGTTTCAGCCCCGCGCGTCAGGCGGATGCTGCCGCGATTGACAGCAGGCGCAGGCGGGCAGGATTGCGCGGTTTGCGCCGCTGCAAGCAAAGCCATCGCGCGGCTAAAAGCACCGGAAGAGATGGCTTCGGCCTGGCCTGAAACCTGCTGCGCATCGCCCCAGCGCCAGCCGGGCAAGTGCGGGGCGGCACGGTTGGCATAGGCATCATAAACCACACGATCATCAGGGGTGACGATGAGGCTGTAGCCGCCCGTTGTGCTGCCGCTTAGCGACAGGGTGATCCGGTCATCGGGGGTGGCTGGCCCAAAACCGGCGCGCGCGCAGGCGGCAACGAGCAAGAGGGTCGCGAAAGAAAGTCTCATATGGCGGTGCCTGAATGCGAAACGCTGTGGCGGGGATGGCTCGGGGAAAAGACGGGTTAGAGCGTGCTGGCCTGGTAGGCAGATTTTGCCAGCCAGTCGGGGGAGACCTCAAACCCCCAGCCGGGCGCATCGGTCACCTCGGCCTGACCGTCGGTAATGGTGTATGGGTCTTGCACGAACAGACCTTGCTGCCAAGGGTAATAGTCTGCGCCCTCGATGGAAAACTCAAGATAGGGGCCTGCGTTGGGAATGGCGCGCAGCAGGTGCATGGTGAACAGCGTAACGGCAGAAAGATTGGCACAATGCGGGGTGCAGGGCAGGCCCGCCGCCGCGCCCATTGCTCCAACCTGCAGCGTGCGGGTGAGGCCGCCCATATACATGATATCGGGCTGGATGACGTTGACGGCGCGCATGGCTATCATCCGCTTCCAATGCTGCATGTCCCAGTCTTGCTCGCCGCCGGTCACATCAAGGGCGAGCGCGTCGGTGACCTGTTTGGTTTGCTCCATCTCCCAATAGGGGCAAGGCTCTTCAAAATGCACAACGCCATTGTCTTGCAGCATATGGCCGACAGCAATGGCGCGGGCAGGCGAAAAGCCTGAATTGGCATCGACCAGCAGCGTGGCACTGTCGCCAAGGGCGCGGCGAATGGTGGGCACGATCTCTTCCGTGCGGCCGGGCCATTCATCGACATCGCGGCCTGTTTCGGCGGCAACGCGGAACTTGAAGGCGCTAAAGCCGAACTGGTCGCGCAGGCGTAAAAAGCGCGTTGCCTCATCGGCGGGGGTAATGTCGCGCTTCATGGAGCTGGCATAGGTGGCCAGCCTGCCGGGGCTGCCGCCAATCAGCGATGTAACGGGCTTGCTTGCCTGTTTGCCGCGCCAGTCCCAGACCGCCGTATCAAGCCCGCCAAGCGCGCGGTAAAGGTAGGAGCCGGGGTATTTATGCTCGTGCTCGGGGATTTTGCCAAGGAGGTCTTCAAACTCGCCGATGGCGCGGCCAAGGGCGTAGGGCGCGACCTGACGGTGGAAAACCTGCGCCGTGATATCGGCATGATAGGTTGAAAGCTGCCCCCAGCCCTCTGCGCCATCTTCGGTTGTGAGCCGCGTGAAGGCGACGTTTGGCGTGGAAAAGGTCTCAAGCTTGGTGATTTTCATGCTGCGCCTGGTAAACTGATTGCCTGCATATAGCGGTAGACACGATATTTATGCTTTGGGCAACATAGAGCGCAGGTTATGAGGGTTGAGGCTTGGCAAGACGGTGCCGCTGGCGCGGCCATGCCATTGCAAGCGAATAAACGTATCGGCAGTGCGGTTCATGTTTGGCGGCGCGCCGCGCCTTGACAAAGACAATGACGGGTTGGCACGTCGCAATACGCGGCGACCAGCCTTGAGGTCGGCTTGAACCTGCCCTTCTGAAAACAGGGAGGGCAAACCTAGCGTCAGTTGAGCCTGAAACCCAGATGCTCTGTCTCGACCAACCTTTCGATAGTAATCGAAGACAATCTAATGCTAACAACTTCTAGATGCCCAACAGTGGAGAATTAAGAACCATGGATCCCGTTACACAATCCTTAATCACAGCTTTCTCCGAAGCTAACGGCCTGACCAATTTTAGCGCTTCAGATCAATTTGAACATTTTTCATCATTTAGCGTGTTTTCTTCGCGGTTTCCTGAGGAAATAGATACAGCTGATGTCGTCTGTGGGGACGGTGGCGATCTAAACGTTGACGCTTTTGCCGTTAAGATTAACGGTCGGTTTGTATTCGATGCGCAAGTGGTAGATGATATCCTGTCTATGAGCGGAGCTATGGATGTTGAGTTCCTGATTCTTCAAGCAAAGACATCAAGTAATTTTGATGGCGCTGCCATGCTCGCGCTCGGTGACAATCTGGTCAAGGAGGTTTTCGCTGATAACCAATCTCTCCCATTTAACGATGATATAAAACGTTTAATTGAGATAAGAAATAAGGTATATGAGAACGCGGCCAAGCTAAAAGATAACCCTATTTGTCGTATATTCTATGCATGCACAGGAACTTGGAAGAACGACCCATACATAACTAGCATTATTTCACGAAAACGGGAAGAGCTTAACGATACAAATCTTTTTTCTGAGGTGTCATTTGAACCACTTGGAGCTAGAGAACTACAAAAGCTGTATCGACAAACCAAGACAAGTCTTTCTCGAAGTGTGAGAATTGAAAATTTGATTACTCTGCCAACAATTCGTGGTGTTGAGGCGGCATACGTTTGCTTTTTACCCGCGTCCGAGTTTTTGAAGCTATTGGTAGACGACGATGGAAATCTGTTGCGCACTGTTTTCGTAGATAATGTGCGTGACTTTCAAGGTGCAAATCCTGTCAATACAGACATTGCACAGACAATTCAGACTGGTGAATTAGATCAGTTCGTACTGAGAAACAATGGGATAACAATAGTTGCTAAGAACATAAGGCCGACTTCTAATAACTACCTTTTGGAAGATTATCAAATCGTGAATGGCTGTCAAACCAGCCATGTGATCTTTGAAAACCGAACTAATGTTAGCAACGAGCTGCATGTGCCTATCAAGCTTATCCACACGGTAGATGAGGAAGTGGCCCAAGCTATCATCAAGTCAACCAACAAGCAGACACAAGTGGATGAAAACGACCTGCTAGCATTCACATCGTTCCAACATGATTTGGAGGATTATTATGCGGCCAAAGACGGAGATTTCCAGCTATTCTACGAACGACGAGGAAAGCAATATGCGCGATCCGAAGGAATCGAAAAAGGTAGGATAGTAACAAAAGGTGCGCAGCTAAAATACTACGCTTCAATGTTCTGTAATGTTCCGAACCAAGCTGGCCGTTACCAAGGCACTCTGCTCAAGAACAACAAGGATCGCGTCTTTCAGAACGATCATCGCCCCGATGCCTATTATACCTCAGCTTTCGCCGCGTATCGGTTTGAAATAGCCATCCGCCGTTTGGACGCTTCAGAGCGTGTCATTCGCCCCTTTAAATTCTATCTACTGCTGGCTTTTCGTCACCGCTTCGAAGAGCAAGAATTTTGTGGTGCAAAGAGCAAAAAATGTGAAGCATACTGTGACGGGCTGTTAATCAAGCTCTCGAAACAGAGTACCTCGAAGGACGCGTTCGATGAGTGCGTTTTAATTGTGAAGCAAGGACTACAAAACCTCGGCCTTGAACTTGAACGAGATAGCGCAAAGTCACGACCTTTGGTTGATGAAGTGAAGCGCCTTTCTGTCGAGCGAAGGGAGAGCGGCTAGGATATTGGAAGTAGTGTGCACGGTCCTGCTTCCGATACATAGCCGCCGTTCAAGTCTGCCCAAGCGCCGTCCGCATCCCCCCACGACCGCCTTTGCGCAGCCAGACTGCTGCGCAAAAACCGTGGGGGCTGTGCCGGGTCTTGAACTGCTAGCGCTGGTCGGCCAGCACCATATCTGCCGCGCGCCATGCCAGCATGATGGTGGGGGCGTTGGTATTGCCTGATGTGAGGTTCGGCATGGACGAGGCGTCGATCACGCGCAGGCCTTGGGTGCCGAACACGCGCAGGCGGGCGTCGAGCACGCCGGTTTTGGCGCTTGGGGCCATGCGGCAGGTGGCAACGGGGTGAAACACCGTGCCGCCGCGCTGCGCAAAGTCATCGAGAATTGCGGCATCATCCATTTTTTCGGGCGTGGGGCCGATGCTGTCTTTGGTGATGGCGCCAAGCGCTTTGCTCGCCATCATGCGTTGCACAAGGCGCGCACCGGCCAGCACTTCGGCGCGGTCACGGTTGGTGGCCAGCGAATTGGGGGCGATGTGCGGAGCGGCGTCGGGGGCTTTGGCGGAAATATCAACGCGGCCACGGCTTTGCGGGCGGCAGGGCTGAAATGAGATCAAAAAGCCTGCGAACGGGTCGGGGTTGATGATTTCGCGCTTGCCATCGGGTGTGGTGGTGTAAGTGGCGGGGTTGAAGTAAAGCTGCGTATCGGCAGGGCCATCACCGGGCATGGCGCGCACAAAGCCGCCGCACTGGTTAACCGAAAGCGATAGCGGGCCGCCGCGCGTGACCAGATATTGCAATCCGCACAGCAGCTTGCCCCACCACGGCGCAAGCCGGTTGTTGAGGGTCGGCACGGTGGATTTATAGTAATAGTTGATGCCGAGATGGTCTTGCAGATTGCCGCCGACATTGGGGTTGTCGATGCGGGTTTCAATGCCGCAGTTTTGTAAGGCCGCGCCGGGGCCAATGCCGGAGCGTTGCAAAATTTGCACCGAACCGATTGCACCCGCCGACAAGATAACCTCGCGCCGCGCCGCATGGGTCTGGCCATTGGCAAGCCGGATGCCGGTGGCGCGGGCGCCAGTGAAGGTGAGCGTATCAACCAGCCGGTTTTTGATGAGCGTGACATTGTTGCGCTTAAGCGCCGGGTTGAGGAAGGCAGAGGCTGCGGAATGGCGCATGCCGCGCCGCGTGGTGATCTCGTATAGCCCCACGCCTTCGGGGTTGTCACCGTTGAAGCTATCGGTTTCGCGCAGACCAATTTCGCGGCCCGCGGCGAGGTAGTTGGCTTTGATCGGATGCGCGCGCCTGGAAACATTGGTAACATGCAGCTGGCCGCTGCCCGTTATGCTGCCATCTGGCGCGATACGGGTTTCAATTTCTGTGTAAGCGGCCTGAATGGCGCGCCAGTCCCAGCCGGGCATGGCCCAGTCTTCAAAGTCATGCTTCAGGCCCCGGCAATAGACCAGCGCATTGATGGAAGACGAGCCGCCGAGCACCTTGCCGCGTGGCCAATAAGCGGCGCGGTTGGCAAGGCCAGGGTCGGGCTGGGCGGTGAATTTCCAGTTGATTTTCGGGTTATAGAACGTGCGGCCATAGCCGATGGGCAGTTTGATATAGGGGTGGGAATCCGCACCGCCTGCCTCGATGATCGCCACCGAATACTGGCCGCTGCGGCTGAGCCTGTCGGCCAGCACGCAGCCCGCCGAGCCAGCGCCGATGATGATGAAATCAAACTCTGCCATGATCTTTCCACTGATTTTTCTGGGCAGATACTGCAAGGGGCACGGCAAGGGCGCAATGGGGAATATAATGCTGGGGGCGGGTTTGTTGCGGCTGCGTGTAATGGTTTGATTACCCCCCCCCGCGCCGCTGTATCAAGCTGGGGGTTTCACACCCCCAGACCCCCGTGGGATATTTATGAACAAAAGATGGGGGCTGGATGGGCGCGGGCTGGCGGGGTAGCTAGGGGCATGGATGAACACTTTCCTGTAAAGACGGCTGTGCCTGCGCTGCTTGATGCGCTGGGCAATGGCGGCTGCGCGGTGCTGCAGGCGCCCACGGGTTCGGGCAAAACCACACGTCTGCCGCTGGCCTTGCTGGACTGGGGTGGGATTGACGGGCGCATTGTGATGCTGGAGCCGCGGCGCGTGGCGGCGCGCGCGGCGGCAGAACGCATGGCAGCCAGCCTTGGCGAGGCGGTGGGCGGGCGCGTGGGCTATAGGATGCGCGGCGAGGCGAAACTGTCGCGCGATACCCGCATCGAGGTGCTGACCGAGGGGATTTTGACCCGCATGCTACAGCATGACCCGGAGCTTGCCGGGGTTGGCTGTGTGATTTTTGACGAGTTCCACGAGCGTAGCCTGAACGCTGATCTGGGGTTGGCGCTATGCATGGAAATGCGCGCCGCCCTGCGCCCCGATTTGAAATTGCTGGTGATGTCGGCCACGCTGGATGCTGGCCCTGTAGCGGCGCTTTTGGATGCGCCGCTTATTACCGCCGAGGGGCGCAGTTTTGAGGTTGAAGTGCACCACAAGCCAGCGATGCCCATGCGCGGGCGGCCGCCACGGCTTGAAGCAGTCGTGGCGGCTGCGCTGCGCGAGGTTCTGGCGGAGACCAGCGGCGGTGTGCTGGTGTTTTTGCCCGGCGAGGGCGAAATTCGCCGGGTGATGGCGCTGATGGCGGGCCTGCCGGATGGCGTGGAAATGTTGCCGCTTTACGGCGCGCTGCCCTTTGCCCAGCAGCGCCGCGCGCTGGCCCCAGTGGCGGGGCGCAAGCTGGTGCTGGCCAGCGCGATTGCCGAAACCTCGGTCACCATCCCCGATATTTCGGTTGTGGTTGATGCCGGGTTGGCGCGGCGGTCACGCTATGACGCGGCTTCCGGCATGGCGCGTTTGGTGACCGAACGGGTCAGCCGTGCCGAAGCCACCCAGCGGCAGGGCCGCGCGGGGCGCGTGGGGCCGGGGCAGTGTTTTCGCTTGTGGAGTAAGGGTGAAGAGGGTGCGCTGGCCGCCTTTGCACCACCCGAGATTGCCGCAGCTGACCTTGCGCCGCTTGTGCTGGAACTGGCCATTTGGGGGGCGCGCAGCCCCGATGATGTGCGGTTTTTAACGCCGCCCCCCGCACCGGCCTGGGCGGCGGCGGTCGAACTGATGCAGCATTTGGGGGCTTTGGATGCGGCGGGCGGCATTACCGCGCATGGCCGTGCATTGGCACAGGTGCCTGCGCATCCGCGCCTTGCGCATATGCTGGTTGCGGGCGGCGGTGCGCTGGCGGCAGAGCTTGCAGCACTGCTATCGCTGCGCGTGCCGATGCGCGCGGCGGGGGTGGATATTGCCCCGCGCCTGCATGCGATGCGCAGCGGTGCGGCACCTGAGGCGAAGCTGGAAGCAAGGCGGCTGGCCAAATTTGCGGGGGCGGAAAACGGGCTGGGCGCGGGCGCGCTGCTGGCGCTTGCCTATCCGGACCGGATCGCCATGGCCCGGCCCGGTGGCGATGGGCGCTACCTGATGGCGGGCGGCAAGGAGGCGGCACTGCCGCAGGGCGATGGGCTGGCAGGGCAGGGGTTTTTGGTGGCTGCCGATCTGGATGGCGACATGCGCTCGGCCAAAATCCGGCTGGCGGCGGCGCTCAGCCTTGGCGAGATCGAGGCGCTGCATGGTAACCGGATTGCCGAGGTTGATGTCTGCACATGGTCGCGACGCGACCGTGCCGTTCTGGCGCGCCGCCAGCGCCAGCTGGACGCGTTGGTGCTGAGCGATGCGCATTGGCCCGATGCCCGGCCCGAAGCGGTTGCGGCGGCTTTGTGCGAGGGGGTTGCCCAACTCGGACTGGCCAGCTTGCCATGGAGCAAATCTTGCCGCTATTTCGTGGCGCGGGTGCAATGGGCGCGGCGCCAAGGCGCGGAGCTGCCCGATTTTTCGGATGCGGCGCTGCTGGCTGCACTTGATGACTGGCTTGCGCCGTTTTTGGGTGGGTTGCGCCGCGCCGAGGATTTGGCGCGTGTTGCGCTTATGGATGCCTTGCAGGCGCGGCTTGGCTGGGCGGGCAAGGCCGCGCTGGATGATCTGGCACCCGCGGCGATAGTGGCCCCTACCGGCACGCGCCTGGCGATAGATTATGGCGGCGCGCAGCCCAGCGTTTCGGTGCGCTTGCAAGAAATGTTCGGCCAGACGCGCCACCCCTGCATTGGCCCCAAACACCAGCCGCTGCTGGTTGAACTGCTGTCGCCCGCGCAACGACCGGTGCAGATTACCGCTGATCTGCCCGGGTTCTGGGCCAATTCCTACAGCGATGTGCGCAAGGACCTGCGCGGACGATACCCGCGCCACCACTGGCCCGAAGACCCCGCCGCGGCCGAGGCCACACGCCGCGCGAAACCGCGCAGCGGCTGAATTCTGTTTGTGACCAAGGGACGGGCGCTTGTTATTTGCAACCAAGTATAGCACAGCGGGTCGGCTTGGATGTAGCGGCCTGTGGTGGGGTCGTCGTCGCGCATCCAGTTTTGGTGCAGGACGGATTCGGATTGGAACCGCGCTTGGCTGGCCCGGGGAAGTGTTGTGAAGTGTGCAAACAGGCCGGTTGTTTCGATCTGCAACTGGGGGTAGGGTCGGGGCAGGCGGTGCGTTAGGACTCCGTTTGTGATTCATGCGCATAATACCGCGAGCCGCCATTAACCGCATTGCCGCAAAAGGCATGGGAACAACAAAAGGCCCGAGGAAAATGTCATCCACCAGAGAACCAAGTTTTCGCGAATCCGTCGATATGATGTTCAACCGCGCCGCGCGGTTGACCGATATGTCGCCGGGGCTTGAGGAAAAAATCCGCGTTTGCAACTCGACCTATACGGTGCGCTTCGGTGTGCGGTTGCGCGGGCAAATCAAGACCTTTACGGGCTATCGTTCGGTGCATTCCGAGCATATGGAGCCGGTCAAGGGGGGCATCCGCTTTGCGATGTCGGTCAACCAGGACGAGGTGGAGGCGCTTGCCGCGCTGATGACCTATAAATGCGCGCTGGTTGAAACGCCTTTTGGCGGCTCCAAGGGCGGGTTGTGCATTGATCCGCGCGAATGGGAAGAGCATGAACTCGAGTTGATCACCCGCCGCTTTGCCTATGAGCTGATCAAGCGCGACCTGATCAACCCCGCCCAAAACGTGCCCGCCCCCGATATGGGCACAGGCGAGCGTGAAATGGCGTGGATTGTCGACCAGTACAAGCGCATGAACACCACCGATATCAACGGCGCCGCCTGCGTGACGGGCAAGCCGCTGAACTCTGGCGGTATTCAGGGCCGGGTCGAGGCGACAGGGCGCGGTGTGCAATATGCGCTGGAAGAGTTTTTCCGCCACCCTGAAGACATTGCCATTGCCGGGCTGAGCGGCACGCTTGATGGCAAGCGGGTGATCGTGCAGGGGCTGGGGAATGTGGGCTATCATGCAGCCAAATTCCTGAGCGAGGAGTCTGGCTGCATCATTACGGCGGTGATCGAGCGTGACGGCGCGATCATGGATGAAAACGGACTGAACATCGAGGAGTTGCGCGCCCATATCGTTGCAAATGGCGGGGTCAAGGGGTTTCGCGGCACTTTTGTGGAAGATGGCGCAGCCGTGCTGGAAGAGGAATGCGACATTCTCATTCCCGCGGCGATGGAGTCTGTCATCAACCTTGATAACGCCGACCGCATCAAGACCAAGCTGCTGATCGAGGCTGCGAACGGTCCGGTGACCGCCGGGGCCGATGAAATATTGCGCGACAAGGGCGTGGTGATTATTCCCGATATGTATGCCAATGCCGGCGGTGTGACGGTGTCGTATTTTGAATGGGTCAAGAACCTCAGCCATATCCGCTTTGGCCGTATGCAGCGCCGCCAGGAGGAAAGCCGCCATCTGCTGCTGGTGGAGGAACTGGAACGGCTTTCGGCAGATCGCGGGCTGAAATGGGAAATGGACCCGAAATTCAAGACCCGCTACCTGAAAGGCGCGGGCGAGCTTGAGCTTGTGCGCTCGGGGCTGGATGACACGATGCGCGCCGCCTATCAGGCGATGCGCGAGGTCTGGCATTCGCGCGATGATGTGACCGATTTGCGCACGGCGGCCTATCTGGTGTCGATCGGGCGTGTGGCGGCGTCGTATCGTTCCAAAGGGCTTTAAGCGCTGACACCACCGTCGGATGCCTCCGGCGGGGATATTTTTGAACAAAAGATGGGGCTGGCGCAGGCAATGCGCTGGCCCTTTTGATGAGTTAATTGCGGGGCTGGTCTGTGCGGGCCTGGGCGATGAGTTCGGCACCGCGCGGGCTTTTGAGCACGTCGATGGCCTCGGCCAGCGATTTGGCGGCATTTCTGTTGGTCGCCCCGCCAATGCCGACCATTTTACCCAAGCGCCACCACAGGCCCGGTGCCCAGCCGCGCCTTTGGCGGGATTTCATGCGCAGGGTAAAACCGTTGGCGGGTTTGATGGCAAAGGTGCCACGCTCGATTTTGTCAATCTCGTCGAGCGTGCAAATAACGGTGCCATGACTGTCGCGCAGATCGGTATCGGTCAGCACAAGCCCGGCGGATGTGGCCAGCCAAAAACGCCACGCCCCAAAGAGGAGCGCGCCGCCAATGACCAGCAAAAGCACGATGAAAACCGGGCTGGCAGGTGGCGTGGCTGCGGCGACATAGATCAGCCCCGCACCCATAAGCAGTTGCAGGGCCAACCCGACGATGCGGCGCAGCGGCGAGACATACATTTGTGCGATGACGATACTCATGGCGCGGGCATGGGCTAGATTGCGCTGCGGGTCAAGTGGCTAGGGCTGCGCGGCTGGCGGGGACAACCTCGTATCCCGCCTCCTCGGGTTCGTCATCGACCATTTCGGCGGGAAAGCCGGGGGCGGTGATGGACAGGCCTGTTGCGTCTTCGAGGCGACGGATGATGTCGTCGGACTGGGCGCGGTTGCCGTAGCGGGCTTGGCCATCCTTGAAAATGTCGATCATCAGCGGCGAGATTTCCAGCGGGACATTGGCGGCCTCGGCGATGCTTTGGAACAGGCCGATATCCTTTAGCACAAGGTCCATGGTGAAGTTGATATCGCGGCTGCCATTCAGAATGACCTGACTTTCGGTTTCGTGCACAAAGCTGGTGCCGGATGAAATTTTGATGGCCTCGTAGGTGGTGCCAAGGTCAAGGCCGGCAGCCTTCATTGTGACCATCGCCTCGCAAAGTGTGAGCAGGTTGGCGGTGGCGAGGTAGTTGGTCATCACCTTGAGGGTTGAGGCGGAACCCACAGGGCCGGTATGCAGCACGCGGCGGCCGAGAATGGTGAGAACAGGCAGCACGCGCTCGAATGTGACCCGGTCGCAGCCTGCGAAAATGGCGATATTGCCGGTATCGGCGCGGTGGCAGCCACCGGAGACCGGGCAGTCGACCGCAGCGCCGCCTTTGGCGATGACGGCGGCGGCGAGGCGCTTGATCTCGCTCGCATCGGTGGTGGACATTTCGAGCCAGATCTTGCCTTCGGTGACCGATTGCAGCAGCCCGTCCGCACCCTCCATCACGGCGGCGCAGGCGGCGGGGCTGGGCAGGCAGGTGATGACGATATCGCAAGCGGCCATCATCTCGGCAGGGCTATTGGCTGATGTGGCGCCACGCGCTGTGAATTTGGCGACGAGCGCCGGATCAAGGTCGCGCACCATGAGCGATTTGCCATTGCGCAGCAGGCTGCCCGCCAGTTTGCCGCCGACATTGCCAAGCCCGATAAAACCGATCTGCATGAAATTCTCCCATTAAATTTCATGGCAGGATGGAAGATTTATGCCAACGCGCAAGTGGATTTGCGACATGGGCGCGGAAAATTTGCGCAGGCGCGATTGATTGTTTCTGAATTATAGACAGTGTTACGCGATTGCGTTGAATTGCAACACGAAGTGCGGCAAACTATCTTGGATGATGAAAGAGAGGTTGCCATGTCGTTTCGTCCTGTAAAATCGGAATCACTCGCCCAGCCCACGATCGAGGGGGCCGGGGTGCATTTGTATCGGGCCTTCGGCTTCAAAAATCCACGCGATTTTGACCCGTTCCTGCTGCTCGATGATTTTCGCAATGATGACCCGCGCGCTTATGCCAAGGGCTTTCCGTGGCATCCGCACAGGGGCATCGAGACCATTACCTATGTGCTGGAAGGCACGGTGGAACATGCGGATTCGCTTGGCAACAAGGGGCGGCTCGGGGCCGGTTCGGTGCAATGGATGACCGCCGGTTCGGGCATTTTGCACCAGGAAATGCCAAGTGGGGATGCGGCGGGCAAGATGCACGGTTTCCAGCTTTGGGCCAACCTGCCGCGCACCCAGAAAATGACCGCGCCGCGCTATCAGGACATCAAGGGCAGCGATATTACGCAGCTTGTGGATGATGACGGCACGGTGATCAAGATCATCACCGGCGACTATCGCGGCTATAAAGGGCCGGTTGACGGCATTGCCGCCGAGCCGCAATATCTGGATATTTCGGTGCCGCCGAACATCCGCAAAACTTTTCCGGTTGATACTTACCGGCAGGTGTTTGCCTATATTTTCGGCGGCAAAGGTAGCTTTCGGGCGGCATCCAACCCTATTGGGGTGCGGGTAGAAAAAGAGGTGCAGGGCCAAGAGATGAACATCCGCGATATGTCGGGCAACCGCACGCTTGTGCAGTTTGACACGGGCAATGAGGTGAGTGTTCAGGCGGGGCCGGAGGGCGTGCGGTTCTTGCTGGTCTCAGGTCGCCCGATTGAAGAGCCTGTGGCTTGGCACGGCCCGATCGTGATGAACACCGCAGCCGAAATCCAGCAAGCCATGCGCGATTTGAACAACGGCACGTTTATTGCCGCGCAGCATTAGCCCAGAGCGCTGATCGCCACCCCGCATAGCGCGGCGATCAGCAGCACCCAAAGCAGGTTCAGGTGCCTGCCCAGCAGCAGGTAGGCCGAGAGCAGGCCGATGGCTGCGACGCGAAAATCGATGCTTGCAAGGTCGGGTTGCCACAAGGTGAGCGGGCCGAATTTGCGCAGCGCCACCGCGCTAAACAGCACATGCAGTGCGAACCACAGCGACAGGTTGAAGATGACACCGACAACCGCTGCGGTGATGGCGGCAAAGGCTGCCGACAGGCGGCGCTGGGTGCCGATCCACTCGATATAGGGCGCACCGGCGAAGATCCACAAATAGCAGGGCACAAAGGTTGCCCAAAGCGCAACACCGGCGGCGGCAATGCCTAGCCAGATGCCGCCCGCCCCATGGCCTGCGGTGTAGGCCACGAACTCGGTGACCAGAATAAGCGGGCCGGGGGTGGTTTCTGCAAGGCCGAGACCATCCATCATTTGCCCGGCGGTAAGCCAGCCGCGCGCAACAACCACCTCTTGCGCCATATAGGCCAGAACGGAATAGGCCCCGCCAAAGGTGACCACGGCAAGCTTGGAAAAGAACCAGCCGATTTGCGCCAGAATGCTGGGGCAGAAAAGCTGGAGCGCGAGCAAGGGGAGCAGCCAGATAGCCAGCCATATGGCGATGGTTATGAGGGTTTGGATGAGCGGTGTGGCAGCAATTGGAGCAAGCGCCGCTGCCGGTGGTGTTGGTGCCGGTGCGGGCCGGGCGGTGACTATGCCCGCCAGCGCCGCCAGTGCGATGATGAGCGGAAAGGGCAGCGCGAAGAAGAAAATGCCGATGAAGGCAAAAGCAGCGATGGCCCAGTGTATTTGGCGCTTCAGCGCGCGGCGGGCGATGCGCAACAAAGCCTCGATCACAATGACCAGCACCGCAGCCTTGATGCCCAAAAACAGCGCGCCTACCAGCGGCACATTGCCAAAGGCGGCATAGGCCATGGCCAGCGCCAGCATGACCAGCGCGCCCGGCAGCACAAACAACAGCCCCGCGATCAGCCCGCCCGGCACGCCGCGCTGCTTCCAGCCCGCATAGGTGGCAAGCTGTGTGGCTTCCGGCCCCGGCAAAAACATGCAAAACCCGAGCGCCGAGAGATATTGCGCCTCGCTCAGCCAGCGGCGTTCTTCAACCAGTATGCGGTGCATAAGCGCAATTTGCGCGGCTGGCCCGCCAAAGGATAGCAGGCCGATTTTGGCGAATGTTGCGAAAACAAGGTGCCAACCCGGTGCTTGAGTTTTCAGATCAGCCACGCTGCGCTGCCTTACCCGCCCGCCCAAAGCCCGCCCGCTGTGGGGTGCGGGGTGGCCTGCATTTCAAGATGCAGGCGCGTTTGCTCATAGGGGTGGGCGCGGGCGACATCCTCGTTCAGCTCAACGCCAAGGCCGGGGGCTGTGGGCACATGCACATAGCCGTCTTCCCAGACGACCGGTGTGGTCAGGAGTTGCTGGTGGAACGGGTTGCCGGTGCCGATCTGCTCAAGCATCAGCAGGTTGGGCAGGCTGGCGCCAAGCTGGATATTGGCGGCCCACTCAATGGGGCCGGCATAGAGATGCGGGGCCATCTGGGCGTTGAACGCCTCGGCCATTCCGGCGATTTTCTTGGCCTCCCACAGCCCGCCGACTCGGCCCAGAGCCGGTTGCAAAATGGTGGCACCTGCTTGCAGGGCGGGCAGAAATTCGGCCTTGGTGGTCAGGCGTTCACCCGTGGCCACCGATAGCGCGCAACCATCGGCGACGCGGGCGAGCGCGGCCATATTGTCGGGCGGCACGGGTTCTTCAAACCACAGCGGCTGATAGGGCGCGATGGCCGCGGCCAAACGCAGCGCGCCGCCCGTGGTAAACTGCCCATGCGTGCCGAACAGCAAATCGGCGCGGGTGCCAACCGCTGCGCGCAGGGCTGCACAAATTTCGACCGAACGCGCCAGATCAACCATGGTCGGCTGGTGGCCACCCATAATCGTATAGGGGCCGGCGGGGTCGAACTTGATGGCGGTGAAGCCAAGCTCGACCATGCGCGCGGCGCAGTCGGCGGATTGCTCAGCGTTGTTGTAAAACTCCAGCGGGTCTTGGTCGGGCTTGGGATAAAGATAGGTGTAGCTGCGCAAACGGTCGTTCACCAGCCCGCCAAGCAGGGCGTGGATGGGGCGGTCGAGCGCCTTGCCGACAATATCCCAGCAGGCTATTTCCAACCCCGAGAAGGCACCCATGACCGTGGGGTCGGGGCGCTGGGTGAAGCCTGCGGAATAGGCGGCGCGAAACATCAGCTCGATTTTGTCGGGCGATTGGCCAAGCATATGGCGCGCGAATACATCCTCGATCACCGCGCGCATGGCAACAGGGCCAACGGCGGCGGCATAAACCTCGCCGTAACCTACAATTCCGGTATCGGTTGTGAGTTTCACAAAGATGAAATAGCGCCCGCCAAAACCCGGCGGCGGGTTGCCAACGACAAACACTTCAAGATCGCGTAGCTTCATGGCAGCCCCCTTGTTGTGGCCAAACTGCCGAGCGCGCGGCGTTGTTGCAATGATTCGTCAGCACCGCCCTGCTGTCACGGTTCGTGTCGGAACTGTTTCAGACGCGGTTGCGCGGTTGAAATTGCGCATTCGGTACGCCACAATGGGCACCAACAGAGCAGTTAAGCCAAAGGCAGAACCATGTGCGGAATTATCGGGATATTGGGCGCAGATACGGTGGCACCGCGCATTTTAAGCGGGCTGAAGCGGCTGGAATATCGCGGCTATGATTCTGCGGGCATTGCCACGCTGAACGGCGGCAAGATTGAGACCCGCCGCGCAGTGGGCAAGCTGGCAGCGCTCAAAGAAAGCCTGCGCGCCACGCCTTTGGCCGGGCTTGCGGGCATTGGCCATACGCGCTGGGCCACACATGGCGCGGCGACTGAGGCGAATGCGCACCCGCATGTGGCCGGGCCGGTGGCCGTGGTGCATAACGGAATTATAGAGAATTTTGCGCCCCTGCGCGACGAGTTGCGCGCATCTGGCGCGGTGTTTTCGTCTGACACGGATACCGAGGTGATCGCCCAGCTTTGCGCGCAGTTTCTGGCGCATGGCAAAACCCCGCAAGAGGCCGTTGCCGCAACGCTGTCGCGCTTGCGCGGGGCGTTTGCCTTGGCATTTCTGTTTGCCGGGCATGACGATTTGCTGATCGGGGCGCGCCGCGGCTCGCCCTTGGCGGTCGGGCATGGCGAGGGTGAAATGTATTTAGGCTCCGACGCGCTGGCGCTGGCGCCGATGACCGGGCGTATCACCTATTTGCAAGAGGGCGACATGGCGGTGCTGAGCCGCAAAGCAGCCACGATTTACGATGCCAAAGGGCGCTTGGCCAACCGCGAATTGCGCATTGTAAATGTTGACCAAGTGCTTGTGGACAAGGGCAATTACCGGCATTTCATGGCCAAGGAAATTCACGAGCAGCCCTCGGTTTTGGGCTATGCGCTGGCGCATTATCAAACGCCGGGGCGTGATGCGGTGCAGGTGCCCGAAGGCGCGCCGGATTTTGCTTCCGTCGACCGGCTGGTGATGGTCGCCTGCGGCACGGCCTATTACGCCTGCCATGTGGCAAAATACTGGTTCGAAGCAATTGCCCGCATTCCGGTGGAAATTGATGTAGCGAGCGAGTTCCGCTATCGTGAACCGCCGGTCAGCGCGCGTGATGGCGCGATATTCGTCAGCCAATCCGGCGAGACCGCCGACACGCTGGCCGCTTTGCGCTATGTGCAAGGCAAGGCCGGGCTGGTGATGGCGCTGGTGAATGTGGCCGAAAGCACGATTGCGCGCGAGGCCGGTCTGGCGCTGCCGATCAAGGCGGGGGTCGAGATTTCCGTTGCATCCTCAAAGGCGTTTACCTGCCAGCTGGCCGTATTTGCGAACCTCGCCATTCTGGCGGGCCGCCAGCGCGGGCATATTACTGCGGCACAAGAATCCAACCTGCTGGCCGCATTGGCCACAGCCCCGCGCCTTGTGGCCGAGGCATTGGGGCAGGAGCCGGAAATGGCGGCAGCAGCGCGCGAGTTGAGCCGCGCACGCGATGTGCTGTTTTTGGGGCGCGGTGCGATGTATCCGCTGGCGCTGGAGGGCGCGCTGAAGCTGAAAGAGTTGAGCTACATTCATGCCGAGGGCTATGCCAGTGGCGAGTTGAAACACGGCCCGATTGCGCTGATTGACGAGCATGTGCCGGTGATCTGCTTTGCGCCCTTTGATGCGGTCTTTGAGAAATCCATTTCCAATATGCACGAGGTGATGGCGCGCGGCGGCCGCGTGCTGCTGGTGACCGATGCAAAAGGCGCAGCCGAGGTGGGCGATGCCGCTTGGAAAACCATTGTCCTGCCCGAGGCGCACCCGCTGGTCGCCCCCATCCTTTACGCCGTGCCCGCGCAGCTTTTGGCCTATCACACCGCCATTGAAAAAGGCACCGATGTGGACCAGCCGCGCAACCTTGCCAAATCTGTCACTGTGGAGTGATTTTCAAGATTGTATTGAAAGTGCTGCAATAATCCTGCGATAACACATGAAATAAAAAGCTTGCCAGACGCGGCTTAGGCGTTCAAAATTTTACCAACTGGTCAAAGGTAGCATCAACGCAGATTGGCGCCGCGACCGTGGGGGAGTGTTATGGAACCATTATTGCAGATCGACGCGCTATCAAAGGCCTATCCGGGCGTGCAGGCCAACGATTCCGTGTCTTTTGACATCGAGCATGGCGAGATACATGCGCTGTTGGGTGAAAACGGCGCAGGAAAATCCACACTTGTGAAGATGATCTACGGGCTGGTGCGGCCCGATACCGGCAGTATGACCTTGCTTGGCCAGCATTACGCGCCGGCAAGGCCGGGCGAGGCGCGGCGTGCGGGTGTGGCGATGGTGTTCCAGCATTTCTCGCTTTTCGAGGCGCTGAATGTTGGCGAAAACATTGCGCTGGGCATGGAAGACGCGCCGGACCGCCGCGCGCTGGCTGCCAAAATCCGCGAGGTTTCCACCGCTTATGGCTTGCCGCTCGACCCTGACAGGCTGATCGGCGACCTTTCTGTCGGCGAACGCCAGCGCGTGGAAATTGTGCGCTGCCTGTTGCAAAACCCCAAACTGCTGATCATGGACGAGCCGACCTCGGTGCTGACCCCGCAGGAGGTGGAAATTTTATTCGCCACTTTGCGCAAACTCGCCAGCGAGGGTGTGGCGATACTGTATATCAGCCACAAGCTTGAAGAGATCAAATCGCTCTGCAACCGCGCCACGATTTTAAGGTTGGGCAAGGTGGTTGGAAAATGCGTGCCAGCCGAGGAAACCGCGCGCAGCATGGCTGAAATGATGATCGGTGCAGAACTGGCCATGCCGAAAGCGCGCGATTATCAGCCAGGCGCAGTTGCGCTGGAGCTAAAGGCGCTGAACCTGCCCAGCCTTGACCCTTTCGGTACCAGCTTGCGTAATGTCAGCCTGGCACTGCGCAAAGGCGAGGTGATGGGCATTGGCGGTGTGGCGGGCAACGGGCAGGACGAATTGCTGCTGGCCCTGTCGGGCGAACGCAAGGTGCCTTCGGGGATGATTACGCTCAATGGCGAGGCTGTGGGCGATGCACCGCCTGAAAAACGCCGCGCGCTTGGCTTGTTGACCGCGCCCGAAGAACGGCTCGGCCATGCGGCAGCACCCGATATGACACTGGTTGATAACGCCGTGCTGACCGCGCAAACCCGCCGCAAGCTGACCAAAAACGGTTGGCTGAACATGCGCAAAGCCGCCAGTTTTTCAGATGAGATCATTGCAAAATTCGACGTTCGCACACCTGGAAACCACGTTGTTGCAAGGGCTTTGTCAGGTGGAAACCTGCAAAAATATGTCATTGGCCGCGAGGTGCTGCAACGCCCCGATGTGCTGGTGGTGAACCAGCCGACATGGGGTGTTGATGCCGCCGCTGCCGCCGCGATCCGCCAGGCGCTGCGCGATCTGGCGGCCAATGGTGCCGCGGTGCTTGTTGTGAGTCAGGATCTGGACGAGTTGATGGAAATGTCTGACACATTCGCCGTTCTGGCTGAGGGGCGGCTTTCAAAACCGCGGCCAGCCGAAGGGCTGAGCATTGAGGAAATTGGCCTGATGATGGGCGGAACCCACGGAATGGAACCCATGGCAGGAGCAGCGACATGATCCGGCTTGAGCGGCGCAAAGCCCCCTCAAAAGCCATGCTCTGGCTAACGCCGTTGCTGGCCGTTTTGCTGACGATGATTTTCGGCGGCATCCTGTTTGCGCTGTTGGGTAAAGACCCGTTTGCAGCCATCCATATGATTTTTATCGAGCCTTTCACCGACAGCTATTCGCAGCGGCAACTGTTGATCAAAGGCGGCCCGCTGATCCTGATTGCGGTCGGGCTGAGCCTTGGGTTCAGGGCCGGGGTTTGGAATATCGGGGCCGAGGGCCAGTTCATCATGGGCGCGATTGGCGGCGGGGCCGTTGGTTTAGCACTTTACGGTATGCCCGGCATCTGGGTGCTGCCCTTGATGACGCTGGCGGGCGCGCTGGCCGGCTTTGCCTGGGCGATGATCCCCGCTTTTTTAAAGGTGAAATTCAACGCCAACGAAATTCTGGTCAGCCTGATGCTGGTTTATGTGGCGGAAAACTTCCTGCGCGCCATGGTCACCGGCGCGCTGAAAAACCCAGACGGCCGCGGCTTTCCCGAAAGCCGGAGCCTTGCGCAGTATGCCAGCGCAGAAATGCCGATGCTGATAAAATCAGCCGGGCTGAATGTTGGTGGATTGGTTGCGATTGGCGCGGTTGTTCTGGCCTATACGCTGCTGGCGCGCCACAGGCTTGGCTACCAGATAAAACTCACCGGGCAGGCGCCGCGCGCTGCACGGTTCTCGGGTGTTAAGCCCGGCATTATCGTGGCGGCGACTTTGGGAATTTCCGGCGCGCTTGCCGGTATGGCGGGGCTGTTCGAACTGGTCGGGCCTGCGGGCAAGCTGACCACAAACTTCCCGCTCGGCTACGGGTTTACGGCCATCATCGTGGCTTTCCTTGGAAGGCTCAACCCGATTGGTATTTTCCTTGCCGGCATTCTGATGGCGGCCACTTATGTGGGCGGTGAAACCGTGCAGTTTGCCCTGCAAGTGCCAGCCGCCGCCATTCGGGTGTTCCAAGGCATGCTGCTGTTCTTCCTGTTGGCTGTGGATGTGCTGGTGGCCTACCGCTTTGTTCTGAAAAAGGAGGCGAAATAATGGATTTCTCGTCGATTGACCCGATTTCGCTGATTGTCAGCCTGATGATCGCCGCCACCCCCATTTTGCTGGCCGGTCTGGGCGAGTTGGTGGTTGAAAAATCGGGTGTGCTGAACCTTGGCGTTGAAGGGATGATGATTATCGGCGCCATTGCAGGCTTTGCCTTGGCCGTGGAAACCGAAAACCCCTATCTGGGCATGCTCGCGGCGATGGGGGCTGGCGCGGTGCTGGCGCTTTTATTCGGCATACTGACACAGTTTTTGCTGTCTAACCAAGTGGCGACGGGCCTTGCGCTGACGCTGTTTGGCCTTGGGTTGGCGGCTTTGCTCGGGCATTCCTATACCGGTTTGAAACCGCCCGCTGTCTCCAAGCTCGATATCGGGTTTTTGACCGATATTCCGGTGCTGGGGCGCATTGTGTTCAACCATGACGCGGTGGTGTATTTCTCGATCTTCATGGTGATTGCGCTTTGGTGGTTCCTGAACCGCAGCCGCGCAGGGCTTGTGCTGCGCGCCGTGGGTGAAAGCCATGATGCCGCGCATTCACTCGGCTATAATGTGGTCATGATCCGCCTTGCCGCGATCATGTTTGGCGGGGCGATGGCCGGCTTGGGCGGTGCCTATTTCAGCCTGATCCGCGTGCCGCAATGGACCGAGGGCATGACCGCCGGTGCCGGCTGGATTGCGCTGGCGCTGGTGGTGTTTTCAAGCTGGAAGCCGGGGCGGTTGCTTATTGGCGCCTATCTGTTCGGCGGCATTTCTGTTCTGGAAATAAACCTGCAAATTGTCGGTGTGGGCATCTCGCCCGCATATTTGAAGATGACTCCCTATCTTGTCACCATTATCGTGCTGGTGATCATGTCCTCCGACCGTCGGCGGGCAAGCCTGAACGCTCCGGCCTCACTTGGCCGGTCTTTCCACGCTTCACATTGAAGCAATATTTATCGGAGGATTACATGCGATTGATGAAAACCCTGGCGGCCAGTGCGCTTGCACTGGGATTGGCGAGCGCCGCACAGGCGCAAGACCCTTACAAGGTCGGCTTTATTTATGTCGGCCCCATCGGCGACTTGGGCTGGAGCTACCAGCATGATCTGGGCCGCCTTGCGGTGGAGGAGCATTTCGGCGACGCGGTGGAGACATCATATGTCGAATCAGTGCCAGAAGGTTCCGATGCAGAACGTGTCATCACCCAGATGGCCCGCGCGGGTGTGGATATGATCTTCACAACCTCGTTCGGCTATATGGATGCGACAATCAACGTGGCCGAAGAATTTCCTGATGTTCGGTTCGAACATGCCACTGGTTACCGCACCGCTGACAACGTTTCGACCTATTCGGCCCGCTTTTATGAAGGGCGCCATGTTATCGGCCTGATGGCCGGTCGCATGACCGAAACCAACACCATCGGTTATATCGCCTCATTCCCGATTCCCGAGGTTATTCGCGGCATCAACGCCGCCTATCTGGCCGCCAAGTCGGTGAACCCAGATGTGGAATTCAAGGTTGTATGGGTGTTTACATGGTTTGATCCGGGCAAAGAGGCCGAAGCCGCCAATGCGCTGATTGATCAGGGCGCCGATATCATCATGCAGCACACTGACAGCCCTGCGGCGATGACCATCGCCGAAGAGCGTGGCGTGCTGGCCTTCGGGCAGGCCTCGAACATGGCGAATTTCGGGCCAAACGCGCAGTTGACCTCGATCATCGATGATTGGAACCCGTATTATATCGAGCGTGTTCAGGCGGGCATGGACGGGACATGGGAAAGCCAAGAAGTTTGGCACGGGATCATCGACGGTATGGTTGCTTTTGCACCGTTCAATGAAAGCCTGCCAGCCGAAGTGGCTGCCGAAGCACAGGCTGCAATTGATGCCATAGCCGCAGGCGCGTTCCACCCTTTCACCGGCCCGATCAACCGCCAGGACGGTTCTGCATGGCTGGCTGAAGGCGAAGTGGCCGATGATGGCACGCTTGCAACGATGGACTTTTATGTTGAAGGTGTAACCGGCGACATTCCGCAATAATTGCCGATTGAGAACGATACGAAAACGGCCCGTATTGCGGGCCGTTTTTTATTGCGCGCAGCGGGTTGGTGCCCGTAGCGGGAATAGTGGCAAAGCGCGTGCTTTGCCTGTTTCGCGCGCCGCGGCTTGGGGCTAAACTCGCACCATGAGCACCCCCCGATTCATCCATTTGCGCACCCATAGCGCCTATTCGCTACTTGAAGGCGCGGTCGATCTGAAGCGTCTGATCGAGTTGACAAAATCCGCCGGAATGCCAGCAGTGGCCATGACCGATACGGGCAATATGTTCGGCGCGCTCGAGTTTTCGGAATATGCCGCCGGGGCCGGGCTACAGCCCATTATCGGCTGCCAATTGGCACTGTCTTACGCGCCACCCGCCCGACAGGGTGAAGCGCCGCCACCCGCGCGCCCGATTGTGCTGCTCGCACAGAGCGAGGCGGGCTATAATAACCTTATGAAGCTGAATTCGCACAATTTTCTGGATTGTGGCGACGCGCTGCCGCATGTGACCATGGCGCAGCTAGAGGCACATGCCAAAGGGCTGATCGCGCTTTCGGGCGGGGCCGAGGGGCCGCTCGGGCATCTCTGCGCCGAAGGGCAAACCGATGCGGCGCGGGCCTTGGCCACACGCCTTGCGGCGATTTACCCCAACAGGCTTTACATCGAAATTCAGCGCCACCCCGATGGCGATGCGCCGCGCATGACCAAGGAGACCGCGAGCGAACCGGGGCTGGTTGCGCTGGCCTATGAACTGGAATTGCCGCTGGTTGCGACCAATGAAGTGTTTTTTCCCGAGCCTGACTTTTACGCGGCACATGATGCGCTGATCTGCATCTCCGAGGGTGCCTATGTCGACCAGCAAACCCCGCGCCGCCACCTGACACAAGCGCATTACTTCAAGTCGCAAGAAGAAATGGTTAAGCTCTTTACAGATTTGCCCGAAGCGGTTTCGAATACTGTTGAAATTGCCCGGCGCTGCGGTTTCAGGGTGCGCACCCGCGCGCCGATTTTGCCCAAATTCGCCGATGACGAGGTGGTTGAGCTGCGCCGCGCCGCCCGTGCCGGTTTGGCCGAGCGGCTCGCGGTCATTCCCCATGCAGCCGAGGTGGCGGAGTACGAGGCGCGGCTGGATTTCGAGCTTGGTGTGATCGAGCAAATGGGCTTTCCCGGCTACTTCCTGATCGTGGCCGATTTCATCAAATGGGCCAAGGCGCATGATATTCCCGTGGGGCCGGGGCGTGGCTCGGGTGCAGGCTCGCTTGTTGCCTATTCTCTCACCATCACCGACCTTGATCCGCTGCGCTATTCGCTTCTATTTGAACGGTTTTTGAACCCTGAACGCGTGTCTATGCCCGATTTTGATATCGACTTTTGCATGGACCGGCGCGAAGAGGTTATCCGCTATGTGCAAGAGAAATACGGCCGCGACAAGGTGGGGCAGATCATCACCTTCGGCGCGCTGCTCAGCAAGGCGGCGGTGCGCGATATCGGCCGTGTTTTGCAAATGCCCTATATGCAGGTTGACCGGCTGAGCAAGCTTATACCGGTTGAGGGTGTAAAGCCGGTGAGCATTCATAAAGCCTTGCAAGACGAGCCGCGCCTGCGCGAAATGGCCCGCAACGAAGAGGTTGTGGCGCGGATGCTTGATTATGCAGGCCGTGTGGAAGGATTGCTGCGCAATGCCTCGACCCACGCCGCCGGTGTGGTGATTGCAGACCGCCCTCTTGACGAGCTTGTGCCGCTCTATCGTGACCCGCGCTCGGATATGCCCGCCACACAGTTTAATATGAAATGGGTTGAACAGGCCGGGCTGGTCAAATTCGACTTTCTGGGCCTTAAAACCCTTACGGTTATTCAAAATGCGCTCGACCTGTTGAAGAACCGCGGCATTGAGGTGGATATCGGCCTCATCCCGCTTGATGACGAAAAGACCTATGTGCTTTATGCTGCGGCGCGCACCGTGGCCGTGTTTCAGGTGGAAAGCGCTGGCATGATGGACGCGCTGCGCCAGATGAAGCCGACCTGCATTGAAGATATCGTGGCGCTTGTGGCGCTCTACCGGCCCGGCCCGATGGAAAATATCCCAAAATTCTGCAAGGTTAAGAACGGGATCGATCCGCGCGAAAACCTGCACCCGAGCATCGACCATATTCTGGATGAAACGCAGGGCATCATTGTTTATCAGGAACAGGTGATGCAGATCGCGCAGGAAATGGCCGGCTATTCGCTGGGCGGCGCTGATTTGTTGCGCCGCGCTATGGGCAAGAAAATCGCCGAAGAAATGGCCAAGGAGCGGCCTAAATTTGTTGAGGGTGCAAAGAAAAACAATGTCACCGGTAAAAAGGCCAGCGAAGTATTCGACCTTCTGGAGAAGTTTGCGAATTACGGTTTCAATAAATCGCACGCGGCAGCCTATGCGGTGGTTAGCTATCAAACGGCTTGGCTGAAGGCCAACCATCCGGTGGAGTTCATGGCTGGCGTTATGAACTGCGATTTACACCAGACAGACAAGCTAGCCGTTTACAAACAAGAGGTTGACCGGCTTGACATCGAGATCATTCCACCCTGCGTCAACCGCTCTGGTGCGATGTTCGGCGTAAAAGATGGCAGGATCGTCTATGCTCTTGGCGCGCTCAAAAATGTTGGCGTTGAAGCGATGAAGCTGATCGTTGCAGCCCGCGCCGAAGGAACGTTTAAAGATTTACTAGATTTCGCCCGCCGTGTGGATTTGAAGCGCGTTGGCAAGCGCCCGTTGGAAATGCTGGCCCGTGCCGGCGCGTTTGACCAGCTTGATTCCAACCGTGCGCGGGTGCTGGCAAGCCTTGATACATTGGTCGCCTATGCGACGGCCACACATGAGGCGCGGGCCAGTTCGCAAGTGAGCCTGTTTGGCGAGGCGGGCGAGGATCTGCCCGCGCCCCGCCTGCCCATAGCGGAAGACTGGCTGGCGACAGAACGGCTGGGGCAAGAGCATCAGGCCGTCGGGTTCTACCTGTCGGGCCATCCGCTTGATGACTATATGGGCCCGCTGAAACGCCAGCGCCCACCTGTGCTGACACTTGCGGAATTGCACGCCCAAACGGTGCAAACAGGGGCGAGCATTGGCAAGATTGCGGGCACGGTTTCGAGCATTCAAAGCCGCAAATCGGCGCGCGGCAACCGGTTTGCCTTTGTCGCCCTGTCCGACCCGAGCGGAATGTATGAGGTGACGGTGTTTTCCGACACGCTTGAGGCTGCGGGCGAATTGCTAAGCCCTGGTCAGAATGTCGTGCTGGCGGTTGAGGCGGAAGTGCAGGGCGATAATCTGAAGCTTCTGGCGCGCAAGGTGCAGGCGATTGATAGCGCCATTGCGGGTGTGGCCAGTGCCGGCTTGCGGGTGTTTGTGAATGAAGAACAGGCGTTTTCTATGGTTGCAGGCATTCTAAAACGCGGTGGGCCAGGGGCGCGTGGGCCGGTAAACCTTGTTCTGACCCACCCCGACCTGCCGGGCGAGGTGGAAATAATGCTGAAAGGCGACTATGCTGTCTCGCCGCAGATCAAGGGTGCGATACGCTCTGCCCCCGGCGTGGTGACGGTTGAGGAGTTTTAGAGCATGTTGCAGAAAAGTGGGAACCGGTTTTCTGCATTGAAACATGCGTTATCAAAAAGTTAGAGCGTATTGCGTGAATGCAAATGAATGTAACACGCTCTAAGCGAAGGCTTTTTTCGCAGGCTCAAAGCGCGGCTTCAGGTCGCCCGCCTCTTTCGCGCGGTCGATTTCTGCCTTGATGTCACAATCAAGTATGCGCGGCAAATTTTCGAAACTGTCTATCACGAAATAGACGGGCTGCACGATGTCGATGCGGTAAGGCGTGCGCAGGGCGGTTTGCAGGTTGAAATCGAGCTTTTCGGACGCGTCGGAAAAGGCGTGCTTTAGCTCGGATGGCGAGGAGACGATGCCCGCGCCATAGGCGCGCAGCCCGTCGGGCGTGCGGATCATCCCAAATTCGACCGTGAACCAGAACAGGCGGAACATGTGCCAAGAATACCCTTTGCCAAGGCCGCCCGCTGCCTTGCCGAACGCCTCGACAAAATCGGTATAGGCGCGGTTTGTCAACAACGGGCAGTGGCCGAAAACCTCGTGGAAAATATCAGGCTCTTCCAGATAATCCATATCTTCAGGGCGGCGCAGAAATGTTGCTACGGGAAATTTACGCTCGCTCAGCAATTCATAAAAGCGTTTGGGGGAGATGAGTGCAGGCACGCCCTCAACCCCGAAATTGGCCGCTTTGCCAAGGGCTGCGTCGATCGCGGCCACCTGCGGCACGGCGGGTTGCGCAAGGTTCAGAATGTCGACACCCGCAAAATATTCATCGACAGCATAGCCTTTGAGCGCTTTGGTCTGCCGCGCTACAAGGCGCTGCCAGGTGTCATCCTCGGTTACGGTATAGCTGTAAATGCCATCCGCATCGGGAAATTTTGATTCGTAGGGTTGTTGGGCCATGTTGCACCTATGCTTTGCTCTTGCCAAGTATAGGCCGGAATGGCTGAGAATATGGTTCAAAATAGGCGCTTTATGTGCAATCATTGCCAAAATTATTTCGATTAAGCGAGAATTATGAAATTTACAGACCAAGAAAGCGCCTTGCTGCGCGAAATCCAGCGTGATTGCACATTGTCGTTGAACGCCCTGGCAAGCCGTTGTGGCATGGCCTCTTCAACGGCCTGGCGCAAAATGCAGGAATTTGAGCGTGCCGGGCTAATTTCGGGGCGCGTGGCGCTGCTGAACCCTGCGCTGGCGGGGCGCAAACTATGCGTATTGGCCCACATTTCGCTGGCCGATCATTCTGCCGAGGCGATTGAAGGTTTTACGCGCATGGTGCAGCTTCATGCCGATATTCAGGAATGTTTCAAAGTGTCAGGCACATCCGATTACATGCTGAAAATCCGCGTTGCCGATGTCGAGGCATATGAGGATTTTATGACCCATCATTTGCTGCGCAGCCCCTATGTGCGCGGCGTCATTTCAAGCTTTGTTCTGAAAGAGGTAAAGGCGACAACCGCGCTTGGGGTTTAGTAATGCGGCGGGCGCTGGTCGGCGGGTGGTGCGGCAAGCTGACCGTCTGCTTCGGCCTGTGCAGCGGCTTGCAGCAGCATTTGCACGCGCCGTTCAACCACCGCCAGACGAGCGGCCTGATCGGTTACAACGGCGTTCAAATCATCAATCACCGATTGCTGGTGGGCGATGGTTTCTTCAAGCTGGGTCAGGCGGTTTTCCATAACCCTTGATAGGCCGTGGCGGCGCGGGCTTCAAGCGCACTTAGCGTGGGGTGGCTTGCATAGCTTGCGGCAAGCAAATGGGCGGGAATACTGGCAAGGACCGTAGGGTCGGATGCGGCGAGCGGGTCGAGGCTTTCAGCCAAAACACCCTGCACGTTCAGCGTATGATGCCCCCCTTCGAGCAGCAGGTGATGGTAGGCAACCTGCCGCTGGGGCTGGCGTAGAATACTGCTATCATTGCATAAATCGGCGACGCGCACCCATATTTGTGCTGTATTGAACAAAAGCTGCGCTATGCTGCCCGAAAGCAAAATCCGGTGGTCGGGCGACAAGAACAAGGGTGCCGTTGCCCCAAGCGTGCCCGTTGCCATGCGAACGGGGGCAAGCTGGCCAAGGCCGCTTACATGGCGTTCGGCGCGCCACATAATTGGGCGCGGGCCGGTGGCGGTGCAAACCCTGTCGCCCTGCTGTAGCATTTCAATTGCGCGCCAGCCTTCGGGGCATTGCACAAGGCTTCCGGCGGCAAAACAGACGGGTGCGCCGATCAGGTCATCATAGTCAACCGAGCGCGGCGAGCCTTTCCACTTGAAAATACTGAGACTATCGCCGGGGCTGATTTCTATCGTTGTGGCATAACCAATTATGATATTGTTGCCCGCTATGCCATCGACATCGTTTATCTGGATGATCGCCAGCAGGCCCGTTTCGCCCGTGGTGGCGTTGATTACAACCGACGTGCCCAAAATCGTAACAGAACTACCAGCCGGGCCAATCATGGTTCCATCCATATCAATCGGCGCGGTCAGCAACTGGTTGTTCGGGCTTTCAACGTTGAGCGCGCTATCATCATCGGTGATAGTTACCAAAGTGGGTGCAGCGCCGGGTGCGGCAGCGGTGGTTACGGTCGCATTAAATGTAGGGTATACGCCGAAAGGATCGCCGGCGCTGCCGCTCAGGCCCAGGTCTTGCCCAGTATACACCATAAAACTCGGCACGTTTTTCCCTTCGGAGTCGCAACTAGTTTATTAAAATGCGCCGAAACGGTTAACTCGTGGTTAATGCGAGGTTAAGAGATTGCCGATGATGCGGCCTTGCCCCTGCGCGCGGCTTTGCGATAGGACTGCGCTGAGAGTTTTCAGGCCGGGGGCCGCTATGGCACAAGACAAATCGGGCAAACAACGCCGCCCGCGCGCAGAAACGCCGCGCGGTTTTCAGGATTATTTCGGGGCAGATGTGACCGCGCGGGCAGAAATGCTGCGCCGCATCTCCGATGTGTATCATGCCTACGGCTTTGACCCGCTGGAAAGCAGCGCTGTTGAAACGGTCGAGGCTTTGGGCAAGTTCCTGCCCGATGTTGACCGCCCGAATGCCGGCGTTTTCGCCTGGCAGGATGAAGATGAAAGCTGGATGGCGCTGCGCTATGATCTGACCGCACCGCTTGCACGGGTTTACGCGCAGTTTCGCAACACACTGCCCAACCCCTATCGCCGCTACAGTTTTGGCCCGGTCTGGCGCAACGAAAAGCCTGGCCCCGGAAGATTTCGCCAGTTCTACCAGTGCGATGCCGATACCGTAGGCGCGCCCAGCGTGGCGGCGGATGCCGAAATTTGCACCATGCTGGCTGATTGTCTGGAAGCCGTTGGCATTTCGCGCGGCGACTATGTGGTGAGAGTCAATAACCGTAAAGTGCTTAACGGTATTTTGGATTCCATGAATATTGCCAGTGACGATGCAGGCCAGCGCGACGCGGTTTTGCGCACGATTGACAAGTTTGACAAGGTCGGCGCGGCGGGTGTGCGCCAGCTTTTGGGCAAGGGTCGGCTTGATACGTCGGGCGCCTATATTGATGGTGTTGGCTTAAGCGATGACCAGGCCGCACCCGTGCTGGCTTTCCTGACCTCGCGCGGCGATGATGCTGCCAAAACGCTGGCAAATCTGCGCGATGCCGTTGCGGGTTCTGCCATTGGCCTTGCCGGTGTTGACGAGCTTGAAACCATTGCCACGCTCGCCGATGCGCAAGGCTATGGCGCAGATCGTGTGCTGATCGACCCTTCGGTCGTGCGCGGCCTTGGGTATTATACCGGCCCGGTTTACGAGGCTGAATTAACCTTTGAGATCAACGATGAAAAGGGGCGGCCAAAGCAGTTTGGCTCGGTCGCCGGTGGCGGGCGCTATGATGATCTGGTCAAGCGCTTTACGGGGCAGGAAGTGCCGGCAACCGGCGTTTCAATCGGGGTCGACAGGCTGTTGGCGGCGCTTGTGGCGAAGGGCCAAACCCGCCGCACATCACTTGGGCCGGTGGTTGTTTGCGTTATGGATAAGGACCAGTTGGCGCAGTATCAGGCCATGGTGGGCGCGTTGCGCGCCGCAGGTATCCGCGCCGAAATGTATATGGGTAACCCCAAGGACCTTGGCCGCCAGCTTAAATATGCCGACCAGCGCAACAGCCCCGTGGCGGTGATCGAGGGCAGCCATGAGCGTGCCGACGGCGTTGTGCAACTGAAGGACCTTGCCCTTGGCGCGGCTTTGGCGGCCGATATTACGACGAACGAAGAATGGAAATCCCAACCCGCGCAGCGTAGCGTGAAGCGGGTCGATCTGGTTGGCGAGGTGCAAAAGATGATTGCACGGGCTGCACATGCAGACTGACCGCGCATATCTGCCCGGCGGACGGTCTGGCGCAGGGTTGCGCGCGCTTCAGGGCGAGGTTGCGCGGCTTTTGGCGCTGTTTGCCGATGCCGGGGCCGAATGGCTGGACCCGCCCGCGCTGCTGCCCGCCGATGTGCTGATCGACCTTTATGGCGAAGATATTCGTGCGCGCGCCTATACAACGACCGATCCGGCGCAAGGCGAAATGCTGCTGCGGCCCGACTTTACGGTGCCCGTGGTGCAACTGCATATGCGCGATGGCAGCGAGCCTGCGCGCTATATGTATTACGGGCAGGTCTGGCGGCGTCAGGCGGCAGGGTCGGCGCGGCCCAATGAATATATGCAAGTGGGGTTCGAACGGTTTGACCGTGGTGATGCCGCCGAAATCGACGCCGAGGTGTTTTGTCTGATGCAGACGGCCCTAAGCGATTTGCCTGTTCAGGCTGCAACCGGCGATCTGGGGATTTTACGCGCAGCCGTTAATGGCTTAACCACTTCTGCCGCGCGTCGCGCCGCGCTAATGCGCCATTTGTGGCGGCCTGCGCGGTTCAAGCACTTGCTTGAACGCTTTAGCGCGCCGTCGCGGCCAACTGAAGCCCGCCAATCACTGCTTGATGCGGTTCACGCCGGGCGGCTGGCGGGGTTGGTTTGCGATGCCGCACCGCTTATCGGGTTGCGCGCGCTTGAGGAAATTGAAGCGCGGGCGGCCGTGCTGGCAGACGAGGCAGAACAGCCACCGCTAAATGCAAGCGAGGTTGCCGTGCTGAATGCTGTGCTAAGCCTTGCGGGCATGGTTGATAAGATCGCACCCAAGCTTGATATACTGGCCGAGAAGCTGCCCGCGCTTGGCAGCGTTGCTGTGCAGTTTGCAGACCGTGCAGCAGCCTTGCACGCTGCCGGGGTCGATACGGCAGGCCTGCCCTTTGAAGCAAGTTTCGGGCGCACAACGCTGGAATATTACGACGGGTTTGTTTTTGGCTTTCAGGCCCTGAACCGCCCTGATCTGCCGCAAATTGCCCAAGGCGGGCGCTATGATGCCATGACCGCAATGCTCGGTCAGGGGCAGGGCATTCCTGCGATTGGCGGCATCCTGCGCCCCGAGGCGCTATTGGCCGCAAAAGGGGGGGGGTAATGCGCATTCGTCTTGCGGTGCCCTCCAAGGGCCGTTTGCAGGAACAGTGTTTTGACTGGTTCGCAGCGCGTGGTGTTACGCTGGCGCGCAGTGGTTTGGGCCGTGAATATGCAGGCCAGGTCGACGGGTTTGACGGGTTGGAATTGCAACTGCTCTCGGCCGGTGAAATTCCGCGCGAACTTGCCGCCGGGCGCATCCATTTCGGCGTGACAGGGCTGGATCTGGTGCACGAAAAAATTCCCGCCCATTCCAGCGCCGTCGAGGTGATCGCGCCCATGGGTTTTGGCCATGCCGACCTGATATTGGCCGTGCCACGCGCCTGGGTTGACTGTGACAGTCTGGATGATTTTGACGCAATCGCGGCGCAATTCCGCGCCCGCCACGGGTTTCGCATGCGCATTGCCACCAAATACCACGTGATAGTGCGTGATTATCTGGCGCGCGCCGGTATTGCCGATTATCAACTGGTTGACAGTCAGGGCGCGACCGAAGGCACGGTGCGCAACCAGACCGCCGAGGCGATTGCCGATATCACATCATCGGGCGAAACGCTGGCGGCAAACCATTTGAAAATCATTGGTGACGCGCCAATTCTGGCCAGCCAGGCCACGCTATTTGCCGCAAAAACGGCCAATTGGACAGGGCTGGACGCATTGCGCAGCCGGTTTCTGGCCCAACTCGGCGCGTAAGTTAAACGCCTAATTCAGGAGGCCCCATGCCTAAAGCCAATTCCGAAGTGCTGGATTTTCTGCGCACCCGCCGCTCGCGCCCGGCAAAATCGCTTGGCCTGCCTGTGCCCGATGAAGCGGCGCTCGCCCCGATTTTTGAAGCCGGATTGCGTGTGCCCGACCATGGCAAGCTCGAGCCGTGGCGTCTTATCGTTCTGCAAGGAGAGGCGTTGGCGCGGCTTGCTGCATTGACCGAGGCGCGTGCCACTGAAATGGGGCACGCGGCGGAACAAATCGCAAAATCCAAAAGCCAGTTTGCCGATGCTGGGCTGGTGGTTGCGGTGATTTCATCGCCTGTGATCAGCGAAAAAGTGCCACAGGTCGAACAAATACTTTCGGCGGGTGCAGTGTGCCTGTCGCTGCTCAATGCCGCCGCCGCCGCAGGTTGGGGTGCGAACTGGCTAAGCGGCTGGATGGCGCTGGACCCGGCATTTTTGCAGCAAGGGCTAGAGCTTGCGCCCGATGAGTTTGTGGCCGGGTTTATTCATATTGGCACCGAACGCGCCGCACCGCCCGAACGCCCGCGCCCGGATATTGCCGCCAAAACGAGCTGGATGCGCGCCTAAAGCATGTTGCAACAAAAGTGGGAACCGGTTTTCTGCATTCAAAACATGCGTCATCAGCATTTAGAGCGTGGCGCGTGAATGGATATGAACGCGGCTCGCCTAGCGCGACAGCACACCGCGCCAGTCCAGATCGGCCACTGTCACCACGTCATATTCGATGATCGCGCTCAGCCCCAGCCAAATGGGCACCGCGATAAGCGTAACAATGGCCAGTTTGCGCCCCATGCGCAGGTTGGATGGCGCTGAGGATGGCGTGCCCCTGACCGTGTCATTTTCTTCGCCTTGCGTGCGCAGGCCGATGGGGAGCATGATCATCAGCGTCATGAACCAGATAACGGCGAAGAGAACGATGAAGGATACAATGCTCATACCTGCTCCAATTCGATCAGCGTGCCGTTGAAATCTTTCGGGTGCAAAAACAAAACCGGCTTGCCATGCGCACCGATTTTTGGCACGCCCCCGCCAAGAACGCGCGCACCACTGGCGGTAAGCCTGTCGCGGGCCACAAGAATGTCTTCAACCTCGTAGCAAATATGGTGAATGCCGCCAGACGGGTTTTTCTCAAGAAAACCGGCAATGGGCGAGGCTTCGCCAAGCGGGTAAAGCAGCTCGATTTTCGTGTTGGGCAGGGTGATGAACACCACTGTCACACCGAGGTCGGGCTCGTCTTGCGGCGCGCCAACTTCAGCACCAAGCGCATCGCGGTAAAGGGCGATGGCCGCGCCAAGGTCGGGCACGGCAATTGCCACATGGTTTAAGCGTCCTATCATCGCATCCCCCTGATTTTGCCACCCAGCTATGCCATTTTCAGGCGGGGTGACAGCACGCAAATCGCCGCATGGGTGGCTAGAAGATGGCGTGACAGGCTATCATGATGACGCCCGACAGGATGATATAGCCACCATCAACGAAGAGCGCGTAGGCCGATTTATGGATGAAGGCACCGCTGGACACAACGAAAGCGGCAGCGGCCAGAATGGCGGCAATGGCTGTATAAAGCCCGGCATCTAGCGCGGTTAGCGAGACGACCAGCGATAATAGAAAAACCGCGATCAATTGCACGACCATGGCAAAAACCGGCATGGATGATGCGCTGCCCAGTTCAACCTTCGAGCCCGCTGCCCAGCCCTTGCCAAAGACCATTGGGCTATACCACGCCCAGCCCGCCATAAAGGCGGCGATGGCGCCGACGATAAATGCCAACCAGTTCAACTCCATTTTACCCCCCCAATAGTGTTGATGCATGTGCGGCCCAGCTTAACAGCTAAAAGAACTGGCGGGCGAGCAATTTTGTAACGAACCCGCAGGGCGGTGCTTTTCACACTAAGGCGGTGCGGGTGTATCAGGGGGTAAAGTAGCGGCGCAAAATACCTGTATAAACGGCTTTGAGCTGGCCGATCTGCGCAACCTCCACGCATTCGTCAACCTGATGCATACCGCGCCCGACAAGCCCGAATTCCACCACCGGGCAATGGGCTTTGATGAACCGCGCATCTGATGTGCCGCCGCTTGTGGAGTATTGCGGGCGCTGGCCGAATTGTTCCGCCACAGCATCGGCCACAAGTTCTGAGAATTCACCCGGCTCGGTAATGAAGCTCTCGCCCGAAACCTTGATCTGCATGTCGATTTCAATGCCCGTTTCGGCGGTTATTTTTGCAATTTCCGACGCCATCCACGCGGTTATACGTTCTGCAGTATGCGCATCGTTAAAGCGGATATTCACAGTTGCGCGCCCGCTGGCAGGGATTACGTTATTGGCAGGGTTGCCACAGTCGATTGTTGTGATGGCAAGGGTTGAGGCATCAAAATGTGCGGTGCCCTTGTCGAGCTCGTGGCTGGCAAGCCGGTCCAGCAGGCGCGCCAAAGCAGGCAGCGGGTTGCGCGCACGCTGCGGATAGGCCGAATGCCCCTGTTGCCCGCGCGCCACGAAATAGGCGGTCATCGAGCCGCGCCGCCCGATCTTCATCATCTCGCCCATCGTGTCGGGGCTGGTCGGCTCGCCCACAAGGCAATGGTCCATACGTTCGCCATTGGCGGCCATCCAGTCCAGAATCGCCGTGGTGCCGTGCAGCGCGTCGCCTTCTTCATCACCTGTGATGGTGATGACAATGCTGCCATTAGGCGGGGTTTCGGTGACAAAATCCACCGCGGCGGCCACAAAGGCGGCCACGCCTGATTTCATGTCAACACTGCCGCGCCCGTAAAGCTTGCCATTGTGAATTTCTGCACCGAACGGGTCGTGCGTCCAGTCATCGCGGTTGCCCACGGGCACCACATCGGTATGGCCGTTAAAGCCGAAGGTGCGGCCATTGCCGGGCGTGCCCCAGCGAGCAAACAGGTTGCAAATGCCGCCACGGTCGACGCGCGTGCAGCTAAAGCCCGCCTTTGAAAGCAATTCTTCCAGCAACACCAGCGCGCCGCCCTCATCCGGTGTGACAGAGGCGCAGCGCACCAGTTTGGCGGTAAGCTCTACAGGGTCCAGTTGCATGACAGGTTCCTAATGGGGGCCGTTCGGCTTTTTATCCTCGAAAAACGGGGTCATCTGCGCGACGATCACGGCATTTTCGGCCAAGGCACGGTCCATCAGCCCGCGTTCCTCTTCCGAAATGTCGTGCCCGTCAGCCAGCCGTTCCTCCAGCGTGCCATAGCCCGAAACATCGAGCGGGTTCAGCCCTGCGGTTTGCAGCACATTCACGGTTTCATTCACCGCTTCTTGTTCATCCACTCCGCTGGCATAGACCATCAGCGCCGCACCTGTTGCGCCCTTTGGCAGGTCATCATCGGGGCTGCGGCCCACCTCGACCAGCAGGGTAAACACCTGCTGGGGGCGTTTGGGTTTTTTTTCCGACAATCTCACCGATTACCCCCAGTCGCCTTTAAGAACTTAATTAAGTCAATGGCATCCCCTTTTGCAGGAGTTGCTAGAAAATCTAGTGGCTCAAGCTCCAATTGAACAGCGACCAAATTGCAGAAGCTATTAATGTTTCTAACAAACTGTGTCGCTTCTATCTTGGGCCATTCCTTAGGTGGTCTGGGATTTAGAATCGTGTCACGATCTCTGTGTGCTACCAGTTTGTTACGTGCTTCTAGGGTATTCTTGGAGTAGAGATTTATGTCATCGGCAATTTGTCCAATAGCTTCTGTCGATAAATCAAGGCTATCGAGTTGGGCCAATACATAGTCTACTGATAGATTTGCATATTTTCCTTTTGACGCCGGGTCGGTTAACCTACCAACGAGAACGGCAAAATACTCTTGAGAAACGATACTAAAGTCCATAAAAAACCATCCAGCTACTTTAACAAGTAGTTCATCAGTTTCCGGACCTCTATCGAAAAGGTTCTGGTGGTTATTGAAAACAGTTACTAGCCAAATGCAATCATCGCGGAAGGCTAAGAACTCTTTCCTTGTTTGTTCGATTTCATCAGTCACGTAAAAGCTCGTTGATGCTGGTTTTGGAGCGGGTGCGTTCGTCAACCCGTTTCACGATGACTGCACAATAAAGGTTGATGCCGTTTTTCGAGGGCATGGAGCCGGCGACGACTACCGAATAGGGCGGCACTTCGCCATAGCTGACGGTGCCGGTTTCACGATCGACGATCTTGGTCGATTTGCCGATGAACACCCCCATGCCCAGCACCGAACCTGTCCGCACGATACAGCCCTCGACCACTTCGGAGCGCGCGCCGATAAAGCAGTTGTCTTCAATGATCGTCGGGCCGGCCTGCATGGGCTCCAGCACGCCACCAATGCCCACACCTCCGGACAGGTGCACGTTTTTGCCGATCTGCGCGCAGCTTCCGACCGTGGCCCAGCCATCGACCATCGAACCTTCATCGACATAGGCACCGATGTTTACAAAGGACGGCATCAGCACCACACCCGGCGCGATATAGGCCGAGCGGCGCACGATCGAACCGGGAACGGCGCGAAAGCCTGCCGCGCGCCATTGGCTTTCGCCCCAGCCCTCAAATTTGGAGGGAACCTTGTCCCACCATGTGCTGTTACCATTGCCGCCGGAAATCGGTTTCATGTCATTCAGCCGAAAGGACAGCAACACCGCTTTCTTGGCCCATTGGTTGACATGCCATTCACCGCTGTCGCGCGGCTCGGCTACACGCAGTGCGCCGCTGTCAAGTGCGCCGAGCGTGTGCTCGATCGCATCGCGGGTTTCGCCTGTTGTGGCGGGGCTGATCGTGTCGCGGGCTTCCCACGCGGCTTCAATGGCGGCTTCAAGTGCGGTGTTTTGCATGGGGTGCTCCTGCGATGTTTGGCTTCAAATGCGCTATAACGGCTAGGCGCGGAGGGTTCAATGCGACGCGCTGGCCAGCGGATCCGGCGCGATATTGCCGCCACATAGCAATACGGCGACTTTTTCACCGGGTGCGGGCGTGTAGGCACCTGAAACCAGCGCCGCCAATGCCGCAGCACCCGCCGGTTCCACCAGTATCCGCGCCCGCTGCCAAAGAAGGTTTTGGGCTTTTGAAATGGCCTCATCTTCGACCAGCACCGACGTGATATTCAGGGCGGTGGCCAAATCATAACAGATACGGCCGATGTGTCTGGCCCCGAGCGCATTGGCTGCAATGCCCGAAACATCGACCATGCTGTCCGGCCCGTTGGCGAGTGCCATGTGCAGGGTGGGGGCGAGACGGGGCTCAACCGCGACAAGCTTGCGCCGCCCGCCAAGCCATGCCATTGCACCGCCAATCAGCCCGCCACCGCCAACGGCGATCAATACGGTATCGGCCTCAAGCGCCTGATCCTCCCACTCTGCCATGGCAGTGCCTTGGCCAGCCACGGTGCCGGGCGCATCATAGGCGTGGATTTGCATGGCACCTGTCGCCGCTTCATGCGCTTTAGCCGCGGCAAGTGCTTCGGCATAGGTGCCGGGTAAAACGGTCAGGTTTGCACCGGTGCTGCGGATGAGGTCGATTTTGGATTTACCGGCAAATTCCGGCACAAAAATATGCGCCTTATGGCCGAGCGTGGTGGCGGCATAGGCCACAGCCGCCCCGTGGTTACCGCCCGAAGCCGCAACAATGCCTGCCGCTGGCACGGGCTGCGACAAGAGCGTGTTGAAGGCCCCGCGCGCCTTGAAACTGCCGGTATGCTGCATGTGTTCGAGCTTTACCTCTATCGGGTAATCAAGCCCTAATCCGTCAAGCACAGCCACAGGCGTGCGCCGGATATAGGGGGCGATGCGTGTCGCCGCGGCGATAATTTCATTGTGATGTACCAATTCAACCCCCTTGCTGGCATTGCTGCGCGGCAGACTATAGGAATGGTTTCAAAGCACCAGTTGAAAGGACGCGGTATGACAGAAATTCGATGGAAGCAGGAACGGTTTCCCGATGCGGGCGAGGATGTTGCCACGCAAAAGAAGGTGCCGGACACGCCACAAACCCGTGCGCCCGCCTATCGACTGGCCTTTGCCGATAACGATTTTTTGTGCCGCGACGAGTTGCGCCCCGTGCGCTTGCAACTGGAACTGCTCAAACCCGAAATGGTGATGGCCGAACGCGGTATCACCTCGACCGTTGTGCTGTTTGGCGGCGCTCGCATTCCCGACCCCGACCATAAAGACACGGCGCGCACGAAAACGCTGGCCGATCTGTCAAAATACTACGATGCAGCACGCAATTTTGCGCGGCTCTGCACGGAAAAGTCGCTCAAATCCTACGGGCGCGAAACCGTTGTTTGCACAGGTGGCGGGCCGGGCGTGATGGAGGCGGGCAATCGTGGCGCGGTAGATGCGGGGGGTGTTTCAATCTCGCTCAATATCGTGCTGCCGCATGAGCAGGCACCAAACAAATATGCCTCGCCCGAGTTGTGTTTCAACTTTCACTATTTTGCCATTCGTAAAATGCATTTCCTGATGCGCGCCAAAGCAATCGCGGTGTTTCCCGGCGGTTTTGGCACGCTGGATGAGCTGTTTGAAACCCTGACACTGGTGCAAACCGGTCGCATGGAGTCGCTGCCGATTTTGCTGTTTGGAAAAGAATTTTGGCAGAAAATCATCAACTGGGATGCGCTGGCCGATGCGGGTACGATCAACGCCGATGACATCAATCTTTTCCGTTTTGTGGAAACAGGCGAAGAGGCGTTCGCAGTGATGGAGAATTGGAAGGTGTAGCGCTGGCTGCTGTCGCGCCGGGGGCTGTCTGCCCCCGGACCCCCGAGGATATTTAGGAACAAAAGATGGGATTCAGGCGCGCGCGCGCATTTGCCTTGGGCTTTGGGTAAAGCGGGCGCGGAAGGCGTGGTTGAAAACCGCGGGGCTGGAGAAGCCGCAGCGCAGGGCGATGTCCTGTATGGGATGGGCGGTATCGCGCACCAGGCGCGCGGCGCTTTCAAGGCGCAGCCCGCGATAGGTGGAACCGGGGGCCATGTTGAGCGCGCGCAGGAAGCGGGTTTCAAGGGCGCGGCGCGAGACGCCTAGCTGCTGGCAGATGCGGTTGATCGGCAGCGGGTCATCCAGTGCTGATTCCATAAGGTCAAGCGCGCGGGCGACCAATGGGTCGCGGCGTTCAAGCCGGGCCCGCGCCATCAGGGGCTGGCGATCAGAGCCATCGGCAGTGGATTCATAGACAAACACGCCCGCCACATGTAACGCCAATGTTGAACCGTGCCGGGCGCGGATCAGCTCCAGCATCATATCCATGGCGGGGGCAGCACCCCCGGCCGTGATGCGGTTCGGGGTGATGACAAAACGGTCGGCCCGAACGTCGATTTCGGGATGCGCGGCGGCGAAATCTTCAAGGTCTTCCCAATGGGTGGTGGCGCGCTGGCCGGCCAGCAGCCCGGCGCGGGCCAGCACCCACGCCCCGGCTTCGACCCCTCCAAGGCAGGACAGGCGTGGTGCCATGCGCCGGAGCTGGTGCAGCAGGGTTGGTGTGGCGTGCAGCGATTGGTTGAAGCCCGATATCACGATCAGCAGATCTACTGCGCCCAGCGTTGCAAGCTTGCCCGCGCTGGCCACATCCAACCCGCAGGTAAGCGTGGCGGGCGTGCCATTGGGGGTGACAATGGACCATGAGAACAGGGGCCGACGGGCAAAGCGATTGGCAGCGCGCATCGGGTCCAGCGTGCTGGCCAGCGACATCATCGAGCTTTCGGGCAGCACAAGCAGGCCGACCTGAAGCGGCTTTGTGCTGGGTTGAAAGATCATATTTGCGTGTTTCATCAATTATACTGCGTAAAAGATAAATTAATTTGCCGCAAGACCGCGATACTCGCAACAAGAACCGGAGGATTTCTATGCCACTGACCATGAACCACGATGTTTTCATCACCTGCGCTGTAACCGGCTCGGGTTCGACCCAAAATCGCAGCCCGCATGTGCCGCGCTCGCCGCGCCAAATCGCCGAAAGCGCGATTGCGGCGGCCAAGGCGGGCGCGGCGATCGTGCATTGCCATGTGCGCGACCCGGAAACCGGTAAACCGAGCCGCGATGTCGCCATGTTCCGCGAAGTGACCGAGCGTATCCGCGACAGCGACACCGATGTCGTGCTGAACCTGACGGCGGGCATGGGCGGTGATATTGTGTTTGGCAATGTCGAGCAGCCGCTGCCCACTATGGCTGGCACGGATATGGCCGGCGCAACCGAGCGCGTTGCGCATGTGCTGGATTGCCGCCCCGAGATTTGTACGCTTGATTGCGGCACGATGAACTTCGCTGAAGCCGATTATGTGATGACCAACACCCCCGGCATGCTGCGCGCCATGGGCCAGATGATGACCGATAGCGGCGTATTGCCGGAGATTGAAACCTTTGACACCGGGCATTTGTGGTTCGCCAAACAGTTGGTGGCCGAGGGGATTCTGAAATTTCCCGCCCTTGTGCAGCTTTGCATGGGCGTGCCCTGGGGAGCGCCGGATGATCTCAACACCTTTATGGCCATGGTGAACAACGTGCCCGAAGGCTGGAACTGGAGCGCCTTTTCGCTTGGGCGCCATCAGATGCCCTATGTTGCGGCCGCCGTAATGGCGGGGGGCAATGTGCGGGTGGGGCTGGAGGATAACCTGTGGCTGGGCAAAGGCAACCTCGCCACCAATGCGCAGCTTGTAAAGAACGCGGTCGGTATTATCGAGCGGATGGGCGCGCGGGTGATCGGCCCCGAAGCAGTGCGCGAAAAGCTGGGCCTAACCAAGCGTGCGCCGCGCTAAGCATGTGATTTATCGACCGGTCTGACAGATCAGAGGAGCAGAAATGACAAAGACAGCAGCAATCATTGGCGGCGGTGTTATTGGCGGCGGCTGGGCGGCGCGCTTTTTGCTGAACGGCTGGGATGTGCGGATTTCCGACCCCGACCCGCAAGCCGCGCGCAAGGTGGGCGAGGTGCTGGAAAATGCCCGCCGCAGCCTGCCCGCACTGGCCGATGTTGCCATGCCCGCCGAAGGCGAACTGAGCTTTGCCGCAACTATTGCCGAGGCGGTCAGCGGCGCGGATTGGGTGCAGGAAAGCGTGCCCGAGCGGCTGGACATCAAGCACAAGGTCTTTGCTGAAATTCAGGCGCATGCGCGGGCGGATGCGGTGATCGGGTCGTCCACCTCCGGCTTCAAGCCGAGCGAATTGCAGCAAGGCGCGGCGCGGCCGGGGCAGATATTCGTTTGCCATCCGTTCAACCCGGTTTATTTGCTGCCGCTGATCGAGGTTGTGGGCAGCGACGCGGCTGACCTCGCCATCCGCCAAACCTGCGTTGAAACCTTGGTAAGCCTTGGCATGAAGCCGCTATTGGTGCGCAAGGAAATTGATGCCCATATTGCCGACCGTTTCCTTGAGGCCGTGTGGCGCGAGGCGTTGTGGCTGGTCAAAGACGGCATCGCCACGACCGAGGAGATCGACGACGCCATCCGCTTTGGCTTCGGGTTGCGCTGGGGGCAGATGGGGCTGTTTGAAACCTATCGCATTGCGGGCGGCGAGGCGGGGATGAAGCATTTCATAGCGCAATTCGGCCCCTGCCTGTCCTGGCCATGGACCAAGCTGATGGATGTGCCGGAATTGACAGATGAGTTGGTTGACCTGCTTGCCAGCCAGTCCGACGCACAATCGGGCATGCATTCCATTCGCGAACTCGAACGCATTCGCGATGACAACCTTGTCGGCATGATGCGCGCGTTGAAACGCAACAATTGGGGCGCGGGCGCGCTGCTGGCCGCGCATGACAAACGCATGGGCGCGACCGCGCCGCAAGCAGGCCTTGTCGAGACACAAAACCGTCAGGTGCCGCAAAGCTGGACCGACTATAACGGCCATATGAACGAGGCGCATTATCTGGAAGTATTTGCTGCCGCCTCCGACAGATTCATGGAAATCATCGGCGCAGATATGGACTATATTGCCGGTGGAAACAGCTATTTCACCGCCGAAACCCATATCCGCCATATCGACGAAGTGCATGCAGGCGCCAAGGTGCGGGTAAAAACGCAAGTGCTGGCCGGGGCAGGCAAAAAGCTGCACCTGTTTCACAGTATTTACGCGGGTGAGCGGCTTTTGGCGACAGGCGAGCATTTGCTCTTGCATGTGAACCTGAAGACCCGCGCCACATGCGAACCCTTGCCCGAGGTGGCTGCCAGACTGGCGCGCTTTGCCAAGGCTCATTCAGAATTGCCGCGCCCCGAAAATGCTGGCCGTGCCATTGCTCAAAAACCGTAACATAAGGTTGTTATCATGGATTTCGGGCTGAACGAAGAACAGCAGATGATTGTTGATACCACGCGCGCCTTCGTGGAGCGCGAACTCTACCCGCATGAGGCAGAGGTTGAACGCAGCGGTCATTTGCGCATGGATCTTGTGCGCGAAATTCAGCAAAAGGCCATTGCAGCGGGGCTTTATGCGGCCAACATGCCCGAGGATGTTGGCGGTGCCGGGCTCGATACGCAAACATGGCTGCTTTATGAAAAGGAGTTGGGTCGCGCGAACTATGCGCTGCATTGGACATGCGTAGCCCGCCCGTCAAACATCTTGCTGGCCGGGACAGCCGAACAACGCGAGCGCTACCTTTTCCCCTGTATCCGCGGTGAAAAATGGGATTGTCTGGCAATGACCGAACCCGGCGCAGGCTCGGACTTGCGCGGTATGAAGGCGAGCGCGCGGGCTGATGGCGATGACTTCATTCTGAACGGTACCAAACATTTTATCAGCCATGCCGATATTGCCGATTTTGCCATTGTCTTCATGGCAACGGGAGAAGAACAAACCCCGCGCGGCCCCAAAAAGCTGATCACCGCCTTTTTTGTCGACAAAGGCATACCGGGCTTTGAAATTCGCGACGGATATCGCAATGTCAGCCATCGTGGCTATACAAATGCCGTACTGGAATTTGACAATTGTCGCCTGCCGCAATCTGCAGTGCTTGGCGCGGTGCATAAGGGTTTTGAGGTTGCCAATACATGGCTGGGTGCGACACGGCTGCAAGTGGCCGCTACCTGCCTTGGCCGCGCCGAACGCGCGCTTGGCCATGCGGTTGACTATGCCGCAGAGCGCGAACAGTTTGGCCAGAAAATCGGCAAATTTCAGGGTGTGTCCTTCAAACTGGCCGATATGGCCATGGAACTCAAAGCCGCCGAACTGCTGACCCGCGAAGCCGCATGGAAGTTTGACCAGGGCATAGTCACGGAAGCTGACATGTCTATGGCCAAGCTCAAGGCAACCGAAGTGCTGGCCATGGTTGCCGACGAGGCTATCCAGATCCATGGCGGCATGGGCCTGATGGATGACCTGCCACTGGAGCGCATATGGCGCGATGCGCGGGTCGAGCGGATCTGGGAGGGCACCAGCGAAATCCAGCGGCATATCATCAGCCGCGAATGGCTGAGGGCACGCGGCGGCTGACAGCGCAGAGGGGGCAGTCTGCCCCCACGGCGGCCAAGGCCGCCTCCCCCTGAGGATATTTATGAACAAAAGATGTAACGGATTGTTAACTATGATTCATCAGATTGGGTGGGCGGTACAGGCGGGGACGCCGATGACCGCAACGAGAGATGGCACCCTGTTCCGCAAGTCGGGGCAGGGTGTTTCTTACCCCATCTTTTGTTCAAAAATATCCTCGGGGGTCCGGGGGCAGACAGCCCCCGGCGCGGCACGCGGAGTCTGGCGATGAGCCGGGATCTGTCGCGCCTGTTTCGCCCTCGCCATATAGCCATTTTCGGTGGTGGCTGGGCAGAAAACGTTGTGACGCAATGCAACAAAATGGGTTTTGCAGGTGAGGTCTGGCCAGTGCATCCAGCGCGCGATGTGATTGCCGGCGTAGCAACTTACCGAAATTTGTCCGATTTGCCCCAAGCGCCCGATGCAGTGTTTCTGGGCGTAAACCGCCATTCCAGCGTTGAGATTGTGCTTGAATTGGCCGCTATGGGCGCGGGCGGGGTTATTTGTTTTGCCTCGGGCTTTACCGAAACGGGCGATGCCGGATTGCAGGCTGAACTTGTGGCCGCAGCAGGTGATATGCCGCTTTTGGGCCCGAATTGCTATGGGTTCATCAACTATCTCGACGGTGCGCTGCTCTGGCCTGACCAGCATGGCGGGCAGCGGGTGGAGCGGGGTATTGCGCTGATTTCTCAAAGCTCGAACATCGTGATCAACCTTACCATGCAGGCGCGCGGTCTGCCGGTGGCTTATGTTGCCTGCGTGGGCAATGCCGCCCAAACCGGCCTGGCGGCCATTGCCGAAGGGTTGCTGGACGACCCGCGCGTTACCGCCATTGGTTTTTATATTGAAGGCATTGGCGATGCGGCGGCGTTTTGCGCAATGGCAAAGCGTGCGCGGGCGCTTGGCAAGCCGCTTGTTGCCGTTAAATCCGGTAAATCGCTCATGGCGCAGGCGGCGGCGGCGAGCCATACGGCTTCGCTTGCCGGGGGTGGTGCTGCGAGTTCTGCTTTTTTGGCGGCCTGCGGCGTCGCCGAGGTGGACGAGCTTGATGTCATGCTCGAAACGCTCAAGTTACTGCATATGTTCGGCCCGTTGCCAGGGTGTCGTCTGGCGTCGCTCTCCTGTTCCGGGGGTGAGGCCGGGCTGGTGGCAGATCTGGCGCGCGATCTGGCGCTTGATCTGTCGCAGCCAGAAACGGCCTTAGCTTTGCGTGACATTCTTGGGCCTTTGCCAACCATTTCCAATCCGCTCGACTATCACACCTTCATCTGGGGCGATGCTGTGCGGATGCAGGCAACCTATGCCGCCATGATGAAGGGCGGCTATGATGCGGCGATGCTGGTCATTGATTTCCCCCATGCCACACGGTGTTCGGTTCAAGCCTGGGAGCCAGCGGTAGACGCATGGGTGGCGGCTGCGCAAGACACTGGCCTGCCGGCGATTGTGGTGGCGACATTGCCTGAAAACCTGACGGAAGATCGTGCGGCTGCGCTTATGAAAGCGCAGATTGCACCTGTGCTCGGGCTTGGCGTGGCGCTTAAGGCAATTGCCGCAAGTGCTGCGATCGGGCGGCAGGCACGTGCGGATGCCTGGCGCCCTGTTGCACCGTTACCTGCCGTGCCACTGCGTATGGTAGATGAGGCGGGCGCCAAGGCGATTTTGGCGCGCGCGGGCGTAAAGGTCCCACAAGGGATTGTGGTGCGCGATTGCGCCTTTGGCGCGGCCGCGGCGTTACGGGGTCAATTGGCGCTGAAAGGTTTGGGGCTCGCACATAAATCCGAGGCGGGTGCAGTAAGGCTTGGCCTTTTGCATGCACAACTGGCCGGGGCTGCGCGCGAAATGCCGGGCCAGTTGTTTCTGGTCGAGGAAATGGTTGAAGCTGCCGTGGCAGAGCTGCTCGTCGGGCTGCGGCGCGACGCAGTATATGGCGCAACGCTTACCCTCGGTATGGGCGGCACGGCAGCCGAGCTGCTGGGCGATACGCAAACGCTTATCTTGCCCTGCACGCGTGATGATATGGGCGCGGCACTTGGCCGGTTGCGGCTCGCCCCGCTGTTGCAGGGCTATCGTGGCCGCCCGCTTGCCGATATTGAAGCTGCCCTTGATGCGGTGCAGGCTATGGCAGACCTGCTGTTGAATGATCTTCGCATCGAGGAAATTGAAGTGAACCCGCTGATGCTGCGCGCCCAAGGCGAGGGCGCGGTCGCGGCAGATGCGGTAATTTGGACACGACAGGAGGCGACATGAGCGATTCACCAATCAAAACTCGGCGCGAAGGCGGCATTCTGGAGGTGACGCTCGATCGCCCCAAAGCCAATGCGATTGATTTGCAGACCAGCCGCCTCATGGGTGAGGTTTTCATGGCGTTCCGCGATGATCCCGACCTTCGCGTGGCTATTTTGCGCGCCGAGGGTGAAAAGTTTTTCTGCCCCGGTTGGGATTTGAAGGCCGCCGCCACCGGCGATGCCGTGGATGGCGATTACGGCATAGGCGGCTTTGGCGGGCTACAGGAGCTTGGCAATCTGAACAAACCGGTGATTGCCGCAGTCAATGGCATTTGCTGCGGCGGCGGGCTGGAACTGGCGTTAAGCTGCGACCTTATTCTGGCCGCCGATACGGCAAGCTTCGCGCTGCCCGAAATCCGCTCGGGCACGGTGGCCGATGCGGCCAGCATCAAGCTGCCAAAGCGCATTCCCTACCATGTGGCGATGGATCTGCTGCTGACAGGGCGCTGGTTTGATGCAAAAGAGGCTTTGCGCTGGGGGATACTGAAGGAAATCACAAGCCGAGAGGATTTGCTGCCCAAGGCTTGGGACCTCGCCCGCATGCTGGAAAGCGGGCCGCCGCTGGTTTATGCCGCCATCAAGGAAGTGGTGCGTGAGGCTGAAGATATGAAGTTTCAAGACGCGCTCAACCGCATTTCAAAGCGGCAGTTTGCCACCGTAGACCGGCTATATGGTTCAGAAGACCAGTTGGAAGGCGCGCGCGCCTTTGCCGAGAAACGCGACCCCGTCTGGCGGGGGCGTTAAGGGCAGCATGCTGGTCGCGGTCCGGTGGCGGCTTGGTGGCGGCGCGGCAAGGGTGCAAAATTTGCAACCTTGCGCCCGCGCCGCGCTGTGGCGTTAAGCTGCTGCAAAGGTAAGCGCGAGGCCGTTGATGCAATGGCGCTTGCCAGTCGGCGCGGGCCCATCGTCGAAGACATGGCCCAAATGCCCGCCGCAGCGAATGCAGTGTTCTTCAGTGCGGCGTGTAAACAGCGTATTGTCTTCTTTATAGCCGACAGCATTTGGCAAGGTATCCCAAAAGCTCGGCCAGCCGGTGCGGCTATCATATTTGGTGGCCGCATCATAGAGCGGCAATTCGCAGCCCGCGCAGTGGAAGGTGCCAGCGCGATGCTCATCGAGCAGGGGGCTGGTGAAGGCACGCTCGGTTGCTTCTTCGCGCAGCACAGCGAACTGTTCGGGCGTTAGGCGTGCGCGCCATTCCGCTTCGGTGAGGGTTATTTCAAATACCCCGTCGGATGCCCGTATTGGCAGGCCGAGAATTGCTGCGGTGCCAGCTAGGGCAGATGCCCCAAGGAAGTAACGGCGTTTCATGGTTGACCCTTTCATTTGGTTGACCGGTTATATGTGTCTGGGTTTAATTTACGCCAAATGGCAGCGAAACGCACCACAACTCTACTCACATCTCTGCGAGAGTTTTGATTGCAATTTTTCGTGATCTGGCGTTAACTATGCCAAAGTTTTCAACGAGGTTATATGAACAAAAACCGGCGCCGAGGTGTCGAATGGCTGACGCTGGCTATTATTGCAGGGTGTTATAGCCTTTGGGCATTGCTTGTTTTTGTGCTTCCGCTGCCTGTATGGCTGTCGGTTTTGCTTCTGATCCCGCTGCTGACGCTTCACTCATCATTGCAACACGAGGTTATTCACGGCCATCCGCTGCCGTCGCGCTTTTGGTCTGCGGCGCTGGTCTATCTCCCTCTTGGCCTGTTCATTCCTTACGAACGATTTCGTGATCAGCACCTTCATCACCACCTCGATTCCAACCTGACCGACCCTTATGACGACCCAGAAAGCGCCTATATGGACCCGCCCGTATGGGCGCGATTGCCGCGCCTTTTGCGCCTTGTGCTGATGTTCAACAATACTTTGTTTGGGCGCATGCTGATCGGGCCGCTGGTTTCACAATTCGCCTTCATGCGAAATGACTGGCGCGAGATTTTTTCGGGGAACCGCGCGATATTGCGGGTTTGGCTTGTTCATTTTGTGCTGTCAGCCGGGTTGGTAGCCTTGGTTTTGCGTTTTGGCCATGTGTCACTGCCGGGCTATATTCTCGCCACATATTTTGGCCTGTCCGTTCTGAAAATACGCACATTTCTAGAGCATCAGGCGCATTTGCGCGCTTCCGGGCGCACGGTGATCATTGAAGATCGCGGGCCGTTAGCCTGGTTGTTCCTGAACAACAACCTGCACGCTGTCCACCATGCGCACCCCAAGCTGGCCTGGTACGAACTGCCCGAGGTTTATGCCGAAAACCGCACACATTTTCTGCGGCGAAACCATGGCTATACCTACAAATCCTATGCGCAGGTCTTTCGCAACTATGCGCTGCGCCGCAAAGAGCCCGTGCCACACCCGCTGCGTCACGAATGATCGCAAGCCTGCCTATGTATGACTGGCCGCACTGTCGGGCCGCGACAGATGCATTATGGGCGCATCTGGCCGAAGCATTGCGCCAAACGGGGTTCCATCCACCAAAGCACCTGTCACGCCCCGCCAATTTACACCGTCACTGGAAGCGGCCAAGCCTGCTGCTTAGCCAAACCTGCGCTATGCCATTTCGGTTGGGACTTTTCAGGCATGTGCAGGTGGTTGGCGCGCTCGATTATGGTTTGGAGGGATGTGCGCCCGGGCAATACTGCTCGGCGCTCATTGTTCGCAATGATGATCCGCGTTCCAGCCTGGCTGCGTTTGGCGGTGCCATAGCCGCCGCAAATGCGCGCAACTCGCAATCGGGTTATGCAGCGTTGCTGCGCGCGGTTGGTTTGGCGGGGGTGGAACTGGCGGCTATGAAGCTGACAGGGGCGCATGCTGCCTCTATTACCGCAGTTGCGTCGGGGGGTGCCGACATTGTTGCTATTGATGCCGTTAGCTGGCGCATGGCGCGAAATACCATGAACGAAAGCCAGCAACTACGCGTGCTCGCGATGACCGAGCCGACACCAGGCTTGCCGTTGATCTGCGCCAGTGGGCAAGATGGCAAGGCGTTGCGTGCCTGTCTGGCGGAGGCTTTTGCGGCGCTGCCAAGCGGGGTTCGCGAGGCTTTGAAAATTCAAGGCTTTGTAGGGCGAAGCAGCGACGACTACCGCCATTCACCTTGGTAGGCGGCGCTAAAAAATTGGATTTAACGAACTTTGTTTTGGAAAAATCCAAAAAATATTCGTTAAATATATATGAAACGAACATTTTGGCACATTTGCACTATCCCTTGTAATACAGCCCAACAACATGTTCGGATTCCGCAAAAAACAGCCACCGCGAGACAAGCACGCCTGCGAGATGGAGCAGAATTGTTCCAGCTACAACCGCATGTGTTATGGGTAGTAGTGCTAGCATCAGGCATTGCGCAACAAGCAGAGTGATCACCACGATTTTTAGTCTTTTGGCACGCGCAGCATCAAGATGGTTCACCATTTCACTAGTTACATAATTGCGTGCCGTATGGGGTGATTCAAGCATTCGCACCGTGCCCAACCCACCCAGCGCCGTTGCCGTGCCTGCCGTGCTGCCCGACCGCTCAAGCGCCCTGCGCCCCCGCGCCCAATGGGCAATTTGCACCACCAACACGAGTGCAGATCCGGCTAGTCCCAGATAAATTTGCGCCGTAACCAAAGCGCCACCGGTGATCGCGAAAGCAAGAAACAAAACGGGGGTCAGCCATGTGTTCCACCGTGGGATGGTGCGCAATTGTGCGTAAATCATTGCGGTGCAGACAATGGTCGCAACAGCGAGCGCTGAGGCAAGATAGCCTAAAAATATCAGACGTATACCAAAGAACAGCAGGCCAATATGAAGCGCAAAAAGCATCATGGTGAACATCGAAAACACCGCTTCGCGGCTTAGCCACGATGTGCGCCACTGCGTAAACGCTTTCAAGAATCGTTGGGGGTTGCCAAGATGCAGCAATGAGGCGAGTAGCCCGATACCGGCCAACCCAACCGCAAGCAGCCCGAAAACCAACGCAGGCCACCCCATGACTTGCGGCAGGCCAAGTCCTATCAGCACCATTAATCCAAAGCCGAGGCCGGATAATGATGTAAATGCGATGATTGATTTTGCAGGATGCATCAGAGCCGCTCCAACATACGGTCGACCCAGCCGAGTAAGCCGCCAGGCTGCGCCGGTTCGGTATCCAAGAGCGGGGCGAGAATGTCGATCTGGTCGCGCGGGCGCGGCGGCAGATAGCGGTTTACAGGCGCTGTGCCAAGCTCTGGCATCAGCTCAACTCCATTTCGTTTATCACTTAACAATGAGACATTACTCTGCGGGTCGGCAAAATCTCCGAAATGCCGCGCACCGGCTGGACATGTGCGCACGCATGAAGGTATACGGTCAATCTCGGGGATGTTTTCATTGTAAATCCTGTCCACGCAAAGCGTGCATTTCTTCATGACACCGGCGTCGGCATCCATCTCGCGCGCGCCATAAGGGCAGGCCCAGGCACACAGCCCACAGCCGATGCAGTCGGGCTCATTCACCAGCACGATACCATCCTCAACACGCTTGTAGCTTGCACCTGTCGGGCAAACCGTGACACAGGGCGCATCCTCGCAATGCAGGCAGGATCGTGGGAAGTGGACAACCTGACTGGCCATATTTTCTTTAGTAATTTCATAGCTATGGACACGGTTAAGAAACGTGCCGCCATTGTCGCCGCCATAAGGGTTCTGGTCGGAAAGTGGCGCGCCATACTGGCTGGTATTCCATTCCTTGCAGGAAATCACACAGGCATGGCAGCCCACGCATGTATCAAGGTCAATCACCAGACCGAGCTTCTTTTCGGTATGTTGCGGCAGGGTGGTCATATCCAGTTCTTTCCGTAAGCAAGGGCTTTTGGTGGGGCTGCAACGGGGCTTGTTTGCGGCTCGATGTCGGGCTGGCTGCGCAATCCGCTTGGCGCGGGCACCTTCGCGATTTTCACGCGCAAATCGTACCACGCGGCCTGTCCGGTAATCGGGTCAACATTCGCCCAACGATGCCCATCTGCCTGTGGAGGCAGTAGCTCGCTGATCAGATGGTTTAATAGAAAACCTTTGTCAGATTCCGATGCACCCTCAACCAAGGCCCAGGCGCCTCGCCGTTTGCCAATCGCGTTCCATGTCCACAATGTGTGCTTGTTTTGCGCATCCATGCGCGCGACTGGTACGGTAATTTCACCATGTGGCGAGCTTAACTTAGCCCAATCACCGTCGCCAAAGCCATGTTCGTTCCAAACTGGGGCCGAAATATAAAGCGGGTTATGCCCATGAATCTGGCGTAGCCACGCATTCTGGCTGCCCCATGAATGATACATTGCAGCCGGGCGTTGGGTAATTGCGTGTAACGGAAAACCATCCGTCTGCCCGAAAGGCGGGTACCAAAAAGGCAAGGGGTCCATCGCGTGTTCCAGCCTGTCGCGCATATGTTCGGGAGGTTTCAGCGCGTGTTTTCCTTGCGCGGCAAGTCGGAATTTCTGCAATGGTTCCAAGTAGATGTTGAACGTGTAGGGCAATTGCACATCGTATAGCCCGCGCTCAACAGCCCAATCCTGATACCCTTGATTCCACGGTTTGAAATAGGCGTGTTCGGGCGCAATATGCTCGGCCCAAAACCCGCCATTTTCAATATAGGCATCAATTTGCTCTTCATTTGGTGTGCCACGCCCTTTTGCCCGACCGTCCCCGCGAAACCCAGCCAAAGGGCCAATGCCCGGGCGGCGTTCATGGCGTTGAATATAGTCGGCGTAGTTTTTGTAAACGGGCGCACCACCGTCATCGACCATGCCGGGCAGGCCGAGCCTTGCGCCAAGGTCAAGCAGAACCGATTGAAAGCCCCGCACATCACGATCGGGGGCAACAACCGGCCAGCGAATGGCATCGCCCATCAGGTCGGGTTCGCCAATGGGCCGGTCGAGCAGGCTTATGCAATCGTGCCGTTCAAGATAGGTGGTATCAGGCAAAACAAGATCAGCGAAAGCGACCATTTCCGAGCTGTAAGCATCGGAATAAATGATATGCGGGATGGCATATTCGCCATCAGCACGCTTTTTTCGCAGCATATCCATAGTTTCACGCGTGTTCATCGAAGAATTCCACGCCATGTTCGCCATGTATAAGAAAAGAGTATCAATTTGGTAGGGATCACCCGCAACTGCGTTCGAAATCACCATATGCATAAGCCCGTGGGCAGATAGTGGATTTTCCCATGTGAAGGCTTTGTCTATGCGTAGCGGTCTGTTTTCACTATCAATGGCCAGGTCTTCTGGCCCGCGCGGGTAGCCAAGATGCGGCCCGGCAAGTGGCTTCCCTGCAACCGCCTTTGCATGGGGTTTTGGATGCGCCTCGAACGGTTTGGGGTAGGGCGGTTTGAAGCGAAAGCCACCCGGCGTTTCCACCGAGCCAAGCAAAATTTGCAGCATATGCAGTGCGCGGCAGGTTTGAAACCCGTTGGAATGCGCAGATATTCCGCGCATCGCATGAAATGCAACCGGGCGACCGACCATTGTGTCGTGCTTTTTGCCGCGCCAATCGGTCCATGCCCGGTCAAGCACAACCTCTTCTTCAAAAGCGACGCGCGCCAACTCGCCCGCAATACGGCGTATGGTTTTAGCTGCGATCCCACAAGATTCCTCAACAGCTTCGGGCGAATACTCGTCGGCCAGATAGCGCGCCGCCATGAGTGAAAACACGGTTTTGCACGGTATATCATTCACCGTTAAATCACCCTGCAATTCAGGGCTTGCATCAGGTGTGTCCCATGCAACGGCAGATTGGCTGTTACGGTTCCACACCAGTTCCTTGCCGTTATCATCGCGTAAAAAAAGCCCAAACTCGTCGCTTTGCGCGTCCTGGTTTACCAAAAACGGCGTGTTGGTGTAGCGTAGCAAATAGGGCAGGTCGATTTTCCTTGCTTTGAACAGGCAATGCACCAGCGCCAGAATAAGTTGTCCGTCAGTGCCCGGTGTAATGCCGAGCCAGTCATCGGCAATCGCGTTGTAGCCGGTGCGCACGGGGTTTACGGCAATAATGCGCGCACCGCGTTGCTTGAGCTTCCCGAGCCCCATTTTTATGGGGTTCGAGTCATGATCTTCGGCGACGCCGAACAGCATGAATATCTTGGTATAGTCCCAATCGGGTGCGCCAAACTCCCAAAACGCACCACCCATTGTGTAAATGCCAGCCGCCGCCATATTGACCGAACAGAACCCGCCATGCGCCGCGTAATTGGGGGTGCCAAAGGCTTGCGCCCACCAGCCGGTAAAGCTTTGGCTTTGGTCTCGTCCGGTGAAAAAAGCCAGCTTTTCTGGCGCTTTAGCACGCAACGGTGCCAGCCACGCGGTTGCAAGCTCCAGTGCCTCATCCCAACTGATCGGCTTGAACTTTCCCTCGCCTCGTTCGCCAACCCGCAGCATTGGCGATTGCAACCGTGCCGGTGAATAGTGCTGCATAATGCCCGCGGAACCTTTGGCGCAAAGCACGCCCTTGTTTACCGGATGGTCCCGATTGCCTTCGATATAGCTGACCTTGCCATCGCGCAAATGCACGTTAATCCCGCAACGACAGGCGCACATATAGCATGTGGTCTGCCGGATCTCGTCGGTGACTTTGGGCGATGTGTTCAAGGTTGGTTGTGCCATAAGCCCCTACAGTAAAGTGGCCGCGTCTTGCGCGATACGAAGTTCTTCATCCGCAGGAACGATACAGACTTGAACCGCGCTGTCTAGGGTATGGAGCATGCTGGCATTGCGCTGGTTTAGTTCAGTATCATACTTAATGCCAAGCCATTCCAGCCCATCAAGTATTCCGGCGCGAATTTCGGGTGCGTGTTCACCAATCCCACCGGTAAATGTCACCCCGTCCAGCCCGCCCAATGTCGCGATCATTGCGCCTGCATGCTGAACAGCCCAATGGATGAAATGCGAAACGGTAAATTTCGCTTCGCGGCGGGGCGAGGCGAGCAGGCTGCGCATATCATTCGTGCCACCAAGTGCGCGCAGCCCCGAATTGTGGTTTAATAGTTTACGGGTTTTGTCAACGCCAATGGCCGCGGCAATATCAAGCACCGCCATCGCATCAATATCGCCCGTGCGGCTACCCATGGTCAGGCCGGAAACGGGCGAAAACCCCATTGTCGTGGCGCAGGATTTACCATTCTTGATTGCGCAGAGCGATGCGCCATTACCAAGATGGCAGGCCAGCAAACGATCCGGCAGGGGCTTTGGGTGGTTATCGACCAGTGCACTGAAGGAAATACCATGGAAACCATAGCGTTGCAGGCCTTTGTTGCGCCATTCCAATGGCAGCGCATAGGTTTTCGCTTCTGGGCAGTTAGTTGCGTGAAAGCCGGTATCAAAGCTGGCAAACTGGGGCAGGTTTGGCGCGCGCGTCGCTATTGCATCGATCGCCGCAAGATTGGCGGGGTTATGAAGCGGCGCCAAAACTACGACTTTCGCAATTTCGCGGCGAATGGCCGGTGAAATTGCAGCAGGCGCAGACAGAATCACCCCACCATGCACCACGCGATGCGCTGCCGCACGCATGTTTTCAAGCTGGATCCCTCGCTTGGCCAATGCATCAAAAATATGGTTCAGGGCTGAATTATAGTCTTCAAACCGGGCTGTGCATTCAGCATCATCAATGCGAAACCGACCGTCGCCGGAAATGCCGGCCGCTATGCCTGTAAGAACCCTCTTAAGGCTGCCGTTGAAAACCGCAAACTTGATCGACGATGAGCCGGCATTTACCACCAGAATTTGGCCGGAATTTGCCGGGCTCATCATTGCTCAGGCGCGTTTTTGCGGCCGCATGTCGGCGGCGTCAATTCCGGCAATTACTACCGGCGCTTTCATTGCATCACGCCGGAATGGCTCTCCAAGTTCTTGATTCAAAACAGCTTCTATAAAGGTTGTGACTCCGGCCTTCTGGTCTTTCAATGCCGTAGCGAGTGCCTCGGTCAACCCGTCCATGGTCGATACCTGCACGCCCTTCAGCCCGCAGGCATCGGCGATTTTGGCGTAGGAGACTTTGCCATCAAGCTCGGTTCCTACGAAATTGTCATCATACCAAAGTGTTGTGTTGCGCTTTTCCGCGCCCCATTGGTAGTTGCGGAAGATGACCATGGTGATCGCGGGCCATTCATCACGCCCTATTGCAACCATTTCATTCATGGAAATGCCAAAAGCGCCATCACCTGCAAAACCGACAACCGGCACATCGGGGTTGGCGATTTTTGCACCGATGATCGATGGAAACCCGTAGCCGCAAGGGCCAAACAGCCCCGGTGCCAGATATTTGCGCCCGGACTCGAAGCTGGGATAGGCATTGCCGATTGCGCAGTTGTTACCGATATCCGAGCTGATAATCGCCTCTTTGGGCAGCGATGCGGTAATTGCGCGCCACGCCTTGCGCGGTGACAGCCAGTCGGGGTGTGCGGCACGGGCGCGCGCGTTCCAATCGGTGCCGGGGTCGTCTTGCTCGTGGTCAAGCGATGTCAGCTCCTGCGCCCAGGCCGATTTTGTTTGTGCAATCAGTGCTTTGCGTTCTTTGCGACCGGCATCGCCAGCCGATGCCTCCAGTTGCAACAAAATACTGCGCGCCACCGCGCCCGCATCGCCGATAATGCCAACATCAACCTTTTTGGTCAGGCCAATCCGGTCGGCATTGATGTCGACCTGAATAAGCTTGGCACCCGTTGGCCAATAGTCCAGGCCATAGCCGGGCAAGGTTGAAAACGGGTTCAACCGCGTGCCAAGCGCCAGCACAACATCGGCCTGCGCGATCAGTTTCATTGCGGCCTTGGAGCCATTATAGCCAAGGGGGCCAACCGCCAGCGGGTGACTGCCGGGAAATGCGTCATTGTGCTGATAGTTACAAGCCACGGGGGCGTCCAGACGTTCGGCCAAAACCAAGGAATCGGGAATTGCACCTGCCAGAATGACGCCTGCGCCGTTTAAAATAACAGGAAACCGCGCCTCTGATAAAAGTTTTGCAGCCGCAGCAATAGCACCAGCGCCGCCAGCCGGACGTTCGAATTCTACAATTTCCGGAAGCGCGATATCAACGACTTGTGTCCAGATATCGCGCGGAATATTGATTTGCGCGGGGGCCGACATGCGGCGCGCCTTGGTAATCACCCGGTTGAGCACTTCGGCAATGCGGGTCGGGTCGCGCACCTCTTCTTGATAGGCGACCATGTCCTTGAACAGCGCCATCTGTTCGACCTCTTGAAATCCGCCCTGACCGATCGTCTTGTTCGCCGCCTGCGGGGTGACGAGCAGCATCGGCGTATGGTTCCAATAGGCGGTTTTTACACAGGTCACAAAATTGGTAACACCCGGCCCGTTCTGGGCAATGATCATCGCCATTTTGCCCGATGTGCGGGTGTAGCCATCGGCCATATAGCCGCCATTGCATTCATGAGCGACATCCCAAAACTTTATGCCCGCCTTTGGGAAGTAGTCGGATATTGGCATGAAGGCCGAACCGATAATGCCAAAAACATCTTCGATTCCATTGCGTTGCAGAGTTTTGACGAAAGCTTCTTCTGTGGTCATTTTCATGGCGGCTATCCCTTCGGAATTTGCATCAACATCAGGGTTTTGTGTCGGCCTCATTAGGGCCAGATTGTTTAAGCGATAGGTCCAACAGGCCAGCCGCATTCAGCTAGAAGTGCGGCAATCTTGCGATGCGCATCATCGCGACCTGCATGCACGCAGTTCTTCTCCAAAAACCAGTAAAGATAGCGCGCGAAATCGGGCTTCTCGCCGCGCAATCGGGCAAATGCGCTGGCGGCATCTGCATCGGGGCGCAGCACTGTGCAGCCATGGTGAAAATCGGCGCGCGCGCAAATAAGCGCCGGTATTCCCAGCACCATCGCTTCAAATGCGGCCGCCGAATTTTGTGTGGCGATATAGGCGCAACCGCCCATGGCCTCTTTCATTGGGGCTTCAGAAATACGCGTTTGGGGGTTGGTGACCAGTTCCGCAAGCAGCGCCTGCTCCTTGGCGCTATAGGTCAGCTTTGGATGCGGTTTCAGGATGATCTCGCGCGCCGGATCATGTTGACGAATTAGTGAAACAAGTGTTTTCAGGTCCATAAACTGCCACGGTCGCTGGCGTGTTAGCTCCGCTTGCAGCGGCACAAGTGCGGGGCCGTTCGGGTCGCCGCGGGCCCAGTCGGCCAGATAATTGCGCTTTAAACCGGCGTAAAACGCTGTGGCAACTCGGCCGTCTATGCTGGCGGCATCAAAGCTCATTGCACCGATACGCCCGCCAAAGCGCTGGTTCGGATGGTCAAACATCCACCAAGGGTAGAAATAGGCGCGGCGATAGTTCAGCCCGCGTGCGCCACTCGCCCCGTCAATTTCATGGAGATGATAGGCACGGCCAGCCCCGGCTAAAACCCTGTCAAAGCGCGATTTTTCACGCAATGATACGCGCCAACCCCGGCCCTCCACAACCTCGCGTAACTTGTTCATAAAGCGAAATTTTCCGCCCCTATACCCCTGCAATGTGGCGGGGCTCAGATGAATGGAAAGCCGTGTCATCGCAGCGCCGACTCTGCGCGGGCGATGCGTGCAATACCCTCGGGAATGCGCGCCGCATCGATTGAGGAATAGGCCAGCCGATAGAACCTGCTGCCCGGCCCGGATTCAGCAAAAAACGGATCGCCCGGCTCGATCAGCACATCGTCATGGCGCAGGGCGGCGGCAAGGGCGGCGCTATCAATGCCTGCGGCGGTTTGCATCCAGAAACTCGTACCGCCCGAAACCCCGCCCCGCAACGCCTGCAACCCGTGCCGCGCGAGCGCGTCGTGCATTGTGGCGCGGCGCTCTTTGAACGTGGCGCGCATGCGGTTGATCTGGGCATCGTAATGCCCCAGTGCCAGAAAATAGGCCACCGTGCGCTGGATATGCCCCGGCGGATGGCGCAAAACCGTGGCCCGCAGCGCACGGGCTTCGGCAACAAATTCGCGCGGGGCCACCAGATAGCCAAGCCGCAAACCGGGGAACAGCGATTTGGAAAAGCTGCCCACATAAATCACCCGCCCCTCGGCATCGAGCGATTTCAGCGCTGGGGTTGGCGGGTTGGAAAAGCTCATTTCAAATTCGTAATCGTCTTCTACAATCAGCATGTTACGGGCTTTTGCCTGCGCCAGAAGCTGGCGGCGGCGTGCCATTGGCATTGTCACCGTGGTGGGTGCCTGGTGGCTGGGGGTTACAAAAACTAGCTTGGCCGGATGCGGCAGCGCTTCGGGTGGCAGGCCGCATTCGTCAACATCCACAGGCAAAGCCGCGCCAAACTGCGCCAGTATCGCCCGCAAACCGGGGTAGCCGGGGTTTTCAAACGCAGCCTGCCGCCCGTTGCCCAGCAAAAGCTGGCATATCAGCCATAGCGCGTTCTGCGCCCCTATGGTGATGAGGATATTTTCGGGCGCTGCCGAAATGCCGCGCCGGGGCAGGGTGTGGCGGGCGATATAATCCAGCAACATCGGGTCATCGCTGGTGCCGTAATCGGCTGTCAAAGCATGAAAATCGCGCTTGCCAAGCGCTTGGTGCGCGCAGAGCCGCCAGCTTGTATGGTTGAACAGTGTCGCATCGGTTTGCCCGTAGATGAACGGATATTTGAAGCGCTGCCAACCCGCCTCTTTTTCAACCACACGTGCACCGGCATGGCGCATATCCAGCCATTCTGCCCAGTCAATTTGCCCCGGTGGCAAGGGTTTTCGGTGGCGCGGTGCCTCGGCCAGCGGCGCGGTCGGGGCAACGAAATAGCCCGAACGGTCGCGGCTTTCCAGATAGCCATCTGCCACAAGGTCTTGAAAGGCCAGCGTAACGGTAATGCGCGCAATGCCCAAATGGTTTGCCAGCGCGCGCGAGCTTGGCAGCCGTTCACCCTTGCGCAGCCGCCCAGATAGGACTGCTGCGGTGATCGACTGGCGGATCTGGCTTTGCAGCGTGCCGGGGCTGGCCGGATCAAGGAAAAATGTGTCTGCCGAAAGTGCCATAACCCCTCTGACTGGACCTATCTAACGGCCAATCTGGACATAAGTAAAGCGCAGCCGCGCGCCTAGCCTTTGCAAAACCCGAGCGGAGCTGCGCCATGCCACATGATGTTTTGCCAAACAGCCTAGAAAATTTCTGGGTGCCGTTTACCGACAATCGCGGCTTCAAGGCCGAACCGCGGCTCGTGAACGCGGCCTCCGGCACCTATATGACCGACCATCGCGGCGGGCAGATCATTGATGGCTCCTCCGGTCTGTTCTGCTCGCCCGCCGGGCATTGCCACCCCAAGATCATCGAGGCGGTGCATGCGCAAATGCTGCGCAACACCTATACCGCGCCCTTTGGCATGGGGCATGAGGGTGGCTTTGCTCTGGCCGATCGCATCGCGCGGCTCACCCCCGACGGGATGAACCACACATTCTTCGTCAATTCCGGGTCTGAGGCGATTGATACCGCGCTGAAAATCGTCATGGCCTATCATTCGGCCATGGGGCGCGACCGTATTCGCTTTGTCAGCCGCGAACGGGCCTATCATGGGGTGAATATCGGCGGCATCTCACTGTCTGGCATGGTGAATAACCGCCGCACCTTCCCTGTGACCATGCCCAATGTGGTGATGATGCGCCATACCTTTACCGGACATGAACTGAACCAATCCGGCCAGCCACAACAGGGCCGCGAATTCGCCGAGGATCTGGAGCGCGCCTGTCAGACCTATGGCGGCGAAACCATTGCCGCCTGCTTTGTCGAGCCAGTTGCAGGCTCTACCGGCGTTCTGTGCCCACCTGTAGGCTATCTTGAACGCTTGCGCGAAATTTGCGATGCACATGGGATTTTGCTGGTTTTTGATGAAGTCATCACCGGGTTCGGGCGCCTTGGCACAGCCTTCGCCTCCCAAAAGTTTAACGTTAAACCAGATATTATGACCATGGCCAAGGCGCTGACCAACGGCGCTGTTCCCATGGGCGCTGTCACCGTTGCCGACCATATCTATGAAGCCGTCACCGATGGCGCGAAGCCCGGTAGCATCGAGTTTTTCCACGGCTATACCTATTCAGCCCATCCCGCCGCCTGTGCTGCGGGCAATGCCATGCTGCAACTGCTTGAAGACGAAGACCTTTTCACGCGCGCCAACACGCTCGCCACCTATTTTGGCAAGGCCGTTCACGCGCTTGCCGACCATCCGCTGGTGATGGATGTGCGCAGCATGGGCCTGTTGGCAGGGGTTGAATTGCACAAGGGTGCCGCCCCCGGCCAGCGTGGCACTGAAGCGCAAAAACGCATGTTCTGGAATGGTCTGCACGTCAAATTCACAGGCGATACGGGCATTCTCGCCCCGATGTTCATTGCATCAACCGCGCATATAGATGAAATGATGGGCAAATTCCGCGCCACCCTCGACAGCCTCGCCTGATCGCCGTATCGCTTAAAAAATTGGCGCAATCCCGCACAGGGTTGCGCTTTTTGCTTGATTTAACGCTTTGGATATTGGCCAGATGGGCGCATGAACCCAAAGGGGCGGCACAACGCCCCGAAACCTGCAATACGGGAGTGAGCCTTATATGAAACTCAAACTTATCACCGCGGTTGTTGCCGCCGTCGCCGCACAGTCTGCCAGCGCACAAAATGGCGTGCTCAATGTTTACAACTGGTCCGACTATATCGCCGAAGACACGCTGGAAAAATTTACCGCCGCTACCGGCATTGCTGTGAACTACGACGTTTTTGACAGTAACGAAGTGCTGGAAGCCAAGATGCTGGCCGGCAATTCGGGTTATGACGTGGTCGTCCCGACATCCTCTTTCATGCAGCGCCAGATTGCCGCCGGCGTCTACCAGCCGCTGAACCGTGACCTGCTGCCAAACCTCGCCAATATGGACCCGGCGCTGATGGAAGCCGCCGCCAGCTATGACCCGAGTAACGAGCACTCTGTCATTTACATGTGGGGCACCACGGGCATCGGCTATAACGCGGGCAAGGTTGAAGAACTGCTCGGCGAAGATGCGCCGACCAATTCATGGGCGCTGGTCTTTGACCCGGCCAATGCCGAAAAGCTGGCCGCCTGCGGCATTACCCTGCTGGACGCTCCGGTTGAAATGCTGCCCGCTGCGATGAACTACCTCGGGCTTGACCCGCAATCGACCGATGCGGCCGATTTCGAAAAGGGTGCGGAGTTGTTGATGACCATTCGCCCCTATATCCGCTATTTCCATTCTTCACAGTATATCAACGATCTCGCCAATGGCGAAGTCTGCGTCTCGATCGGCTGGTCGGGTGATATCTTCATCGCGCAGGCCCGCGCGGCTGAAGCCGAAAACGGCATCGAAATTGCCTATGTCATCCCGGATGAGGGCGCTTTGCAGTGGTTCGACATGCTGACCATTCCGGTTGATGCGCCAAACCCTGAAGCGGCGCATGCCTTTATCAACTTCATCATGGATGCGCAGATCACCGCCGATATCACCAACTATGTCTGGTATGCCAATGCCAACGCGGCATCCTTGCCGCTGGTTGAAGAGGACATTACCTCGGACCCCGGCATTTTCCCGACCCCTGCCGCCAAGGAACGGCTGTGGAACTCGGTGCCTTATGACAGCCGGCTCGACCGCGCAATTACGCGGCTCTGGACCACAATTTTGACTGGCCAGTAACATTATCGGGCGGCGCATGTGCAGTGCGCCGCCCTTCGTTTTAGATATTTGAGGTTCAAGATGGCGCATTCCGCCACGGCTGCCGACCTGAAGCCTTGGCGCGACCCCGCCGCCGAGCCGTTCATCAAAATCCGCAACATTTCCAAGAATTTCGGCGATATCACGGCCGTCGACAATGTTTCGCTTGATATCTACCAGGGCGAGCTTTTCTGCCTGCTCGGTGGCTCGGGCTGCGGCAAGTCGACCTTGCTGCGCATGTTGTCGGGCTTTGAAGCCCCATCCTCCGGCAGCATCGAGATTGACGGGCAAGACATGGCGAATGTGTCACCTTACCATCGCCCCACGAATATGATGTTCCAATCCTACGCGCTGTTTCCGCATATGAGCGTGGAAAAAAACATCGCTTACGGGTTGCTGCGCGAGGGCATGGGCAAAGCCGCCGCGATGGAAAAGGTTGCCGCGATGCTCAAGCTTGTGAAGCTTGAGAAATTCGCCCGCCGCAAACCGCACCAGCTATCCGGTGGCCAGCGCCAGCGTGTGGCGCTTGCCCGCTCGCTTGTCAAAAAGCCCAAGCTTTTGCTGCTTGATGAACCCCTTGGCGCGCTTGATAAAAAGCTGCGCGAAGAAACCCAGTTCGAGCTGATCAACATTCAGGAAACCTTGGGCGTGACCTTCATCGTCGTCACCCATGATCAGGAAGAGGCGATGACCCTGTCCACCCGTATCGGGGTGATGAACGAGGGCGAAATCGTGCAAATCGGCGAGCCGACGCAGATTTACGAGCACCCGGCCAGCCGTTTCGTGGCCGACTTCATCGGCTCGGTCAACATGTTTGAGGGCACGGTTGATACCGCTGCGCCCGACGCCATGCGCATCAACACCGAAAGCGTTGGCCCCGTGCTTGTAAAGCCGGTCGAGGGGCTAACCCAAGGCCAAACCGTTTCGGTTGCCCTGCGCCCCGAAAAGCTGACCATTTCGCGCACCGAGCTGACCGGCAATAACGTGCTGCACGGCATGGTCGAAGATGTGGCCTATATGGGCAGCCTGTCGATTTTCCGCGTGCGGCTGGCCAATGGCACCTTGGTGCGCATTACCCGTTCTTCACGGCTAGCCGATCAGGAACCCATATCCTGGGATCAGGAGGTTTGGGCACAATGGGGTGTCGCCGCTGGCGTGGTGTTAACCTCATGAGCGAAGCTGCATATATCCCCATGCGCCGCGCCCCCGGTGGCAACGCAATCACGCGCTTACTGTCTAAAGTCATTTCGGGCCGCGCGCTTGTCATTGCCGTTCCGCTTGTCTGGCTGTCGGTATTTTTCGTCATCCCCTTCATCGTTGTGCTGCAAATCTCGCTCACCGATGCGGCAATCGCCCGCCCGCCATATACGCCCCTGTTTGATGGCTGGACCTTCATGGGCGATCTGGAAAACTACCGCTTTTTGCTCAGCGACAAGCTCTATATCAACGCCTATCTGTCCTCGCTGAAAATCGCGCTCATTTCCACGGTTTTCGCGCTGCTCATTGGCTACCCAATAGCCTATTACATCGCCCGCGCCGAAGAACCCAAGCGCTCGCTGCTGCTCATGCTCATCATTCTGCCCTTCTGGACATCGTTTTTGCTGCGGGTCTATGCGTGGATAGGCTTTCTCAGCCAGAACGGCATTATCAACAACATGCTGATGTCATTGGGCATTATTGATACGCCGATTGTCATGTTGCAGACCGATTTCGCCGTCTATATCGGGATTGTCTATACCTATCTGCCCTTCATGATCCTGCCGCTCTATGCCAATCTGGTCAAGCTCGATGTCTCGTTGCTGGAGGCAAGTCAGGATCTTGGCGCAAGCCCGACGTCGACGTTTTTCCGCATTACATTGCCGCTATCCCTGCCGGGCATCATTGCAGGCTCCATGCTGGTCTTCATTCCGGCGATTGGCGAATATGTCATCCCTGCGCTGCTTGGCGGCCCCGACACATTGATGATCGGCAAGATCTTGTGGACAGAGTTCTTCAACAACCGTGACTGGCCTGTCGCCTCGGCGGTGGCCACGGTGATGCTTGTTGTGGTTGTGCTGCCGATCATGCTGCTGCGCAAAGCACAAGCGAAGGAGCCGTCATGAAGCGCAAAGGCCTCTTTCTACCAATTGCGGCTTTGTTGGGGTTTGTGTTTCTTTACGCACCGATCATGTCGCTCATCATCTTTTCGTTCAACGAAAACAAACTGGTAACAGTGTGGTCGCGGTTCTCGACCAAATGGTATGGCGAGTTGTTCAATGATGCCCAGATCATGGGCGCGGCATGGATAAGCCTGAAAATCGCCTTCATTTCAGCAATTATCGCCACCATTCTGGGCACGCTCGCCGGGCTTGTGCTCACGCGCTTTGGCCGTTTTCGGTTGCGCACGCCGCTCATGGGCATGACAACCGCGCCGCTGGTCATGCCCGAGGTCATCACCGGCCTGTCGCTTTTGCTGTTATTCGTCGGAATGGAATCCTTTCTTGGCTGGCCCGCTGGGCGCGGGATGACCACGATCATCATCGCGCATTCCACCTTCTGCATGGCATTTGTGGCGGTGGTCATCCAGTCGCGCCTGTCCGACATGGATGATTCGCTGGAAGAAGCCGCGCTTGACCTTGGTGCGCGCCCCGTGCGGGTGTTCTTCGACATTACACTGCCGGTCATCGCGCCCGCGCTCATTTCTGGCTGGCTGCTCAGTTTCACCCTGTCGCTTGATGATCTGGTGATCGCCAGCTTTGTCTCCGGCCCCGGCTCCTCGACCCTGCCAATGGTGATTTTCTCCAAGGTCAAGCTTGGCGTATCGCCCGATATCAACGCGCTGGCCAGCCTGATCATTCTGGTGGTAGGGCTGGGTATTGCCATTGCATTCTGGCAACTTCGAAGAGGGATGAAAAAATGAGCGAGACCGGCGATCAGGCATTCCGTGCCACAGGCAATAACGAACGCTGGGCTGAAATGACCTATGGCGGCGCGCTGTCCTTTCTGCGCCGCCGCATGACACGTGACCTTTCCGGCGTTGATGTTGTGGTCTCCGGCGTGCCTTATGATGCCTCTGTCACCTATCGCCCCGGTTGCCGGCTTGGGCCGCGGGCCATTCGTGCCGCCTCGGTGCAACTGGCCGAACTTACGGCCTTTCCCTTCGGCTTTGACCCGTTCGAGGTGCTCTCGGTGGTCGACTGGGGGGATTGTATGGTCGACCCTCACCACCCCGAAACCGTTACCCCCGATATTGTAAACCATGCCCGCACAATCCTCGCCTCTGGGGCAAAAATGCTCACCCTTGGCGGCGATCACTATACCTCCTATCCGTTGCTCAAGGCCCATGCTGAAAAATATGGCCCAGTCGCGCTGCTGCAGGTCGATGCGCATTGCGACCTGTGGCCCGACGAACCGAACCGGCTGGACCATGGCAGCATGTTTGGCCGCGCAGCGGCCGAGGGCATTATTGATGTGGCGCGATCAACCCAGATCGGGTTGCGAACCTTCATTGACAACGACCATGGCTTTGAAATGCTCACAGCACCTTGGGTGCATCGCAACGGCATCGACGCCGCCGTAAAGATCATCTGCGAACGGGCGGGCGATGCGCCGGTCTATATCTCTTTTGATATCGACGCGCTCGATCCGGCCTTTGCGCCCGGCACCGGCACACCTGTGCCCGGTGGCCTGACCTCGTGGCAGGCGCTGGAGCTTATGCGCGCGCTTGGCCCGCTCAACCTTGTCGGCATGGATATGGTCGAGGTGTCTCCACCATTTGACCATGCCGAAATCACTGCGCTGGCTGCTGCGCATATTGCCCATGACTGGCTGTGCCTTCTGGCCGCCAAGGCTGGGGCAAAGCCGCATGCAGTTGGCCGATTATAAGAGTTTTTTATGTCAAAAGCTGACGACGACGCTGTTCTTCCTAAACTACCGCAAGCCTTTCGCGACTGGCTCGATGGCCGCCGTATAGAAGAGGTGGAGTGTGTCATTTCCGATATTGCCGGCGTGTCGCGCGGCAAGGCAATGCCATGGGCCAAGTTCAGCCGGGCCGAGCGGATGTTTATGCCGCTCTCGATCTTCTATCAGACCATTTCCGGCGAGTATGCCGATATGGATATAGCCAATCAATGGACCGAGAACGACATGGTTCTGGTGCCCGATTACAGCACCGCCACCGCCGCTGCATGGGCAGCCGATATCACGCTGCAGGTCATCCATGACGTTGTCGACACATCGGGCAACCCTATCGAGGTTGTGCCGCGCAACGTTCTCAAGAAAGTTCTGAAACTCTATGCCGACGAGGGCTGGACACCGGTCGTGGCCCCTGAGATCGAGTTTTACCTGACCAAAGCCAATATCGACCCCGACCTGCCGATCGAGCCGCCGATGGGCCGTTCAGGACGCCGTGTGGCCAGCCGCCAAGCCTATTCGATGATGGCGGTCGATGAATATGGTAAAGTGATTGACGATATCTACGATTTTGCCGAAGCCGCCGGATACGAGATTGACACGATCATTCAGGAAGGCGGTGCCGGACAGATCGAGATCAACCTCATCCATGGCGACCCTGTCACCAAGGCCGATCAGGTTTTCTACTTCAAGCGCCTTATCCGCGAGGCGGCTTTTCGCAATGATTGCTACGCCACGTTCATGGCCAAGCCAATGCAGGATGAACCCGGCTCGGCCATGCATATTCACCAGTCAATTCTGGATGCCGACGGCAACAATATCTTCAATGGCCCCGACGATCAGCCAACCGATGCGTTCATGTCCTATCTTGCGGGGCTTCAGCGCTATATCCCTGGTGCCATTACACTTTTCGCGCCCTATGTGAACAGCTACCGCCGTTTTGTCACCACCGGTTCTGCCCCAGTTAACCTTGAATGGGGCGCCGATAACCGCACTGCGGGCATTCGGATTCCCATTTCCTCGCCATCTGCGCGGCGCATTGAAAACCGCGTTGTCGGTATGGATTGCAACCCTTACCTGGCGCTGGCGGCCACGCTGGCCTGCGGCTATCTGGGCATGAAAAACAAGCTCAAACCGCGCGAGGCCGTGGCGGGCGATGCCTATAACCTGCCGCGCGCGATTCCGCGGTCCCTGCTTGATGGGCTGGACGAGTTCAAATCCGTCCCCGAATTGCGCCACATTCTGGGCGACCAGTTCTGCGATATCTACACCGCCCTCAAAATCCACGAAGCCGAGGCGTTTTTGCAGGTCATTTCGCCATGGGAGCGGGAGCATCTGCTCTTGAACGTTTAATGCTTGACCTTCTTACGGCCAATGACCAGCCGGGCCAGTATCCGGCTGGTTCATACTACACGGCCACGGCCAAGCAACTGCCGTTGCAAAGCGCGCTGCAGGGGGCTGTTAGCGCCGATATTTGTGTTATCGGCGCGGGCTATACCGGCTTGTCGGCCGCGCTTCACCTGCGCGAACGCGGCTATGATGTTGTGGTGCTGGAAGCGCAGCGCATAGGCTTTGGCGCCTCGGGGCGCAATGGCGGGCAGGTTGGCTCGGGGCAGCGGCTTGGTCAGGATGTGCTTGAAAAGCAGCTTGGCCATGATGCTGCCCATGCCATGTGGGATATTGCACAAGAGGCGAAAGCCACCGTTAAAGAGCTGATAGAAAAGCATAATATTGCTTGCGACTATACCCCCGGCGTGCTGCATGCCGCCTTTGGCAAGGCTGATCTGGCCGATGCCGAGGCCGAGGTCGAGCATCTCGCAAAACATTATAACTACAGCGATATCAGTGCGCTCGACGCTGCGGGCATTCGCGCCCATTTGGGCACAAAGGCGTATTGCGGCGGTAACCTTGATATGGGCGCTGCGCATTTGCACCCGCTCAACTATGCCCTTGGCCTTGGCCGCGCCGCACGCGATGCCGGGGTGCGCATTTTCGAGCAGAGCCGCGTTACCCGCATCGAACACGGCACGCCCGCCAGCGTGTATACCAATGCCGGGCATGTGCGCGCACACTACGTGGTTGTGGCTGGCAACGGCTATCTTGGCGGGCTCGTGCCTCAGGTTTCGGCCCGTGTGATGCCTATCAACAATTTCATCGTCGCGACCGAGCCTTTGGGCGATCTGGCTGATGAGGTCATCAAGCAAAATGTCGCCGTGGCCGATAGCAAATTCGTGGTGAACTACTACCGCCTGTCAGCCGATAAGCGCATGCTTTGGGGCGGTGGCGAAAGCTATGGCTACCGCTTTCCGCGCAACCTTGCCCAAAAGGCGCGCAAACCCATGCTTGCGGTTTTTCCGCAGCTTGCCAATGCGAAGATCGACTATGCATGGGGCGGCACAGTGGCCATTACCACGCGGCGGATGCCTGCATTTCAGCGCATTTCGGGCAATATCCTGTCGGCAGGCGGTTATTCCGGCCACGGCGTTGCGCTGGCCACGCAGGCGGGCAAGCTGATGGCCGAAGCCATTGCCGGGCAGGCCGAACGCTTCGACCTTATGGCAAGCTACCCGCAACCGGCTTTCCCCGGTGGCCGGCTCATGCGCTGGCCAATTCTTGTGCTGGCAATGACCTGGTTTTCGCTGCGCGACAGGCTTTAAACGCTTATCGGGTCTTCGCCTGCGATGTGGATTTTCACACCGTGTTCGCGGCACTGCGCCGCGATCTTTTCAGGCGGGCTGCGATCGGTAAAAAACGCTGTCATGTCAGACATTTCGGCAATTC
>JBBDJE010000052.1:0-14881 GCA_040880065.1 Paracoccaceae bacterium | reverse complement strand
AAACCATCTTGCACGAACGGGGGTATCCATACATGACCCGGCAGCGGCCAAAATTTTCACTGAGAATTGACCCATGTAACGACGCTACCCTGACGTTTTTGTTCAGGGAGATATGGAGTGATTGACATGGGATTTTTAAGTGTGATTAGACGTTGGGCATTGCGTGATAAGATGCCAATTCGCGAGATAGCGCGGCGAACGGGCCTTTCTCGCAACACCATCAAGAAGTACCTGCGAGAGGGCGCTGTTGAGCCGAAGTTCAAGACGCCCAAACGGCCAAGTAATCTAGATCCGTACGCGGACCGTTTATCTGCATGGCTGTTGGCTCAAACACGTAAATCACGCAAAGAGCGGCGAACCATCAAGCAGATGCATGCGGATTTGGTGAAGCTTGGTTACGAGGGATCTTATGCACGTGTGGCTGCCTTTGCCCGTGCATGGCGTGAAGACCGGCATCGTGTTGAGCAAACAACTGGGCGCGGCACGTTTGTGCCATTGGTTTTCCAGCCAGGTGAAGCATTCCAGTTCGACTGGAGCGAAGACTGGGCCAATATCAATGGCGAACGCGTCAAACTGCAGGTGGCCCATACGAAGCTGTCGCACTGCCGAGCATTCTTGGTGCGCGCATATCCGATGCAAACTCATGAGATGTTGTTTGATGCCCATTGGCACGCTTTCCGTGTGTTCGGCGGCGTTCCAGGACGTGGCATCTATGACAATATGAAGACTGCGGTCGATCGCGTCGGGCGTGGCAAGCAGCGTGACATCAACGTGCGGTTCAAAGCTATGGCCAGCCATTACGTCTTTGAGCCAGAGTTTTGCAATCCCGCTGCAGGCTGGGAGAAAGGCCAGGTCGAGAAGAATGTTCGGGATGCCCGCAGTCGCATGTGGCAGATCATGCCTGTCTTCAAGGATCTGGATGAGCTGAACCAATGGCTGGAAGACCGCTGTATCGCCCTGTGGGCTGAGACACAGCACCGGGATCTCCCTGGGACCATTGCCGATGTCTGGGAAGCGGAGAAGCCTATGTTGATGGCATTACCACCTGCCTTCGACGGCTTTGTGGAACACAGCAAGCGTGTGTCGCCAACATGTTTAGTCACCTTCGAACGCAATCGTTACAGCGTGCCCGCAAGTTTTGCCAACCAGCGCATCAGCTTGCATGTTTATCCAGAGCGGCTGGTTATAGTGGCCGAGGGTCAAACCGTTTGCACACATGAGCGCATCATAGATCGATCACACCGTAAACCCGGTCGTGTTATCTACGATTGGCGTCACTACCTCGCCGTAATCCAACGCAAACCTGGAGCTCTGCGCAATGGCGCGCCGTTCATTGAGATGCCTGAGGCTTTCCGTAATCTACAGGATCACATGCACCGCAGAGAAGGCGGTGACCGCGACATGGTTGATATCCTGTCATTGGTTCTGCACCATGATGAAGGTGCCGTTCTGTGTGCCGTAGAATTGGCGCTGGATGCTGGCGTACCAACCAAGACCCACATTCTGAACTTGTTACACCGGCTGATCGACGGGAAGCATACGGATCTTCCAGAGGTCGACCCGCCCGATGCTCTTGCATTGGAAACAGCGCCAAAAGCAAATGTGAGCCGTTATGATGATCTGAGACAGTCTGGAGGGAAACGCCATGCGTCATGACCCAGCAGGAGCCTCAATTGTGATCATGCTGCGTACCGGCGGATCTCGCCATCGCGACCCGCATCCGCGAAGGCGACCGTGATCGACGTCTTGTGGACGTCCATTCCGATGTAGACATCTGGGTTCGACATGATCCGTTCTCCTCTTGCTGAAACCTGAAGTTCTTCAGCATATCCGCTGTCCCACCTACGCGGGGCCGCGAATGTAACGGTCATCTCATCTATCTCTTCGTCGGATCACAGACCGGCGGCAAAGCTGCGGCGATCGCCTACACCTTGATCGAAACCGCAAAACTGAACGGTATCGATCCTCAAGCCTGGCTAGCTGACACTCTTGCCCGCATCCCAGACTACAAGATCAACCGGATCAACGATCTCCTGCCGTGGAAAACTACCGCATAGGGCGGTCAGGCCGGACGCTTACGAACGACGAACAGGGTTCAGGCGTCGTAGCGTGGCGAAGTGGTTAAAATCTGAGGTGCCCCCTGACCGTCGCAGGGCGACACTGAAGCCAACGTCGCCGTGGTATTTCGAAGAAATCCTCGCCGTTGCCTAAAAAAACGGGAACAGGCGCGGCAGGCAAATGTTTCACGAAATTCAAGGCCAAGGCTACGAAGGCAGCTACTCGCATCTCCAACGGTTACTGGCAGGGTGGCGCAGGGCTGAAAAAGAGGCATCAGCCGATCTGGCCACCAGCCCAATGAGGCTCGAGCCCGTGCGGGACCCGCAAACAGGGCATGCCATATCGCCGGTCATTGCGGCGGCTCTTTGTATCAAACCAAGGGGTGCACTGACACCAGATCAGGCCAGAAAGGTTGACGCGGTAAAGGCCAGATCAACCGCCTGAAGACCCTCAAGCGCGCGATGTACGGTCAGGACCAGAGCTGCTCAGAGCCCGAATGCCGCCCCTCCGCCACACAGATTGAGGCAGAACCCAATTAACGGCTCATTCCTAGGGAGGACCGACTTTACATCAGGTTGATGGAGCTTTCGGGGGGCAGCTTACAATCCCTTCAAGCAGGGCTGTCCGCGATTGCCATATATGCGCTCAACAGTCCGGCATTTCATCTGGATTTTGACATATAAAAAGGGGCGCTTCGTTTCCAAAGCGCCCCTTTATCTTACTTCTGCCCATATGAGGGCAAAAGCTTACGCCAGAACGATGTTCGTCGCGCTTTCGCGGCCATCGCGGCCAGCTTCGATGTCGAAAGTAACTTTCTGGTCATCATTCAGACCCGAAAGGCCTGCCTGCTCAACGGCAGAGATATGTACGAATACATCTTTGCTGCCGCCATCGGGGGCGATGAAGCCGAAGCCTTTTGTAGTGTTAAACCATTTGACGGTGCCAGTAGCCATCGTCGTTCTCCTTATTAAATCTGCCCACAGGATGCGGCAGCTTGGCTAAGTCAGTTCAAGATCGAAAGACTGAGCCAAAAAGGTGCAGAATCGCCGATAGAGGTAACGTCGCCCCTATCACATGGCTGCAAAGCACATACATTACAAGTGCAATATGGGTTTTAGGCGCGATTTGGTCGATATTAGCGTAATTCAACCGCGATTTCGCGGCGGTTTCGCTAAGAAAACGCGCCGTAGAGCTACCTGAAATGCCCCGCCATTCGGCGGAATGATCGGCGCGTTCCTGCTTTGCAGGCGCTTGGCTGACGCGCGCACCCATAGACACTGGCGCCATCGACCAGCCCCAGCGGGTCGGCTTGGGTGTAGCGGCCTGTGGTGGGGTCGTAGTCGCACATCCAGTTCTGGTGCAGCCCGGATTCCGAATGGAACCATTGGCCGGGGAAGCGTAGGGCGATGGGGGTGTTGGTGGTGGCCTGCACGCCGCCAAAGGGCAGGTATTCTGCCGACCAGACCTTCACGCCTACAGAATCCACCGCAAAGACCGGGCGCCCGGTCTTTGCCGAGCCCGATGAATTAATTATCTAGCAGTTCAATCACTTCGTGAGCCAGCTGTTGAATCGTAATCGGAACGACTTCACCGCTAAAAACAAGGCCGGATTCGGGCCAAAAACTTCTTTGTAGGACTTCGTCTATGCGAACTTCGAATTCCTCGTTGATCATCATAATCAGTTCGCGTGCATCGTCGCCATCGACACCCATGTCCCCTGCAATCGTTGCATCTTTACCATACCGGTTAAGCTTTACCCTAAAATGTTTATGCAGTCTCTCCGTTATAAACTCTACGACTTCAGAGCGCGTCACTTTAGAAGGCATCTTGCAATCCTTGTCGCATCGTACCCAGCGTATGCTGCTGAAGCATAGGGCAGCCACCTGCCTGCGGCGCGGTCGACATTTGCGGTTCGTCGCCAGAAAGGGCGCCTGCCAATCCCCGTCGGAGTATAAATACCTACCGGCGAACGAATTCCAAGTCGAGACAAAACGCTGGATTGGATAGAGCTTCCGCGCGCACTGCCAGGCGTTCTGAAGCGCTTACCAACCTGCATTGAGAACCCGTCTGCAACACTCGCCCCCGCCGCCGCGCTAAGGCTAGGCGAACTCCACGATGGTTCGCACCCACAGTTTTCTTCTACATAATCCGCCAACTCTCCGAGAAGGTATCCAACAACCGCTCCCAGCGCAGCAACGGCTCAGCCGCGACCGGGATAAACTCCCCCGTAGGATCCACATACCTTCCTGGGTTCTGCCGTGCATACCCATAGACACTGGCGCCATCGACCAGCCCCAGCGGGTCGGCTTGGGTGTAGCGGCCTGTGGTGGGGTCGTAGTCGCACATCCAGTTCTGGTGCAGGCCGGATTCGGACTGGAACCATTGGCCGGGGAAGCGTAGGGCGATGGGGGTGTTTTAGGTGGCAGGCGCGCCGAATGTATAGGCCTAGGCCCCAGCCAGCACGGCGGTAGTTATGACGAGCGAAAAATAGGTGCGCAGCGCTATAGGCCATCCTGAAAATACGGGTCCGGCTCTTTATAAGCACCATTGGCCGGATTCTGTCGCAAATTGGTGTGTATGATTACACATGAATGCGCGTGGATAGGCAAAACAATCCGGCTGACGCGCAAGCCCGGCGCATCAGCGCGCAAACCAGTGTAGAACGCGGCGCTTTAGGCGCAATCCGGCGCTTGAAATGCGGCCGAGTTCAGGCCGCTTCGCTCGGTTTTTTGCCAAGGATAATCATCGACAGAAGGTCGTCATCAGTGACATCGGCAATATTGACCGAGCCGACAAGCCTGCCGTTTTTCATAACGCTTGCACGGTCGCATAGATCCATCACCGCATGAACGTCATGGTCGATTAGGAAAATACCAATTCCCTCGGCCTTGAGTTGCTTGATAAGCGCTGCGACCATCTGGGTTTCCTGCGGCCCAAGTGCTGCGGTCGGCTCGTCCATTATCAGAATGCGGGCGTTGAAATAAACCGCTCGCGCAATGGCAACCGATTGGCGCTGGCCACCTGAAAGCGACGATACCGGCGCGTGGAAATTCTGGAAATTCGGGTTAAGCCGCGCCATGATTTTGCGGGTTTCCGCCTCCATGCGTGCATCATCGACCATGCCAAAGCTGGTCACAAGCTCGCGCCCCAGAAACAGGTTGGCTGAAGCGTCGAGGTTATCGGCAAGCGCAAGGGTCTGGTAAATCGTCTCGATATTATATTTGCGAGCGTCGCGCGGGTTGTGAATTTCAACCTTTTCGCCGTTGATCCAGATTTCGCCGGCATCTTTTTGATAGGCGCCCGACAGGCATTTGATAAGCGTGGATTTCCCCGCGCCGTTATGGCCAAGCAGCCCGACAACCTCGCCGGGATGCAGGTCTATACTGACCCGGTCAACCGCTTTGATGCCGCCAAATGCAATGGAAATATCTTTGAGTTCGACAAGTGGCGTGGCCATTATTTTGCCCCCGTTTTCTTGCGGTAGATGATATCGACAAGCACGGCGAGCACCAGAACGCTGCCGACAATGATGTTTTGCAATGGCGCGTCAACGCCGACCATGGCCATGCCAGATTGCAGGCTTTGCATGATCAGAGCGCCGAGAATGGCGCCATAAATCGTGCCAATGCCACCCGCAAGCGCCGTGCCGCCAATGACTGCGGCGGCAATCACGCGCAACTCGTCAAGCGTGCCGATATCATTGGTATGGTTGGTCAGGCGTGCCGCCGCCACAACAGCCGAAAGCGCACAAAGAAAGCCCATCAGCGCAAAAACCTTCACGGTCAGCATACGTGTGTTGATGCCGGAAAGTTCTGCGGCGTCGGGGTTGCCGCCGCTGGCGAAAATATAGCGCCCCAGCCGGGTTTTGCGCGCAACGACCGTCATGATTATGGCGACGGCAATAAGCAGCAGCACCGAGATCGGAAGGCCGTAAGCCTCGGTATATCCTTCCGGCAAGGTCAGGCCCTGCGCCTGAAACCGGCGCTCGAGCACGCGTGAGGGGATTTCGTAGCTGTTCAGCATCCAGATCAGCCCCATGATGCCCGCCACAACAATCGCGCCAACGCTGACTTCCGCCCAAGCCGGTTTGACGGGGAATTCGTGGCGGATTTTTGATCGCCGCGCATTGAAAAGCGCATAAATCGCAAGGGCCGAAGCGATTAGCCCGAGCGCCCATGATGGGCCAGCGCCGAGCGTGCCGGAAATGCCACCAAAAGCCTGAAAGGTTTCATTCAGCGGGCCAATGGTTTGCCCGCTGGTCAGATACCAACTGACATTGCGCCAGACCAGCAAGCCGCCAAGCGTTACAATAAAGGCCGGAATGGTCAGATAGCCGATCAGCCAGCCATTGAATGCACCGATAACTGTGCCGGCGATCAACCCGCCCAGAATGGCCAGCCATGCAAGGCCGGGGTCACCAAGCTCCAGCCCCATTTGACCGACGAGCCAGTTTGTCTGTAGCATTGCCATAATGGCAGAGCAGGTTGCAAGAAGCGCGCCGACCGAAAGGTCGATATGGCGGGTGACAATCACAAACACCATGCCGGTGGCCATAATTGCCACGCTTGCGGTTTGGATGGTCAGGTTGAAAACGTTGCGCGGCGTTAAAAACCGCCCACCGGTCAGAATGTTGAACACGACGGCGACAATGATGAGTGCCCCGACCATGCCCAATAGGCGCGTGTCGATTTCGAGTGACTGAATGAGGGAACGCTTTTGCTTTGGCAGCGTTTCCGGGTCTGCGCTGTCGGTCATTTTAAGGTCCGTTCCGGCTGAGGGCGGGGGGTTCCGTGCCCAATCATGGGAATTCTTGCTATGGGCAGGCACATGGCCACCACCCGCTGGCAGTTAAGAAAATGGCCCCGGCAGCTTACACCACCGGGGCCATTCCAGCCAGATTTAGTTACAGGGGGCCGGGCCTGCTGTTACACCCTGACAAAGGGATTCAAGCGTGATCCAGCCCGCATCAACCACGGCGCTCAGGTTGCCGGCTGATACCGGAACCGGGGCAAGGAACATGGCTGTCAGCTCGGTGCCGGCAGGCGATGTCCATGTCTGTGCGCCTTCAATTGCGCCCATATCGGCACCACCGGCAAGCGCAACAGCAATTTCAGCCGCGACACGACCCAGATCGCGTGCATCTTTCCAAACCGAAACGGTCTGCGTGCCAAGGGCAACGCGGTTCAGCGCAGCATGGTCGCCGTCCTGACCGGAAACCGGAATGCCGTCTATACCCTGTGCTGTCAGCGCGGCAACAACACCGCCAGCGGTACCGTCGTTGGAAGCAACAACCGCATCGACGTTATTGTCGTTCGCTGTCAGAATCTGCTCCATATTGCGCTGGGCATTGGCGGGCAGCCAGCCATCGGTATAGGCTTCTGCAACAATGGTGATCGCGCCGCTGTCAATCGCGTCTTGCAGCACCTCTTGCTGGCCACCGCGCAAAAAGTCTGCGTTCGGGTCGGTGGGCGAGCCTTTAATCATGACGTAGTTGCCTTCGGGCTGGGCTGCCAGAACGGCGCGCGCCTGCATACGGCCAACTTCAACGTTGTCGAATGTCAGGTAAAAGGCGCGGTTATCGTCGATCAGGCGGTCGTAAGCCACAACCGGGATACCTTCGTTTGCCGCCGCATCCATGGCCGCGCCAATGGCTTGCGAATCCTGTGCCAGAATGATGAGCGCATCAACGCCCTGTGCGATCAGGCTTTCAACATCCGAAAGCTGTTTGGACGATGACGATTGCGCATCGGCCGAAACATAGGTTGCGCCAGCCGCTTCAAGTGCTGCGACAATGGCGGCCTCGTCGGTTTTCCAGCGTTCTTCCTGAAAATTGGACCAGCTTACGCCAACTGTAATGCTCTGAGCGAAGACCGATGAGCCAACCATCACGGCGGCGGCGGTCATTGTGCCAAGAAATTTCATTTGCTTCCTCCCAAAAGTAAATGCCTGTCGCCAAAGGGCGCCAGATGCAGTTTCGGAACCTAGCCATAAATAATTTACTTGTCAAAATAAATGTGGTGACCCATGGTTATGACCGGATGGAATAGCAAGATTTGCCATAGAAGGCGCGTTGGTTTGGGAAAGTTACTGGGTTTGAGAGAGCAGCGAGACAGCGGTCGCGCGCAAGTGCTGGACACGATTCGCAATGCCGGGCCGATTGCGCGAATCGATATTGCCGAGGCGACGGGGTTCAGCCCTGCCACAGTCACGGCCATTACATCCGAGCTTATGCTCGCAGGGCTGATCGTGGAAACGCCGCTTGCCGCTGGCGCGGGTGACGATGCGCGCGCCAAGCGTGGCCGCCCGCGTGTGCTGCTAAAGCTCAATGGCGCTGCGCGTCTGGTTGCCGGTTTGAAGGTCGCGCATCGCAGCATCTGGGTGCAGGTGGTGGATTTTGAGGGCACCGAGATTGTCGATTATGAAATGCAACTGGCCCGCGCGCGAATGCAAACCGAAGAGCTGTGCAATGTGGTGATAGGTGCCGTTGAGATGGCTTGCGCAAAAGGCGGCATCGAGCTGGATACTATTTCCGGCATGTGTGTGGCCATGGCCGGACAGATCACCGATGATGGTTTTGTGCATTGGTCTTCATCGCTGATAGAGCGCAATGTAGACCTTGGCCCGCAATTGCAGGCCCGCGCCCCATGCCCTGTGTTCATTGGCAATGACGCCAACCTTGTGGCCAAGGCCGAGCATTTGTTCGGCAAGGCGCAGAGTATCAACGATTTTCTGGTCGTGACGGTGGAGCATGGCGTTGGGCTTGGCATTGTGCTGGGCGGCAAGCTTTATGGTGGCACGCGCGGTTGCGGGGCCGAATTTGGCCATGTCAAAGTGCAACTGGGCAGTGCGCTGTGCCAATGTGGCCAGCGCGGCTGCCTTGAAGCCTATGTTGGCGACTATGCGCTATTGCGCGAAGCACAATTTGGCGATGAAGTTTACACCGATGTAAAACAGGTATTTGCCGCTGCCGATGCTGGCGATGCGATTGCTCGTTCGGTGCTGGAGCGTGCCAGCCGGATGTTTGCCATGGGTATAGCCAACCTGATCAACATCTTTGACCCGCAACTCATTATTCTGGCTGGAGCGCGCACATCATTCGGGCATTTATACAATGACGATATGCGCAAGGAAATCCGCAGCATGGTGGTGCAGGTGGATGCGCCCCTGCCCAATATTGAAGTGCATCAATGGGGCGATGCGATGTGGGCCAAGGGTGCTGCGGCCTATGCGATCGAGCGTGTTTCAGAGCTTACAATACGCGAGCTTGCGCAGAATGCGGCCTAGGGTTTTAACGCTCATCGCGCTGTTGCCGGCAATTGCAGCCGCGCAAACGCCAGTCTTTATGCCGCGCGCCATTCCGCCCCACGCCTATACCGGTGGCTGGGAGCATTTCGTTGGCGGTGGGGTGGCCGCGTTTGATTGCAACGGCGATGGGCTGCCCGATCTTTATGTCGCCGGTGGTGAGGCACCCGCGCAGTTGATGCGCAACACAACCGCCGGGGCAGGTGCTGCGCTGGCCTTTGTGGCTGATACGCCAGATGCGCTTGCGCTCACAGGTGTGACGGGGGCCTATCCGCTGGATATTGACGGCGATGGGCTGCTTGACCTTGTCATTCTGCGCGTGGGGGCTGATCTCTTGATGCGCGGGCAGGGCAATTGTGCCTTTACGCCATTTGAAACACTGCAATTTGAAAGCGGTGATCATTGGACAACCGCGTTTTCCGCCACATGGGAGGCCGGGCAAAGCTTGCCCACGCTGGCCTTTGGCTCCTATGTCGACCGTGTAAACCCCGAAGGCCCGTTTGAAGCCTGCGACGCAACCCTGCTTTACCGCCCAGAAGGCGAGCACTATGCGCCCGCCCGGCGGTTAGAGCCGGGATATTGCGCCCTATCTGCCCTGTTCACCGATTGGAACCGCACGGGCCGCGCCGATTTGCGCCTGTCCAACGACCGCCATTACTATGTGCGCGGCGGGCAGGAACAGCTTTGGGCGATGGAACAAACCCCGCGGCTTTACACCGAGGCCGAAGGCTGGGCGCGGTTTATGCTTTGGGGCATGGGCATCGCTGCGCGCGATATGAACGGCGACGGGTTTGCCGATGTTTACCTCACATCAATGGGCGACCAGAAGTTCCAGCTTTTCAACCCCGCCAGCGGCGGTCCGCATTTTGAAGATGCGACTTTCGCGCGCGGCACCACGGCGCACCGCCCCTATACCGGTGGCGACGGGCGGCCCAGCACCGGCTGGCATGCCGCCTTTGGCGATGTAAACAATGACGGGCGCGACGATATATTCGTGGCCAAGGGCAATGTTGAGCAGATGGCCGATGCGGCGATGGACGACCCCAACAACCTGCTTGTGCAAGGCGCAGACGGGCAGTTTGTGGAAATGGGCGAAGCGGCGGGCATCGCCTCGCTTCACCGTGCGCGCGGTGCGGCGCTGATGGATTTCAACGCTGACGGGCGGCTCGATTTACTTGTGGTCAACCGCCGCGAAAACCTTGAGCTTTATGAAAACCAAACCGCTGGTGGCAATTGGCTAAGTGTTGATCTTGGCACAGGGGCAACCGGTGCCATTGTGGAATTGCGCAGCACAACAGGGGTGCAAACCCAAGAGGTGACCGTGGGCGGTGGCCATGCCAGCGGTCAATGGGGGCCGTTGCATTTCGGGCTTGGGGCTGAAACACACGCCGAAATTCGTGTGCAATGGCGCGGCGAAGCGCCGGGCGAATGGCACATGTTCAGTGCCAACCAGCTTGTGTATCTAGCGCTGAGCAGGTAGCCCGCTCGGCACCGCCTCAGGCACACCCAAACGTTCGGCCGGATCGCTCAATGCTTCCAAAAAGGCAATCAGGTCAGCGATTTCCTCATCTGAAAGCGCGTTTGGCGGCTGGCTGTTTGCCGCGGCAATCCGTGCGAGCTCGGCGGCGTTTTCCAGAACAGCCCAGTCTTGGGCTGCGTCAAGCACGGGCAGCATGGCTTGTGCCGGATCATAGGCGTAAAGGCTCGCCACCGGGTCAAGATGGTGGCGGATAACGCCATCAAGCGTGGCATAGGCACCACTATGCCCGTAAGGCGCGGTCAGTGTGACATTGCGCAGCGATGGCGTGCGAAAGGCATAGGCATCATCAGGGTCACCCGTAACGCGCATCCGGCCCTCGTCCAGAACGCGGCCTTCAAACGGAGCGGCTTTGCCGGGGCCGATTTGCGGCATGGCGATGGCATGAAAGCTGTGATCGGTCTGGAACCAGCCCGCATGGCAACTGGCACAGCCCGCTTTGCCGTAAAACAGGGTCAAGCCGCGCTCAGCGGCTGGCGCAAGCTGCGCCTCGCCACGCATGAACTGGTCAAACGCGCTGTTATCTGCCCGCCACTCGAAGGCAATAAAATCGGCGATGACATTGGAAATATCGGTGAATTTAATCGCTTCACCGGGCTGCACCTGCGCAAACAACGCGGCATATGCCGGAATTGCCGCCACACGCGCGGCAATCCGCTCCCATGCCCCATCCGCCGTGTTGATGCGGCTTAGGCGCACCGCCTCGCTCACCTCGTTTTCAGAATAATGTCCGGCCATTTCGTGGCTCGACAGCACGGGGAACATTGCTTGCGCAGACAGAACCGAGTCAAACCCCGCCAGCATTTCCCCACCAAGGGGGGTGCGCATGCCATAAGGTGCCGTGGCATCAGCCTCAAGCCGGCCATCATGGAACATGACCTGAAACTCGGCAGCGCCAAGGTTCCACAAGCCCGGTGCATTGCGCGGGATACGCTGTTCGGGGTGGTTGGTCGGGTCGGCAATGCGCTCTGGCCCCAACCCGATTCCGCCCTCGCCAATACCAAGCGAAACGGCATCGGCCGTGCCTAAGCGCGGATGGTGGCAGGTGGCACAAGAAATGTTGCGATTGCCCGACAAAACCGGATCGTAAAACAGCAATTGCCCAAGCTCTATGCGCGCCATATCGGAAGCCAAATCGGGGGCAGTTTCAGGAAAAGCAAAGACGGGCGGTGGCCCAAGCTCCTGCGCCGTGGCTGCTTGGGCTATGCACATAGCAGCTAAGGCAAGGCACAGCAGCGGGCGCATTAGCTTGCTCGCAAGGCGCTGTCGGCCTTTAATGCCGGATAGAGCGCACGATACCGCGCATAGCCCTCGCTGTAGCGCGCGGCCAGATCGGCGCGCGGGTCAACGGTTTGAGCAATGGGCGGCGTTTGCATGATCTCATCGAGCGTTGCTGCGCCGTTTGCAGCGATTGCCAGCCGCGCCGCGCCAAGCGCTGCGCCAAACTCGCCGCCCGCGGGCAGTGAAAGCGGCAGGCCAAGGGTTGAGGCGAGGGTTTCCAGCCAGAAGCGCGAGCGTGTGCCGCCTCCAACCGCCAGCACATGATCGAGCTTGGCACCGGTAACGGTCAGGGCTTGCAAACTGTCGCGTAGCGCGTAGCTTACGCCTTCCATCACGGCCTGGGTCAGATGCTCGGGCGTGTCGGCAACATCAAGGCCAATGAAGGCCCCACGCAGTTGCGCGTTGTTATGCGGTGTGCGTTCGCCCGAAAGGTAGGGCAGAAACATCACTTCGCCTGGCCCGTTGGCGGTTTCGGGCAGGGCGCCAGCAAGTTCGCCAGCGCCGCGCCCCAGATTGCGGGCCAGCCAGTTAAGGCAATCGGTCGCCGCAAGTATAACCCCCATCTGATACCAGCGCGCAGGCACCGCATGGCAGAAAGTATGCACAGCCGTTGCCGCATCGGGTGCAAACTGGTCGCGCGCCGCCAGCAATACCCCCGATGTGCCGAGCGAGACAAAGCCCGTGCCCTCAGTAAAACAACCAGCCCCGCAGGCAGCGGCAGCATTGTCGCCGGCACCACCGGCCACCACAACGGGGCCGTTCAGCCCCCAGGCGCTGCGCAACGCGTCGCGCAGCATGCCGCCAGCTTCGCTGCCCTCAACAAGGCGTGGCATCTGCTCGGGCCGCATATGGGTAAGCTCCAGCGCTTCGTTTGACCATGCGCGCGCACCAACATCCAGCCACGATGTGCCGGCACTGTCCGACATATCGCTGATATGTTCACCGGTCAGCCATAGCCGCAGATAGTCTTTTGGCAGCAGCACTTTGGCAGTTCTGGCGAAAACCTCGGGCTCGTGCGCCTCGACCCACATGAGCTTGGGCGCGGTAAAACCGGGAAAGACGATATTGCCGGTGATGGCACGCATTGCGGGCAGGGCATCAAGCGCTGCAGCCTCAAGGCTGGCGCGGGTGTCATTCCACAAAATGCAGGGGCGCAGCACGTTATCAGCACTATCAAGCAATGTGGCGCCGTGCATATGGCCGCTCAGCCCGATGCCGCCCAATGCTGCAAGCGCGGCCGGATGGTCAGCGCGCAGCTTGTCCATGACAGCGGAAAATGCGGTGATCCAGTCAGCAGGGTCTTGCTCAGACCAGCCAAATTGCGGATGGCTGACCGTATAGGCCGCTTCGGCCGCGCCGATGACACTGCCATCTGCCTGCACCAAAAGCCCGCGAAGGCCCGATGTGCCCAAGTCTACGCCCAAAAATGCTGCCTGTGTCACGCGTGCTCCCCCTATTAAATTTATATGCCAAATTAATTAGGGTCATGTCGCAATGTCAACATAAGACATTTGTCGCATTCAAGCCATGTTGCACACGGTCGGGATTGGCTGTACTGGACCGGTCATATGAAACCTATGGGCGGCACAATGGCTGGAACTGGGGCTGGAACCGACGAGCGTTCTTCTGCGGCGCGCGCAGTTGAGCTTGGCGCAACGGCGCGGCGGTTTGTGCTGCTTGTTTTGCTGCTGGTTATCGGCGCGCGCCTGATGCTGGTTTTCTGGCTGCCGGTGATCGACCCGACCGAGGGGCGCTACATCGAAATCGCCCGCAAAATGCTTGAAACCGGCGATTGGATTACCCCGCAGTTTGACTATGGCGTGCCGTTTTGGGGCAAACCGCCTTTGCATACATGGCTTTCGGCATTGGGCATGCAACTGTTTGGCGCTGGCCATTTTGGCGCGCGCATTTTCATTTTTGCAACGGCAATTGCAACCGGTTGGCTGTGTTATGCTTGGGTGCACCGCCATTGGGGCCGCGACCTTGCTTTGCTGACCATCGCAGCTATTGCCGCAACACTGGTGTTTTTCGGCGCGGCGGCCTTTGTGGTGACCGATATGGCAATGGTGTTTGGCACCACACTTAGCATGGTGGCCTTTTTCAATAGCGTCACGGCGCAGAAAAACCGGCAACTTTGGGGCAACCTTGTGTTTGTCGGCTTGGCCGTGGGCATGTTGGCCAAAGGCCCGACCGCAGTGGTGCTAACCGGCATTCCGTTGTTTTTGTGGCTGCTTTTGGGCAACCGCTGGGCGCTGCTGCTGCGCCTGCCCTGGCTTACGGGGCTGGCATTGCTGCTGGTTCTTACCGTGCCGTGGTATGTCGCTGCCGAGATGAAAACACCGGGTTTCTTGCGCTACTTTATTATTGGCGAACATTATGAACGCTTTGTTGTGCCGGGCTGGGAGGGCGACCTTTATGGCAGTGGCCATGCTCGCCCCAAAGGGTTGATTTGGGCCTATGGGCTGGCTTTTTTTCTGCCTTGGACGCTGTTTGCAATGGCGCTGCTGGCAAAGCCGATGCGCATGGTTCGCGCGGCGCGGGCCTTGGGCAATGGCGCGGGCATGTATTTGCTGCTTTGGGCCTTGTCGCCGATGATCCTGTTTACACCTGCCGCCAACATCCTGCCCTCATATGTGTTGCCTGCAATACCTGCGGGGGCAATTCTGGTTGTGCTGCTGGGCTGCGCAGTCTGGCAGGGCGGGC
>JBBDJE010000051.1:0-80597 GCA_040880065.1 Paracoccaceae bacterium | reverse complement strand
ATTTTGGTGCGCTACAAGGATGGCGATGCGAATGTGCGCTCGGTCTGGCTGTGTTCGCGCAATGACGCGATTGGCAATATCGCGGTGGTGATTGCCGCTTTGGGGGTGTGGGGCACGGCAACCGGCTGGCCCGATCTGGTTGTCGCGCTTGGCATGTCGGCGTTGTTTTTGAACTCGGCCATGCAAATCTTCCGCCAGGGGTTGCACGAATGGCGCCACGCGGTCGCCTAGCGCAAAATGCACGTGCGGCGTTGCAATCGCCGCACGGCTTGCCCTAAATAGCGCCAGATCTAGCAGTGGGCGCATATGAGCGATTTGAACCAACCTTCCATTCTGGCCGTGGCGCGTGCAAGCGGTGCCACCGAAGCGGTGGAGCATCTGGACCTTGGCATGCGCGTGCGTGAGTTGCGCAAGGCCCGCAACTGGACACTGGAGCAGGCGGCCCAGCAGGCAGGGCTGGCGCGCTCGACGCTGTCGAAAATCGAAAACGGCCAGATGTCGCCCACATTCGATGCCGTGCGCAAGCTGGCCACGGGGCTGGATATTTCCATTCCGCAACTGTTTACTGCGCCGAAAGATGCGCGCGTGCTCGGGCGGCGCTCGGTCACGCGGGCCGGTCAGGGCAAACGGCATGTGACCGCGACCTACGAGCATGAAATTCTGGCCGGTGATATTACCCAAAAGGCGATGCTGCCTTACCGCGCCACGGTGCGCGCGCGCTCGATGGACGAATTTGAAGGCTGGGTGCGCCATGATGGTGAAGAGTTCATGTATGTGCTGACCGGCGCAATCGTGTTTTACACCGAGTTTTACGAGCCGGTTGAAATGCGCCGTGGCGACAGTTCATACTATGATGCGACGATGGGCCATAACGTGATTTCCACCAGTGATGAAGACGCGGTGATTTTGTGGGTCACATCGCTGGGCTAGCTAAACATTGCCTTCAAATCGACACTGCCGCGCCTGTTCAAATCATCGCCATGCTGGCTGAGAAACCCTTCGGCCGCATCTTGCCCCGCGGCTTTAAGCTCGGCCAGAAGCGTTGGCCCGGCATAGGCTTTGGTGGCCGCGGTGAGGCGGTTCATCAGGTCATCATCCGTCACCATATGCACAAAAACATCTTTCATTTTACCGGGGTCCATATGGCCCGTGGCGATCAGGTTTTTCACGAATTGAATGGCGCGCAGCTCGCGCAAAAGCGACGAGTTGAAGCTGATTTCGTTGATACGATTCTGAATTTCCTGTGCTGTGCGCGGCAGGTTTTCGCGCTTTAGCGGGTTGATGTTCACAATCACGATATCGTTGGGCAATGTGGGCTCAAATAGCGGAAACAGCGCAGGATTGCCCATATAGCCGCCATCCCAATAGGCATCGGTCTCGCCGGTTGCTGGGTCGGTTATTTCGATGGCCTGAAACAGCGTTGGCAGGCAAGCCGAAGCCAGAATGGCCTTGGCCGATATATCGGCGTTGGAAAAAACCCGGATTTTGCCACTGCGCACGTTTGTCGCGGCGATGTGCAGATCAGGGCCTTCGTTTTTGCACAGGTTCTCATACTGGAACCGTTCGGCAATATCCTGCAACGGATTCTTGTAAAACATGCCGTAATCATACGGGCTGAACACGCGGCCAATGGCTTGGGCCATAGCCTGTGGGGCAAAAGGGCCGAGCAGGTTGTTGACATGGTCTAGCCCGGCCTGCTGCGGGCCCATCCATTGCAAAAGGCGGGGGTCATGCACCGCGCCAACCTGTTCCCACAACCAGTTCAGGTTTTCGCGCGCAGCATCGGCCCCGCCCGCCACCAAGCCTGCCTTTAGTGCGGCACCGTTCAGCGCCCCTGCCGATGTGCCGGAGATGCCGGAAATTTCAAGCGCAGGTTCTTGCAAGAACCGGTCGAGCACGCCCCAGGTAAATGCGCCATGCGCCCCGCCGCCCTGAAGCGCAAGGTTAATGCGGCGGGTTTTGGCCATTACAGCGCTGTCCAGCCGCCATCAAGCGAGATGGTCGTGCCGGTAATCTGGTCTGCGGCGGGGGAGCACAAAAATACCGTCGTGCCGCCGATTTGTTCGACAGTCACAAACTCCTTTGAGGGCTGGCGCGCCAGCAAGACATCGCGGATGACCTGTTCGCGGGTCATGTCATATTTCTTCATCGTATCGGGAATTTGTGAATCAACCAGCGGCGTCAGCACATAAGCGGGGCAAATGGCGTTGCAGGTGATATTCACCTCGGCGGTTTCCAGCCCGATGGTCTTGGTCAGGCCCACAACACCGTGCTTTGCTGCAACATAGGCCGATTTGAACGGGCTTGCAGTAAGCCCATGGGCCGAAGCGATGTTTATAATCCGCCCCCAGCCGCGTTCGCGCATGCCGGGCAGGGCCGCCGCTATCGTGTGGAAATTCGAAATCATGTTGATTGCTATAATCGCATCCCATTTGGCGGCCGGAAATTCCTCGACCGCGGCAACATGCTGAATGCCGGCATTGTTGATGAGAATATCCACATCGCCCGCGTCGGCGATCAGACGGCGGCAATCGTCACCCTTGGACATATCGGCTGAGATATAGCGCACCTCAACGCCGTGGCGCTTGGCCATATCGGCGGCAAGCGCATGGTCTTCCTCACGGTCGGTGAACGAGTTAAGCACAATATTTGCGCCCGATTCTGCCAGAAATTCGGCCACGCCAAGCCCGATGCCCGAGTTTGAGCCGGTGATCACGGCCAGTTTGCTGCTGAGTGATGTCATGATGATCCTCCTGATGCCTTAACTTGTGCAGTGGCGGCACATATTGCAATGCAGCATTTTGTCTGCCAGCCATGTTGGGCAAAAAAAAACGCCCTCACAAAGAGGGCGCAAGTTATTGAGGCAGGTTTCATACAGGCAAGAAACCTATCGAGCAGTGCCCTAACTATACGACTCGTGCCACGCGAGTCCAAGTAGTTTTTGAAAATAATCCAAGGGAGCGCTAAGCTTAGCGCATTGCGTGCAAGTCGCATAACATAAGGAATGCAAAAAATGATGAGCAGGGTGAGCGGAATTTTGACAGCGGCGGCGGTGTCGCTGGCCATTGGCACAGGGGCTGGCAGCGTGGTGCTGGCCGAACCGAGCCATGCGATAGCCATGTATGGCGCGCCTGCTTTGGGGCCGGATTATACGCATCTGCCCTATGCCAACCCCGATGCGCCGACCGGCGGGCAGGTGATTTATAGCGAATATGGTGGGTTTGACGCCTTCAGCCCCTATATCGTGAAGGGGCGCGCGCCTTACGGCGTGCGCGCGCATGTATACGAATCACTCATGGGGCGCAGCTATGACGAGCCGTTCACGCTCTATTGCCTGATCTGCGAAACCATCGACACGGATGATGCCCGCAGCTTTGTCGAATTTACCCTGCGCGAGGAAGCCGCCTTTTCCAATGGCGAGCAGATCACCATTGAAGATGTGATCTGGTCGTTCGAAACGCTCGGCACGCGCGGGGTTCCGTCGTATCTGAACACCTGGAACAAGGTCGAATCTGTCACACAGACCGGCGAACGCTCGGTGCGATTCGAGTTTAACACCGAAGATCGCGAGCTTGTGCTCATCATCGGGTTGCGCCCGATTCTGCGTAAAGCCGATTGGCCCGAGGGCCGCGATTTCGAGGAAAGCGACCTTGTCGTGCCCATCGGCTCCGGCCCCTATGTTGTGGGCAATTTCGAGCCGGGGCGCTATATCAACTTTGATCGCAACCCGGATTATTGGGGCCGCGATCTGCCGTTCAACCGAGGGCGCCACAATCTCGACCGTATCCGCTATGATTACTTCACCGATGCAAACGCGATGTTTCAAAGCTTTACCGCAGGGCAGACCAATGTGTTTCGTGATGGTGAGCCTCGGCGCTGGGAAGAGGGGTATACCTTTGCCGCAGCCGTAAATGGCGAGATCGTGCAATCGGAAATCCAGCACCAGCGGCCTTCGGGCATGTCGGGCTTTGTGCTCAACACACGGCGCGAAATTTTCGCCGACTGGCGGGTGCGCGAGGCGATGATTCTGGCCTTCAACTTCGAATTCATCAACCAGACGGTGAACCAGTCGCGCTATCCGCGCATCGCCTCATATTTCTCCAACACGCGTTTTGGCATGGGGCAGGAAGCGCCTTCGGCTGCGGTTGTGGCCCTGCTGGAACCGTTTGCCGACAGCCTTATGCCCGACGCGCTGGACCCCTTTGCGCTGCCGGTTGCGGCGGGTGGCGAGCGTAACCGCACCAATACGCGCGCGGCCCTGGCGCTGTTTGCCGAGGCCGGTTGGACCGTGCAGGACGGTGTGCTGAAAAATGCCGATGGCGCTGCGTTCAGCTTCGAGTTCACGATCTCCACCCCCGATGAGGAGCGGCTTGCCAGCTTGTATACGCAGCAACTGACGGCGGTTGGCATCTTTGCGAGCACACAGCTTGTGGACCGTGCGCAAATGACCGAGCGGCGCGATAGCTATGACTATGATGTCACCACCTATTCATGGGGCATGTCGCTTTCGCCGGGCAACGAGCAGCGCTTGTATTGGGGCAGCAACGGGGTGGAACAGCCCGGCACGCGCAATTATGCCGGGGTCAACGCGCCAGCGGTTGATGCGATGGTGGAAGCCATGCTGACAGCGCGCAACGATGATGCGTTTACCGCTGCCGCCCAAGCGCTTGACCGGGCGCTGATGACCGGGCGCTATGTGGTGCCGTTCTGGTATAACCCCGAAAGCTGGCTGGCACATGATGCGCGCCTGCACTACCCCGACACCATCCCGATCTATGGCGACTGGGTGGGCTTTTTGCCCGATGTCTGGTGGTGGGCAGAGAACGAATAGCCACGGTCAAGGCGTGGCCCTGTGGCCACGCCAGCCTTTTGCGCCAGCCTATTGCTGTTTGGTTTTGACAACCGCAGCGGGGTTGACACCGATTGCACCTTTGCCGGGCGGCACACCCGGCTCACGCATCGGGGGTGTTACAAGCCCGGCTGAAATGACCAGTTTGGCGGCTTCTTCAACCGTCATATCCAGCAGCACCACATCGGCCTTCGGCACGAACAGCAAAAACCCCGAGGTGGGGTTTGGCGTGGTCGGCAGAAATATCGACAACACTGTCTGATCGCCGGTATGCATATTCACCTCGCCCTTGGTTTCGGTCGAAACAAAGGCGATGGCCCATATCCCCTTGCGCGGATATTCCACCAGACAGGCATGCTGAAACGAACTGTTGGTCTGGCTCAGCACCGTTTCGGCGATTTGTTTGAGCGCATTGTAGATAGAGCGGACAATTGGCATCCGCTCGACGATATCTTCACCGAATTTGATAAGCTGGCGGCCGAACAGCCCTTTGGTCAGCGCCCCGACAAGCCCGGTGAACAGCAAAAACACCACAACACCAAAGCCCGGAATATCCTGCCCCAGATAGGTCGAGGGGTTATAGATGGCCGGCACCCAAGGCACGATAAGCCCGTCAACCAGCGTGATGATCCACCAGATCAGATAGCCGGTCAGCATGATGGGGGCGACGATCACCAACCCTGTCAGGAAATTGGTGCGGAAGCGTTGCAGAATGCTCGGCTTTTCGGTCTTTTGTTTTTTGGATGCTTTTGCTTTGCGCGCCATCATTACCCTCGATTTCAGCCTAATCTAGGTAGCCGTTTACGCCGCGTAAAGATAGCCTAACCAAAATGCTGTGCAATTGCGGCTGCCAACCTGGCATTATTGCGCACAAGGGCAATATTTGTGGCCAGCGATGCGCCATTTGTCGCCTCAAGAATTGCGCCCAGCAGGAAGGGTGTAACGGCCTTGCCGCTAATGCCTTCCTTCGTTGCCCGCGCCTGTGCGGCGGCAATGATCGGGGCCAGTGTATCGCGGCTGATCTCATCTTTTAGCGGCACAGCGTTGGCGATGAGCTGGCCACCGGGCAGGCCAAGCGCGCTGCGCAGCTTTTGGGCGGCGGCGATATCGGCGGGGTTGTCCAGCCGCAAGGGCGCTGCAATGCCGCTATTGCGTGACCAAAAGGCCGGAAAATCGTCTTGTCCATAGGCGATAACCGGCACACCGTTGGTTTCCAGCACTTCCAGTGTTTTGGGAATGTCGAGAATGGCTTTTGCGCCTGCCGCGACAACGGTTACTGGCGTGTGGGCCAGTTCCTGCAGATCGGCTGAAATATCAAAGCTGTCTTCGGCACCCTGATGCACGCCGCCAATGCCGCCCGTGGCAAATACATGAATGCCAGCCAGATGCGCGCAAATCATCGTGGCGGCAACGGTTGTTGCCCCGGCAATGCCGGTGGCCAGCGCAACGGCCAGATCGGCGCGCGACAGTTTGGCCACATTTTGCATTTGGGCCAGTTCGGCAAGGCGCGCATCATCCAGCCCGATATGGATTGCACCGTTCAAAACGGCGATGGTGGCCGGAACCGCGCCACCTTGGCGAATATCATCTTCAACCAGTTTGGCGGTTTCATAATTTTGCGGCCAGGGCATACCATGGGTGATGATGGTGGATTCCAGCGCCACGATCGGCTGACCGGCGGCACGCGCCGCTGTCACTTCGGCAGAAAAGACAAGGGGAAGCTTCATGCGTTGGCCTTTGTAATATGGGCGGCAGCGGCAGTGAGCGCGGCTGTAAGCTGGGCAGACATGGCGGCTTCGCTATCGGGGGTGGGGCTGGCTTGGCGTGCGGCAAAATGCGCGGCCAGCACAACATCGCCTGCGCCCGTGGTTGAAATGCTGTTCACCTGCGGCGGCGTGCAGGTTACGCAATGCTGCGCATTGGCAAGGCTTGCAGGGGCGGCACTATTGGTAACAAGCGCAAAACGCGCGCCCATGGCAACCAATGCGCGCGCGGCTGTTGCGCTGTCGCCAAACGCGGTTTCACAAATCGTTTCCGCCTCGCCACGGTTGACATAAATCGCCGCATGGCCGCGCCTGATGGGGCGGCGCATGCGGTCGGCCTTGCCGGGCGATGCGGGCACCAGCGACAGGCTTGCATGCGGCAACAGGTCGTGCAGGCGGCCTAGCAATTCAACAGGCAGGTTACCATCGACAAGGGCTTCGCCGCTAAAGGGCGCAAGCGGGCCGTTGGTCGCGGGGGCGAGCACGGCATCACCCGCACGCTCCAGCCCCGCACAATCGGCGATTGCACCAAAAAGATCCCCACCGGGGGATTCGATGGCCAAATAACTGCCGGTCGGATCAAAGCTGCGCAAAACATGGGTGCAGTCGACACCTTGCGCGGCAAGCAGCGCGATCAGCGTATCACCATCGCTATCGGCCCCGATGGTGGAAAGAAGCGTTGGCGTCACGCCATGCGCGGCAAGGGCTACGGCAATGTTGAGCGCAACGCCACCCGGGCGGCGCTGGATACTGCCAGCAATGTCATCGCCGATATTCATCTGCCGGCTGGCCATGGCGATCACGTCCCACAAGGCCGAGCCAATACAAAGAACCGGCGCTACGCTCATTCTGCGGCGCGCGGCAGTTCCAGTTCGGCGGGCAGGGCATCGCCATCGGGGGAATGGGCCAGCGCCATGGTCATGTCATAAAGCTTGCGGGTCATTTCCGGCATTTTCAGCCCCATGCCCTGAAAGGCGGTGTGCGAAATGGGCTGGCCGACCACTGGGCGCATTGTGGTGCCAAAGCTGCGGGCGATTTCGTGCATCAACAGCCCTTGACGGGCCGTGTCGGAAAACTGCGCTGCCATCTGGAACCAGCGGCTGTTTCGTGTGTTGAAATACATCGGAAGCGCCGTGGCGTTGCCGCGCAGGATGAGGCGCGCCATAAAAGTTGTCCACTCCATCTCCTTGGCATCGCCCCACCAGCTTTTGGCACGCGCCACGGCCCCGGCGGGGAACAGGATAAGACAGCCGCCGCCGCGCACATGCGCGATTGCGTCTTTATGCATCTGGATGTTTTTCTCAATCGCGTCGGGTTCGTGGTTATAGGCCACGGGCATCATATGCGGGTTGATCTCTTCAAGCTTGGTCAGGAAGGGGCGGGTCAGGATTTTGAAATCCGACCGCACGCGCGAGATATTGTTGCACAGCACCATGCCATCGACCAGACCATGCGGATGATTGGCAAACACCACCAGCGGGCCGGTTTTGGGGATGCGGGCCAAAGCCTCGGGCGATACTTCGTTGTCAACGCCCATCCGCGTTAACGCCTGCTTCCAGAAATTGCCGGGCAGGGCAGGCTGGTTGGCATGTTTTTGCGCCAGCCGCAGCACCTTGATGCGCCCTGTCAGGTTTTCGATCAGCCGGATGGTGGCAGACTGCAGCCCCCGCGGCAGCGACTGGTTGAACGAAATATATTTCGGGTCGATATGAGCACCGGTTTTCATCAGCCATCGCCTTTTGGTCTTTGTGTATTTCCTGCCAGATACAGGGATACCGCCGCAATGTCACCGCAAAAAGTGGTGGTGTTGCCCCCAAGGCGGCAAGATTATTCCGATTGTCACATTTCACCCCCTTGCACAATGTCGCCGAAGGGGGTAACTCGCGCTTACTAAATTCACAGGCAGAGACGGGTTTGGGGACAGACATCCCCCCAGATCCACCGGTTGGGGCAAGGCCCTGATTCTCTGCCAAGGCGAAACCGGAAAGGAAACGACAATGGCTCTACCCGAGTTTACATTGCGCCAGCTCTTGGAAGCAGGCGTTCACTTTGGCCACCAGACCCACCGCTGGAACCCGCTGATGGGCCCGTATATTTACGGCGACCGTAACGGCATCCACATCATGGACCTGACACAGACCGTGCCGCTGCTCGATGCAGCGCTTCAGGCTGTTTCGGCCACTGTTGCCAAAGGCGGGCGCATTTTGTTCGTTGGCACCAAGCGGCAGGCTTCCAAAGCCGTGTCCGAAGCTGCCGAGCGTTCGGCACAGTATTACATGAACCACCGCTGGCTGGGCGGCACGCTCACCAACTGGAAGACCGTTTCAAACTCGATTGCCCGCCTCAAACAGCTTGACGAAGCGCTGGAAGGCGGGGCCGCTGGCCTGACCAAGAAAGAACGTTTGGGCATGGAACGCGAGCAAGCCAAATTGCAGGCTTCGCTTGGCGGTATCCGCTCGATGGGCGGCGTGCCGGACCTGTTGTTCGTGATCGACACAAACAAGGAAGCGCTGGCCATTACCGAAGCCAAAAAACTGGGCATTCCGGTGATTGCGGTTCTCGATACCAACTCCGACCCGCGCGGCATCGACTTCCCGATCCCCGGCAATGACGACGCTGGCCGCGCCATCGCGCTTTACACCGACCTGATCGCCCGTGCCGCACTTGATGGTATGGCCCAGCAGATGGGTGCCCGTGGTGTTGATGTTGGCGCCATGGAAGACGCACCGACCGAAGAGGCGATTGCCGCTGCAGGCGCTGCTGAATAATCCGGCCTAACCCGGCTGATGCGGGGGGCGGCATGCCCCCCGTCTTTGTTTCAAACCCAGAATTCTTAAAGGAGAGCGACAATGTCGATCACCGCAAGCATGGTAAAAGAACTGCGCGATTCCACTGGCGTAGGCATGATGGACGCGAAAAAAGCGCTTGTCGAAACCGAAGGCGATATGGAAGCCGCCGTTGACTGGCTGCGCACCAAGGGCTTGGCCAAAGCCGCCAAGAAGGCAGGCCGCGTGGCTGCCGAAGGCCTCGTTGGCGCGATGGTTTCGGGCAATACAGGTGTTGTTGTCGAAGTGAACTCGGAAACCGACTTCGTGGCCCAGAACGCCGAGTTTCAGGCGCTGGTTGGCTCGATCACCACTGCCGCGACTGGCGTTGAGGACTACGAAGCACTGCTGAGCGCACCTTTGAACGGCAAAACCGTTGCCGAAGTTGTGACCGATAAAATCGTCACCATTGGCGAGAATATGAGCGTGCGCCGCATGGCCCGCCTGAGCGGCGATTCCGTGGCGATGTATGTGCATAACGCGGTTGCCGAAGGCAAAGGCAAAATCGGCGTGTTGGTTGCGCTGAAAGGTGCTGATAACGGCATTGGCAAACAAATCGCCATGCATATTGCCGCCACCAGCCCCGCCTCGCTGTCTGAGGCTGATTTGCCCGCCGAACTGGTAGAGCGCGAAAAAGCCGTTCTGACCGAGCAGGCCCGTGAATCCGGCAAGCCCGAAGCGATCATCGAGAACATGATCAAGGGCCGCATGCAGAAATTCTTCCAGGAGGTGACGCTGCTCAATCAGGCTTTTGTCATCAACCCCGACCTCACGGTCGGCGCGGCAGCCAAAGAAGCAGGCGTTGAAATCACCGGTTTCGTGCGCATGTCGGTAGGCGAAGGCATCGAAAAAGAAGAAGAAGATTTTGCCGCCGAAGTTGCAAAAACCCGCGGCGCATAAGCTGCGATCATTTGTTAGAACAAGGCCCGGTAGCGCAAGTTGCCGGGCCTTTTTATTGTGCAGACAGAACCAGCGCGAAGGTCATCAAACCCACCGATGTTGGCTGGCCTTTGGCAACTGATCGCCGGTTCATTTCGGGCATCCGCCATTTGGCATTGAACCGAAGACGATTTTACACCATTTTACGCGCCAAACCCAAACAGGAGATTCCATGACCTCGGACGCCACACCGCCGCCGCATAATTACAAACGGGTTATGCTCAAAATTTCGGGCGAGGCGCTGATGGGGCCAGGGCAATACGGGCTGCACCCGCCGACAGTGGAACGCATTGCGGCCGAAATCAAATCGGTTGTCGATTTGGGTGTTGAAGTATGCGTGGTTATCGGCGGCGGCAATATATTCCGTGGGCTGCAGGGCAGCGCGCAGGGCATGGAGCGCACGACCGCCGACTATATGGGCATGCTGGCCACAGTTATGAACGCGCTGGCCATGCAATCGGCGCTAGAGGCGATGGATACCTTCACCCGCGTTGTTTCGGCCATTCCGATGGACCAGATCTGCGAGCCCTACATCCGCCGCCGCGCCGTGCGCCACCTTGAAAAGGGCCGCGTGGTGATTTTTGCCGCAGGCACAGGCAACCCTTATTTTACCACCGACACAGCCGCCACGCTGCGCGCCACCGAAATGGGCTGCGAAGTTATTTTCAAAGGCACCTCGGTTGACGGCGTTTATGACAGCGACCCAAAGAAAAACCCCAATGCCAAGCGGTTTGAGCGCATCACCTATGATGATGTGTTGCAAAAGCACCTTAAGGTCATGGATGCCTCGGCTATTGCGCTAGCGCGCGACAATAAACTGCCGATTGTGGTATTCAGCCTTGCAGATTCGGGTGGTTTTGTTTCAATCCTGCAAGGTAAGGGCCGCTTTACTGTGGTTGAACAAAAATAATGGGGGCGCATATGTCAGACGCGTTGGACATTGATATTGATGACATCAACAAACGGATGGATGGCGCAATCACGGCGTTAAAGCACGATTTTGCCTCGCTGCGCACCGGTCGCGCCAGCGCCAGCATGCTGGATGCGGTCACGGTCGAGGCTTACGGCAGCCCCACACCCATAAATCAGGTGGCTACAATCAACGTGCCCGAACCGCGCATGGTTACGGTCAATGTGTGGGACAAGGCCATGGTTATCGCCGTGGACAAGGCTATTCGCAATGCGGGTATTGGCATCAACCCGGTGATGGATGGCACGACCCTGCGCCTGCCCATTCCCGAGTTGAACGAAGAGCGCCGCCGCGAATTGGCAAAGCTTGCTGGCACCTATGCCGAAAACGCCCGCATAGCCGTGCGCAACGTGCGCCGTGACGGGATGGACCAGCTTAAAAAGGCCAAGGCCGACGGGATGTCGGAAGACGACCAGAAGCTGTGGGCCGATGAAATTCAGGAATCGACCGACCTGCATATTGGCATGGTCGACAAGGTGCTTGAAAGCAAACAGGCCGAGATTATGCAGGTTTAGCCTGCATTAGGAGCAAGTATGGCGAATTCACGCGCTAAACGGAATGTGACGCAGGCGCGCCATGTTGCAATGATCATGGATGGCAATGGCCGCTGGGCGTCATCGCGCGGGCTGCCGCGGCTGTTTGGCCATAAGCGCGGCGTTGAAGTGGTGCGCGACACGGTCAAGGCCTGCCCCGATTTCGGGGTGACACATCTGACGCTTTATGCTTTTTCAACCGAGAACTGGAAACGGTCCGCCGACGAGGTTTCCGGCCTGATGCGCCTGCTGCGCCGCTACATTCAGAAAGAAGTGACGAGTCTGGTGGAACATGGCATTCGCCTGCGCTTCATCGGGCGGCGCGACCGGTTCACCAAAAGCCTGCGCGCGCTGATGGAAATGGCCGAAAGCCGCACAGAGGCCGGCGAAGCGCTGAACCTGACAATCGCCGTTGATTATGGCGGGCGCGACGAGATGATCCGCGCCGTGAAAGCCATTGCACAGCGCGTGGCTTCTGGCGAAATTTCACCCGATCAGGTGGACGAAGACCTGATCACCGCGCATCTCGATACCGCCGATCTGCCCGAACCTGATCTGGTGATCCGCACCTCGGGCGAATGCCGCACCTCGAATTTCCTGCTTTGGCAGGCGGCCTATTCGGAATATGATTTCCTCGACATCAACTGGCCCGACTTTGACCGGGCTGCATTTCAGGCGTCGATTGACGGGTTCATGGCCCGCGACCGGCGCTTCGGGGCGGTCAGCAAATGAACGATGACGACAAGCTGGAAGATATCGACAAGATCGAGGTTGAGCCGGAACCGGCTGACGACCCGTTTGCCTTCAAGCCTGACGAGCTCGCCGGTGCCCCCAAGCCCGGCGGCTTTGCCGATTTGCGCCTGCGCATCGTTTCCGGCGTTGTGCTGGCTGTTGCGGCGCTGGCGTTCTTCTATCTTGGCGGCATCTGGACATCGGGCATGCTGGCCGTTGGTGGCGCGCTGATGATGTGGGAATATCGCGGCCTGATCACCGGAAAATACGGCGTGACCGATATTCGCCTGCTGGTTATGGCGGCTGGTGCAATCGGTGCCGCACTTGTCGGGCAGATTTTCGGCCTTGTCTGGGCGATGATTCCGCTTGGTCTTGCGGTTGTCGCCATTGTTGCGGCGCGCAAAACATCCTGGCTATGGCTGGCGCTTGGCGTGGTGTATTTTGGCCTGCCTGTGGCGGCGCTCGCCCATTATCGCGGCGAAACCATAGCGGGCCTTTTGCTGGTTTATTGGCTGATAGCTGTCGTTGTGGCCACCGATATTGGCGGTTATTTCGTTGGCCGTGCTGTGGGTGGCCCCAAGCTCTGGCCAGCGGTCAGCCCCGGAAAAACATGGTCGGGCACGCTTGGCGGCTGGGGGCTTGCGGCGGTTGTCGGGTTGGGCTTTGGGCTGTTTGCCCCCGGCTGGCCACTATGGTCCACCGTAACGCTGAGCCTGCTTTTGGCGGTATCAGCCCAAATTGGCGACCTTGGCGAAAGCTGGCTCAAACGGCGCAAGGGTGTTAAGGATAGCTCGGCGCTCATTCCCGGCCATGGCGGCATTCTCGACCGGCTTGACGGGCTGGTCGCCGCGGTCAATGTCTATGTGTTGACGCTGGTATTTTAAGCAATGCGCCGCATCAGCATATTCGGGGCGACCGGCTCTGTCGGCGTCAACACCGTTGATCTGATCAATCGTGGCGGCGGGCGCGATGCCTATGATGTGGTTGCCCTTTCGGGTGGGGTAAATATCGCGCTGCTGGCCGAACAGGCGCGCAACCTTGGTGCGCGTGTCGCTGTAACCGCCTATCGCGAATGTTACGGTGAGCTTTGCCGCGCACTGGATGGCAGCGGGGTTGAAGCCGCCGCCGGGCCCGATGCGCTGGCCGAGGCCGCTACTCGCCCGACCGATTGGGCCATGTCGGCCATTGTTGGCGTGGCGGGCTTGCGCCCCACGCTGGAACTGGCGGCCAGCACGCGGGTGCTGGCGCTGGCCAACAAGGAATCGCTCGTCTGTGCAGGCGCTTTGCTGCGGGCGCGCTGTGCGGCGCATAAAACCCGGCTTTTGCCGGTGGATAGCGAACATTCCGCGCTATGGCAGGCCATGAATGGTGAAGATGCCGCCAAGGTGCGCCGCCTGATCCTGACCGCCACAGGTGGCCCGTTTCGCACATGGAGCCTTGCGCAGATGGCGGCCGCCACCCCCGCGCAAGCCGTGGCTCACCCAACATGGAATATGGGCCAGCGCATTTCGGTGGATAGCGCCAGCATGTTCAACAAGGCGCTTGAGGTGATCGAGGCGGCCTATCTTTACGACATGCAAGCCGATGCGATTGAGGTGATCGTGCACCCGCAAGCCATTGTGCATTCGATGGTCGAATTTTGTGATGGCGCCATTCTGGCACATCTGGGCACGCCCGATATGCGCGCGCCAATCGGCTATGCGCTTAACTGGCCCGACCGTGCACCGCTGCCCGTGCCGCCGCTCAACCTTGAAACACTGCGCCAGCTCGATTTTGAGCCACCCGACATTTTGCGCTTTCCCGCCTTGCGGCTCGCACGCGAAGTATTGGCGGCAGGCGGCGGGCATGGTGCGGCTTTCAACGCCGCAAAGGAAGCGGCGCTTGATGCCTTTCTTGACGGGCATATCGGATTTCTGGATATGGCACGGCTGGTTGAAGTCGTGCTTGAACTCGCCTATGTGAAAGATGTATTTACGCAAATACCGCGTGATTTAGATGATGTATTAACAATTGATAAGGCTGCGCGTAACGCGGCAAATGACTGGATTGCCAAGAATAAGGGGCAGGTAAGTGATTGACTTCGCGCAAAATATTACAGATGTCGCGCTCACGCTGGGTAGCTTTATTGTCATTATCAGCATCGTGGTTTTTGTGCACGAGATGGGCCACTACCTTGTGGGCCGCTGGTGCGGAATTGATGCCGAGGTGTTTTCGCTGGGCTTTGGCAAGGTTCTGTGGTCGTTCACCGACAAACGCGGCATGCGCTGGCAGTTGGCGGCCATCCCTCTGGGCGGCTATGTAAAATTTCTGGGCGATGCCGATGCCGCAAGCGCCACTGTAAACGAAGCGGCAACCCGTGGCCCCAGGGCTGCGCGCAGCTTTCCTGCTGCTTCGACATGGCGGCGCGCGTTGACAATTGCCGCTGGCCCCGCTGCCAATATGGTGCTGGCCGTTGCCATTTATACAGGCGTGATCATGGCGCAGGGTGTTGCACTTGACGAGCCGCGCGTTGGCGAGGTTTTGGCCATGCCCTATGAAACCGGCGTGCAGGTCGATGACGTATTCATCGCAGTAGACGGCGTTCCGGTTACAAGTTTTGCCGACGTGTTCAGCATTGTCAGCGAGCGCGAACTCATGGGCATGATCAATGTCGTCGTGCTGCGTGACGGGCGCCGGACCGACCTTGAAATTCCGCCGCTGGTGCCGGCCATGGTGGCCTTTGTGCACCCAGACAGCCCCGCAAAAGAGGCCAGGCTTGAAATTGGCGATGTTGTGCTGGCTGTAAACGATACCCCGGTCAACAGTTTCATTGCGATGAAAAACCTGATTGTCGCCAGTGGCGCAACCCCGATGACCCTCACTATCTGGCGCGATGGCAATGAGGTGACAACCACGCTCGCAGCCCGCCCGGTTGAGCAGTTGCGTGCCGATGGCACCGTCACCAATGATGTGGTGATCGGCATCAGCATGGTTGGCTCGTATTTCGATGCGGCCAGCCGCACCCCCGGCGTGTTTGAAGCGTTGAGCCTTGGGGCAACGACGGTAAAAAACCAGATCACCTTCACCATTACCGCCATCCGCGCGATTATTCGTGGCGCGCTCAGCGCGAAAAACCTGTCAGGCCCGGTTGGCATTGCCAAGGTTACGGGTGAGGTTGCCAAGCAAGGGCTGCCCTCGCTTATCCAGTGGACAGCGGCACTGTCGGCGGCCATCGGTTTTGTGAATCTGCTGCCCATTCCCATTCTGGATGGTGGCCATCTTGTTATGCTGGCCATTGAAGCCGTGCGCCGCCGCAAACCCAGCGCACGCACACAACAGATTGTCATGTCGATCGGGCTTTTCTTCGTGCTGTTCATGTTCGTCTTTGTTACTTATAACGACATCATGCGACTCCTTTAGAGTTGCGCTAGGCGACCGGTAAAAGCCGGCGTAGAATAACAAGGCGGATGCGAGATGATGAAATTGGGACTCAAAGACCGGTTTTTAACCAGTTGTTTTACTTTGACTTTGTCGGCGCTCGCGGTGACCGCACCGCTTGTAACAATGCCACAAACCGCGCTCGCCCAGTCCCAAATCAGTTTCTCGTCCATCGTTGTGACAGGGAATCAGGTGATTCCCGATGGCACGGTTATTGCGCTTTCCGGCCTTGTGGCGGGCGAAGCTGTAACACCTGCGGGCATAAATGAAGCCCTGCGCCGCCTTTATGCAGCCGGCCTGTTCGAGTTTGCCGATATCCGCCCGGCTGCCGGCCGCATGATAATCGAAGTGCGCGAAAACCCTGTCATTGGCATTGTGAACTTTGAAGGCAACAGCGCGATAAAAGATAGCGAGCTGGCCGCGATCACCGAATCTTCTGCCCGTGGCCCCTTGAACCGCGTTACAATCGAGGCCGATGCCCGCCGCATTGCCGCGCTGTATTCGGAAAAAAGCCGCTTTGATGTCGATGTTCGCCCGGTCATCATTCAGCGCGCTGATGGACGTGTAAACCTTGTGTTCGAGGTGAGCGAAGGCCGCATTGCTTCGGTTGACGGTGTGAACTTTACCGGTAACAGCCGCTTTACCGATGCCCGCCTGCGCCGTGCCGTTCGTTCCGGCGAGGGTGGCGCGCTTGCCAACATTCTGACACGCGACAATTTTGCCATGGCCAATTCATCGGCCGATGCTGCGGCTTTGGTCAATTTTTACCGTGAGCGCGGCTATATTGATGCGCGGGTCGAGGCCAGCGCGGGCGAGTTTGCGCTTAACCGCGATGGCGTTTTCCTGACCTATTCGGTCTATGAAGGTGCCACTTATGACTTTGGCACATCCACGGTTGCAACCAATGTTGAAGGCGTCGACCCTAGTGTTTACGGCAATCTGATCCGCACGCGCGAAGGCCAGCGCTATCGTGAATCGCGGGTTCGCGAAACCGTTGAGGCCATTGAAGAAGAAGCCGCACGGCAAGGCCGCCCGTTCCTGCGCGCCGTGCCGCGCTACACCCGTAACGAGGCAAACGGCACGGTTGATGTTACCTTCGAGCTGGTAAACGGCCAGCGTGTCTATGTCGAGCGGATTGATATTCGCGGCAACAGCCAGACCATCGACAGGGTTATTCGCCGTGAGTTTGCGCTTGTCGAAGGCGATGCGATGAACCCGCGCAAAATCCGCGAAGCGGAAGCCGCGTTGCAGGCATTGCGCTATTTCTCGAATGTTTCGGTGCGCGTGCGCGAAGGCTCCAGCCCCGATCAGGCGGTTGTTGAAGTTGATGTGCAGGATGCGCCAACCGGTGCCTTTACATTTGGCGCAGGCTATTCAACCGATGTTGGCTTTAGCGGCAAGGTTTCGATCAGCGAGCGGAACCTGCTTGGGCGCGGCCAGCGTTTTGCGCTTGAGCTTGAATATGGCGAACGCACCAGCATTGCCTCTATCAGCTTTACCGAACCGCGTGTGAATGACCGTGATTTGTCGATTGGCGGCGATCTTTATTTCCGCCAGATCGACCGCACAGAATCCTCGTTCCAAACAACCGAATTAGGCTTTCGCCCGCAGGTTTCATTCCCGCTTGGCCCCGATACGCGCCTAAGTCTGAATTACGAGATTGTCAGCGAAGAAATCCGCGATACCGTGCCGGGCACAACCTCGCCCGTTATCATTGCCGATGAAGGCACGCAGGTGCGCTCTGCCATTGGCTTCGCGCTCACGCATGACACTCGCAACGATACGTTTGACCCGTCAACCGGCTATATTCTGCGCTTCACAGGCCAATATGCCGGGCTTGGCGGCGATGCTGACTATCTCAAAGTTACGGGGCGCGCCAAGGGCTATGTTGGTTTGTTTGATGACGCGCTCGTTCTGTCTGCCGACTTTGAGGGTGGGGCCGTGTTCGCAGGTTCAACCAGCACCCGCATTACCGACAGGTTCTTCCTTGGCGGCACAAGCTTCCGCGGCTTTAATGTTGGCGGGGTCGGCCCGCGCGACGATGATGGCGGGTCCATCAATGATGCGCTTGGCGGCAATTTCTATGCAATCGCCCGTCTGGATGCAAAATTCCCCATCGGCCTGCCGCGCGACCTTGGCTTTATGGGCGGCGCGTTCGTCGATCTCGGCTCGGTCTGGGGGCTGGATGGTGCGCCGATGGGGGCATCGGGGGCAATTGATGATGCCGCCTATCTGCGCGCCAGCGCCGGCCTTGCGCTTTACTGGCAAACGCCGCTCGGGCCGCTGCAATTTAGCTGGGCCTATCCGCTGCTGGAACAGCCGGGTGACGTTACACAAGTCTTCTCGGTCTCTGTCAGCACAAGTTTTTAAGCTACAGCGGAAGGGTTCCATTGCGCTGGATTCTGGCCATATGTGTTGCGTTTGGGCTGGTAATGTCGGCCCAGGCGCAAAACGACACGTCGCCGCCTCCCGGCGCGATTTTGTTCATCAACCAAGAGCGGATGTTGATTGAATCCACCCTTGGCCGCGCCATTCTTGTGCTTGAATCCGAAGAGCGCGCCGTGCTTACGGCAGCAAGCGAAGCCATTGCCGACGAGCTGGCCGCCGAAGAAACCGAGCTTACCGAATTGCGCAAAACGGCCACGCCGGAAGATTTTCGCATTCGCGCCGAGGCATTCAACCTGCGCGTTGAACGTGTGCGCGCCGAGCAGCTTGAAAAAGACCGCGCCCAAACCCAACGAAACGAGGACAGGCGCCGCGCTTTCTTTGGCATAGCCGCGCAGGTTTTGGGCGACATCATGGTTCAAAACCGCGCTTCCGCCATTATGGACCGTCGTTCGGTGCTGTTATTCAACACCAGTTTGGATATAACCGATCTGGCTGTATCGCGGCTAGATACGGCCTATGCCGAAGACCCGGCGCTTTTGCCAACCGACCCATAAGTCCAAAGGAGAACATATGACAGACGCAGACAATAGCGAGGTGCTAAGCGCTGACATCATGGAAATCCGGCGCCTGTTGCCGCACCGCTACCCGTTTTTGTTCATCGACAAGGTGCGCGATATTAAACTCGGCGAATCTGCCGTGGGCATCAAGAACGTATCGGTAAACGAGCCGCATTTTCAGGGCCATTTCCCTACCAAACCCATTATGCCCGGCGTGACGATTATCGAGGCGATGGCACAGACATCCTGCGTTTTGGTCATCAAAACGCTGGGTTTGGAAGATACCGATGTGCTGGTTTATTTCATGACGATGGACAAAACCCGCTTTCGCAAGCTGGTTATGCCCGGCGATGTGATGGAGCTGCATGTTTCTGTTATCCGCAGCCGTGGCAAGATCTGGAAATTCTGGGGTGAAGCCAAGGTTGATGGCAAGGTCGTGGCAGAAAGCGAATATTCCGCCATGATCGTTATGCCGGACGAGCAGTAAGCCATGGCGCTGATCGACCCAACGGCCAGCATCCATAGCTCGGCCATTGTGGAGCAGGGGGCCGAAATTGGCCCCGGCTGCCAGATCGGCCCGTTTTGTGTGGTCGGCGCCGAAGCGAAGCTGGCCGCCAATGTAGAGCTGAAAAGCCATGTTGCACTGGCGGGCGATACCACGGTGGGCGAAGGCACAATAATCTGGCCCTTCGCCTCGGTCGGGCATCAGCCACAAGACCTGAAATTCGCGGGCGAGGCAACGCGGCTGGTGATAGGTGCGCGCAACATGATCCGCGAAAGTGTGTCGATCAACCCCGGCACGGTAGGCGGGGGCGGGCTTACCCAAATCGGCGATGATTGTCTGTTCATGCTCGGCACCCATGTTGGGCATGACTGCAAGGTTGGCAATCGTGTCATCATGGCCAACCACGCCTCGCTTGCCGGGCATGTCGAACTGGGCGATCATGCCATTCTGGGCGGGCTTGCGGGTATCGTGCAGTTTTCGCGCATCGGGCAGGGCGCGATTGTGGGCGCGGGCTGCATCGTTTCTGGCGATGTTATTCCATATGCCGCAACGATCGGCGCGCGCGCGCAGCTTGGCGGGCTGAACCTGACTGGGCTAAAACGCCGTGGCCTTGACAAGGCCGAAATCCACCGCATGCGTGCCGCTTACCGCGCGTTGTTCAGCACTGAAGGCACATTGCGCGAGCGCGCCGCGCAACTGGCCAGCGATTATGCCGATATGCCGTTGGTGCAGGAAATTACCACATTCCTGCTGGCCGAACCCAACCGTTCCTTCATTTTGCCCAATGACTAGTGGCGCAAACCTTCCCGCTGTGCTGAACCCTTTGGCCATTATCGCGGGCGAGGGGGTGTTGCCGCGCCTTGTGGCCGAGGAATGCCGCCGCATCGGGCGGCCCTGCACAGTTGTGGTGTTTGAGGGCATTATGCTTGATTGGGTGAAGGATTACCCGATCATACCCGCAATATTTGAAAAACCGGGCCGGCTGTTTCGTGCGCTCAAGCGCGCAAACTGTTCCGAGGTGACAATGGCCGGTGGCATGACCCGCCCCAAGCTTAGCCCGTTGCGCTTTGATATCAAAGGTTTACGCCTTGCGCCGCGCATTATTGCCGGGCTAAAGAAAGGCGATAATGACACGCTGGCCATGGTTACAAGCATATTCGAGGCGGAGGGCTTCAAAATTACTGGTGCACATGACCTGCTTGAAGGGCTGCTCATTCCGGCAGGCATTCCCACCCTTGCCCAGCCCAGCGTGGATGACCGCGCCGATGCTGCGCGCGCCGAAGAAATTGTAACGGCACTTGGCAGGCTCGATATCGGGCAGGGCGCGGTTGTTGCCCAAGGCCTGTGCCTTGCGACTGAAAGCAGCCCCGGCACCGACCGGATGCTCGAATTTGTGGCCGAAACAGGCGCGCGCTACCGGCCCGATGCGAACGGCGCGCGCGGCGTGTTGCTCAAGGCGCCCAAACAGGGGCAGGATTGGCGCGTTGATCTGCCGGCCGTTGGCCCGCGCACCATGGAAATGGCCGCAAAGGCCGGGCTGGCCGGGGTGGTTATCCAATCTGGTGGCGTGCTGGTTTTGGGCTTGGAAGATACCGTTGCCAAGGCCAATGAGCTTGGCCTGTTTTTATGGGCACGCGACCCGTCATGAGCGCTGCGCCGCTGATCTACCTGATCGCCGGCGAAGCCTCGGGCGACAGGCTGGGCGCGGCGCTGATGGATGGGCTGGTGCAGCTTGACCCTGATACGCGCTTTGCGGGTGTGGGCGGCCCGCTTATGGCGGCGCGGGGGCTTGCTTCGCTTTTTCCCATTGATGAACTTTCGATCATGGGGCTGGTTGAGGTGCTGCCGCGCTTGCGCAGCTTGTTTGCGCGCCGAGACGAAGTGGCCGCCGATATAATCGCCCGCCAGCCCGCCGCGCTCATTACTATAGACAGCCCCGGCTTTACGCTGCGCGTGGCCCTTGCGGCGCGCAAGGGCTGCGCTGCACCGTTTATCCACTATGTTGCGCCCTCGGTCTGGGCGTGGAAGCCGGGGCGGGCTGCAAAAATGGCGCGCAGCATCGACCATGTGCTGGCGCTTCTGCCGTTCGAGCCGCCCTATATGCAGGCAGCGGGGATGAGTTGTGACTTTGTCGGCCATCCGATTGCAGCAGAACCCAAAGCCACGCCTGAAGCAGTTGCGGGCTTGCGCAAGCAGTTGGGCATAGCGGCCGGAACCCGCATTCTGACCTTGCTGCCCGGTAGTCGGGCAGGTGAGGTGGCGCGTCTTGCGCCGATATTTGCTGAAACCGCCCGACTTTTGGTGGAAAAACACCCGAATTTGGTGCCACTCGTTCCAGCCGCGCGGCCAAACCTTGTCGCGCCGCTAAGGGCCGCATTTGCAGGCACTAATGCAATAATCCTGCCGCCATTGGCTGATTATGATGCATATGAGGCACAAAAACGCACGGTTTTTGCCGCTTCGAGCGCGGCGCTTGCTGCCTCTGGCACGGTCTCGCTGGAGCTTGCGGCGGCAGCTGTGCCAATGGTGATTGGCTATCAGATGAACGCAGTTACCGGCTGGCTGATGCGGCAGATGGCGCTGGTCGATACGGTTACGCTGGTCAATCTGCTATCCGACAGCCGCGCCGTGCCGGAGTTTTTGTTTTCAGCTTGCAAGCCCGAAAACCTGATGCCTGCGCTGGACCTTTTGCTGGAAAACCCTGCTGCGGCAGCCGCACAACGCGCCGCGAGTGCTGTAGCCATGCGCGAAGTCGGCACAGGCGATGAAGCGCCCGGCCTGCGGGCAGCGCGTGCAGTAATGGCGCAGATCAGGCTTTGAAATCGGCCACTTTTGCGCCAGCAACATCGCGCAATGCATTGGGATCAATTGCAAAATTATGGTTTGGCGTGCCCGCTGCAGCCCAGACCACATCATATTGCAGCAGGTCTTCATCAAGAAATTTGCGCACCGGATTGATATGGCCAAAGGGCGAAACACCGCCAATGGCAAAGCCGGTCCAGAGGCGGATGCTTGCCGCATCGGCGCGCTCCAAGCTGCATCCGGCAAGCGCTGCGGCACGCCCGGGGTCGACCTGATTATCGCCCGAGGTCAGGAATAATACATGCTCGTCTTGCCCCGTCACGCGAAACAGGATGGATTTTACGATCTGCCCGACGGTGCAGCCAAGCCCGTTGGCCGCGTCTTGCGCGGTGAGCGTGCCATCGGGTTTATGCACGATTTCGGGTGACAGGCCAAGCGCTTCCATCTCGGCCAGCACGCGCTTCAGGCTTTTGCTCATGAGCGGTTTTCAATATCCACATAGTCGCGCGAAGCCTCGCCAGTGTAAAGCTGACGCGGGCGGCCGATTTTCTGTGTCGGGTCTTCCATCATCTCTTTCCACTGCGCAATCCAGCCCACAGTGCGGGCCAGCGCAAAAATCGGCGTAAACATCGAGGTGGGGAACCCCATCGCATCGAGGATGATGCCCGAATAGAAATCGACATTCGGATAGAGTTTTTTCTCAACGAAATACGGATCTTCCAGCGCGATCCGCTCCAGCTCTTTGGCGACCTGCAAGGTCGGGTTGTTTTCAATCCCCAGCAGGCCAAGCACCTCGTCGGCGCTTTCCTTCATCACTTTGGCGCGCGGGTCGAAGTTTTTGTAAACGCGGTGGCCAAATCCCATCAGGCGGAACGGGTCATCCTTGTCTTTGGCGCGGGCGATATATTCGGGAATACGGTCAACCGTGCCTATTTCGCGCAGCATTTCAAGGCAGGCCTGATTGGCACCACCATGCGCAGGGCCCCAAAGGCATGCAATGCCGGCGGCAATACAGGCAAACGGGTTGGCACCAGACGAGCCGGCAAGCCGCACGGTCGAGGTTGATGCGTTCTGCTCATGGTCGGCATGAAGCGTGAAAATACGGTCCATAGCGCGGCTGAGAATTGGGTTTACCACAAAATCTTCGGAGGGCACCGCAAAACACATTTGCAGGAAGTTCGAGGCATAATCGAGATCGTTACGCGGGTAGATGAACGGCTGGCCAACCGAATATTTGTAGGCCCAAGCGGCGATTGTCGGCATTTTGGCGATCATGCGGATGGTTGCCACCTCGCGCTGCCACGCATCATTGATATCGGTCGAATCGTGGTAGAAGGACGACATGGCGCCTTGCACGCCGCAGATAATGGCCATCGGGTGCGCATCGCGGCGAAACCCGCGATAGAAGAAATGCATCTGTTCGTGCAGCATGGTGTGGTTGGTCACGCGCGAGACAAAATCGTCCAGTTTGGGTGTGTCGGGCAACTCGCCGTAAAGCAGCAGGTAGCATACTTCCAGAAAGTGGCTTTTCTCTGCCAGTTGGTCGATCGGGTAGCCGCGATACAGCAGTTCGCCCTTGTCGCCATCAATATAGGTGATGGCGCTTTCACAGGCGGCTGTCGAGGTGAAGCCGGGGTCATAGGTGAACACATCGCCCTGTGCATAAAGCTTGCGGATATCAATAACATCGGGGCCGGCAGTAGGGCTTTGCATTGGCAAATCGAGGGTTTTGCCCCCGAATGAGAGTTTCGCTGTTTTGGGAGCGTCTGTTGGCATGTTCAACCTCATTCATCGGGCATTTGCCCTGTTTGATTGGCGCTGGCGCGCTTTGATGTGTCAGCCCGTTTCGGCGACATCTAAAAGTCTGGCAATCGTCTCGTCGCGGCCCAGCGTGATCATCATGTCAAACACACTTGGAGAGACACTACGCCCGCATAAAGCTGCACGTAACGGTTGGGCGACCTTGCCCAGCTTGAGCCCTTCATCATCGGCAAAAGCGCGGATTTCGATCTCCAGATTATCTAAGGACCAACTAGCATGCTGCAAGCGCGAAGTCAATCTATTCAGCATACCACGGGATACAGAATCAAGCAGACCAAGTGCACGCTCGTCCATATCAAGTGGGCGATCCGTAAGGAAATAGCGCGCCATTTCAATAACTTCAGGCAAAGTCTTCGCACGTTCTTTTAGCTGATCCATCGCCTCGAAAAGCTGTGTTTCCTGTTTATCGCTCAATGGCGGCAGGTTTTGCGATGCAACATAGGCCAGCACTTCGCGGGCCAATGTAGCATTGTCGCTGGCCCGAATATGCTGGCCCGACAGGTTTTCGAGTTTTTTGAAATCAAACCGCGCGGGTGATTTGCCCAGAGAATCAAGGTTGAACCACTCAATTGCCTCATCTGTGCTGAAAAATTCGTCATCACCATGCGACCATCCAAGGCGAATAAGGTAGTTGCGCATCGCGGCGGGCAGGTAGCCCATATCGCGATATTCCTCGACCCCTAGCGCGCCGTGGCGTTTGGAGAGCTTTTTGCCGTCTTCGCCATGAATGAGCGGCACATGTGCAAATTCGGGCACGTCCCAGCCAGCGGCCTGATAGATCAGGGATTGGCGTGCGGCGTTGGTCAGATGGTCATCACCACGAATAACATGGGTAACACCCATGTCATGATCGTCCACCACAACGGCGTGCATATAGGTTGGCACACCATCGGAGCGAAGCAATATCAGGTCATCCAGCGTTTCGTTTTGCCATGTAATGCTGCCTTGCACGTGGTCGTTGACCACGGTTTCGCCAGTTTTAGGGGCTTTCAGGCGCACAACAAAGGGCAGGTCGGGGTGCTCGGCAGGGTCGGTATCGCGCCACGGGGAGTGAAATAGCGGGGGCTGTTTGGCGGCGCGTGCGGCTTCACGCGCGGCTTCAATCTCAGCCTGTGTGGCAAAGCATTTATAGGCCGTGCCGCGGGCGAGCATATCGCGCGCAACCTCGCCGTGGCGGGCGATGCGGGCAAACTGGCTGATGGCATCGCCATCCCAATCAAGCCCGAGCCAGCGCAAACCGGCAAAAATCGCCTCCGTCGCCTCGGGGGTTGAGCGCGCGCGGTCGGTATCTTCAATCCGCAGCAGGAATGTGCCGCCATGGTGGCGGGCAAACAGCCAGTTGAACAACGCCGTGCGCGCGCCGCCGATATGTAAATAGCCCGTTGGCGACGGCGCAAAACGGGTGATGACGGGTTTGGCAGCAGACATGGCGTTAACCTCTTGGAAACCGTGAAAAGTTATCGTTAACGCTTCTATTGTATGGCGTAAGCAAGAACAAGGCAGGTGCCAATGCGCTGGGTATTGGGCGAGTTACAGGCGCAATCGCCCAACCTGTTTTTATGGGCCCCAGTGCTGTTTGGCTGCGGCATTGCGCTATATTTCGGGCTAAATGGCCCGCCTGGCGGCATTTTTCTAATGGTTTGGGGTATCGGGTTCATTGCGGCCTGTGTGCTTGCGTTACAGCGTCGCAGCATTGCCCTGCGCCAGCTTGGTTTTGGGCTTATTTGGTTTATTTTGGGTTACCTCAATGCCAGTTTGCGCGCCGCCATGGTGGCCGCACCCGTGCTGGGCTGGAACTATTATGGCCCGGTCGAGGGGCGGATCATCGGGCTTGACCGTTCGGCCAGCAATGCCCCGCGCATGCTGCTTGACCGTATTACACTGCCCGGTGAGCGCGACCCGGTGGTGCCAGAGCGTATTCGCCTGAGCGCTGTGGGCGAAATTGCACCCGACGTGCTGCGCCCCGGTGCGCGCATCACCACGACAGGGTTTTTGTCGCCGCCCGAACCGCCGGTCGAGCCTGGCGGCTTTGATTTTCGGCGATTCGCATGGTTCAACCAGCTTGGCGCGATTGGCTATTCGCGCAACCCGGTGTTGGCCGCATGGCCCGACCCTGCCCAAAATACGTTGCCTTTATGGCTGGTTTCGCGGCGCATGGCACTGGCCGATTGGGTGCGCGCGGGCATTCCCGGTGTGGATGGGGCCTTTGCCGCGGCGATTATGAGCGGTGATCGCAGCGCAATTGACCCGGCGGTGCTCAACCATCTGCGCGCCACGAATCTGGCGCATTTGCTGGCAATTTCCGGCCTGCATATGGGCTTGCTTTCGGGTTTTGTGTTCATGCTTTTGCGGCGTGGTATGGCTTTGGTGCCGGGGTTGGCGCTCGCGCATAGCATCAAAAAATATGCAGCTTTCGGGGCGCTGCTGGCGGCGGCGGGCTATTTGCTGCTTTCGGGTGCGAATGTCGCCACGCAGCGCGCATTCATCATGGCGGCGGTGGTTCTGGTGGCAGTCATGCTCGACCGACCGGCGCTTACCCTTCGTTCGGTTGCGCTTGCAGCGCTGATTGTGTTGCTGGTTGCGCCCGAAAGCCTGATGGAGGCAGGCTTTCAGATGTCGTTTTCTGCGACAACCTGCCTGATTGCCGCCTATGGCGCGCTTCGCGGCCACTGGCTGTTTGCGCGCAATGTGTCCCGCTGGCGGCGCTTGCTTGGCTGGTGCCTTGGCATTGTGCTGACCTCGGCCATCGGCGGGGTTTCTACCGCGCCGATTTCTGCCTTTCATTTCAACACGATGTCGCAATTCGGGTTGCTGGCCAATGTGCTGGCTGTGCCGATGATGGGCCTTATTGTCATGCCCGCGGCTGTTGTGGCCGTGCTGCTCTGGCCGGTCGGTTTGTCGGGCATCGCGCTGAGTGTCATGGGGTGGGGAATTGCGTGGATATTGGGTGTCGCCAAATATGTTGCCGCGCTGCCCGGCGCCGTTATTCCGGTAATTTCAGCGCCGTGGCAGGTGCTCGCCTTGTTTACGCTTGGCGGCTTGATGCTGTGTTTGATGCGCGGAAGGCTTAGGCTTGCCGGGTTCATTCCGGCGTGTCTGGCGCTTTTCATCTGGTCCGCGGCGACCCGTCCGGCTTTGCTGATTGACGGTGACGGGCGCCTTATGGGCGCAATGAGCGCCGAAGGGCGCGCGCTGAACAAAGACCGTGCCTATTCCTATGCCGCGCAAAGCTGGTTGCAAAGTGACGGCGACGGGGCCGCACAGGACATTGCGTTTGCGCGGCAGGGTGTGGAGGTTTACACGGGTGGCAGTTCGGCGGTGCTTGAAAATGGTTGGGAGATCGTTTTGCATTGGGGGCGCGATGCGCCGGACAGGCCGTGCACGGCAATGCGCCTGTTTGTATTCAGCCAGCACAATCACCCGCTTACCGGGTCTTGTATCTGGCTTTCACCTGAAGAATTTGCACAAACGGGGGCGCTTGCAATATCGCCAAGCGGGGAGGGGTTGCGCATTGTTACAACGCTGACCGATCGCCAGAACCACTATTGGGAACGTTAGAGCGCACCGCGTTCATATTTATTCACGCGACAATTTCTAACTTTTTGATAACGCATGTTCAAATGCAGAAAACAGGTTCCCACTTTTGTTGCAACACGCTCTAATAGTTGCGGATCAAACCAACAAGGCGGCCCTGAATGCGCACCTGATCATCGCGGTAAACGCGGGTTTCATATTCGGGGTTTGCGGCTTCCAGCGCGATGGCACTGCCACGGCGGCGCAGGCGCTTGAGCGTCGCTTCCTGCCCTTCGACCAGCGCCACGACTATATCACCATTATCGGCCGTTACCTGTTCGCGGATCACAACGATATCACCGTTATTGATACCGGCCCCGATCATCGAATCGCCCTTTACTTCAAGCGCAAAATGGTTGCCGCTGGCTGACAGCATGGCACCGGGCACGGCAACAGTATGCGAAACCTGCTGGATCGCCTCAATCGGGGTGCCAGCGGCGATGCGGCCCATCACCGGCAGTTCCATCGCGTGAACTTGCACATGTAGGGCATCGGGCGGCGGTGCTTTGCGGTTGCCTTCAATGACCGATGGGCGAAAGCCAGTGGGCTCCATGGAATCTGGCAAGCGCAGAATCTCGATCGCGCGAGCTTTGTTGGGCAGGCGGCGCAGAAAACCGCGTTCTTCCAATGCGGTAATCAGTCGGTGAATGCCGGATTTTGACCGAAGGTCGAGCGCGTCTTTCATTTCGTCAAAACTGGGGGAGACACCGTCTTTTTGCACGCGCTTGTGAATGAACTGCAAAAGATCGAGTTGTTTCTTCGTTAACATGGCCAGCCCCCTCGTTGAACCTGTCTTGTTCTACAAGTGTTCTTGTTTTGTGTCAACCATATGCTGTCATATCCAGCGTTTTCAGCATATCGCCCGCTTTCAGAGCTGGGCTGTTGGCGGGGTGGATGGCCAGAATATCGCTGCCAGCCAGCACCGAAAGCAGCCCCGAATCCTGACGTGGCCGTATGTGCAGCGCCCCATCAACCAGCCCTGCGCGCATGTAGTGGCTGCGCGCACCGTTGGCGGGCAGGGGTGCGGCCAGCGGATATTCGCGCCCCGGCCCGGCCTGCGGCAGGCCAAGCATGGCGCGCAAAAGCGGCAGCACGAACACATGGCTGCACACCATAGAAGAAACGGGGTTGCCCGGCAGGCCAAGCATGGGAATGCCGTTCAGCCGCCCCGCCATTAACGGTTTGCCCGGGCGAATGGCGATTTTGTAAAAGTCGAGCACCAGCCCCGCATCTTGCCCGACACTGGCTACAAGATCATGGTCCCCAACCGAGGCACCGCCGAGCGTGATCACCAGATCGGCGCCCTCGCAAAGCGCAAGACAGGCGCGCAGCCCTTCAGGCGTGTCAGGCGCTATGGGCAAAAGCCGGGCTCGCGCGCCTGCGGCTTCAACCAATGCCTTAAGGCCAAGATTGTTCGAGGAAATGATCTGCGCGTCCTGCGGCACCTCGCCCACATTCACAAGTTCGCTGCCGGTTGGCAGAAGTGCCACAACCGGCTTGCGCGCCACGGGAACATGCGCATGGTTCATGGCCGCAAGCAGCGCTATGTCTTGCGGGTTGAGCCGCCGCTTCGCCTCAAACACCCAGCCTTTGGCAAAATCGGCACCGGCAGGGCGCATATTGCTCGATTTGCCGCAGTCGGGGCCGAGGGTGATTGTGTTGCCCTCGCGCTGCACATTCTCCTGAATGACCACGCAATCGGCGCCGTCGGGAACGGGGGCGCCTGTGAATATGCGTAGCGCCTCGCCCTTTTGCAGGCGCCCTGCCCAAACCTTGCCAGCGGCGGCTTCGCCAACTACGCCAAGCACCGCGCCATCGGCAATATCGGCCTGACGGACGGCATAGCCATCCATGGTCGAGGCGGCAAAGGGCGGCTGGTCGCGGTTGGCGGCGAGGGGTTTGAGTAAAACGCGGCCCGCAGCTTCGGTTAAATGCACGGTTTCAACCACCGGCGCGGGTGCAAGCTTCAGAATACGTGCGCGCGCCTCTTTTACAGAAATCATGGGTGCGCCTCGAACCTGCCTGACTTTCCGCCTTCTTTAAGAACAAGACGTATATCGTTGATATACATATGTTTATCGGCGGCTTTAAGCATATCATAAATTGTTAGCGCCGCGATGGATACCGCCGTCAGCGCCTCCATCTCCACGCCTGTCTGGCCGCTGGTTTTGACACGTGCCTCGATATGCACACAGTTTTGCGCAGCGTCTGGCGTAAGCTCGAGCGACACTTTGCTCAGCGCCAAGGGGTGGCAAAGTGGGATCAGGTCGGCGGTTTTCTTTGCGCCCATAATGCCCGCCAAACGCGCCACACCCAAAACATCGCCCTTGGCGGCAGTGCCCGCAACAACCAGTGCCAGCGTTTCGGCTGCCATATCAACCCGGCCACGGGCAACAGCCAGCCGCGCTGTGGCAGGTTTTTGCGATACATCCACCATATGTGCTGCACCGCTGGCATCGAAATGGGAAAGATCTGGCATTTAGTCAGCCTCGGGCGACCAGGGGGCGGAAAGCAGGGCCCGTGTGGCGCCTTCAACATTTTCCTGCCGCATGAGGCTTTCGCCAATCAGATAACATCGCACACCGTAGCGCGCCATGGCGGCAAGGTCGTGGCGGGTTTCAAGGCCGGATTCAGAAACGAGCAACGCCTCGGCGGGGGCGTGAGCTGCAAGGCTGCGGGTCACATCAAGGCTGGTTTCAAATGTATGCAGGTTACGGTTATTGATGCCGACAAGCTTGGATTTCAGAAAATGCGCGCGGTCAATCTCTTGCCGGTCATGCACTTCCACAAGCACATCCATGCCCCAGGCAAGGGCTGCATCTTCAAGTTCGGCGGCCTGTGTATCGCTGAGCACAGACATGATCAGCAAAATACAATCGGCCCCAAGCGCGCGGGCTTCGGCCACCTGATAGGTGTCAAACATGAAATCCTTGCGCAGAACGGGCAGGGTTGTGGCGGCGCGTGCCTGTTTTAGGTATTCATCAGCCCCTTGAAAGCTGGGCGTATCGGTCAGCACCGAAAGGCAGGTCGCACCGCCCGCGCTATAGGCCTCTGCCAGCTTGGCGGGGTCAAAATCTTCGCGTATCAACCCTTTGGAAGGGCTGGCTTTTTTGATTTCGGCGATCAGCCCGTAGCCGCCAGAAGATGAGGCAAGGCGCAGTGCTTCGTAAAAGCCGCGCACCGGGCTGGCGTTGCGGGCGGCGAGTTCAACCTCGCCAAGCGGCATACTGGCTTTGCACGCGGCGATATGCTCAAGCTTGTAGGATTTGATTGTGTCGAGGATTGTCGTCATGTCATGCCCTTTTGCAGCCTTATACCTGTTCTAGCCTTTGGCTGGCGTAATGAAAAGCGCAGTGCAATCAGCTTTGGTTGGTAATGCGCGCCAGCGTGGCCACGGCATTGCGTGCAGCGCCACTGTCTATGCTGTTGCGCGCCAAGGCAACGCCTTCGGTCAGGCTGCTCACCTTATCGGCCACAACTAGCGCAGCGGCGGCATTCAGCAAAACCGCATCACGATAAGCGCCTGCAGCACCATCAAGCAATGCGCGCAAGGCTTGGGCGTTGGCAGCAGGTTCGCCACCCAGAATTGCCTCGAAAGGATGGGTCGGCAGGCCGGCATCATCGGGCGATATGGTAAACTCGCGCACCGCGCCGCCTTCAAGTGCGGCCACAGCGCTTGGCCCGGCGATGGAAAGCTCGTCGGTGCCATCAGAGCCATGCACAAGCCATGCCCTGTCCGAACCAAGTTGGCGCAGGGTTTCGGCCATTGTCACCAGCAATTTTTCGGAAAATGCGCCCGTAAGCTGGCGCTTGACCCCGGCAGGGTTGGTCAACGGGCCAAGAATGTTGAAGATTGTGCGCGTGCCAAGCTCGCGCCGCGCGGGCATGACATGTTTCATCGCCGGGTGGTGCATCGGGGCCATCATGAAGCCGATACCCGCCTCGCGAATGCCACGTTCCACCACGCTCGGGCCGACCATAACGTTGATGCCTAGTTCGCTCAAGGCATCGGCAGCGCCGGATTTCGAGCTGAGGTTGCGGTTGCCATGTTTGGCCACCGGCACACCCGCACCCGCCACAACAAAGGCCGTGGCGGTAGAAATGTTGAGCGTGCCTTTGCCATCGCCACCCGTGCCGACAATGTCCATTGCGCCGGCGGGCGCTGAAACGGCAAGACAGCGCGCGCGCATTGCACCGGCAGCGGCGGCATATTCTTCAACGGTTTCACCGCGCACACGCAGCACCATCAGAAAGCCGCCAATTTGCGACGGGGTCGCGCGGCCTTCCATGATCTCGCCAAAGGCGGTTTTCGCATCGGCTGCGCTCAGGGGAGCGTCAATCGCCTTGGCGATACAGGCCTGTAGTTTCTCGCTCATACTGTCTCCATGGCCATATCCAGAAAGTTTTTAAGCAGGGCGTGCCCGTGCTGCGACGCAATGGATTCCGGATGAAACTGCACGCCGTGAATGGGCAGGCTACGGTGTTGCAGGCCCATGATCGTGCCGTCTTCAACCTCGGCCGTAATTTCAAGGCAGTCGGGCAGGCTTTCACGCTCAACCACCAATGAATGGTAGCGCGTCGCCTCAAACGGGCTGGGCAGGCCCGCAAACAAACCTTTGCCGCCATGGCTGATCGTTCCCATTTTGCCGTGCATCAGTGCATTGGCGCGCACAACCTTGCCACCGAACGCCTCGCCTATTGCCTGATGCCCAAGGCATACGCCAATCAGCGGCGTGCGGGTTTCGGCAGCGGCTTTTGTCAGCGCAAGGCAAATGCCTGCTTGTGCCGGGTCGCACGGGCCGGGCGAAAGCATAATGGCCGAAGCCTGCATGGCCATCGCCTCTTGCACATTCAGCGCATCGTTGCGGCGCACCTCGACCTTTGCCCCCAGTTCGGAAAGGTAATGCACCAAATTCCATGTGAAGCTGTCGTAATTATCAATCAGCAGCAGCATTTGGCCCTCTTGAATGGTCGATATTAGGCTGGCACCAGCGCGGGAATAGCATATAAACGTGTAAAGCGTCTGCGGGGCATTGAAAAGCCGCACGGGCGGCATCGCAACGGATTATTCAGCATGGGGTGGCGGGTGCACGGAATTTTCGGATTTTTGACGGGGCTCGTTAAAGGGCTAGTGTTGTGTGCGATTGTTTTTGTAGCGTTGACCATCATCTTCAAACCGGCTGATCCTTCGGGTGGCACGGCGGCGGCGGTAAATGCCCCTGCCGCACAACCGCAAGCGCCGGACGCTGCGGCCACGCCAGAGGTTCAGCCCGCGGCAAACCCGGCTGTCGCACCGTCTGCAGCCCAGCGGCAGCTTGCGGCGTTCGAGCGTAATGCCATGCCGTTCAATATGCCAATCAGCACGCGCGGCCTGGCGGTCATTCTGGTCGCGCCTGTCGGGTTTGATCTGGCCCCGCTAGCCGGTTTGCCGCTGACTGTAGCGATTGATCCTGTGACACAAGGCCAGAATATTGGCGCCTATCGCGCCTATGGCTTTGAGGTTCTGACCCTGCTGCGCGGCGGAATCCGTGATTCTGTGCCCGATATCAGCCAAGCGATTGCCACAATGACCGGCAGTGTCGGTGTGTTTGACGAGGCGATAAGCAGCAATCCGGCGGCCAATATCACACTGTTGTCGCTGCTCGGGGAGTACGGGCTGGCCTATGTCGGGCAAACGGGGTTCGGCGGCATTCTTGGGCAGGTGGGTGAGGCGGGCTTGCCGGCCATGTCTATCAGCGCAACGGTAAGCTCTGCGATGTCCGGCAGCGAAGCGCGGCTGGCGCTGGACAATGCCACGCGCAACGCGCTTGAAACCGGCAATCAGGTGGTTGTTGTGCAAATGGACAACCTCATACTGGATGTGCTGCTGTCCTGGGCCAGCACACCCAAGCCACGCGGGCTTGTTTTGGCGCCTGTTTCGGCGGTTTTGCGCCAGCCTTAACCTATTGGTTGGTATGGGGTTTGACGAAAAGCGCGGCGTCTTGCGCCGCCATGCGCAGCGCTTTGGATTTGTTGACGGTTTCTTCAAACTCGGCTTCGGGGTCGCTATCGGCCACCACACCGCCGCCGGCCTGAATATACAGAACCTCATCTTTGATGACCGCGGTGCGCAGGGCAATGCAAATATCCATGCTGCCCGCGGCTGAAAAATAGCCGACGCCACCACCATAAACGCCGCGTTTTTCGTGCTCCAGCTCGTCGATAATTTCCATGGCCCGCACTTTGGGCGCGCCTGAAACCGTGCCCGCGGGCAACCCGGCAAGCAGGGCTGAAAGTGCGTCTTCACCCTCGCGCAACTCGCCTTCGACGTTGGATACGATATGCATCACATGCGAATACCGCTCGATGATGAACTTTTCCGTGGGGGTGACGGTGCCGAATTTGGCGACACGGCCCACATCGTTGCGCCCGAGATCGAGAAGCATGAGATGTTCGGCGCGCTCTTTCGGGTCGGCCAGCAAATCAGCCTCTAGTGCTTGGTCTTCTGCCTCGTTTGCGCCGCGCTTGCGGGTGCCGGCAATGGGGCGGATGGTGACTTTGCCATTCAGCACACGCACCAGAATTTCGGGGCTGGCTCCGATAACCTGAAAACCGCCGAAGTTGAAGTAGAACATATAGGGCGACGGGTTGGTGCGGCGCAGCGCGCGGTAAAGCGCAAAGGGCGGCAGCGCGAAGGGCTGCGCCCAGCGCTGCGAGGGGACAACCTGAAAAATATCTCCGGCGGCGATATAGTCTTTGGCTTTGGCAACCATGGCAAGATAGTCGTCATGGCTGGTGTTGGACACGGCCGCGCCCGGCTGCATTTTTGCCAGATCGAAGCTTTCCACTGGCACAGGGCGGTCAAGGTCGCGCAGCGCGTCGCTCACTCGTTCAGCCGCTTGTGCATAGGCGGCGCGGGCCGTCTGCCCGCTGGAAACCCAGGCCGGTGAAACGAGGCAAATTTCGCCCTTCACACCATCTACCACAACCACAACACTGGGGCGCTGCAAGATGGAGTCGGGCAGGTTCAGCGGGTCGGGGTTGACATTGGGCAGGTGCTCAACCAGCCGGATCATGTCATAGCCAAGAAAGCCGAACAGACCGGCGGCCATAGGCGGCAGACCTTCGGGCAGGTCGAGCTTGCATTCATCAATCAGCGCGCGCAACGAGGCCAGCGGCGGCTGGTGATCGGCGACAAACGCGGCATCGTCATACCGTGCATTGCGGTTGATATCGGCAGCCCCGTCGCGGCAACGCCAGATCAGGTCGGGCTTCATGCCCAAAATGGAATAGCGCCCGCGCACCTCGCCGCCGGTGACCGATTCCAGCAAAAAAGAATCGCGCCGCGCTTGTGTGAGCTTCAACAACAAAGACACCGGCGTGTCGAGATCGGCGATCAGACGGGTCCAGACAAGCTGGTTCTTTCCGGCCTCATAACCGCGCGCGAAGGCTTCAAAATCGGGCAGGATCGCCATTATTGAACGCCGTTCACCACCGCCTCGATCAGCGCGTTATTCACCCTGATCTCGGTTGAATCACGCACCGCTGCGGCAAAGTAGAAAAACAGATCACTGGCAAGGCCCGCTTCATCTGCCGCGCTGCGCTGGCCAATGTAATCGGCATAGCTGCCGGATTCGGCTTGGGTAATGCTGCTGATGCGCAGCACGATATAGCTGTCATCGCTATTGGCCACGGCTGCGGCTTCGCCCTCGGCCAGATCAAAGGCGGCATTGGCCGCCGCGCTTGGCAGCGCTTCGGATGGCGTGCCGCGGGTCAGGCCCGGCGCGTTGGAAACCGTAAGGCCAAGTGCGTCCATCACGGGCAGGAAGGCAGCGCCGGAATTGATTTGGCTGGCAAGTGAATTTGCGCGCGCGGCCAGTGCTGCACGGTGTGCGTCGGCGGCCCATGCGGCCGCAACCTCTTGGCGCACATCGGCGAGCGGCTGCAATTGCGGCGGGGTGATTGTATCGACCCGCAGCACAAACAAGCTTCCGTCGTCAGCTTCCAGCAGGTCACGCTCCTGTCCTTGAGCGGCGGCCAGAGCCTCGGCGCGGAAGGTTGCATCGCCTGCAAGCCCTTCGCTGGAAGCGGTCGAAAATTCTAGCGTGTCAAAAACCATGCCGGTTTCATCGGCCAGTTCTTCCAGCGTTGCACCCGCAGCGACCAGTTCTTCGGCGCGACCGTAAACGTCGGCCAGACGCTCGCGCACAAAAGGCTCGGCCAGTTGCGCACGGATATCATCGGCAACATCGGCAAGCGGCGTGCTAGAGGCAGCCACAATCGCATTGATGCGGAACAGCGCCGGGCCAAGGTCTGTTTCAACCGGGCCAACGACGCCAAGCGTGTCGGTGCCGAACACAATGTCGCGGGCGGCAGCGTTCAGGCTTTCAGCCTGCACAATACCAAGCGAGATCAGGCTAGGGTCGATCCCGCGTTCGGCCACAAGGTCATCAAAGCTTGCATCACCTGCGGTGACACGGTCCAACGCGGCGGTGGCGGCCTGTGCATTGGCGAATGTAAGACGGTCAAGCGCGCGACGCTCGGGCTGGCTGAATTGCGCAAGCCGGGCTTCATATTCGGCGGCAATGGCCTCATCGGTAATGCCAGCGGCGGCTTCGACGCTTGCGCGGCTCAGCATGGCAACAGCCAGATTGCGCTGTTCGGGCAGGGTATAATCAGCGGCATTCGCTTCGTGCCATGCGAGCAGATCGGCCTCGCTGGGGGCTGCGGGTTCGGGAATGGTGGCCAGATTGATCTGCACCCAGTCAACACTATAGGACTCATTCAGAAACTGGCCGATGACGGCTGCGCCCGTGCCATCAGACACGGCTCCACCGGTTACGGCAGCATTGAGCAGGTTGCGCGACAGCTCGGCGCGGATCAGCGCTTCGTATGCGCGCACTGTATAATTGGCGTTTTGCAAAGCATAGCTATAGGCGTCGGAGTCGAACTGGCCGGTCGTGTTTGCAAAAGACGGTGTAGACATGATCGAGGCGCGCAGCATGTCATCATCAGCCATAACGGCGCGTTGCGCAGCCTCGTTCTCCAGGGCACGCGATGTGACAAGCTGGCTAAGGGTCGAGCCATCCAGCCCGAACATGCGCGCCTGTTCCATTGTAATAGGCTGGCCAACCTGCTGTGAAAAGCGGTTCACAGCTTGGTTAAGCGCACGGCTATATTCCTGCTGGGTGACCTTGCTATCGCCCACGGTTGCTACATTGGTATTTGAGCCGCCCGAAAGCACATCGGTAATGCCAAATCCGGCCAAACCCACAATGAGAGCACCGATCAGCGCATAGACAAGAATGTTGGTTTTGCCCGAACGCATCATAATAGTATTCCCTCAGCCATTGGCAGTTTGCGTGGTTGTAAGGATTGGCTGGAAAAGAGGCAAGTGCATTAGGGCGCAAAGGCCGCCAGACGGGCAAACAAAACCGCAAGTTCCTGTGTATTTGCATTGGCAAAGGCAATGCGCAGCTGGCGTTTGGCGGACTGGGTGCCATGAGGTGCAAACATAGTGCCGGGCAGAACCAGCAGGCTTGCCTCGGCAACAAGGCGCTGCGCCAGAGTTGGGCTGTCGATCTCCATGTCATATTGCGCATAGGCGAAATAGGCACCGCAGCACAACAAGCGCCAGCCGGGCAGGGCGGCGAAACCTGCTTCAACCACCGTGCGGCGGCGCAGGGTTTCGGCGCGCTCCTCGGCAATGAAGCCTTGCAGGTTTTGCAGCCCGAACAATGCTGCCCGCTGGCCCAACTGGTTGGGGCAAATGGCGACGGTGTCCAAAAACTTTTCTGCTTCGGCAAGCCGCGCGGGGCTGGCAACCAGCGCCCCCACGCGGTGCCCTGTCAGCCGGAAGACCTTGGAGAACGAGTAAAGATGCACCAGCACATCGCGCCAGTTTTCATCGGCAAACAGGGTATGGACGGGGTGCGGCTGCGCATGAAAATCGCGGTAGGTTTCATCAACCACCAGCGCAAGCGCGTATTTGCGCGCCAGCGCCACGAAACCCGCCAGCAGGTCAGGCGGATACTCGGCCCCCGTAGGGTTGTTGGGTGACACCAGAACAATCGCGCGGGTCTTGGGGGTGATTACGGCTTCGGCTTTTGCCAGATCGGGCAGCATTCCTGCACCGCAAGGCAGGGGAATGGTTTCAATCCCCTGCATATCGAGCCACATTTTGTGGTTGAAATACCACGGCACGGGCAAGATCACGGCCTCGCCCGCTGCGGCAATGGTCGACATGGCGGCTGCAAAGGCCTGGTTGCAGCCCGAGGTTATGGCCACATCGTTTGGCGCAATCTGCCCGCCATATTGCTGCGACCAGCGCGCGGCCAATTCTGTGCGCAGTGCAGGCAGGCCAAGCACAGGGCCGTAAAGGTGGCTGCTGTCATCTTCAACAGCCGCCGCAAGAGCTTTGCGCAATTCGGGCGGTGGCGGGGCCACGGGTGCGGCTTGGCTCAGGTTGAGCAAGGGGCGCTCGGGCGGAATGTTCACCCCGTCCAGCCAGCGCCGTGCCTCCATCACCGGTGGCGGCGTGGTGGCGGCAATTGTCGCGGCGTGGGGTTTTAGCATGGCGCAGGCTCCGGTAAGTTTCGGTTAGCTTAGCGCGGGGGCGGGCGGGCGCAAGAGGCAGGCCTTGACGCTGGCCAAATGGCGGGCGATATGGCGTGCATGGCACAACCCCCCATCCTTACGATGAGCGACATTTCCCTGAATTTCGGGGGTGATCCGCTGTTTGAAAACCTTTCGCTTGCCGTGCATCCGGGCGACCGCATTGCACTTGTCGGGCGCAACGGTTCGGGCAAATCAACGCTTATGCGCATTATGCAAGGCCACGTGGTGCCGGATTCCGGCACGGTCTTTATCCAACCCGGCCAGCATGTGGCGATGATGGAGCAAGAGCCGGATTTTAGCGGCTTTGCAACGCTGGCTGACTGGGTGCGCGCCGGTTTGCATGAAGATGAGTTCTATCGCGCCGATATCGCGCTGGAAGGCGTTAAGCTCGAAGGCACTATTGCGCCCGGTGCTGCAAGCGGTGGCGAGCGTCGGCGTGCGGCACTGGCGCGGCTTTTGGCGCAGGATGCCGAACTCATGTTGCTTGACGAGCCGACCAACCACCTTGATATCGAGATGATTTCGTGGCTTGAGCAAGAGCTCGCCTCGACCCAGAAAGCTTTCGTGCTTATCAGCCATGACCGCGCGTTTTTACGCGCGCTCACCCGCAATATATTGTGGGTCGATCGCGGGCAGGTGCGGCGGGTCGACCGTGGTTTTAGCCATTTTGAAGAATGGCGCGACAAGATATTTGAGGAGGAAGACCAGCAGCGCCACAAACTCAACCGGCTGATCAAGGCCGAAGCACGCTGGGCGGTCGAGGGTATTTCAGCACGGCGCAAACGCAATATGGGCCGCGTGCGGCGGCTGGCCGATCTGCGCGCCGAACGCTCCTCGCAAATCCGCCGCGCAGGTGTAGCTGCAATGGAGTTTGAAGCGGCCCCGAAATCTGGCGCGCTGGTGGTCGAGGCGCGCGATGTTTCCAAATCTTTTGGCGAGCGGTGCATTCTGCGCGACTTTTCCATGCGCATTCAGCGCGGCGAGCGCATTGCGTTTGTTGGCCCCAATGGCGCGGGCAAAACCACATTGCTGAACCTGCTGACCGGCGCGCTGGCCCCAGATAGCGGCACCATCAAGCTTGGTGCCAACCTTGTGCCTGCGGTGTTTGACCAGAACCGCGCCGCACTTGACCCCAGCCAAACCCTGTGGACCGCGCTGACCGAAGACCCTGCCATTGGCGGCTCTGGCCGGAATGACCAGATTATGGTGCGCGGCACGGCGCGGCATGTTGTGGGATATCTGAAGGATTTTCTGTTTGCCGAAGAGCAAATGCGCAGCCCGATCACCGCGCTTTCAGGCGGTGAAAAAGCCCGCTTGCTGCTGGCGCGGCTCATGGCGCAACCGGCCAACCTGCTCATTCTCGACGAACCAACCAATGATCTGGACGTTGAAACGCTCGACCTCTTGCAAGAACTGCTTGATGATTTTGACGGCACCGTGCTGCTCGTCAGCCATGACCGTGACTTTATCGACCGCATTGCCACCACCACTTTGGTGATGGAGGGCGACGGCAAAGTGACCATTTGCGCCGGTGGCTATACCGATTCGCTGGCCCAGCGCGCGGTGAAGGCCGAAAAGCCCGCTACCGTAAAAAAGCCTGCCAATGTTCCCGCCACCAAAGCCCCCAAACCGGCGGCGAAACCTGCGCTCAGCTTCACCGAAACGCACAGGCTGGCCGAACTGCCTGCGGTAATTGCCGAGTTTGAGGCGGATATTGCCAAACTGACACAATTGCTGGCAACGCCAGATCTTTACGCCAACGCGCCTGCAAAATTTGCCAAAGCCACAGCGGCTTTGGCCGACCGCCAAGCGAGGCTTGCAAAGGCCGAAGAAGAGTGGCTGCTGCTGGAAGAGCGCGCATGAGCGGTGATCAATCTTAAGTTGCTCCAAAGTTAATTGTATTGTACATCGCTATTTCTTGATCAAAATTATGGATAGTTTTACATGTCTGATTTAACTCGTATTCGTGTCGACAATGGTGACTGGGAATGTTTTGAGGATGGTTGGAAAGCTAGTTGCGAAAAGTTTGGTGAGGATTTTTTAGATTTTTTTCCGCAGAGTTTGCCTTCTTTAAAGAATATAGCGCTTGAAAATGAAGACCGAACTCACTCTGGAATTTTCGGCCTTTCAGGCGTCGATAGCGAGACAGATGCAATTTTCTTTGCAAATTGCGCTTTGCTAAAAGGATATGATGGCCATGTTCTACGAGTTCGCCACGTATTGTTTTCTCCAAAGTATGATTTTGGAGAGCTAGATGTAGAAGACTTTCAGAATCTTTTGAAACGATTATTGATAAACTGGCTTTTAATTAGCGAAAATTCACTCAAAGCTAACCATATAAAAATTCATTTACGGAGTCCTTCGGACGCAGTTTTTTTGAAGGAACTTTCTCGTAACTTAGTAAACGAAGATATTTTCTCAAAAGTAGAATCACACGGTGCGTGGATATCAGTTTCTAAAAAGTTGTTGGATTGTTAACTGGTTTTGTGTCTATATGATTAAGTAATTTGCTGATTCTAGGATTGAAAATGACAAAATACATGAACGACGCTATTGAGCGGGCCGTAATGCTTACGTTCGAAAATCTCGGATTAGATGCGTTTAAGCAAACTTCAATGTTTTCTCGCAATGAATTTGAAATTGCAAATCAAATCAAACGCGCTGCATAATCAACGCGCCCTGCGCTAGACATCCAGTTCCTCCACAAACTTCGCGTTTTCCTGAATATACTGGAACCGCTTTTCGGGCTTTTTACCCATCAGGCGCTCGACCAGATCATCGGTTTCGCCCGGTTCGTCATCATCAATACTCACACGAATGAGCTTGCGGGTGGACGGGTCCATCGTGGTTTCTTTCAACTGCGCGGGGTTCATTTCACCAAGGCCCTTGAAGCGGCCCACGTCAATTTTACCGCGCCCGCCAAGGCCACGCTTCAGCCAGTCGTCGCGCTCAAGCATATCGGCGGCGTAAACAGATTTTGCGCCTTGCGTCAGCCTAAACAACGGCGGTGCAGCAAGAAACAAATGGCCAGATTCGATGAGCGGGCGCATCTGGGTGAAGAAAAACGTCATCAAAAGTGCTGCGATATGCGCGCCGTCAACATCGGCATCGGTCATGATGATGATGCGCTCATAGCGCAGATCGTCGATGTTGAAGCGGCTGCCCGCAGAAACGCCCATGGCTTGGCAAAGGTCGGCAAGTTCCTGATTTTGCGTAAGTTTTGCGCCCGACGCCCCCAATACGTTCAGAATTTTGCCGCGCAATGGCAAAATGGCCTGGGTCTTGCGGTTGCGGGCCTGTTTTGCGCTGCCACCCGCAGAATCGCCCTCTACCAGAAACAGCTCTGTTCCCTCGCGGCCACTGGTTGAACAATCGGCCAGCTTGCCGGGCAGGCGCAGCTTTTTGGTGGCCGATTTGCGCTGGGTTTCCTTTTCGGCGCGGCGGCGCAGGCGTTCTTCGGCGCGCAGCACCAGATAATCGAGGATCGCGCCAGCCGATTTGGTATCGGCCGCCAGCCAGTTATCAAAATGGTCGCGCACGGCGTGCTCCACTAGGCGCGCCGCTTCGGTTGTGGCCAGCCGGTCCTTGGTCTGGCCCACGAATTCGGGCTCGCGAATGAACACCGAAATCATCGCGCAGCCACCGGCCATCACGTCTTCACGGGTGATCTGGCTGGCCTTGCGGTTGGACACAAGCTCGCCATAAGCGCGCACACCCTTCAGAACTGCCGCCCAGAACCCGCTTTCATGCGTGCCGCCTTCGGGGGTGGGCACTGTGTTGCAATACGAGTTTACAAACGCGTCGCGCGCCGGTGTCCAGTTGATAGCCCATTCCGCCGAGCCAACAGTCTCGCCACCAAAACGTTCAGAAAACTCTACCTTACCCGCAAACGGCTTTTCGCTATAGGTTGCAGCATCTTCCAGCGTTTCTTTCAGGTAATCTGCCAAGCCGCCGGGAAAGTGGAAGGTTGCGGCATCGGGCGTATCATCGGTAATGCAGCTTGGCGCGCATTTCCAACGGATCTCGACGCCTGAAAACAGATAGGCCTTGGAGCGGACCATTTTAAGCAGGCGCGCGGGCTTGAACCGCGCTGCGCTGCCGAAAATTTCCGCATCGGGGTGGAAAGTGACCGAGGTGCCGCGGCGGTTTTGCGTAGCGCCCAGCTCCTCCAACCCGCCTACGGGCAGGCCACGGCTGAACCGCTGGCGATAGAGCAGCTTGCTGCGCGCCACCTCAACCTCGACATGATCAGACAGCGCGTTCACAACCGAAATACCGACCCCGTGCAAGCCGCCCGATGTTTGATAGACCTTGCCCGAAAACTTGCCCCCCGCATGGAGCGTGCACATAATCACCTCCAGCGCCGATTTGTCGGGAAATTTCGGGTGCGGATCGACAGGCATGCCGCGGCCATTGTCGCGGATGGTCACCGAAAAATCTTCGTGCAATTCAACTTCTATGCGGTTGGCATGGCCGGCCACCGCCTCGTCCATCGAGTTGTCCAGCACTTCGGCCACCAGATGGTGCAAAGCGCGCTCATCGGTGCCGCCAATATACATGCCGGGGCGCTTGCGGACCGGTTCCAGCCCTTCCAGCACCTCGATCGAGGATGCGGAATAGTTGTTGGAGGCTTCATCTTCGTCAAATAGGTCGTTTGGCGCTGCCATGGGTTTTCCCGTTTTCTGCTCAATGCCCAATATGGCAGATAGCAGGGGGCAGGCACAATATCTTGTAGGCAGGCAATTGGCATTTGCGTTGCCCATGCGCGGCAATATAAGCAAAGCGCAACGAGGAATTGGAATAAGCCTATGCTGAATATCGGGATATGCACGCGCGAGCGGCCCAAAATGCTGGCGGAGTTGCTGGAAAGCCTGTGCATCAGCATTGCGCAGGCTGGCGAAACCGTTGAGATAATTCTAATCGAGAATGGCCCGCCCACCGGCGCAAAGGACGTGGCCGAAAGCTTTGCCGACCGGCTGAACATTTCCTACCATAACGAGCCGCGCCTTGGGTTGGTATATGCCCGCAATGCAGTGGTTACGCAGTTTTTGGCAGGAGAATCCGAATGGATTGCGCTGGTTGATGATGACGAAGTGGTCGCGCCCGATTGGCTATCGGTCTTTCTGCAAGCGCGCGCAGATTTCCCCGATGCTGATCTGTTGGTCGGGCCAACGCTAAAAATCTATGATCCGTCAGCGCCGCGTATTTTGCGCGCAGCGCGACCAAAGTTTCATCCGCACGGGCATAAGGTTTTTAGGAGCGGAACCAATAATTGCCTCATGCGCCGAGAAATTTTTGACGATGGCGAGAAACTGCACCTGTTTGATTTGGCCTATAATTTAACAGGTGGAGAGGATTTCGACTTTTTCCGGCGCATTCGGTTGCGGGGTTATACCTGCCGTTATTTCAAGTCGGCCCTGACCTATGAACATGTTCCTGAAAGCCGCCAAAGTCTGAGATTTCAGTTTTCCAAAATTGGACACCAAGCGCATTGTAGCGGCATTGTTACAATCAACCACATGGGCCGATTTGCGGGGAGCCTTTTTGTATTGCGGGAAATTCTGCGCGACGTGACAAAGGGCGTTGTGTTTGGTTTGATTGGCGTTTTTATTTTGGTGGTGTCTGAGCAGCGCGGGCTTAGACTACTTGCGCGCGCGTGGGTCGCGGTAGCTTCGGCAATTGGTCGGCCACGCGTGTTTTGGAGCCGACCAAGCGAAAGCTACGCGACTGTCCAAGGACAGTGATCTAACAAAAAAGAAGCGCCCGACCAATGGCCGGGCGCTTTGCAGAATTTGCCAAAAGGGCTAATCAGGCTTCTTAGGTTGGGTATTCGTCTTCGCCACCGGTCAGGGTCAGCGCGAGGATCGCGATGATTGCCAGCGGAATCAACCATGCACCCGAACCGGAACGCATGGGTTCTTCAACCATGGTCACTTCGGGGGCGATGAATACGGCCGAACCGGCATAGGCTGCACCAGCAGCGAAAACACCAGCAAGGGCAACGCGGATAACTTTAATCATTTAAGGCTCCATCATATTGGAATAAGACTTTCGTCGAAGCCACTATATACCAGCAGAAAAAGAAAATGAAATGCCCGAGTTTGTAATTGCGATATGCACGCGTGAACGGCCGCAAATGCTTGCCGAACTGTTGCATTCTTGCACCAATCTTGCGCCGGTTGAGGGGCTGGACCTGCGATTCATCATCGTTGAAAGCGGGCCGGACACGCCTTCGCTTGCGGTAATCGAGTCGCTTTCCGAGCAGTTGGCCATAACCTATGCGCATGAGCCGCGAATTGGCGTTGTGCGGGCCCGCAATTGTGCGATCGAGCAATTCCTGCAAGGCAGCGGCGACTGGCTGGCCTTTATAGATGATGACGAGGTGATCGACCCGAACTGGGCCGTGGCCATGTATGCCGCGATTGTGGCGATGCCCGCTTATAACATTTTTGCGGGCCGCGCGATTATGAAAGAGCCCGACACCGCGCCGCGCATTTTCAAAGCACTCGAAGCAGTAAAGAAACGGCGCAATGAACCAGCCGATCTCAAAGCGGTGACAACCCAGAATATTGTGTTTCGACGGTCTGTCTTTGCAGATGACGGGCGCGCAATGCGGTTTGATCTGCGGTTCAATACCATCGGCGGATCGGACTTCTTTTTGTCGTATCAGCTTACAGATTCGGGTGAAAAGATTCGCTTCGTGCCCGATGCGATTACCAGAGAAGACATTTTGCCGGAACGCGCGGCATTCGGCTTTCGTATGGGTAAGCAAATCGCCCAGGCGCATCATCGCGGGCTGATGTCGGTGCTGCGTTTTGGCTTGTTTCGGGGCCATTTACATAACATCTGGGCGGCTTTAAGCGCGTTTGTATGGTTCATGCTGTTATCGCTTCAGGGCGCAGTTGTGCTGGTGTTTAACGAACAGCGCGGGTTGGTTTATTTCGCCCGCGCCATGAACAGGTTGAGCATAGTTATCGGCCGGCCACGCATTCTGTGGCGCAATCCGGTCGATATTTATGACAAGGTGCAGGGCAGCTAGCGCCCGAGCAATTGCGCATCGCGCGGATAGTTTGTCAGGTTCTCGTAGCCGGTTTCGGTGATCAGCACCTGATCTTCGAGCTTGATCGAAAAATCCCCGCCTTCGCGGCTGATCAGCGCTTCGACGCACAGGGTCATACCCGCTTCAATCGGGTAATCAAACGCGCCATGCTCATATCTATCGGCATAGTCGATCAGGGGCCATTCATCGCACAGGCCAACGCCGTGCATCGCGCAGGAATATTTTTGCTTTTGGTAGATGTCCGGCAGGCGGTGGCCGTTTTGCACAAGGTCACGCATATTCACGCCGGGTTTCAGCATGGCCATATTATGGTCGATATGTTCCCAGCCGAGCTTGTAGTCATCAATCATGTCCTGACGCGGCTTGCCGGTCCCCACCCACCATGTGCGCGAAATATCGCAACACATGCCATAGGCACCAATCAGGTCGGTATCAAAGGCGACAATCTCGTTGTTTTGCACAATGCGCGGCCCGCATTCCTGAAACCACGGGTTGGTGCGCGGGCCAGAGGATAGAAGCCGGGTCTCGATCCATTCGCCACCCCGGCGGATGTTTTCGGCGTGCAGCACCGCCCATATATCATCTTCCGACAGGCCGGGTTTTGCGGCGCGCTCCATGGCGGCCACGGATTTTTCGCAGGCATTCATGGCGCAACGCATGGCCAGAATCTCGTCGGCTCCCTTGATAGAGCGTGCCTTTTCGGTAAGCTCTTCGCCTTCGGTAACGCTAAAGCCCTGCGCCTCGATTGCGCGCAACCCGCCAAGCATGATTTTGTCTATCGCCAGCCTGTTATGCCCCGGCGCATGTGCGGCCAAAACATCAGCCAATTGGGCCGCAAAATCAGCCGCCTTGCGCTGGCCAAGGTCGCCAGTTGAAAAGTAGAACATCGACGCGCCCGAGCGCACTTCGGCTACCAAAGGGTTGAAGGCGGAAAGGAAGGGCGAGTTCTTGTAATCCCACAACACCATATGCCCGTCGGCGCAAACAAGGCAGGCGCGAAAGGGGTTATGCGTGTTCCAAAGTTGCATGTTCGTGCTGTCGGTCGCATAGCGGATGTTGAGCGGGTCAAACACCAGCAACCCTGCCAGATCGCGCGCGATGATATGCTCCACCAACCGTTTGTGGCGATAGCGGCGCATGGCATCAAGGTTGGGGGCCTGAAGCCCGGCCGCCGCCCATTCATCAAAGGCCAGTTGCGTCGGCCCGATTTCAACGCGGTCATTATTATCCGGCGTGCCATCGGGCTTGCGGCGGCTTGGGTCTATTTTGCGGCGGTCAACAAAGTGTTCTTGCATCGAAGGCTCCTGACTTTTCGTCAGGCTAGCGCGCAACTGTCGGTGCGGCTTGGCGTTTTGCGGCCAGCCCGAGGTCGTTTTCTGTGCTGTCGAATCGTGGTTGACGAATCAATTTCGAATAAACTAGTTTAATCGAATGAATGATGACCCCAACACAACCTATGCTGCCATTTTCGCCGCCCTTGGTAACGCCCGTCGGCTGGAGGTGTTTGACGCCTTGCTTGCGGCAGGGCGCGGTGGGCACAAGTTTGGCGCATTGGCAAGCGCGCTCGGCATTCCGCATTCATCGCTCAGCCATCATGTGCAGGAACTGGACAAGGCCGGGCTTTTGGAGCGCGAAGCGCAAGGCACAAGCACCATCCTGAGGCTGAATCTAACTGTTCTGGCCGGTGCGTTGGCCCATTTTCAGGCGCGCTGCTGCGCCGCAGACCCCACGGAGACAAGATGAGTAAACCGCTTTCACAACTGCTGATTTTGGGCCTGATTACCACGATGGCCACGCTGTTCACCCTGACCCGTGATGTTCAGGGCCAAGAGGCCATTTTGGCCGGAGCCATGTTTGCGCTGCTGGCCCTGTCGTTCCTGCTGGAACACCTGCGCCCGTTCAACCGTGACTGGAATGCCAGCACGGGTGATCTGGGCGGAGATGTGATTAGCGCGGGCATCATTATTGGGGTGTTGGAACCTGCGCTGAAATGGGGCACGCCGTTCGTTATTCTCGCGCTGGTCAGCCCGCCAGTCAGCCCGTTGATGCCGCTATGGGCCGAAGTAATTATCGTGACCTTGCTGATCGAGCTTGGTGCCTATGTCAGCCACCGTTTGCACCACTCGGTCAAGGGGCTTTGGGCGCTGCACGCTGTGCATCACAGCCCCACACGTTTGTATACGCTGAATAATTTCCGCTTCAGCCCGCTCAACCACATTATCAACCATGCCTTCATGATCGTTCCGGTGCTGGCGCTGGGTTTTTCGGCAGAGTCCGTGCTGGCCTATACGGCGATATCAGCGCCGCTCTTGTTGTTGCAGCACACCAATTTCAGTTTCCAGTTTGGCGGGCTAAATCTAGTTTTCAACACCAATCAACTGCACCGCTGGCACCATTCTGCCACCGCCAGCGAAGGAAATTTCAACCTCGGCCGTAGTCTTATCATCTGGGACCGCGTTTTCGGCACCTATTACAACCCGCAAGACCGCGCGGCACCGGCCCGGCTGGGCCTGTTCAGCGCCAGTCGTTCGTTTCCGGCGGTTTCGCGTTTTGGCGCGCAACTCGTCTATCCGTTCACCAAGGCATGCTGCGCCAGGGCCTAGGCTTGCCAGACCTGTGCGCGCAACTGCAAGACAACGGCGACCGGTGAAAACCCAAGCCTCGTCAAGTGTTGCGGAACGCCCAATGAAAAAAGGGGCCCCGAAGGGCCCCGAAATCTGCTATCAATCCTGCTTCAGCAGGAATAATACAGGCCGTATTCCACCGGGTGCGGGGTGTGCTCAACGGCATAAACCTCGTCCCATTTCAGCTTCATATAGGCTTCAAGCTGTTCCTTGGTGAAGACATTGCCCGCCAGCAGGAAATCATGGTCGGCGGCCAGCGACTCCAGCGCCTCGCGCAAGCTGCCGCAGACCGTGGGAATGTCGGCCAGTTCTTCTGGTGGCAGATCATACAGGTCTTTGTCCGAGGCTTCGCCGGGGTGGATACGGTTCTTGATCCCGTCAATCCCCGCCATCAGCAATGCGGCAAAGCACAGATAGGGGTTGGCGGTCGGGTCGGGGAAGCGGGCCTCGACGCGTTTGGCTTTGGGGCTTTCTGTCCACGGAATCCGCACACAGCCCGAACGGTTGCGCGCCGAATAGGCGCGCAGAACGGGGGCCTCAAAACCGGGGATAAGGCGTTTGTAGCTGTTGGTGGACGGGTTGGTCAGCGCGTTCAGCGCCTTGGCATGTTTCAGAATGCCGCCAATGAAGAACAGCGCCTCGTCTGAAAGGTCAGCATATTTGTCGCCCGAGAACAGGTTCTTGCCATCTTTCCAGATTGACATGTTCACATGCATCCCAGAGCCGTTATCGCCGTAAATAGGCTTGGGCATGAAGGTTGCGGTTTTGCCGTAAGCATGCGCCACATTGTGGATGACGTATTTGTATTTCTGCATGTTGTCGGCCTGTTCGGTCAGCGTGCCGAAAACCAGCCCAAGTTCGTGCTGAGTGCTGGCGACCTCGTGGTGGTGCTTGTCCACCTTCATGCCCATGCGCTTCATGGTGGAGAGCATTTCGCCGCGGATGTCTTGCGCGCTGTCGGTCGGGTTCACGGGGAAATAGCCGCCCTTGATACCGGGGCGGTGGCCCATATTGCCCATTTCATAGGCGGTGTCGCTGTTCCATGCCGCATCCACGGCATCCACTTCAAAGCTGACCTTGTTCATGGAGTTGGAAAAGCGCACATCGTCAAACAAAAAGAATTCGGCCTCGGGGCCAAAATAGGCCACATCGCCAATGCCGGATGAGCGCAAGTAGTTTTCGGCATTTTCAGCCGTGCCACGCGGGTCGCGGTCATAGCGTTCGTTGGTGTCTGGTTCCAGCACCGTGCAGTGAATGCAGATGGTTTTTTCAGCATAAAACGGGTCGATATAGGCGCTGGTCAGGTCGGGCATCAGCTTCATGTCGGATTTGTCGATGCTTTTCCAACCGGCGATCGAACTGCCATCAAACATGAATCCTTCTTCAAAGAAGTCCTCGTCGATGATGTCCTTGTGCAAGGTCACATGCTGGAGTTTGCCGCGCGGGTCGGTGAAGCGCACGTCGACATACTCGATGTCTTCGTCTTTCATGCGCGCAAGAATGCTTTGGGCGTCGCTCATATTGATACCTGTGTTCTGGTGGAAAGTTCGGGGCTAAAGGGCCTCGTTGCCCTCTTCGCCGGTGCGGATGCGAATCGCCTGTTCAACGGGCGAGACGAATATCTTGCCATCGCCGATCTTGCCGGTCTTGGCGGCGTCGATAATGGCCTCAATAACCTGTTCGACCTGATCATCGGCAACCACGACCTCGATTTTCACCTTGGGCAGAAAATCGACAACATATTCGGCGCCGCGATACAGTTCGGTATGGCCTTTCTGGCGGCCAAAGCCTTTGGCCTCGATCACGCTCAGCCCCTGAACGCCAGCGTCCTGAAGGGCTTCCTTCACCTCGTCGAGTTTGAAGGGTTTGATGATGGCTTCGATTTTTTTCATAAGGCCTCCGGCTATCGTCTGGGTGCTAAATTGCACCTGTGCAGGCGGGGTGCAATTGCCTAAGCTTGGTTGCAACGGGTGCGGCGCGCAATATGTTTGCTACTGCCCAAAATATAGGCAACTTGCCCAAGTAAGATGCAGGCTGAAACCATGACCAAGCTTTTAACCGCCGCGCAAATGCGTGCCATTGAACAGGCGGCCATTGCCGCGGGCGTGGTGACAGGGCTGGAACTGATGGAGCGCGCCGGCCAGGGCGTGGTGGCGGCGGTGCTGGAAGAATGGCCGGAAATGGCGCTGACCAGCCACAGGGCGGTCGTGCTGTGCGGGCCGGGCAATAATGGCGGTGACGGGTTTGTCGTGGCGCGGTTGCTTGCGGCGCGGGGCTGGAGGGTTGAGGTGTTTTTGTATGGTGACCCTGCAAAACTACCGCCCGATGCGCAGGTGAATTGCGCGCGCTGGCAGGCCATGGGGGTGGTGGGCCATCTCAACGATGCACCCCGTCTTGCCCATCAGGCCGATCTGTTTGTCGATGCGCTGTTTGGCACCGGGTTAGGCCGGCCGCTGGAAGGCGCGGCGCTAAACTGGGTTGCTGCGCGGGCATCAGACCAAGGGAGCCGGGCGAAAACCGTGGCTGTAGACATACCCTCGGGCCTGTGCAGCGACAGTGGCCGCGCGCTGGCCGACGGCGCGCAAACGGTTCTGGCGGGGCTTAGCGTGTCATTTCATGCCGCTAAGCTGGGCCATTACCTTGGCATGGGGCCGTCTTGTTGTGGCCGCGTCGTGGTGGCCGATATCGGCCTAAAGCCAGACTGCGCACCAAGCACCGTGACACTTGTTTTAGCGCCGGATACCAACCGGCTGGGCAAGGCGAAACTCGGGCATAAATACACCCACGGCCATGCCCTTGTGCTGGCCGGGGCCGCAGGGCAGGGCGGGGCGGCGCGCCTTGCCGCGCGCGGGGCTTTGCGCATTGGGGCAGGGGTGGTGACAATTGCCGCACCGCCGGATGCGATGGCCGAACATGCGGCGCAGTTAAATGCGATCATGCTCAAACCTGTGGTGGATGCAGGCGAGTTGGCGCAGATTTTGCGGGATCAGCGGATCAGCGCGCTTTGCATCGGGCCGGGGCTTGGCACCGGGGCGCGTGAGGCCGCGTTGGTTGCTGAGGCTCTGAAGGTGCGCAATGAATGCGCACCCTACGGGGTGGTGTTGGATGCCGATGCGCTTACGCTGCTTGCGCAAAGCCCGGCGCTGTTTGCCGCCTTGCACGCGCACTGCGTTCTTACCCCGCATGCGGGGGAATTTACGCGGCTGTTTCCTGATATCGCTGAAAAGCTGGTCGCCCCTGCCACCAAAGGCCCCGCTTATTCCAAGGTGGACGCGACGCGCGACGCCGCCGCGCGCGCGGGCTGTGTGGTGCTGTTCAAAGGGGCCGATACGGTGATAGCCGCGCCTGATGGCCGCTGCGCCGTCAACTCTGCCCATTACGCGCGCGCCGCCCCGTGGCTGGCCACGGCGGGCGCGGGCGATGTGCTGGCGGGTTTCATTACCGGGCTGCTGGCGCGTGGCTATCAGCCCATGCAGGCGGCTGAAACCGCCGCTTGGCTGCATGTGGAATGCGCGCGCCGCTTCGGCCCCGGCCTTATTGCCGAAGATTTGGCTGAACAGCTCCCGGCTGTATTTCGCGCGCTTGCGGTGAATTAGGGCTTTTCCAGCCAGCACGAACTTGCTACACAGCGCGCCGGAACGCGGGTGTGGCGAAATTGGTAGACGCACTAGATTTAGGTTCTAGCGCCGCAAGGCGTGGGGGTTCAAGTCCCTCCACCCGCACCAGTTTTGTTTGGCCTACCGCCTTCGGCTACTTGAGGCCGGGGGCTGGCGCACAATCACCGATTGATAGCAGGGCGCAGCGCCACTAGGCTGGGTGCAGTTTAAACAGGTGCGCCCATGTCCGAAGAAAAGCTGAAACCCGCCGAGCAAAACCTGTGGTATCTGCTGCTGACGGTGTATGACGAGCAGGGTGAAGGTTTCGATTATGATCGAGACCTGCACGCCCGCAACCGCCGCATCTGGAATGGTTGGGCGCTGGGGCATCTGGATGAGGCGACGCGCCAGAAATGGGCTGATATTGCCGAGATTCAAATGTCTGAAACCGAACCTCTGACGGAAGACGAGATGAGCGCGGTGCGCGCGCGGTTTGTTGAGGTGCTGGGCGAGCATTTCGAACTGCCCAAACCAGAGAGTATGGTTGAATTCGAGAATGTGGAATTCAAAGCGAATCTGGTTGCTGAACAATGTGTGTTCTTGGGTGTAGCCAACTTCGGGCGCGCGACCTTCACCCAAGAGGCCATCTTCGGGCGCGCGACCTTCACCCAATGGGCCATCTTCGCAGGCGCGACCTTCACCGAATGGACCTACTTCGCGGGCGCGACCTTCACCCAAGCGGCCGACTTCGGGGGCGCGACCTTCAAAGAATTAGCCTTTTTCAATGAGGCGACATTCACCCAACGGGCCAATTTTCGAAGCGCGACATTTGATGTATCGGCCAACTTCGAAAGCGCGGCATTTAGCCGATGGGCGATCTTCCAGAACGCGACCTTCAAACAAACTGCAATTTTCTTGAACACCTCCTTCAATTCCGAAACCAATTTCACCAATACAACATTCGGCGAAGTGCCGAGAATCCATCAGGCCACTATGCATGAGGCGACGTATTTTACGCGTGACGCGGCCTATTGGCCCAAGCCTGATGCCAAAACCGCCGAGCGGTCCGCTGACGACTATTCCCGTCTGCGCCAATTCATGAACAAGCTGCAAAAGCCCGATGATGAGCATTTTTTCCTGCGGCAGGAACTTGCCTGCAAGGCCATGCTTGGGGGCTGGTGGCACAGGTTGCCGATCCGGCTTTATGGTTGGGTGTCCGATTATGGCTACAGCCTTTTGCGGCCAACCATCGGGCTGGCGGCAACTTGGCTTGTGCCGTTCCTGGCGTATCTGGTCGCGTTTTCGTGGTGCCATGTGCTGTATGATGGGGGCGAGCCTTGGGGGCCGGCCTTCGGGCTGTCCATCGCGTCCTCCTTTGGCTTTTTCGGCTTCAACCGGGTCTATTACGGCGAACTGTTCAGCACCGCACCCGATTGGCTGATGTTCATGACAGGGCTGCAAACCATCCTCGGCTTCATCTTCCTGTTCTTCCTTGGCCTTGGCCTGCGCAACCGGTTCCGCTTGCGCTAATTCCCATTCCCTCTTGCATGAAAGCCAGCCCGTCACTAGAAGGGGCGGGATTTTGAATTGGGGCGAATGCGCCCGCTAGCAACCAGAGGATTACCATGCAGGTCACCGAAACCCTGAACGAAGGCCTGAAACGCGCCTATGCCATCAAGGTTACTGCCGACGAGCTTGCCGCCAAGGTAGACGAGAAACTGGAAACCGCGCGCGCGGATTTTCAGATGAAGGGCTTTCGCAAGGGCAAGGCCCCGATGGCGCTGATGAAAAAGATGTTCGGCAAATCCGTGCTGGGTGAAGCCCTGCAAGAGGCTGTTGATGGTGCCGTGAGCGAGCATTTCACCGCCTCGGGCGACCGCCCCGCCGTGCAGCCCGATGTGAAAATGGCCGATGACGAATGGAAAGAAGGCGATGACGTGAATGTCACGCTGGAATACGAAAACCTGCCCACAGTGCCGGAAGTGGATTTCAGCAAGATCACGCTGGAACGCCTTGTCGCCGAAGTTGACGATGCCTCGGTTGAGGAAGCGCTGAGCAATCTGGCCGCCTCGTCCAACCATTTCGAGAAGCGCCGCAAAGGCTCCAAAGCCAAAGACGGCGATCAGGTTGTGATTGATTTCAAAGGTTCGGTCGATGGCGAACTGTTTGAAGGCGGCACCGCAGAAGATTATCCGCTGGTGCTCGGCTCGGGCAGCTTTATCCCCGGTTTTGAAGAGCAGCTTGACGGCGCAAAAGAGGGCGAAGAGCTTGAGGTGAAGGTGACCTTCCCCGAAAATTACGGCGCCAAGAACCTTGCCGGCAAAGAGGCCGTGTTTGCCTGCACCGTCAAAGAAGTGCGCGAGCCCAAACCCGCCCCGCTTGATGACGCGTTGGCCACCAAATACGGCGCAGAAGACCTTGGCGCATTGCGCAAACAGGTTTCCGACCGTCTGGCAGAGGAATACAAGGGTGCCTCGCGCGCCGTGATGAAGCGCAAACTGATGGATGCGCTGGACGAGGTGGTGCAGTTTGAATTGCCCGAAACGCTGGTGAATGCCGAAGCCGGCCAGATTGCCCACCAGTTATGGCATGAAGAAAACCCCGACGTGCAGGGCCATGACCACCCCGAGATCGAAACCACCGACGAGCATAAAAAGCTGGCCGGTCGTCGTGTGCGCCTTGGCCTGTTGCTTGCCGAGGTTGGCACCAAGAATGAGATTGTGGTCTCCGATGCCGAAATGCAGCAGGCCATGTTCCGTCAGGCGAGCCGCTATCCGGGGCAAGAGCGCGAATTCTTCGAATTCATCCAGAAAAACCAGCAGGCCCAGCAGCAAATGCGTGCCCCGATCTTTGAAGACAAGGTTGTGGATTATATTTTCGAACTGGCCCAGGTGACCGATAAAACGGTGACCAAAGCCGAGCTGGAAAAAGCCATTGAAGAGCTTGAGAACGAATAAAAATTCGGGACAGTGACTGAAAAAGGCGGCCTTTGGGTCGCCTTTTTTTATCCGCGCAGCCGGGTGGTGAGCACGCTCAAGGCACTGGCGCCGGTTTTCAGGTCTTTTGAAATGCTTTTGGCTTTGGAGGCCGCATCATTCGCGCTGCCCGCATTGCCCTTGGCCAGCGCCTCGGCCTGATCTATCAGCGATTTGGCCTCGGTCAGCAGCTTCAAAATCTGGTCGGTCGGGGCTATGGAATCGCGCAGCTTCAGCGCCTCGGCCTTGGTGCCGGCCACCTGCCGGCGGGTAGCGTCAATCACCCTGATCTGGCGGCTGTCCTTGCCCTTAAGGGCGGCGCGCATGGCCTTTGTCAGAACATCGGCGGCCTTTTGGCTTTCGATTGTGGCTTTCACAATCCGCGCCCGTGTGGCCACACGTAGTTTTTCTATACGGGCGATGCGGATAATCCCGGTTTGCACCGCCTTGGAAATTTTGCCGACATCGCTGGCTAGGCTGCCCGCGCTGATCTGGCTTTGCTTGAAAATCTGCTCGTTGCCATCCCAAATGGTAACCGAGACGCCGATTTGTGCGCCCGCCCCGTTGATCATCGGGATTAGCGCGCCAACATTGCCGGTGCTGGCGGCATTGACAGCGCCAGCGCCATCGGCCCCCAAAACGCCGGTCATGAAATTGGCCTTGGAATCGCTCATGGCGTCAAAGCTGAATTTCGGCTTCAGCTTTTTGACCTCGTCCTCGGCGGCCTTGCCAATCAGCTTGGCGCTGTCGCCCAAAACATCAATGGCGATTCGCTCGGCGTATTTGCCGTGAAAGTTGTTCCAATCAGCAATCAGCGCTTCCTGCTGGCTGTCGGCGAAGGTTTTCATCTTCACCTGAGGGTCGTTATTTTTCAGCATTCGCGCCAATTGCAGGCGCGCGCGGCTAAACTTGTCTTCCAGTTTGCCAAGCTCGCCGTGAAGCCGGTCAGGGAAGGTCGCCTCAAACCGCTTGCCCAGGTCCTTGCCAAGATCGGATTTCAGATCCAGCCCCGGTGTGAAATGCATGGTGCAGCTCAGTTCCACCGCAGGGATAGCGCCAATCTGTGCCAGCTTGAAGTTATGTGTGCAGGTAATCTGCTTGCCGTCTGATTTATATTGCAACATGAAATTAAGTCCGCCTTGCCAAACACCGCGATGATAGCTTGCCCAGCACTTTTGCGCAAAAGCCAAATCATCAGCGCGTGATATTTGCCCGCATGCCCTTGCGGCTGGCGGCTGGCATGATTAAACCTTTCTTCAACACCAAAAGGCTAATGCCGACGGGTAGACCAAGTTAGGAAACGTCAATGTTTGATCCCTCCATGATCGCCAAAAGCTTCATCATTCCGACGGTGGAGGAAACCAGCGCCCGCGGCTCAATCCGCTATGATATTTTCTCGCGCCTGCTTAAAGAGCGGATCATCTTCGTATCCGGCCCTGTGCATGACGAAATGGCCACGGTGATTGTGGCGCAGCTTTTGTTCCTTGAGGCGGAAAATCCGAACAAGGAAATCGCGATGTATATCAACTCGCCCGGCGGGATCGTTTCCTCGGGCCTTTCGATCTATGACACGATGCAATATATCAAACCCAAAATCTCGACCGTATGTATCGGGCAGGCGGCCTCGATGGGCACGTTGCTTTTGTGTGGCGGCACGGCGGGGATGCGCATGTCTCTGCCCAACAGCCGCCTGATGGTGCACCAGCCTTCGGGCGGGTTTCAGGGGCAGGCCAGCGATATTGCCCTGCACGCCAAGGAAATTCTCGAGCTGAAAGAGCGGCTGAACAAAATTTATGTCAAGCATTGCGGTCAGGACCTGGAAACCGTAGAGCGGGCGCTGGACCGCGATAATTTCATGACGGCGGAAGCGGCGAAAGACTGGGGCCTGATCGACGAGATCGTGACCCATCGTAGCCCTACGGAAGATGCTGCGGCGTAACAAGCGCTTGTGCTTTGCCGCAAGCTCATGCCCTAATAGGGCGCAACGGATTGGCGCAGCCATAAGCTGCGCAGACAAGCAGGAGAACGCATGAGTAAATCAGGCGGATCAGACAGCAAAAACACGCTCTATTGCTCGTTCTGCGGCAAAAGCCAGCACGAGGTGCGCAAACTCATCGCCGGGCCAACCGTGTTCATCTGCGATGAATGCGTTGAGCTGTGCATGGATATCATCCGCGAAGAGACCAAGTCGTCGCTGGTGAAATCGTCGTTGGGTGTGCCAACGCCCAAGGATATTTGCAAGGTGCTTGATGATTATGTCATCGGTCAGGAAGTGGCCAAGCGCATTCTGTCTGTGGCCGTGCATAACCATTACAAGCGGCTGAACAGTTCAAACAAGCATGGCGAAGTTGAACTGGCGAAATCCAACATTATGCTGATTGGCCCAACGGGTTGCGGCAAAACCCTGCTGGCCCAAACCTTGGCGCGCATCATTGATGTGCCCTTCACCATGGCCGACGCCACCACGCTGACCGAAGCCGGCTATGTGGGCGAAGATGTTGAAAACATCATCCTCAAGCTGCTGCAATCGGCTGAATATAACGTGGAGCGCGCACAGCGCGGCATCGTCTATATCGACGAGGTCGACAAGATTTCGCGCAAATCCGACAACCCCAGCATCACCCGTGATGTTTCGGGCGAGGGGGTGCAGCAGGCTTTGCTGAAAATCATGGAAGGCACGGTTGCATCTGTGCCGCCCCAAGGCGGGCGCAAGCATCCGCAGCAGGAATTTCTGCAGGTCGACACCACAAATATCCTGTTCATCTGCGGCGGGGCCTTCGCCGGTTTGGACAAAATCATCGCCGCGCGCGGCAAGGGTTCGGCTGTTGGCTTTGGTGCCGATGTGCGCGGGCAGGATGAGCGCCGCGTCGGTGAAATCTTTGCCGATGTGCAGCCCGAAGACCTGCTGAAATTTGGCCTTATCCCCGAATTTGTGGGTCGTTTGCCGGTTATCGCTACGCTGACCGATCTGGATGTCGACGCGCTTGTCACCATTCTGAGCGAGCCGAAAAACGCTTTGGTCAAGCAATATCAGCGGCTTTTTGATATGGAAGATGTGCAGCTTTCCTTCACGGAAGAGGCGCTGAAAGCCATTGCCGAACGTGCGCTTGAGCGCAAAACCGGCGCGCGCGGCCTGCGCTCCATCCTTGAGGATGTGCTGCTAGACACGATGTTCGAGCTGCCCGGCATGGAAGGCGTGGCCGAGGTAGTCGTCAACGATGACTGCATCAACCGCAATGGCGAGCCGCTGATCATCTATTCAAAGCGCAAGGATGAGAGCGTTTCCGCCTCGTGATGCAGGCAGACCTTTACGCGTGGACATAGCGGCGCTAAACAGGCGCAATAATCGGGGTAAGGGGCTTATGGGCTTGCTATCACAACTGTTTACATGGTGGAACGGCCAGACATTGGGCACGCGCCTGCATACATGGCGCAAGGGCAAACATGTGGGCACCGATGATCAGGGCAACCGCTATTACACCCACAAGGCGCGCCGCTGGGTCATATATAATGGCGAATCGGAAGCAAGCCGCATTTCGCCCGATTGGCACGGCTGGCTGCACCACACGTTTGATGAAATGCCAAGCGGCACGCCGCTGAAACACCAACCATGGGAAAAGCCGCATATGCCGAACCTGACTGGTAGCGCCGCAGCCTATCATCCGCCGGGTTCATTGTATGCCGCACAACCCGCCAAGCGTTCAGACTATGACGCATGGCAGCCGGAATAAACCATGGCCAGTAACGCCGCTGAAACGCTGATTGGTGCCGTGGTTATGGCCGTGGCCATCGGATTTTTAACCTATGCCAGCCAGTTTACCAGCGGCGCTGCTGAAAATGAAATTACGCTCGAAGCCCGCTTTGGCAGTGCTGAGGGGCTGCGGGTAGGCTCGGAAGTGCGGCTGGCCGGTGTGCGCGTTGGCACGCTGACCTCACTTAGCCTTGATCGCGCCACATACCAGGCCGTTGCCGTGCTTGCGGTTGACCAAACCGTTGAAATCCCCGATGATTCCGAAGCCAAAGTCGCCAGCGAAGGCTTGCTTGGGGGCAATTTCATCGAACTTATTCCGGGCGGCTCGCCCATCATCCTGGCCAATGGTGAGGAAATCACCTATACGCAAGGCGCGGTCAGCTTCTTGAATTTGCTTATGAAATTTGCATCAGGCGGTGACGGAGACGACACGGCGCAATGATCCGGCGAGCTACATTCGCGCTATGCCTGCTGGGCGCGCCGCTTTACGCGCAGTCCTTGGCTGAAGAGCTTTTGCCCTTTATCGAACCCGATTCCCAGACAGGCGAAATTCCTGTGCCGGAGCTTCCCGCCTTTATAAGTTCGGGCGGGGTGCGTTCGGCCAATTCCGATGCGGCAAATGCGGCCGTGCTGCGCGGGCTTGACACCATTACCGGCACGGTTGGCAATTTCCAGATTTCGGTTGGCGAAACCCTGCAATTCGAGCGGCTTAGCATAACACTTGAAGCCTGCCGCTACCCGCAGGGCGATATTGACCGCGACGCGTTTGCATTGCTTAGCATTCAGGATATCCGCGAAGATACAGCGCGTTTTCACGGTTGGATGGTCGCCTCCAGCCCCGCGCTCGTAGCGCTTGACCATCCGCGCTATGACATCTGGGTCATTTCCTGCGTGAGCGGGTAGGGCAAGCAGGGCGTAAAAGCGGCTGTTGAAGCTGCCAGTGCTGATTCCAATAGCCTGTGGTAGCGCGCGCGCGTGATCTCGACCCCGCCCAGGCTGGCGAGATGTGGCGTTATGAATTGCGTGTCAAACAGGGTGAACCCCAATCCGCGCAAATGCGAAATTAGGGCATATAGCGCTAGTTTGGAGCCATCGGTTGCGCGCGAAAACATGCTTTCGCCAAAAAATGCTCCGCCAATGGCCAGGCCATAAACCCCGCCCACAAGCGCACCATCGCGCCAGATTTCTTGCGAATGGGCCATGCCCTGATGGTGCAATGCGGTGTAAAGCGCGGTGATTTGCGGGTTGATCCAGGTGACATCACGCTTGGCGCATTCGGCTATAACCCTGCTAAAGCACTGGTTGCGCGATGCGCTGTAATGGCCTGAATTTATGCGCTTTTTAAGGCTTCTTGATGCATGGAAGCCGTCTATCGGAATGATACCACGCGCCGGCGGGTCGACCCAGAACAGCTCATCGGAACTGGCATCTTCTGCCATTGGAAACACCCCCGCACGATAGGCTTGCACCAAAAGTGCGGGGGTAATTTCAAGCTCGTCTTTCATGGCAGCCTAGCTGGCCTGCTTCTCCAGCCATTTTTCAAGCCAGTGGATGGTATAATTGCCCGATTGCACATCGGGTTCGGCCAGAAGCTGGTGGAAAAGCGGGGTTGTGGTGTGGATGCCATCGACAATCAACTCGCCCAAAGCGCGGTTCAGGCGGGCCAAAGCCTCGGGGCGGTCGCGCCCATGCACGATGAGCTTGCCGATCAGGCTGTCGTAATAGGGCGGGATCGTGTAGCCGTCATACAAATGGCTGTCCATCCGCACTCCAAGCCCGCCGGGGGCATGATATTGCGCGATTTTGCCGGGCGAGGGCTGGAAGTTGGGCAGCTTTTCAGCGTTGATACGGCATTCGATTGCATGGCCATTCACAACAAGCTCGTCTTGTGTAAACGATAACGGCAGGCCCGCAGCCACGCGAATTTGCTCGCGCACCAGATCAACCCCAAACACGGCTTCGGTAACAGGGTGCTCTACCTGCAAGCGGGTGTTCATCTCAATGAAATAGAATTCGTCGTTCTCATACAAAAACTCGATCGTGCCCGCCCCTGCATAGCCAATGGCGGCCACGGCATCGGCGCAGGTTTTGCCAATGCGGGCGCGGGTTTCAGCATCAATAGCAGGCGAGGGCGCCTCTTCGAAAACCTTCTGGTGGCGGCGCTGCAACGAGCAGTCGCGCTCGCCCAAATGCACGGCATTGCCTTTGCCATCACCAAAAACCTGCACCTCGATATGGCGGGGCAGGGTGAGGTATTTTTCGATATAAACCTCGTCATTGCCAAAGGCGGCCTTGGATTCCGAGCGTGCGGTTGAGAACGCCACGTCTATTTCGGCTGCCGATTTTGCAACCTTCATGCCGCGCCCACCACCGCCTGCGGTGGCTTTCACAATGACAGGATAGCCCATTTCGCCCGCAATGCGGCGGGCATCTTCAACTGTGGGCACACCACCAGCAGAGCCGGGCACACAAGGCACGCCAAGGTTTTTCATGGTGTCCTTGGCGGTGATCTTGTCGCCCATAATACGAATATGCTGGGCCGTCGGGCCGATAAACTTCAGGTCGTGGTCTTCGACGATCTGCACGAAATTCGCGTTTTCCGACAGAAACCCGTAGCCGGGGTGAATCGCTTCTGCACCGGTAATTTCACAGGCCGAAATGATATTCGGGATCGACAGGTAGGAATGGGTAGAGCTTGGCGGGCCGATGCAAACGCTCTCATCCGCCATGCGCACATGCATTGCATCGCTATCGGCGGTCGAATGCACGGCGACCGACTGGATGCCCATTTCACGACAGGCGCGGATAACCCGCAGGGCAATCTCGCCGCGATTTGCGATCAGGATTTTACTAAACATCGTCACCTACTCGATGATCACAAGCGGAGTGCCAAATTCGACCGGCGCACCATCATCCACCAGCAAACGCTTAACCGTGCCTGCGCGCGGGGCGGGTATCTGGTTCATGGTTTTCATGGCTTCGATAATCAAAATCGTTTGGCCTTCGTCCACCTTGTCACCCACAGTCACAAAATTCGGTTTGCCGGGTTCTGCCGCCAGATACACCGTGCCAACCATCGGCGAAGGCACAGCGCCGGGGTGTTGGGCCGGGTCGGCAGAAGCGGCCGGTGCGGCGGCAGGGGTGGGCGCTGCACTGGCGGCCGGTGCCGGTGACGCGGCAGGCGCTGAAGCCTGCATCATCACGGGTGCCGACTGCATTTGGCGGGCGACGCGCACATCAAGCACATCATCTTCGCCATATTCACGGCGAACTTCAATTTCGGTCAGGTCATTGCTGCGCAGCATCTCGGCCAAGGCCTTGATAAAGCTGACATCTGATTCATGCTTGGAATCGCTCATCTATCCCTCAATTTTATGGGCCGGCGCACCGGCGGTAGTGTTCTGCGGCCTTTATACGCTTTGCGGACCGCTATGAAAAGTGTGCTTTCAAAGCGCCTCTGCCGCCTCGCGTGCGTCTTCAAGCAGGGCGTTCATCACATCGGGGCTGACATAGCCGCGCACCATTTCACCGCCAAGAACAAAGGTCGGTGTGCCGGTAATTTGCATGCGTTGTGCCAGCGCGCGGTTGTTTGAGATCATCTCGGTAATCAGCGGCGAATCCATGATTCCCGCCATGCGCATGCCATCAGCGCCCGCTTGCGCGGCGAGCTCGAGCAAGGTGGTTTCGTTGATCGGGCCTGCAAATTTCATCAGCAAATCGTTCAATTCGTGATAGGTTTCGTCGCCGTCATTCACCAAAACAGCAAGTGCGGCGCGCGCCGCGAGCACGCTTTCATCGCCCAAAATCGGAAACTCTTTTACGATATAACGAATATCATCATTGGCCGCGACCAGCGCACGAATTTCATCATGTGCCTGACGGCAATAGCCGCAGCGATAATCTATAAACTCGACCAGTGTGATGGCCCCGTCGGGGTTGCCGCCCACAAATGAATAACCGTCATCGGTAAGGTGGCTTTGGTAGCGGGCCGCCAGTTCACGGTCAGCCTCGACAGCGGCCAGTTGCTCGCGGTTTTGCAAAATGGCAACGGCTTCCATCACCAGTTCGGGGTTTTCCAGTATATATGCGCGCACAGCTTCGCCAAAGGCGGTGCGCTCATCGGGGGACATGTCTGAAAAACTCTGGGCCGAGGCGGAAATGCCAAACAGGCAAAGCGAAAGGGTGAGAAGTAAGCGGTGCATTGGGGTTTCCTTTTGCAATGTCTTTTTTTGGCGATACGCGCGTTGAGCCGCGAATTGCGCGCTGCGATCAGCCAATGTTATGTTTAACATGAGCGATTAAAGCGCATTTTGAAACCACCCCGGACTGAACCGGGGCGGTTTTGGCAGTTTCCAGCCTATTTTCCAACCGCACGCGACCACCAGCCACGCTTGCGCGGGGCTTCAGGTTCGGCGTTGGCGTCATCGACCGGCTCTGCTTTTGGGGCTGGTTCTGCTTTAGGCGTTGCCTGCGGGGCAGGGTCGGCAATGGCTTCATCGGTAATTGCCGCGGCCTTAACCCGTTTGCGGGCCGGCTTGGCTGGCTTTGGGGCTTCATCTGCTGGCTCTGGCGCTGCTTCGGGGGGCGCTGCCTTTGCCGGGGCATCTACCACCACGGCAGTGGTTTCTTCCACAACCGCTTCTGCGGGCTTTTTGGTGGCGCGCGGTTTGCGTGTGCGGGGCTTTTTGGCCTTGGTCTCGGGCGCGGCTGTGCCTTCGGGCGCTGGCGCGGTTGTTGCTTGCGCTACCGGCGCATCTTCCGGCGTTGCGGCTGCAGCAACAGCTTCCTGCGGCGCTTCGCTTGCCGCGTCACCCTCGTAATCCGCGCTGGTATTTGCATCGCTCTGGTTGCCGTTTTCGGTTTCATCGCGGCCCTTGCCACCCCGACGCCGACGCCGACGCCGTTTTTTGCGCGGCGCGTCATCGTCGGACTCAGCCTCGGGTGTTGGTGCGGGGATTAGTGCAGGGGTAGGTGCAGGGGCAGGTGCAGCTTTCGCTTCATCTTCGCTGCGATCGTCCTCGATTTCGGTAGCTGTAACCGAGCTGAATGACACGGTTTCAACCTCGACCACCGGTCTGGTTGTGGTTTTGAAGCGCTCGACCCGGTATTCGGGGCTGATGAGCGTCGGGTCGGACTCAATCCGCACTGACAGGCCAAAGCGGGTTTCAACGGTCATGACATGCTCGCGCTTGGCGTTCAGCAGGTAGTTGGCTACCTCCACGGGCGCGGTCACCAGCACCTCGCGGGCGCGTTTGCGCACGCCTTCTTCTTCAAGCTCGCGCAAAATGGCAAGTGCCATAGAGTCGTTTGAGCGGGTGATACCCGTGCCGTGGCAATGCGGACAGGGCTGCGTTGTCGCCTCGATCATGCCGGGGCGCAGGCGCTGGCGGCTCATCTCCATCAGGCCGAAACCCGAAATGCGGCCAACCTGAATGCGCGCACGGTCGTTTTTCAGCTTGTCCTTCATCTTCTTTTCGACAGCCAGATTATTGCGGCGGTCTTCCATGTCGATGAAGTCAATCACGATCAGCCCGGCAAGGTCGCGCAGCTTGAGTTGGTGCGCAACTTCTTCGGCGGCCTCAAGGTTGGTTTTAAGCGCGGTATCCTCAATCGAGCCTTCGCGGGTTGAACGCCCCGAGTTCACGTCGATCGCGACCAAAGCTTCGGTGATGCCAATGACGATATAGCCGCCTGATTTGAGCTGCACGGTCGGGTTGAACATGGCCGAGAGGTAGTTTTCAACCTGATAGCGCGCGAATAGCGGCAGGGGTTCGTCGTAGCGTTTCACGTTTTTGGCATGCGACGGCATGAGCATTTTCATGTAGTCCTTGGCCTCACGATAGCCCGCCTCGCCATCAACCCAAATCTCGTCAATTTCGCGGTTGTAAAGGTCGCGGATCGAGCGTTTGATCAGGCTGCCTTCCTCATAAATCGGGGCAGGGGCCATGGATTTGAGCGTCAGGTCGCGGATTTGTTCCCACTGGCGCAACAGATATTCGTAATCGCGCTTGATTTCGGCCTTGGTGCGCTGGCTGCCCGCCGTGCGGATGATCAGCCCGGCCCCTGCCGGCACCTGAATTTCCGAGGCGATTTCCTTAAGTTTTTTACGGTCGGAAATATTGGTGATTTTCCGGCTGATGCCACCACCGCGCGCTGTGTTGGGCATAAGCACGCAGTAACGACCGGCCAGCGACAGATAAGTGGTAACGGCGGCGCCCTTGTTGCCGCGCTCTTCCTTGACCACCTGAATCAGCATGATCTGGCGAACCTTGATCACTTCCTGAATTTTGTAGCGGCGGTGGCGCGGTGCGCGGCGGGGGGCAACCTCTTCGGCCACATCTTCAGCACCAACGGTTTCATATTCGTTGTCACCCTGATCGACGCTTTCGGTGCGGTTGTTTGACGGTCTGCGGCGGCGGTTGCGCCCTTCGGGGGTCTCAACAAGCTGCGGATGGTCGTCGCCATCTTCGTTTGCGCCATCAACCAAGCCATTGTCATCAACCGTGGCGGGCTCGCTTACCGTTTCATCTGCCTGAGCGGGTGCGCCATCTTCCAATGGCTGTGTCGACTCGGCTTCGTCCTCGGCCGAAGCGCTCGCCTTGGCCGCATCATCCTGCTGGGCCTCATCGAGCTGCGCTTCGTTGAGCTTTTTGCCACCACGGCGGCGCGAACGGCTGCGCGGTTTGTGTTTTTCCTCTTCCTCGACTTCGGCCTCGCGCGCGGCGCGGGCTTCCTCTTCCATCAAGGCTTTGCGGTCGGCCTGCGGAATTTGGTAATAGTCGGGGTGAACTTCTGCAAAAGCCAGAAACCCGTGCCGGTTGCCGCCATATTCGACAAAAGCCGCCTGCAACGAAGGCTCGACCCGCGTGACTTTGGCTAGATAGATATTACCGGCAAGCTGGCGTTTGTTTTCAGATTCAAAATCGAAATCCTCAACTTTGTTTCCGTCGACCACCACAACGCGCGTTTCCTCGGCGTGGGTGGCATCAATAAGCATCTTTTTAGACATGTTAGCTTTCTGAACGCAAACAGCCGCAGGGCGCCAAAATGGCGCTGACCGGGGGGTGCTGCGTGGGATAAGGCGGATTGGCGCTGTGGCGCATAAGGCAACTGGCCGCAAAAGGTTTGCGGTAATTGGGCCTGCATATGTCCGTCGCGTTTCATCGCGGTTGTTTTCTCCAGCACCGTTGTCAGCGATGCCAAAATGTGACCCTGCATTGCAGGGAGTGAACTGGCGCGTTGGCGCCTGTCGGACTGGGGACGTTCAAAATTGCGAGTTGTGCAATCGCCACGCGGTCCGGCAAAACTGTTGGCCACGGTCTAGTGGATATCCCAACATAGTCGGTGCGGCGCAACAGATTCAATCGAATTCTCATTGTCATCGTGGGGGCGGGGCTTTATTCGTTCGGCATGACCGTATTTTTTAAGCCATTCTTGGCCCTGATCGCGCTTGCAGCAATGTTGGCCAGCGGTGCTTCGCGCGCCGAGGCACCCGTGCAGGCCCGCATCATTCCTGCGCAGACGCAATTCGTGGCCGACGGGTTCGGGGTGGTTGCATATATCGCGCTTGACCGGCCAACCCCGTTTCGGGTGTTCACGCTTGATGACCCGTGGCGCCTTGTGGTGGATTTTCCCACGCTCGACTGGAACGGGCTTACACCCGATACCGTGGCAAATGCCCCCGCCTTGCAGGCTTTGCGCTTTGGGCAGTTTACGCGCGACTGGTCGCGCCTTGTGTTTGACCTTGCCCAGCCCCTTGCGCTGAGCGAGGTGGAGTTTGATACGCAAACCAACCGTTTGCGCCTGCAGCTAAGCCCGGTTTCAGCGGCCGATTTTGCCGCGCAGGCTGGCGCGCCCGCCGGGGTTGAGTGGCAGGTCAACTTGCCCCTTGAAATTCTTGGCGAAGGCGATCTTCCCATTGTGGCCATTGATGCCGGCCATGGCGGTGTCGACCCCGGTGCCATTCGTGGCTATGTGCTTGAAAAAGACCTGACCCTTGTGGTTGCCCAAGAGTTGCGGGCCGCATTGCTGGCCACGGGCCGCTACCGCGTGGCAATGATTCGTGAAACCGATGTCTTTGTGTCGCTGCGCGACCGTGTGCGCCTTGCGCGGGCGGCAGGGGCGCATGTGCTGCTGTCACTTCATGCCAATACGGCTGAGCGCGGGCGCGCGCGCGGCACCAGCGTTTACAACCTGTCCGAAGAGGCTTCCGACGCTGAAACCGCCGCGATTGTTGAATTTGAAAACCGCGCCGACCTGCTGGCCGGTGTCGTTCTTGATGGCGAAGAAGATCTGATCGCCGAAATTCTGGTCGATATGGCGCAGCTTGAAACCAATCTGCTTTCTGAAAGCCTTGGCGCAGCACTGGCCGATAACCTGCTTACAGTGCTCGATCGCGGTGCAAAGTCGCGCCATCGCTGGGCGGGGTTCAGGGTGCTCAAAGCGCCCGATATCCCCTCGGTGCTCATCGAGCTTGGCTTTATGTCCACACCGGGCGATCTGGAAGACCTGCAATCCGAAGAGTGGCGGGCTGATATCAACGCGCAGATCATCGCCACGCTCGATCAGTGGTTCGTGCAAATGGCGGAAACCCGCGCGCTTATGCGAAACTAGCCGCAATTGCGCGCATTCTACTTGGCCTGACCGGCCCGGCTGCCTATAAAATGCCAAACAAGCAAAGGATGTAGCGTGCGGTTTTTAGGGTTCATTTTCGCCTGGTTGTCTTTGGGCGCGCTCATGGCGGTGCTGAGCATCGCCTGGGTGTTCTCGGCCTATTCGCGCGATCTGCCCGACACCGAAACCCTGCGCAACTACAACCCCGCCACACTCAGCCGCGTCTATTCATCCGATGGCCGCATTCTTGATGAATTTGTTCAGGAACGCCGGATTTTCACCCCCGCCGATGAAATTCCCGAAATTGTAAAATGGGCGTTCATCAGTGCAGAAGATAAAAACTTTTATGTGCATCAGGGGTTTGATGCACGCAGTATGCTTGGCGCTTTGTTAGAAACCGTGCGCTCGCGCGGGCAAAACGTTCGGGGTGCTTCGACCATTACCCAGCAGGTGATGAAGAATTTTTTGCTGGATGGCAGCCGCGAAATCGAGCGTAAAATCCGCGAAATTATCCTTGCCTACCGGGTTGAGCAGACGCTCTCCAAAGACGAAATTCTTGCGCTTTACATGAATGATGTGTTCCTTGGTGCCAATTCCTATGGGGTGACGGCGGCGGCGCAAAACTATTTTGGCTTGCCGCTCGAAGAGCTTTCCATCGCACAGGCCGCGTTTTTGGCCATCCATCTGAAAAATCCGAACGATTATCACCCCGTGCGTAACCGAGAGCGCGCGATCGAGCGCCGCGCCTTCGTGCTGCGTGAAATGTATGAAAATGGTTATATCACAGAGGGTGAACGCGATATCGCACTGGCAGACCCGCTTGACACGGTGCAAGGCGGGCAGTTGCGCTCGGTGCGCGAGACCATTCCGCCGCGCAGCTATTTTACCGACGAGATTCGCCGCCAGCTTTCTGGCACCATCGGTGATGAGCAGCTTTTTGGCGGTGGGCTTACCATTCGTGCAACGGTCGACCCTGTCTTGCAAGCCTCGGCTGCCCAAGCCCTGCGTGACCGGCTGGAAGAATATGACCGCGCGCTAGAAATTTACTGGGGCCCGATGGGCAATATCGCGCAAGAGCAACTTGTGGACGAGCCGACATGGCGCGCCGCTCTGGCCGAATTGCAATTGCCGCGCGACATTGCCGGCTGGCATCTGGCCGTGGTTTTGCGGGTTGGCGAAAGTTCGGTTCAGATTGGCATTGAAGGTATTGAAGATGACGAAGACGGCCACTTTCTGACAGTCGATGACAGCCGCTGGGCGCGCCGACCGACATCGGATAACCGCCCCGGTGCGCGGCCCTCGGTCGCGTCGGATATTTGGGAACTGGGTGATGTTGTGATGGTCAGGGCCATAACAAACGACGGTGTGTTCGAGCGCTGGTCGCTCCGCCAAATACCGGCCATTCAGGGTGCCTTCATGGCGATGGACCCGCAAACAGGCCGTGTTCTGGCTATGCAGGGCGGGTTTTCGTATCAGGCCAGCGTGTTTAACCGCGCCACACAGGCGCAGCGCCAGCCCGGTTCATCCTTCAAGCCGTTTGTGTTTGCAGCCGCGCTCGACAATGGCTACACCCCGGCCAGCATTGTGGTTGACGCCCCTGTAGAAGTGCGCACCGGCGACGGTATCTGGCGGCCCCAGAATGCCAGCCGCAAATTCTACGGCCCCGCGCCTTTGCGCACCGGCATCGAATATTCGCGTAACCTGATGACCGTGCGAATCGCGCAAGATATCGGAATGGATATCGTTGCCGCCTATGCCGAACGCTTTGGCATTTATGATGATATGCCCGAACATCTTTCGTATTCGTTGGGCGCGGGGGAAACGACGCTATACAAGATGGTCACCGGCTATGCGATGTTTGCCAATGGCGGCCGCCGTGTCGAGCCTACCATGGTTGACCGCGTGCAAGACCGGTTCGGTAACACGATCTACCGCCACGACCAGCGCCAATGCTATGGCTGTCTTGACGATCTTACACCAGAGATCGAGCCCTATATAGCCAGTAACGCCACGCAGATCATGGACCCGGTTACCGCCTACCAGCTCTCTTCGATGATGCGCGGCGTGGTTGCCAATGGCACTGCCGCCAGCACTGTCGGGCGGCTTGGCGTGCCTATTTCGGGCAAAACCGGCACCACAAATGAGGCCAAGGATGCGTGGTTCATCGGCTATACCCCGCGCATCGCTGCGGGCTGCTACATGGGGTATGATAACCCAACCCCGCTTGGCTCGGGGGCTTCGGGTGGTGCGCTATGCGGCACAATGTTTGCCGCCTTTTTCCGCACGATGATGGATAACCACGGCTCTTACGAATACCCCGTGCCCGCAGGCACGCGATTTGTGCGGATAGACCGTTTTACCGGCGAGCGCTTGCCCGATGATGCCAGCGGCGAATTTGCAGTGACCGAGCTGTTCCGCGATGGTGAAGAGCCCGCCTATGGCGCCTATGGCGATTTTGTCGATGGCGGCTTTGCCATGGGGCGCGATCTGCTGATTTATGGCCGCGGTGAAAGCGAAACCGGCGAAACCGTCATCATCGACGGGCAAGAAACCGTGCTGCCACCCGCACCGACCTTTGGCGGGCTGTCTTCGGGCGGGCTTTACTAGCTGCCCCTTGCCCCCGTTCCGGCGCGTTGCTATGACCGCATCACACACTAAAACATAGGCAGAATATGCGCGCCGAAGTCGTTACCGCTGTTGAAGACATCGAAAAATCCATTGCGCTGCTGGCGCAACGCCTGAATGTGGAAACCGCCCCGCACCGGCTGGAAGAGTTTAACGCCATGTCCGAAGCGCCGGATTTCTGGAACGATCAGGCCCGCGCCCAAAAGCTGATGCGCGAACGTCAGGCACTTGTCGATGCGATGGAAACCCATGCGAACTTGGTGCGCGAGCTTTCCGACAATGTCGAGATGATCGAACTCGGCGAGGCCGAGGGCGATGCCGAAGTGGTTGCCGAGGCCGAGGCCGCTGTCTTTGCATTGCAAAAACTTTCCGCGCAAAAAGAGCTGGAAGCCCTGCTTGATGGCGAGGCTGACAGCAATGACACGTTTTTGGAGGTCAATGCTGGTGCGGGTGGCACCGAAAGCTGCGACTGGGCTTCTATTCTGGCGCGCATGTATGTTCGCTGGGCCGAAAAGCAGGGCTACAAGGTTGAAATGCTGAGCGAAAGCGCAGGGGACGAGGCGGGTATCAAATCGGTCACCTACCAGATTTCGGGCCATAATGCCTATGGCTGGCTAAAAAGCGAAAGCGGCGTGCACCGGCTGGTGCGCATTTCGCCTTTTGATTCGGCTGCCAAGCGCCACACCTCCTTTGCCTCGGTCTGGGTCTATCCGGTGGTGGATGAGAATATCGAAATTGATATTCCAGCTTCGGATGTGCGCATTGATACCTACCGCAGCTCGGGCGCGGGTGGCCAGCATGTCAACAAAACCGACTCTGCGGTGCGCATTACCCATTTGCCCACCAATATCGTGGTGACGAGTTCCGAAAAATCGCAGCACCAGAACCGTGCCAATTGCTGGGAAGCGCTGAAATCGCGCCTATATGAAATGGAGCTGCGCCGCCGCAATCAGGCCATTACCGATGCCCATGATGCCAAGGGCGATGCGGGCTGGGGCAACCAGATCCGTTCATATGTGCTGCAACCCTATCAAATGGTCAAAGATCTGCGCACACGGCACGAAACCTCCGATACGCAAGGCGTGCTGGATGGCGACCTGACACCGTTCATGGCGGCCACGCTTGCGCAGAACCTTTCGGGCAAGTCGCGCGGCGAGGCTGAAGCGCAAGACTGAATTTAGCAATCGCGCAAAAGATTGACTTGCCAGCGCACCGCATTCGGGCAGACTTGAACAATAAGAGCATGCTGCAGAAAAACGGGAGCCGGTTTTCTGCATTTAGGTATGTGGTTGCAAATATTTAGAGCGCGTCGCACGAATGGATATGAACGCGACACGCTCTAATGAAAGGTAATTTATGCGATTCCTGATTTTTGTTTCAATTCTGTTATTTGCGGCCATTCCAGCGCGCGCCGAATTTGTAAACTGCAATACGGCACAAATTGGTGCCATTCAAAAGGCCATGTCGAACGCGCGTGACGCGGTGAGCATTGCCACAACCGCCATCCACCCCGACAGCACGATTTACGAGCGTTGGTTTGGCCGGTGGGACAATGTGCGCGCCACCGATGTGCGCCGCAGCCTTGCCGCCATCAAAGCCGTGCTGGATGAAGACATTCTGCGCGTGAACTGCGCGCGCCCGTTGCAAAACGGCTGCACTGGCACGGTCTATGCCAATGTCTGGCCAGACCAACCCTACCAGATCAATATCTGCCGGAATTTCTTCAACCTGCCACAGCTTTCGGGCGACAAGAGCCGTGCGGGCTTTAACCATGTGGGCACAATGGCGGGCACCATGGTGCACGAGCTTTCGCATTTTGACACTGTCGCCGCGACCGACGATCATGTCTATACGCGCGGCCTTTGCATTGATTTGGCGCGCGACAGGCCCGAGCTTGCCGTGCGCAACGCCGATTCCTACCAGTATTTTATTGAAGACGCGTTCTTGAAGGGCATGTGAAAAAGGCCCCGAAAGAGGGGCCCTGACACTGCATATTTCAAGCGAGGTTCAAACGGTGGCTTTAACCGGATCTTTGGCTTTGCTTGAAGTTGAGGTTGAAAGCGGATCATCGGCGCGCTGCACCGAGCCTTCAAAATGCGCGCCGCTCTCGATGGCGATGGTTTTGTGGATGATATCACCCTCAACCCGTGCCGAGGCGGTCAGGCGCACTTTCAGCCCGCGCACGCGGCCCAGTATGCGCCCGTTGATGACCACATCATCGGCGATCACCTCGCCTTTGACGGTTGCGCCTTCACCGATTGTCAGCAAATGTGCGCGAATATCGCCTTCAACAGTGCCTTCAACCTGAATGTCACCCGTGGTGATGAGGTTGCCTTTGACCATCAGGTCGGATGACAGGATGGAAGGGGCTGGTTTTGGCTTTGGCGGCGAGCTTGGCGCTGGCGAACTGCTGGCACTTGAAGATGATGACGAGCCTGAAGGCGTGCTTGGTGTGCTCAGCGCCGGAGCTTCGTGCTTGTCAGAGCTGTCGGTTGGTTTGGTTTTAGAAAACATCGCGTCCTACCCTTATGTATGTCATGGGATCTATCGCCTCGCCATTGAGGTGAATTTCGTAATGCAGATGAACCCCGGTTGATCGTCCGGTTGTGCCCATCCCGCCAAGGCGCTCGCCGCGCGCAACGCGTTGGCCCCGCGTTACGGAAATGGAGTTCAAATGCGCATAATAGGTTACATATCCGAAATCGTGACGCACTTTTACCAAATTGCCAAACCCGCTTTGCCGTCCGGCAAAAAACACAACACCATCCGCTGCGGCCACAATTGCTGTGCCGGTTGCGCCTGCCAGATCGGTACCTTTATGCATACGCCCGCCGCGCATGCCAAAACTTGATGTATGGCGATAGCTGCCCAAAACCGGCATGCCAAGCGGGGTGCGGCTTACGGCAATATTGAGCATGGCGACACGGTCCAACTGGTCCAGAATAACCGAAATGCGCTGCGCCACAGGGTCGCTTCCCGTGCCATCGGGCGCGGCGGAAACGAATTCAGAGGAAAGCCCGCCGGTGCCGGAATAATTGCGCTGAACCGATTCCAGCAACTGGTCCACGTCCAGCCCAATCCGTTTGAGCACGTTTTCAAGCGGCACAAGCGTAAGCTGGATGGCATTTTCAAGCTGGCTCAGCATCCGGTCCTGGCGCTGGCGCGACAGTTCCTGTTCCAGCTCGATCTGCGAAATACGGTTGGTAAGCTCGACAGCCTCGGCGGCATATTCATCGCGCCGCGCTGCGGTTTCGGCCAGAGCGGTGGCGATTGTGTCGATGGTGCTGGACACCTCGGCATCTCCATCCAGCCCTTCGTTCAGCACAAGTTGCAGCACCGCCAGCTTTTGCGACAGCACGCGCGCTTCGCTATCGGCCATATCGCGTGCCGTTTGCAGCCCGCCAAGCTGGTTGCGCAAAACCGAAACGCGCTGGCCTTGTTCAGACACAGCGGCTGATAGCGACATAATTTCCTGCTGCTGGCGCAAAAGCGAATCTTCCGCTTCGGTCAGGCGCGATGCGCGTGCTGAAAGCTGCGCGCGCAAATCGTCACGCTCGGCCATCAGCTCGGCAAGGCGGGCCTCGTAAGCGGTGCGCAGGGCCTGCGCTTCGGAAATCGGGGCGGATTCGTCATAACCGTTGAGCAAAAAGGTTGTGGTGGCAATGGTTGTCCATGCAACAGCCGAAAGAATAACGCCGCCGAGTATAAGGCGGCCAAGCGGCGAAAAGCGATGCTGGCGCACGCCATGCACATCGCTGAAGGTAACGGTCATTGCCGGCAAATGCCGTGCCAGAAAACCCGGTTTGCGCTCTGCCGGGTCGGATTTCGCCATTGTCATGTGCCCTAGATAATTCGCCCATTCGGGCTTGTTATTCACTGCTATGCCCAGCGATAGGCATTTTACCCTGCTTTCGCAATGATTTTTCGCCAATATGCGGTGTTTAGGCAGGGAACCGCCACTGGGCTAAATGGCGGCCAACACGGCCTCAACATGGCCGCTAACGCGCAGATTTCGCCATTCGGCCTGTAGCTTGCCCTGTGCATCAAACAGAAAGGTCGAACGCTCAATGCCCATATATTCGCGGCCATAGAGCTTTTTTTGAACCCAACAGCCAAGCGGTTTAATGAGCGTGTGCTCGGGGTCTGAAAGCAGCGGCAGGTCAAACCCGTGCTTGGTTTGGAACTTCTGGTGGCTGGCAATACTATCGGCCGAACAGCCGATCACGCGGCAGTTTCTGGCAGTAAATGCGGGCAGGGCGGCGGCAAATGCCAGCGCTTCTGCCGTGCAGGTGCTGGTATTGTCGCGCGGATACAAAAACAGCACAAAGGGCGCGCCAAGCAGGGCGGCATTGCTTAAAGTTTCGCCCGGCGTTACGTGCAAATTAAAAGCGGGGCAGGGGCTGTGCAAGCTCATCGGCATAAGGTTGCAGACCATATTCGACAATTACAAACAAGGGGTTTTGTTGGCGTATAATCCTCGCTATTGGAGCGGCAACAACGAGGGCTGCAATGCGCACCGATGATTTTGATTTTGACCTGCCTGAAAACCTGATCGCGTTGCGCCCTGCGTATCCGCGCCCGGCCTCGCGCCTGCTGGTGGCCGGGCCCGAGCGGCTGGTTGACAGCCATGTTCATGCGCTTGGCGACTATCTGCAAAAGGGCGATTTGCTGGTGTTCAACGACACCAAGGTGCTTGCCGCCTATCTGGCAGGCACGCGGCTGCGCGACACGGCCGACGGTTCGGGGCGCGCACATGTCGCCTTTAACCTGATCGCGCGGCTTGGGGGTGACCATTGGCGCGCGCTTGCCCGCCCAGCCAAACGGCTTAAGCTTGGTGACAGGGTCGCGTTTGCGCATGATCTGGCTGCCGAGGTTTGCGCCCGCAATCAGGGCGAGGTCGAATTGCGCTTCAATTTGTCGGGCGCGGCGCTTGATGCCGCTATCGAGCGTGCGGGCGATATGCCGCTGCCGCCCTATATCGCATCGCGCCGCCCCGCCGATGCCGCCGATCGTGCCGATTACCAGACGGTTTTCGCCACACGCCCCGGTGCCGTCGCCGCGCCGACCGCCTCGCTCCATTTCGATGATGCGCTGCTTGCGCAACTATCGGCCAAGGGCGTTGAAAGCTGTCGCGTTACGCTGCATGTAGGCGCGGGCACGTTCCTGCCGGTTAAGGTGGATGACATTGCCAGCCACAAAATGCACGCCGAATGGGGCGAGATTTCTGCTGAGGCTGCGCGCGCCATCAGCCGCGCCCATGCCGAAGGCCGGCGCGTCATTCCGGTTGGCACCACGGCGCTACGGCTTATCGAATCTGCCGCCACAGCCCGCGGCGTGGTGGAACCGTGGCAGGGCGAGACGGATATCTTCATCCATCCCGGCTATGCGTTTAAGGCGACCAGCGGGCTGATGACCAACTTCCATTTGCCGCGCTCAACTTTGTTGATGCTGGTTTCAGCACTTATGGGGCTGGAGCGGATGCGCGAGGTCTATGCCCATGCGATTGCGCAAAACTATCGCTTCTTTTCTTATGGCGATTCGTCGCTTTTGTTGCCAAGGCTTACGTGATTGGCGCGACGTGCCACTCAAAGCCGTGCAGATTGACCGCAACCAAATTTCACAAGGTCGTATATGCTGATCATATTGAAAAACTCCTGGGCCTTGCTGCTGGGCATGTTGCTGTTGATGCTCGGCAACGGTTTGCAGGGCACATTGCTGGGTGTGCGCGGCGCCCATGAAAAGTTTGACCCGCAAATCATGGCATTCATCATGTCGGGTTATTTTCTGGGCTTTTTGCTTGGTTCGCGCCTTGCACCCCACATGATTCGCCGCGTTGGCCATGTGCGTGTGTTCGCAGCACTTGCCTCGATCATCTCGGCCGCCTTCATTCTTTATGCTGCATGGCCCAACCCCTATGCCTGGATGGTCATGCGCGTGCTGGTGGGCTTTGCGTTTTCTGGCGTTTATGTGGTTGCTGAAAGCTGGCTAAACGATGCGGCCACCAACGAAACCCGCGGCCAAGCGCTTTCGGCCTATCTGATCGTGCAGATGATGGGCATTATTTCCGCACAGGTCGTGCTCAACTTCGCTGACCCGAACGGCTACATCCTGTTTGTTGTCATGTCGGTTCTTGTGTCGATGTCTTTTTTGCCGATTTTGCTTTCGGTCAGCCCGGCACCGGTCTTTCGCGCCACCAAGCCCATGACATTGCGGCAACTCTTCATCACCTCGCCGCTTGGCTGTGTGGGCACAATGCTGCTTGGTGCGGTGTTTTCCATCCAGTTCGGCATGGCGGCGGTGTTTGGCACGCAGATCAATCTGTCGGTCAGGGAAATCTCGATCTTTGTGGCTGTCATCTATATTGGCGGCATGGTTGCGCAATATCCTATCGGCTATCTGTCCGACAGGATGGACCGCCGCAAACTCATCATCGGGCTTACAATTCTGGCCGCCTGCGCGATGACGGTTGGCATTTTTGTTTACGAAAACTTCGCGGTGCTTTTGGTGCTGGCGGCCATTATGGGCGGCGTTGCCAACCCGCTTTACTCATTGCTTATCGCCTATACAAACGACCATTTGCAGCAAGAAGACATGGCCTCGGCCTCGGGCGGTTTGATCTTTCTGAACGGCATCGGGGCGATTGGCGCACCCATTCTCATCGGCTGGATGATGTCAAACTGGGGAGCGGGCGCGTTTTTTGGCGGAATGGCCACATTTTTCGGTGGCATTGGCGCTTATGGCCTCTATCGTATGACAAGGCGTGCGAGCATTTCGATCGGGTTGCAAACCGGCTATACCACCGTCATGCCGCAGTCGACTGTGGTTGTCGCAGAGGCAGCACAAGAATTCGCGATTGATAAAGCCCAGGCGGACGAGGAGCAGCGTTCATGAGCACGATCACAACGGCCATCACACCCCAAGATATTCTGGCGTTCTATATTGACGAGGTTGGCCCCGCGGGTTGGTTCGAGCAATCCGATACGCTGGATGAAACCATTCGCAGCCGCTTTATGGCGGTGTGGGAGTTGGCGCGTGACAAGCGGTTGAAAAACTGGTTTGCCACGCGCGAAGGCACATTGGCGCTGGTCATCGTGCTCGACCAGTTCGCGCGCAACATGTTCCGCGACGACGGGCGCGCCTTTTCAACCGATATGGGTGCGCGCAAGGTTGCGAAATTTGCCATTGCGCGCGGTGACGATATGGCAACAGCCGAGCCGGGGCGCAGCATATATTACCTGCCGTTGATGCATTCAGAATACACACCCGACCAAGATGCCTCGGTGCGCGCATTCAAGGCCCGCAGCGTGGGGAGCAACATGCTGCTGCACGCCCGTGCGCATCGCGAAATCATCCGGAAATTCGGCCGCTTCCCAACCCGCAACGCAATGCTCATGCGGACAAGTTCGCCAGCCGAGCAGGCATTTCTTGATGAAGGCGGCTACGGAAAAATCGTGCAAAGCCTTTCGGCTGGTGCATAGCGGCCATTCAATCGGCAATATGGCCAAGGTTCAATAAACAGGCTAGGTATAAAGCCAACATAGCTTTGGAGAAGACGAATATGGCAGCGCAGGTTTTTGATATTGTGGTGATTGGCGCAGGCCCCGGTGGTTATGTAGCAGCAATTCGGGCTGCCCAGCTTGGCAAAAAGGTTGTCGTGGTCGAGCGTGAAAACCTGGGCGGTATCTGCCTGAACTGGGGCTGCATACCGACCAAAGCCTTGCTGCGTTCGGCAGAAGTATTTCACCTGATGGAGCGCGCCAAAGAGTTTGGCCTGTCTGCCGATAAAATCGGCTATGATATCGACGCTGTTGTCAAACGCTCGCGCGGGGTGGCCAAGCAGCTTTCCGGCGGCGTAGGCCATTTGCTGAAAAAGAACAAGATCACCGTGATCATGGGCGAGGCCAGCCTCGCGGGGGCTGGCAAGGTTGCCGTGAAAACCGACAAGGGCAGCGAAGAGCTGCAAGCCAAGAACATTATTCTGGCCACAGGCGCGCGCGCACGCGAATTGCCGGGGCTGGAGGCTGACGGCAAGCGCGTCTGGACCTATCGCCATGCGCTTCAGCCGCCGCATATGCCCAAAAAGCTGCTGGTGGTGGGTTCGGGTGCCATCGGCATTGAATTTGCAAGCTTTTTCAACACGTTGGGTGCAGATACGACGGTCGTTGAAGTGATGGACCGCGTTCTGCCCGTGGAAGACGAAGAAATTTCAGCTTTCGCGAAGAAATCTTTCGTGAAGCAAGGCATGAAGATTATGGAAAAATCCATGGTCAAAAAGCTTGACCGTTCGGCTGACAAGGTCGTGGCCCATATCGAGACAGGCGGCAAGGTTGAGAAGATGGAATTTGATACCGTCATTTCCGCCGTTGGCATTGTTGGCAATGTCGAAGACCTTGGGCTGGAAGCGGCGGGCGTAAAGATCGACCGCACCCATGTTATAACAGACGAATTTTGCCGCACCGGCGTTGACGGGCTTTATGCGATTGGCGATATCGCCGGTGCGCCGTGGCTTGCGCATAAGGCCAGCCATGAAGGTGTTATGGTGGCCGAATTGATCGCCGGAAAACACGTCCACCCGATCAAACCGGGCAGCATTGCCGGTTGCACCTATTGCCACCCGCAGGTCGCCAGTGTCGGCATGACCGAAGCCAAGGCCAAAGAGGCGGGCCATGACATCAAGGTCGGGCGGTTCCCCTTTATCGGCAATGGTAAAGCCATCGCCTTGGGCGAGGCCGAAGGCATGGTCAAAACCGTGTTTGACGCCAAAACAGGCGAGCTTCTGGGCGCGCATATGGTGGGTGCCGAGGTGACCGAGCTTATTCAGGGCTATGTCATTGGCCGCCAGTTGGAAACCACCGAGGAAGACTTGATGCACACCGTCTTCCCGCACCCGACGCTTTCGGAAATGATGCACGAATCGGTGCTCGACGCTTACGGTCGCGCCATTCATTTTTAGGCGAGTTCGCCACCAATTTTCAGCACCGCGCCGATCAGCATGTCCAGATCGGCGCGCGTTGTGCGGTGGTTGGTGATGTTGACGCGAATAGCCGTTTGCCCGTTCACCTTGGTGGCCGAGGGTGCGGCGATGCCGCGCTCTTGCAGCAGCATGACAATCTCGTCGTTCACCGCATCGCTGGCATTGTAGCGAAAACAGCAGATGTTCAGCGCGACAGGGGCGAGTCGCGTCAGGGCAGGGTGCGCATCGACCTTTTCAGCCAGATACCGCGCCTGCGCGCAGTTATCGGCAATTTTCTCGCCAAGCCGTTTCAGCCCGAACAGGCGCAGATGATACCAGATTTTCAGCGCCCGAAACCCGCGCGAAAGCTCTGGCCCATAATCTACCGGCCAGGGGTTGCCACCTGCCAGCCCGCGCGTTGCGGGTGCCAGATAGTCGGGCCGCGCGCCAAAGGCGGCCCGATGTTCGGCCTCATCGCGTATCAGAATATATCCTGCATCATAAGTGACATGCAGCCATTTGTGAAAGTCAAAGGCGAGCGAATCTGCGCGCGCAATCGCCGCCACACGCGGGCGCAGGGTGGGCACAAGTTGGGTGAGCGCGCCAAAAGCCCCGTCGACATGAAACCAAAGGTTTTTGGCGGCGCAAATATCGGCAATTGCGGCGAGGTCGTCAAAGGCGCCAACATTGACCGAACCCGCCGTGCCTGCCACAAAGAACGGGCGCAGCCCGTCGGCTTGGTCTGCTCTAATTGCGCCTTCTAACGCGCTGATATCCATTTGAAAATTGTCATCTACACTGATAATGCGCAGCGCATCTGTTCCAAGCCCCAGCATATCAAAGGCACGCGCAATGCAGCTATGGCCCTCTGCCGAGCAGTAGCCGACCAGCCGCGGCCCCTGCGCCAGCCCCGTGCGGCGCACCTGCGGGCCAAGCGCGCGCAGCCGGGCTGCCGACAGCGCAATCAGCGTCGCCACGGATGTGCCGGAAACGACAAGACCGGAGGCGCTTGCAGGAAAGCCGAAAATATCTACAATCCAATCCCTTAGCTGCTTTTCTACAAGTGCCGGCGCATGCTGCCGCCCGCCAAGGTTGGCGTTGATTGCCGCCTCATACATTGCCGGCACAATGCCTTGCGCCGTGCCACTGCCATGCACCCAGCCAAAAAACCGCGCATGTGTATTGCCAATATCATGCGGCAGAATATGCGTGGCTATATCCTGCGCGATGGCTTCGGGGGCGGTCGGTTCCTGTGGCAGGGCGCTGGCAAAAGCCGCGCGGCTCGCATCGCTTGGCGCGCGCCAGACAGGGGCATCGCTGCGCCCTGCGATATGGTCAATCGCGGCATCGAGCGCGGCATGGGCGGCGGCGCGAAAGGCTGGCCAATCATCGGGGTCAAGGGAGGGGGAATCGCTCATATGCCAGATCATGGGCGCGGGTTGCGAAAATGAAAAGGGGCAGCGCGTGGCTGCCCCTTTTTGTGCTGCTTCAGCTTTGCGTTACTTCAGCGCCGCGCGTGCTGCGCGAATACCATCGCCATAGGCTTGCGAGATCTTGTCATAGTGGCCAAGCGCGCGGTCGATGATCGCGTCATCCACGCCGTGCATGGCTGCGGCGGTATTGGCATAAAGCCGGGCGCGCTGGTGCTCGTCCATCAAATCATGCAGGGCGCGGGGCTGCTTGTAATCATCATTGCCGTCGCGGTGGTCATAGCGCGCCGCATCGCCGGAAATGCGCAAGGGCGGTTCGGCGACGCTTGGGTCCTGCGCAGCACCGCCCATCGAGTTCGGCTCGTAAAAGGCATCAGTTGCGCCGGTTTTCTGGCCGAAAAAGTTCATGCTGCCATCTTTGTGATAGTGATGAACCGGGCATTTCGGCTGGTTGACAGGCAAGGCTTCGTAATGGGTGCCAAGCCGGTAGCGATGCGCGTCGGCATAGGAAAACACCCGGGCTTGCAGCATCTTGTCGGGCGAATAGCCGATGCCGGGCACGCTATTGCTGGGGCTGAAGGCGGCTTGTTCGATTTGAGCGAAATAGTTGTCGGCGTTGCGGTTCAGCTCCATCACGCCGACTTCAATCAGCGGATAATCCCCATGCGGCCAGACTTTGGTGAGGTCAAACGGGTAGTAT
>JBBDJE010000050.1:0-15185 GCA_040880065.1 Paracoccaceae bacterium | reverse complement strand
GCTCAAACGGCTGATGCGCGCTGAGCATGTCGTTATAGGCGGTGATAATGCCGATATTTCCGGCACTGGTTTCGGCAAGGCTGGTCTTGTCGCTATCATCCATTGCCGCATAGGCATGGGCCTGATTGCCGCAAGTCAAATGCGCGCGCTTTGGCCCTTGGTCGCGCTGGGCGGCCATGCGCGCCAGATAGGTGGCGCGGGTGGGGGCTGAGCGTTTCTGAATGCGGTCGGTCACGCGGCGGAGTGTGTCGTTCAGTTTCATGATCAAAGCCTCCTTCTGGGGCTAATCTGCGTAATGAATATCAACCGGGTTTGGCGCGGTCAGAATGGCACGCACAGGTGCGTCAAACACCGGGCCTTCAAGCAGCGCCGCGGCCAGTGCGGTTTTCTTGTCTTCACCCGCCAGCAGCAAGTGGATGTTTTTGGCGGCGCGCAGCACAGGGGCGGTGAGCGTCAGGCGCGGTTCCGCGGCACCCGGCGCGCGCATCGCCATCAGGCTTGGCGCATCATCGGCAAGGGCGGCGGCAAGCTGGTCGGCACCGGGGAACAGGCTGGCCGTGTGCATATCCGCTCCCATGCCCAGCACCAGCACGTCAATCGGCAGGGCGGCTTTTATGCCCTCGCGCAGCGTGCCAATCACGTCTTCCGGGGCGCTTCCAGGTGCGGTTATGGGCACAAACTGCGCGTTTTGTGCGTTACTTTGTAGCAATAAACGCCGGATCAGCGCGGTGTTGGAACGATCCGAGCTTTCGGGCACGAACCGTTCGTCGCTCAGCATCACCTTCACGCGCTTCCAGTCTAGATCGGCTTTCGAGAGCGCCTCAAAGAACGGGCCGGGGGTGGTGCCGCCGGGCACAACAAGCGTTGCGCTTGGCTGTGCCGCAAGGGCCATGCGCAACTGGTCGGCCACCAGCTCGGCAAGGTCGCGCATAAGGATCGCACGGTCGGGATATTGCAGCAAAACCGGCATCAGACCGCAATCTCGCGCCATTTGCGGCCATCGCGGTGTAGCAGCGCCAGCGCGTCTTCAGGGCCGGAGCCCGCCGGATCATAGGCAACGGGGGCAGTGCCCGCAGCTTCCCATGCTGCGATGATCGGGTCGGTCCAGCGCCACGCCGCCTCGACCTCGTCACCCCGCATGAACAGGGTCTGATCGCCGCGGATCACATCCATGATCAGCCGCTCATAGGCATCGGGCACGGCGGTTGCATCAAGGTTGAGCGCTTCGGAAAATGTCATGTCCATGGGCACTTCGGTCAGGCGCATTCCACCGGGGCCCGGGTCTTTTATGGTCATGCGCAGGGTAATGCCCTCATTCGGTTGCAGGCGGATGACCAGCACGTTGCGGTGGTGGTCCATGCCCGGAAAAATCGAATGCGGGGTTTCCTTGAAGGTGATGGCGATTTCCGACATGCGTGCGCGCAGCCTTTTGCCGGTGCGCAGATAGAACGGCGTGCCCGACCAGCGCCAGTTTGACACATCGACCCGCAGCGCGACAAAGCTTTCGGTGCGGCTTTCGGGGTTTTCGGAATGGGTGACATAGCTGTCCTGCCCGTTGCCCGCCCGATACTGGCCGCGCACGATATGCTCGGTCGCAACCGGTTCAAGCGAGCGGATGACCTTCAGCTTTTCGTCGCGCAGGGCATCAGGCTCAAACCGCGAGGGCGGCTCCATGGCGGTCAGGCACAAAAGCTGCATCAGGTGGTTTTGCACCATATCGCGCATCGCGCCCGATTTGTCGTAATAACCACCGCGCCCTTCCACGCCGATATCTTCGGCCACAGTAATCTGCACATGGTCAACATGCCGCGCGTTCCACAGCGGCTCAAACAGCGCGTTGGCAAAGCGCAAAACCATCAGGTTCTGCACGGTTTCCTTGCCGAGATAATGGTCGATGCGGTAGATCTGCCGCTCGCCAAACCCGGCGGAAAGCTGCGCGTTAAGCGCCTGCGCGCTGGCCAGATCATGGCCAAGCGGTTTTTCAACCACGATACGGCTTTCAGTTGTGGCAAGGCCATGTTCGTTTAGCCCGGCTGCGATAACCCCGAACAGTGACGGGCTGACCGAAAGGTAAAAGGCGCGCACAACGTCATCGCGCAACTGTTTGGCAAGGGCTTTCCAGCCAGCCGTTGTTGCAACATCCAGCGTCACATAGTGCAAACTGTCTATGAAGCGCGCGCGCAAAGCGGTGTCGGCAGCGGTTTTCGGGTCAAACTCGTCCAGCGCTGCGCCAATCATTTCCTGAAACGCGGCACGCGTCATTTCGGTGCGGGCGGCACCGATGATGCGGGCATCATCAGGCATTTGTCCGGCGGCAAGGCGGCGGAACAGGCCCGGAAGGATTTTGCGCCGTGCAAGGTCGCCCGTGGCACCAAACACCACAAGATCGAAGCTTTCCACAGGAATGACCCGTGCGACCATGGCAAATTCTCCTTATCAGGGGCGGTGGCCCAATTGCATGCTAGCGCGAAGCGCGCTGTAAATGAAGTGCCGCGCAAAGACACGCAGCGCAATTTGGGCCGGGCGCAACTTAGCAGCTTGAGTGGTGGCGTCAAGCGACGGGCTGGCGCAATTGTCGCTCCAAGGCGCCGATAGAGGTATGGTTTTATGGCAAAACTGCCAATTTGGGCTTTTCCCGTTCGGCTAGGGCGCGTATCAGTCTAGTTTGTAGCAATAGCGGAACGGTCTGTGGGTTTCTGGATTCGAATATTACGGCTGATTTTTCGCATGCAACGGTGGTGTTTCAAGCACGACCTTTTCGTGATTCTGCTGCTTCTGATCGGCATTGGCATTATCGGCTCGGCGGCGGGGCAGATCAAGTCGTCGAACGACCCGATGCTCATGTTCGGCCCGCAAAACGAGCATCGCCAGAAGCTGCTTCGCCAGCAGGCCGAGTTTGGCGATACCAACCAGACCATGCTGGTGCTGTCGGTGGAGTCGCCCGAAGACTTGCCCATGCTGCTGGCGGCAGAGCGCGCGTTGACGCTTGAGCTGCAAAGCCCCGATGGCACCATTCCGCTGGACGGGCTGAGCAGCTTTGCCTCGATCTCGTCCATGCTGCCGATGATGGGCTACCCGCTGGATTTCACGCCGATCGAGGATGTGGCGGTGCTGCTGGATGAGCGCGCCGGGCTGCGGGCCTTCTTTTTGAACGATGCGCGCAATGCGGTGGTGTTTTCGCTCAAGCAGAACCTGCCCGACATGTCGGATGATATTCTGGCGCAGGCCTATCAGCATGAGCAGGCGCTCAAGGCGCATATGCAGGCATTGTTCCCCGATGTGCAAATCTCGGTTGCGGGCAATGTGGCCATTGCCGAGGCGCTGCGCGGGGCACTGGCCTTTGACCAGACCTATTTGCTGCCGCTCACGCTGGTGCTGAATTTCTTCATAATGCTCATTGCCTTTGGCAGCCTGCGCCTGACCTTGTGCGCGCTTGGCATGGCCGTAGCGACCATGGTGCTTACCCTTGGCATGGCGGGGTGGAGCGGGGTGACCTTTGGCACTGGTTCGCAAACCAGCTTTGCCATTGTCACCACGCTGACCGTGGCCACGCTGATTCATATTGTGCATTCGCTTGGCCAAAGGCAGCGGGCCTTGCCGTTTCAATCCACGCCAGTGGCCGTGCGCGCCACCTTTCGCAAGCTGGTCGTGCCGATCATTCTGGCGCATACCACAACGGCAATCGGTTTCCTGTCGCTCAACTTTGCTGATGCGCCGGCCTTTCAACTCATGGGCACTCTTGTGGCCGGCGGGCTGGCGTTTTCGATGGTCATCGTGCTGTTCGCCGCCCCGTTGGTTTTTGCGCGGCTGTGCAATGGCTGCAAGGTGCAGGATGCGCCCGTGCGCGCCGCTTCGCGGGTGCTGACAAAGCTGTGGTCGCGCCACCCGCTGCGCATGGGCTATTCGGTGGCGCTGATGACATTCATTGCTGTGGGCGGGCTGGTCTTTACCCGGTTTGACGACCAGTTTCTCAAGTTTTTCGGCAATGACCATCCGCTGCGCCAGAATGTCGAGCAAATCGAAGATGCGATGGGCTGGTCTCAGGCTTTTGATCTTGTGCTGCGCTACGCGCCGGACACGCTGGTTACGCCCGCGCAATTTGAACAGCTTGACGGGCTGGTGGCAGAGCTTGAAGCGCTGCCCGGCGTGGTGGCCATTGCCAGCCCCATTGCCATTGTGCGCTCTTGTTTGCGCAACCGCACACCGCCCTATACAGGCAGCTTTGCCGATGTGCCCGAAAAGATGCTGACCTATTGTGTGAGGTCCAACTTTCTGGTGACCGAAACGCAAGGCAACGGCACTTTTGCCGCCAATTTTGCGGCTTTGCGCATTTCAGTATTGTCAGAGCGACAAAGCTCCAGCTTCGTGCGCAACCTGTCGCGGCAGGTGGAAGACACCGCCCGTACGGCGGGCTTTGCGCCGCTGGATGCCGAGGTTTCGGGCGTCAATGTCATGTCGTCTTTCTTAAGCAAGGTAAACACCGAATCCATGCTTGTCGGCTCGGCTGTGGCCATGGCCATTGTGAGCGTCATTCTCGGGCTGTTCCTGCGCTCATTCGCGCTGGCCCTGCTGTCGATCTTGCCCAACTTCCTCCCCGCGATGGCGGCACTTGGCATCTGGGTGTGGCTCAATACCGAGGTGGGGATGGCAGCCTCGATCATTGCCGCGCTGACCTTTGGCATTGTAGTGGATGACACGATCCACATTCTTTATGCCCTGACGCGCGGGCGAAAAAAGCAAACCAACAGGGGCGTCCAGCGCGTGCTGCAAAAGGTTTTCCCCGGCGTGCTGACCACAACGGCCGCGCTGGGCTTTGGCTTTGCGCTGCTCATGGCCAGCGGGTTTGAGGTGAACCGCCAGCTCGGCTTTCTGACCTCGACCACAATCTGGATTGCGTTTTTCTTCGATCTGTTTGTGCTGCCCGGCGCCTATATATGGCTGATTGGTCGCAAGCGGTTGCGCGGCCCGAAACCGGACGAGAAAGCGCAAGGCGATTAAAGCCAGTCGCGCAAAACCGCGATCAGCGGAATATCGGCAGGCGGCATCGGGTAGTCGCGCAGGTTTTGGGCGCGCACCCATTTCAGTGCCTGCCCTTCACGCGGCATGACCTGCCCTTGCCAGCGGCGGCAGGCAAATAGCGGCATCAGCAGGTGAAAATCGTCATAGGCGTGGCTGGCGAAGGTCAGCGGGGCAAGGCAGGATTGCCAGGTTTCAATGCCAAGCTCTTCGTGCAATTCGCGAATAAGCGCGGCTTCGGGCCGCTCGCCGGGTTCTATCTTGCCGCCCGGAAACTCCCAAAGCCCGGCCATGGATTTACCCTCGGGCCGCTGGGCCAGCAAAATGCGCCCGTCGCCATCTATCAGCGCAACAGCGGCGACGAGCAGCAGCTTCATGAGCGGTAGTCGGCGTTGATGGTAATGTAGCGATGCGTCAAATCGCAGGTCCAGACGGTGGCACTACCCGTGGCAAGCCCGAGGTCGACATTGATGGTGATCTCGTCGCGCTTCATTACGGCGGCACCGTCAGCCTCGGTGTAGCCGGGGGCAACCCAACCGTTTTCGGCCACCAGAATATCGCCAAAGCGGATGGTGATTTTATCGCGCTCCGCCGCCCCACCCGATTTGCCGATCGCCATGACAATGCGGCCCCAGTTCGGGTCTTCGCCGGCGATTGCGGTTTTGACCAGCGGCGAATTGGCAATCGCCAGCCCGACCTTATGCGCATCGGCATCGGATTCGGCACCGGTTACGTTGACTTCAACGAATTTCGTCGCGCCCTCGCCATCGCGCACCACCTGATGCGCCAGATCGCGCATGATGCCACCTAACGCGGCTTCAAAGGTGGCGGCGCGCGCGTCGGCTGGATCGGTGATCGGGGCCATGGTCGATTTGCCCGTGGCGGCCATGACCAGCGTATCCGATGTCGAGGTATCGCTGTCCACGGTAATGGCGTTAAAGCTGCGCCTATTCAGGCGGCTGACCATATCCTGCAAAAGCGGCTGGCTGATCGCGGCATCGGTGAAGATATAGACCAGCATCGTTGCCATATCGGGGGCAATCATGCCCGAGCCTTTGGCGAAACCAGCGATTTTGACAGTGTCGCCGCCAAGTTTAACGCTTGTTGTGGCACCTTTGGCGAACGTGTCGGTGGTCATGATGGCGCGCGCGGCATCCTCGGCCTTGGCGGGGCTGAGTGTTGCGACAAGCGCGTCAATTTTGGCGGTGATGCGCCCATAAGGCAGTGGCACGCCGATAACGCCGGTGGAGGCAGGAAAGACATTGCCTGCATCAATACCAAGGGCTGCACCCACCGCGTTGCGCGTGGCGTGAACGCCCTCCCAACCCGCATCGCCGGTAAAGGCGTTGGAGTTGCCGGAATTGACCAGAATGGCAAACTTGCCCTGCGCCATGCCGATTGTGGCCAGCGATTCCTGGCAGGCAAGCACCGGCGCCGAACGGGTTTTAGATGTGGTGAACACGCCGGCTATCGCAGCACCTTCACAAATTTCAGCCAGCATTACATCGAGCCGGCCCTGATATTTGACGCCCGCCGCCACAGCGGCAAAGCGCACACCGTCAATAACAGGCAAGGCGGGAAACCCGCTTTTGGGTGCCAAGGGCGAGACCTGCGGCCCCAACTGCGCTTCAAGCGCGGCAATTTCGGCCTGAAGCGCTGCAATGCGTGCGGAAATCTCGCCCTTGTCTGCCATTCTCTACTCCGCGATCAAATCGTAATTGCGGCTAAGCGCGGGGTCGATGTTCAGCAAACCGGTTTCAATGTCGGCATCGCCGCGCAAACGGTCGATCTCGGCCAGCACCTTGCGGCGGTTCACTTCCTGCGTAAGTTCGGCGCGCAAATCGTCAACCGTGGGCAGGGGGCGGTTGCGCTGGTCATCAAGGCGCACAATGTGCCAGCCGAACTGGCTTTGCACGGGTGCAGAGGTTTGCCCGGTTTCAAGCGCCACGACCGCGGCTTCAAATTCCGGCACCATGCGGCCAAGGCCGAACCAGCCAAGGCTGCCACCGGCCGCACCCGAACCCGGGTCGAGAGATTTTTCCTGCGCGATGGCGGCAAAATCGGCTCCGGCATCAAGCTCGGCGATAATGGCATTCGCCTCGTCTTCGGTTTCAACCAGAATATGGCTGGCACTATATTCGAGCTGCGGCTCGATTCCGGCGATTTCAGCATCGTAAAGCGCCTGAAGCTCTTCGTCGGTAACGAGGGCCGCGAGTAGCGCATCAATCTGGCGGGCGGCCATTTGGGCGCGAATTTCGTTTTCGGTTGTCAGGCGGATGCCAAGTGGAACCGCGCCATCGGCAGGGCCAGACAGCAGGGACTGTTCGATCATCTGCTCGATAATACCGTTCAAAAGCGTCTCGTCGGGCATGTTCTGATAGTCATCCGGCAGGCTTTGGCGCAGCGCAATAACATGGCCAAGGGTAATTTCTGCACCGTTGACACGGGCCAGCACGCTGTTGGCATCGGCATTGTCATAAACGGGCACAGTCGCTTCTGAAGTCGTTTCGGTAGCTGACTCCTGGGCCCAGGCCGGTGCGGCCATGGCCAGAATGGCCAGCGCGGATGCGCCTGTTAAAATCGACTTTAGCATAATCTTCTCCCTTTGCCGCTGGGGCTATCTATCATTCTCGTACGGCGCTGGCGTTGACAGCCGCAAGGTCGCCGCATACATCATGCGCCGGGTTGATCGTTTGGCGCAGGCCTGATTTACGCGCTCAACACCCACGTTACAAGCACCCGTTGGCCATTTGCCCGGTGCGCAAAATAGAATACGCGGCCACCCGCCGGAGCCGCTGGACATGGAATTGGAGCCTGGATGCTGGGCCTTGGAAAGATCGCCAAGAAAGTTTTTGGCACACCGAACGATCGCAAGATCAAGGCAACGCTGCCGCTGGTGGCCAAAATCAACGCGCTGGAGCCGCAATTCAAAGCGCTAAGCGATGACGAGATTCGCGCCAAAACAGACGCGTTTCGCAAACGTGTGGCCGATGGTGAAAGCCTCGATAGCCTGCTGCCCGAAGCCTTTGCCAATGCGCGCGAAGGCGCGTTTCGCGCCCTAGGTCTGCGCCCGTTTGATGTGCAGTTGATGGGCGGGATATTTCTGCATGAGGGCAATATCGCAGAAATGAAGACCGGTGAGGGTAAGACTCTGATGGCCACCCTGCCGTGTTATCTGAACGCGCTGACCGGGCGCGGCGTGCATGTGGTTACCGTGAACGACTATCTGGCGCGGCGCGATGCGGCATGGATGGGCAAGGTCTATGAATTTTTGGGGCTGACCTTTGGCGTAGTGGTGCCAAACCAGAGCGAAGAAGAAAAGGCCGCAGGCTATTTGGCCGATGTGACCTATTGCACCAATAACGAGCTTGGCTTTGACTATCTGCGCGACAATATGAAGGCCGATCTGAGCCAGATTCGCCAGCGCGACCATTATTTTGCTGTGGTTGACGAGGTCGACTCGATTCTCATTGACGAAGCGCGCGTGCCGCTGATCATTTCCGGCCCGACCGATGACAAATCGGACCTGTATGTCACCATCGACAAGCTGATCCCCTCGCTAAGCGAAGAACATTTCGAGATTGACGAGAAAGCCCGCCAGGCCTCGCTCACCGATGATGGTATAGAGTTTATGGAGCAGCGCCTGCATGCCGAAGGCCTGCTGCCCGCCGATGCCACGCTGTATGATCCCGAAAGCACCAGCCTTGTTCACCATGTGAACCAGGCGCTAGTGGCGCATAAAATGTATAAGGCCGAGAAAGATTACATTGTCCGCGGGCAGGATGTAACGCTGATCGACGAATTTACGGGCCGTATGATGACGGGTCGGCGGTTGAGCCAGGGCTTGCATCAGGCGCTTGAGGCCAAGGAAGGCGTGGCCATCCAGCCCGAAAACGTGACGCTGGCTTCGGTGACCTTCCAGAATTATTTCCGCCTGTATGACAAGCTCGGCGGTATGACCGGCACGGCCATGACCGAAGCTGACGAGTTCATGGAAATTTACAAGCTTGGCGTGGTGGAAGTGCCCACCAACGTGCCGATTGCCCGTGAAGACGAGCATGACCGCGTGTATCGCACCGCGGCCGAAAAATATGCAGCCGTGGTCGAGGCGATCAAAGAGGCCCATGCCAAGGGCCAGCCTGTGCTTGTCGGCACGACTTCGATTGAAAAATCCGAAGAAATCTCGGCGATTCTGAAGAAAGACAAGATCACGCATAACGTGCTCAATGCGCGCTTTCACGAGCAGGAAGCCGAGATTATCGCCGATGCAGGCCGCCCCGGCGGGGTGACAATTGCCACCAACATGGCGGGCCGCGGCACCGATATCCAGCTTGGCGGCAACCTGGATGCCGAGGTCAATGCCGCGATTGAAGCAGCGGGCGAAGCAGGCGACCCCGTGGCGATTCGCGCCGAGATTTCCGCACGCCATGCCGATGACAAAAAAAAGGCGCTGGACGCTGGCGGATTGTTCGTGCTGGCCACCGAACGCCATGAAAGCCGCCGGATCGACAACCAGTTGCGCGGCCGTTCGGGCCGTCAGGGCGACCCGGGGCGCACGGTGTTCTTCCTGAGCCTTGAAGACGATCTGATGCGCATCTTCAACTCCGGCAACCTTGACAAGATGCTGCAACGCCTTGGCATGAAGGAAGGCGAGGCGATTGTGCACCCATGGGTGAACAAGGCGCTGGAACGCGCGCAAGCCAAGGTCGAGGCGCGCAATTTCGACATTCGTAAAAACCTGCTGAAGTTTGACGATGTGATGAACCAGCAGCGCAAAAATATTTTTGCGCAGCGCCGCGAGGTGATGGCCGAGGCGGACCAATCCGAAGTGGTGCAAGCCATGCGCCAGGATGTGGTTGACGACATTGTCGCAGTACATATCCCGCCGCGCGCCTATCCCGACCAGTGGAATATGGAAGGGCTTTATGCCGAAGTTCTGAAGGTCTTCGGCCTCGATCTGCCGATTATCGACTGGGGCCGGGAAGAGGGCGTTGATGACGAGGTGATTCGTGAACGCCTTTACGCCGAAACCGATAAGGCCATGGCCCAGAAGGCCGTAAAAGCCACGCCCGAGACGATGCGCCGCATCGAAAAGCAGGTGCTTTTGCAGTCGATCGACAAGGCTTGGCGCGAGCATTTGCTGCGGCTTGAGCATTTACGCAGTGTCATTGGGTTTCGCTCTTATGCGCAGCGCGACCCGCTGAACGAGTATAAATCCGAAGCCTTCACACTGTTTGAATCGTTGCTTAACCGCTTGCGCATTGATGTCACCACCCAGCTTTCGCATGTGCAAATTCTGTCGCCGGAAGAGCATCAGGATTTGCTGGCCAAGCTGAAAGCCGCGCAAACCGCACAGCAAAATGCCATTGCAGGCGCAACTGCGCAGCCCGCAAAACCCGAAGGCACACCCGCATTCAACGCCCCGAATACAGGTGTTGACCCCGCGGATGAAAGCACGTGGTCCCGCGCCGGGCGCAATGATTCCTGCCCCTGCGGATCGGGCAAGAAATACAAACATTGCCACGGCAAGGTATAGTCTAGCGGGCAGGCAGAAGCGCTGAAAACAGAAGCCGCGCAACGCTTTAGGGCTGTGCGCGGCTTTTTTCACTAAGGCCGTTAACCCAATGCGGCCATATTTTCGACAATTTGTTAAGATTTTATAACCGACGCGTGGAACGTTCCGCCGAGTGTCGCTATATCTAGTATGAAACGGGGGGTGCAGAGCAAGCCGTAGGGCTTGAAAGTGCCATCCTGTTGCGTTTAACTAAAGACGATAAGATACTGTATTTCATTGAGAAATATCTGTATATATCCGGTGATGTAGTTGTAGGTCTCGCAGGTGTTTAAAGACGATAAAATGATGACGCTGCTTACGGGCCTGGTTCTGGCAATCTTTGCCGGAACCATGGTGCAGTATGGCGACAGCATTATTTCGTTGCTCAGCGGGCAAACCGCCGAATCTACCGAAGATGACCACTTCACCGCGCTTGCAGGCGCCGAGCAGCAACTGGATGTTTTGGCCAATGATATGGTGCGCGGTCCTCTTGCGGTAACCACTGTGCCCGCATGCGGAGAATTGCGCCCCGGCGCCGGGCAAATGCTGTTTTACCGCAGCGATGCCAGTTGTGTCGGCGAGCAGAGCTTCACCTATTGCGTGGCCACCGCTGAAGGCTGTGCCGAAAAAGCGGTGACAATTTCCGTTGTGAGCAGCACGGCCATTGCAGCGGCCAGCCCGGCTGGAACACCGGTATCAACCGCAGACGCTGCGCCTGCCGAAAGCACGCAAAGCGCGGCTGCCGATACAGCAAGCACCATTGCCCCCCAGCCGGTAACGACCACTGATAGCAACGGATCTGACGATGACGGTGCGAACAGTGCCGCACCACAGGTTATGGTCGATCCCGGCGCCAGCATGGCCAGCACGGGCGATGCCGCCCCCGAGGTGGATATGGTGGTTGCGAGCATTCGCCCGCCCATGCTCGCCGCGCCGCAAATTGGCGAGATTGTTGCACCGAACGACGCCGCCGCGCAGTTGCGCGCCGAAATGGCGCGCCAGGCCGCTGGGCCTGATAGCGTGCCGGCCAGCGGCCCTGCGGTTGAAGCCGCGGTTGATGCAACAATGGGCCAGATGGATACCAGCTTTACCGCGCCAAACCTTGGCGATGAGGGCGTTTCGCTTGGCCGTTCGGTGATTGTTGCGGGCACCACCTTTGGTGGCAGCGCTGGCGGGCCCGAGGTTGAGGGTAGCTCTGGTGTTGCCATTGCGGGCGTCCAGCCCTCATCGAGCGTTATGACCGCACCGGCCCCGGCGCTGAGTTCTGCCGCAGCGACCGGCGACGCGGTCGAGATTTTGGGCATTGGCCCGAATGTGCAGGAAGATGTGCAGGTTCTGGCGGCACTCGAAATTCCAACAGAAACAGGTGCCGAAACACTGGCCAGCCGCAATGCAGCGCGCTTTGCCGGTGCACAGGTTCTGCTGGCAAGCGCGACGCTGCCGCCATCGGATTCGGTTGGTGCAGCCAGCGATTTTGCTGTCTATGTGCTCGACTCGTTCCCGAGTCTCGCTGCCGTTCAAATTTCCGATGCGGGCATTGCAATTGACGCCAGAAACGATGCCACGCTGACAACGGCCAGCACGCCGCTGGTCAACCCTGTCAACGAGCCTGCCACAGTGCTGCCACCGGTCGCTGATACCTCGACTTCATCACCCACTGCATTGGTGGCCACCGCGACCACGCTGCTGCCCTCGCTTGAAGGCGGCGATAGCGCGCCAGCGCGCCCGCGCCTGTTGATGCGACATGTGGCGATGAGTGGCGCACCCGGCGCGCTAGATGGTGTTGCCGGCGATCTGATATCCGGGCCGAATATTGATAGCAGCACCCCGCCGCCCGCGCTGCAAACCGCCAGTGTCGCCCCCGAAGTGCTTGCCCCGACCGAATCGCTGCCGGGTGCTACGGTCTGCGATATTTCGCTGGATACGCTTGTGCGCCCCGGTGCTGAAATCGAGTTGATCGTCGATGCCGCCTGCCGCCCGAACCAGATGTTCACCATCACCCATGCGGCGATTGCGTTTTCTGAAATGACCGGCGCGGATGGCACGGCAATTGTGCAATTCCCAGCACTTGAGCGCAACGCCGACATTCGTGTTGAATTTGCCGATGGTGCTACATCTGCAACGGCGATCATCGTGCCGGATACCGAAACCATTTTGCGCGCAGGCATTAGCTGGCGGGGTGCGGCCGCGATCGAGCTGAATGCCTATGAGTTTGGCGCACCGCCCGATTCGCCCGGCCATATTTCGCCCGAAGCTCCGCGCGATTTCCGTGCTGCCCGCATTCTGGGCGGTGGCTTTTTGACCGAACTTGGCTCGCTGAACGTTGCGGGGGCTGCGCATGCCTCGGTGTATTCCATGCCGCTTAGCCGCGCCACACCAGAAGGCATTATCACCCTTTCGTTGCGCATGGGCGATGCGGGTGCCGAATGTGGCGGCTCGACCGAACTGACAACCTTCCGCAGCGAAAACGCTGCCGCCTTCGCGCGGCAACAATCGGTGCAGCTTGCAGCTTGCGGGGCGGTTATGCCCACGGCTGAACTTATGGGACTCGTCGATGATCTTTGGACGGCCGCCCGCTAAGAGGTGCCATTCACAATGGGGCAAGAGATGATGATGAAAAATATCGTTCTGGGCGCTGCCCTGACAGTGCTGCCGCTCTCGGCTTTGGCCGAATCGGTAACCCTGCGCGCCGCTAACGGCAGGCTCGAAATTACCGGCGAGTTTCGTGGCTTTGATGGCGAAACATGGATCGTGCGCACGCCCGTTGGCGAAATGCGCATTCCCGCCGAGGGGATGACCTGTATTGCCGGTGCCTGCCCGCCCGAGGCGACCGCGAGTGCGGCTCCCGAAGGCACCACAACCGCACCCGCCCAGACCGTTGCACCCGGTGTTGAAACCGCAGCGACCGCAACGGCGCAAACGCCTCCGGCGACAAACCCGCCAAGTGAAACTGTTGCCGCCACACCGCCCGATGCGCTGCCCGAAACGGCGACCAGCACTGCGCCGGTTGTCGCTGCGACCGCCGGACCAGCAGCACCCGCAGGCGAAGGCGCCAGCGCAACCGAATCCGCCGCAGCTATTGCCGCCAGCATCACACCCGAGCGTGATTTTGATGAATCGCGCATCCGGCTTGCTGGCCAGCCCGAACTTATTCGCAACCTTGCCCCGCTGATGGTGGAAACATGGGGATTTCTTGACCAGCGCGACTTTAGCCAGCGCGGCTCGTCAGATTCGCGGGTTCTGTTGCTAAGTGGCGGTGGGCGTGATCCGCTTGATATCGAGCTTATGGCGTCGAGCCAAACCGATATTGCCGAGTTGATGAGCCAAGGCTTTGTTGATGTGGCACTGGCCGGTGAGGAAGCCCTGCTTGATATACCGGGGGCCGATTATTCGGTTATCGGGCTGGACGCGGCGGCCTTTATCACCACACGCGACAACCAGATCAATGCGCTCAACATGAGCGACCTCGCCGATATTCTTTCAGGCCGCATCAGCAACTGGTCGGCACTTGGCGGGCCGGATATGCCCATCCGGCTTATGCTGCCGGGCGATACGAATAGCACTGCATGGGTGATTGCGAACGGTATTTTGCGCGATGCCGGCCTGCAAATGGCTGCCAATGTGCAGCGTGTCGAATCCGAATCGCTATTGGCCGATGCTGTTGCGCGCGAGCGTGGCGCGATCGGGCTGGTCGGCTTTGCCGAAGTGCGCAACGCCAAACCGCTGGCGATAGCCGATAGCTGCGGGCTACGCACCGCGCCGGAAGAATTCGCCATCAAGGCGGGGGATTACCCGCTGGTGCGCCGTATTCTGGCAATATACCCCGCCAGCGGCGTTTCCAATTCCACAACCCGTTTGCTCGACTTCATGACAGGCACAATGGCCGAACGCACCTTGGTAAATGTCGGGCTTGTGGCGCTGTCACCGGCCACGGCGAATGTATCCGAACAGGGCTTGCGTTTTGCGCAAGTAACGCTCGACCCCAGCACCCGTGGCTCTGAAGACCAATTGATCAACTTCACGCAAACGCTGATTGACGCGCGCCGCCTGAGCCTGACCTTGCGGGCGGGTGGCGGTGAAACCGGGCTGGATAGCCGTGGCGAGGATGACCTGCGCCGTTTGGCTGAGCTGATCCGCGCCAACCGCTTTAGCGGGCAGGAAATTCTGCTTGTCGGCTTTACCGATTCGGCGCGCAGTTCGGCAAATAGCGTCGCGCTTGCCAATGAGCGTTCGCAAACCGTTGCCGATGCGCTGGCAGCCCAGCTTGTCAACCTGCCGGCCAATGTTGCGGTTACACCCATTGGCTACGGCCATGTTGCGCCACTGGCCTGCAATGCTGACCCGCGCGGCGCTTTGGTCAATAACCGGATAGAGGTTTGGGCGCGTGCGCTGCGCTAGCCCGTCAGCAGCCCGTCGGCACGAAAGCTGAAATCGCGCTCTTTGCCAATGATCACATGATCGTGCAGGGTGATACCCAGCGCAGACGCCGCTTGCCTGATTTGCGTGGTCATGGCGATATCCGCCGATGACGGGCTCGGGTCACCCGAAGGGTGATTATGCACCAGTATAAGCGCGCTGGCATTAAGCTCCAGCGCGCGCTTCACCACCTCGCGCG
>JBBDJE010000049.1:0-16152 GCA_040880065.1 Paracoccaceae bacterium | reverse complement strand
CGTTGCCGTTATTCGCTTGCACCAGATCACGCAGCACTTCGCCGGTTGTCGCGTTCATAACAACTTCACGACTTTCGGTCGCCGAATACCCGATCACGCGCACGCGGCCAAGGAATGTGCGGCTCACTTCAATATAGGTAAATCCGGCGGCTATGAGTTTTTCGATCATGTCCTGCACAGACTGCCGGTTCGCCAGATTTTCAGCTTCGTATACGATCTGGACGCCGCTGGTTACAGCACCAGAGGGTTGAGCATATGTCGCGCCGCCGGCGAACGTGAATGCCATAGCCGCCGCTAAAAACAGTTTTCCGTTACGCATTTGAGCCTCCGCCAACCAAGTTTAACTATAACCACACAAAAATCGAACATTCTAGCGGCACCGCTTAAGCACATTCCTGCGACTTTTCCCAGATAAACCGGTGCATAGAAATTGCTAGCAAGGCCGACTGCACACTTGCCCGGCTTTAACCGGATGACCTCGTAGCGCCGCGCCTGGCTCAGGCCAGAGTTTAATACACCAACCGCACCACATACTGGTCGGCGACCGTATCAACCCCACCCGAGCAAGCACCCATAACGTTATTGGCGGTCACTGAAATATCGCCAAGCGCTTGCACCGAAATACCCGCGAGCCCCTGAACACCCGCTGCGAGTTGGACGTCGCCATGCGCAATGACCTGCGAGCCGTGGTATTCCATGTCCGCCGCAAAATTAACCCCGCCAAGTGTTACAAACTGCGCACCGCCACCGGGGGTGCAATCATCCGCAAGACCAAGGCGCACATTGTTCGCACCTTTGAACGAGTTTGCATCTGTGCTGGTTGTTATGAACACACCATTCTCAATGCTCGAACCCTGACCAAATTGAATCGGGCAATCGGCGATGATGATCATGTTTGAAACCGTCGTATCGCCGGGAATGGAAATTTTAGATGCCTGACCGTTGCCGCAGGTAAGAATGTTTATCGCGTTTGGCACGAGCATGGCCATGCTGAACCGGTTCGCATTGCTCAACGTCTGGCGGTTAACGATGGGAATAATAATGTAATCGGGTCGGTCGTCGTAATTCGGGTTCGACAAATCTGCTATAAGATCCATAATCGCGTCATGTTTGGCAAGCAAAGGCTCCATATACCGCTCACCAACAGATTCCCATGCGCCGATATTACCGTTGCCCTTCACATCAAACATGCCGCCTTCGTCTACCGAACGCGGGTCCGGCATTGAAATGCGCACCCCTGCCGCATAGTCAAAGAAGTTGTTGCTGTTCATCTCAACACCCCCTTGGCCATGAACGCACATGCCGTTGTAAAACCCGTTATTGGATGTCAGGTCGACCATTCCGCCAGCAACGAGCCCGTCCCGGTGGCAAGACGCAACATCAACCATAGCGACCGATACGGTTGAAATGCGCCAATGGCTAAAGCCGATGAGCTTGAGCAAGAATGTTTTCGCCGGGTTGCCGTTGGTGTCATCCATCCGCGTGGTGACCTGAACCGCATTGGGAATTGTCGAACTGGTATCCATGGTCCGGGCATTAACATTCCAGCGCCCGACAACGATATCCTCTTGGCGCAATACCGTTCCATAGCGTGAACTTGGCATATTTGCCGATGCAAGCGCCAGCGCTTCGGAATAGGCGGTTACATTATTGTTTCCGCTTGGATAGGCAACAACGAGCGCCCCGGCATGCGCCGCAGCATCGGCCGTCGTTTGCAAATGCTGGCGGGTTTGCCATGCGTTGGACGAATCGATGGCCAGACCACCGACACCGATGCAGATGATTGCCATGAAAATTGCAAATGTTGAGCCGACACCGCGCTCGTCATTGCGAAATTCCCGCAGGGTGTCTTTCAGGCGGCTGGTCAAGGTAAACATCAATTGGGCTCCTTGCGCTGGGTCACCACCGCGACGATCGCACCATCAGTAAATGCACCTGCGATGCGAAACGGCGTTACCGAAGCCACCGGCACAGATATTTGCATCGTCACACTGTCATTGGTTTGCGAGGCCGTCGCTGTGCCTGTTATCCCCCAGTTTGCAAACTGGCTTTCTGCATAGCTTTCAGCCTGCGAATTGGAATACAACCCGGTTGACATCTGGCGGCCGGCATCACGCGCAACGGTCCAAAGGTTAGCCTGTGTCTTAAACAGAATTGTCGCATCTACGGTTAACGCAAGTATCAATATGAATACCGGAACCCATAGAACGAATTCCACCGAAACCGCGCCGCGTGAATCTGCAAATGCGCCAAGCTTTCGCTTGAGGGAGGCAAGACAGGCATTCTTGTTCATTCTAATTACATCTTCCATCTAGTCAGTAAATTCGGCGACATATTTACGCCACCCACACTCGTTAAACCCTTGCCTTGCTCCGCAATTGGCGCCGGCTGCAACACCCGAGCGGCCTCAAAAACCGCTTGGCATTTTATCATCGTTTCGGCTTACGGCGCGCTTACCCGGCTCGCTGAATAGACGAGCAAAAATGTTCACAGCATGCGCGCCAAACAGTTTACCAATCGTCCGCAACCCAATACCACTTTACGGAGTCGTAACTCACTGACATCAATACCCATATTTGCGGGGCGGGGAATTGACCCAAGGGTTAAATGGGTTGTTTAATCTAAAGTTTATGCTGGCAGCCAAGTGGTGCGGCATTGCTGTTTGGCCCTAAAACGCGTCTAACGCTTGATCGGCAGTCCGCATTTCGGTGCTTGATCTGCCGGACCCACCAAGCTCGAAACCTTGCGTTCGGAGTGGTTCATGCGGCAGGGCCATCGTGGCTGGGCATAAACGCGCAAACGGGATGGGCACGGCGTGCCCATCCCGCAAAACTTAAACTAAGACTTACTCGTTAAGTCCGAGCAGCGCGCGGAACGCTTCCAGCGCCTCGCCTTCCGGCACCTCTTTATTGGCAGCCATTGCAAGTGCTTCGGCCTCAATCGCCTCTTGTTCGGCGACAGCTGCGGCGGCATCAAGTGCAGCGGATGCAGCGGCCTCATATGTCAGGGCTTCAGCAAGTTCGGCCTCTAGCGCCGAAGTATCTGTGCCGGCCAGAATAGCCGCGTCGATATCAGCTTGAATTTCAACACTTGAACGGTCTGGAACGGCGAGCGCTTCAAGTGCAGCCAGTGCGGCAGCGGCCTCATCCTTTAGCTCACTCGTGAGCATGGCTTCGCGCTGATAGGTCGCGATCAAGCCTACGCGGGAATTTGGTGCGGCGTTGGCCAATGCAGTTTGGCTGGCATGAGCCGCGTTCAAGCCACCTAGCGCCGAGGCGATTTGGCCACGGCCATTGCCGCCCTGGTTGCTGCCATGGTTATCCCCAGCATTACCATTTCCATTTCGGTTACCGGCACCATTTCTGTTGCCATTACCATTTCCATTGCCATTTCCGTTGCCATTGCCATTGCCATTGCCTGCTAAAGCGGCTTCAGTCGAAAAGGTCCATGTGACAACAGTCGCAACAGATACGCTTGATAGCGCAATCGTCGCTGCTGCGGCTGTCGTTATTGCCTTATGTAGCATTTTTAATTCCAATCGTAGTGAGTGTTAACTGTCGAACTGGTAAACATCACACTGAACGGCTGGCTACACATAACGCCACACGATACAGGCCAACTTCAAAACCGCCCATATATCAATGTGGTTGATTTACAGCACCGCGAATGCGTAAAACGCAATCTCACCGCGGTGCCGTTTGGCATAAGCCAGCCACCTATCTTCCAAGAAGCGTCGCCTCCAATGCAGAAATTGTTGGCCGTGCGGCTGCAAAACTGTTGTCGCTCCCCGCTTTTAACTCGGGGAAAAGCGCCAGAACTTCATCGCGCGCAGCTTCATCAAGTTTGTCGAGCGCGTCGGCATTTGGATGGAAACTTTCACTGGGCGCACCGTTCGAGGTGACAATCTCATGCTTGTCGAACAGCATGTGGAAATACTCCACCTCGCGCAGATCATGCGCAACGACGATCGTGTCGTCATTTACAAGGTCTTTCGCGGCCACAAGGCATTCAGGTTCGTCAAAAAGCAACTCTGCACGCCATCCCGAAATCAGCATCCGGTGCGCAGGCGAGACCAGCAAATCCTCATAGGGACGGTTTTCACCAAGCGCACCCGCCTTTATCCGGATAGGCCGCATGCCTTGGGCGGGTCTAAGCTTTGCACTACCGATCCAGCGCACAACCTGGGTGCCGCTATCCGCAGTCAAAACCCCGTCGCCAACGACGATGTCTTCAATCAGCTTTTCGCCATCCGGTGTTGCAATTTTTGTGCCGCGCACAAAGCAAACGATCAGATCTTCGGTCGGGCTGGCACGGTGGTTACCGTTACCAAACGTGCCGCCCGGCGGGGGCGGGTCGCCAACGATGATCGTGTAAAACTGGCCCGCTTCGGGGCCGCTGGTGATCTCGATGATCATCACCTTGGTCGATTCATCCGGGTCGATCGGCGGGTTGCCGTTGGCCCAGTTGACATCACCTACATAGTTGATGGTGAATGTCGCGTCGGTGATGACGACACCGTCATAGTTTGTATAGCTGACGAGGTCGTCGGCTGCCTCGTTCGTGCCAGTGTCAGGGTCATCGCCCAGAAAATTTTCGGCGCCGCTGTCAAAGGTAAAGTCCAGCGCGCCAGTATCGTTCACAACCAGGGTTTTCGAGCTGTGAGAGTTGTTCGCATCTTGTCCGATAAAAGTAAATGTTGCCATTTCACGACCTTCTCAAAATCATTAATTCGCGCTACTTATGCGGCGCGCCAAACCGAAGTTCCTTCGCCGCGAAAGTGTCATCACCCATTTCAATTTGAACACAGCGATTGCTGCTTGCCATTTGCGCCTTCGCGCACCAGCTCAAACCTGTGCCATGCCAGCTTAATCATGTGTTCATCGCGCAAACTTCGCTGATAATTTGCAATCGGGAAATTGGTCTAAGGGTTAAAGTGGTGCATTAAACTAAAGTTTACCGGTTGAGGGTAACGCGATCGGCACCAGATAGCGCCGTTATGCGGCGCGTTTTTGGCAGCAGAAACACAACGCAAGATGTTCGGTGCAAAATCGGGCAGCATAAAAGGCTTATGCTTTCCTTTTGCACCGCTGGTTACAGCCTCTTACGCGGCTGGTTTTGGAACGCGCCGCCTTGCAACACGCGCATAATCAGATATGCATGACCCTTTCATGCCTTGCAGGAACCGCCCCAATGACCACGCCGCAGCTTTTGATCTTTGCCATTCTGGCGGCCACCATGGGCCTGTTTCTGTGGGGACGCCTGCGCCATGATATTGTGGCGCTGCTGGCCTTGATGGCCTGTGTTGTGGCCGGGTTGCTTCCCACAGCCGAGGCCTTTGCGGGTTTCGGCCATCCGGCAGTTATCACCGTGGCCTGCGTGCTGGTGCTTAGCCAGGGGTTGCAGAATACTGGCGCGGTCGACTGGCTGGCGCGCGCAGCACTGCCGCGCGAGGCAGGGCGCTTGGCCAGCATGGCCGCCCTGATGGGGCTTGGCGCGCTGTTGTCGGGGTTCATGAACAATGTCGGTGCCATGGCGCTGTTGATGCCGGTCGCCGTGCAGCTTTCGGGGCGTCTGAACATGACACCCGGGCAGGTGCTGATGCCGCTGGCCTTTGGCACCATCCTCGGCGGCATGACCACGCTGATCGGCACGCCGCCCAACCTGATCGTTTCGGGCTTTCGCGCCGAGGCGGGGCTGGGCCATTACGAAATGTTCGATTTTGCCCCTGTTGGCGTGGCGGTGGCGCTGGCAGGGGTCGCATTTGTGGCGTTGGTCGGCTGGCGTCTGGTGCCCGCACGCAAGGCATCGGGTGCAGGCGGCTTTGATACCGGCACCTACTTGACCGAAGTGCGCGTGCCCAAAGGCAGCAAGGCCGTCGGCCTGACCCTGCGCGAGTTTGAACGCGAGATCGAGGACAGCGAATCCCAGATCGTCGGGCTGGTGCGCAACGAGGTGCGCATGACGGCACCGCACGGCGGGCGGCACATACGGGCAGACGATATTCTGGTGCTGGAAGCCGATGTCGAAACGCTGGCCAAGGCGCTCTCGGTCTTCGGGATCAAGCTGGAGGAACAGAAGTCATCTTCAGACGAGGACGAGACGGCGGACGCAAAATCCGCAAAAGATAAAAAGGCCGCCAACACGGCAAAAGAAGACACGCAAGAGGACGACAGCAAAGGCAACGAGGATATCGTGCTGCGCGAACTGGCCGTGCTGCCGGGGTCCAGCATCGTTGGGCGCTCGTCCAGCGACCTGCGGTTGCGCACGCGCTACGGGTTGAACCTTCTGGCCGTTTCGCGCGAAAGCCAGCCGCCACGCGCGCGCCTGCGCACAATGAAGCTGAAATCGGGTGACTTGCTGCTGATGCAGGGCCCGGCCGAGGTGTTGGCCGATTTTATCAATGATACCGGCTGTGTGCCGCTGGGCGAGCGTGAATTGCGGATCCCTGAAAAACGCATGGCGATCATTGCCGGCGCGATCATGCTGGGGTCGGTCGGCATTGTCACTGCCGGGTTGCTCCCTGCGGCGGCGGCCTTCACACTGGGCGTTATCGCTTCGATGTTGCTGCGCACGGTGCCGCCACGGCAGGTCTATACGGCGATTGACTGGCCGGTGATCGTGCTGTTGGCCGCCCTTATCCCGGTGGCGGGTGCCATGCAGTCGACGGGTGCTGCCGATGTCATGGCGCGGTTTTTGGTGGACACAGTCGCGCAAGGCAACCCCATCGCAGCGCTGGCGGTGGTTCTGGTCACCACGATGTTCCTGTCGGATGTGATGAACAATGCCGCCACTGCCGCCGTGCTGTGCCCCATCGCCATCGGCATCGCCGCGTCACTCGGCGTCAACCCCGACAGCTTCCTGATGGCCGTGGCGATTGGTGCGTCCTGCGCCTTCCTCACCCCTATCGGGCACCAGAACAACACGCTGATCCTTGGCCCCGGCGGGTTTCGCTTTGGCGATTACTGGAAGCTCGGCCTGCCGCTCGAAGTTATTGTGGTCACGGTGAGCATCCCACTTCTGCTGATTGTCTGGCCACTTTAGGCGGCGGCTGCATTCCGGCGCTATGCCCCCGCGACCTTGCGCCAGCCCGCGCTATTCATTGGCCGGTGCCGGCTGTATGATGCCGCTGCTGATATTGGCGCATTCGCCCCTTGATCCGCGGCAGCGGCAGTGCTTTCAATACCATGGCAAAGGCGCCATAGCGCGCAGGGCCGAACGGGCTGACAGGAGGTTGCGTGCAATCTGCTCCACAATTGGGTGACACGTCGCGCCGCATAGGCAGGCCCGCGCTTTTGGCCCGCATACAAGATTGCGCAACCCCCATTGTGGTGATCGAAGCACCGGCAGGCACTGGCAAATCCTGGCTGCTGGACGATCTGTCGCGCGCGATTGGCGTGCCCGTTGCCAGCGGGCTGGCCTGTCCGACCGGCCCCGTTTGCCTGTGGGATGCGCCCGTTTGCGACCAGACCGGCCCCCTGCCCGCCGATATAGCGCCGCAAGCCCGGCTGATTATAGCCAAACGGGCCGACACAGCCATGCCCGGCCTTGCGCGCGCTGAGGTTTACGGAAAAGTAACCCGTGTCCAAGCCGATGCGCTGTTGTTTACGGTTGACGATCTGGCCACGGTTTACGGCCCCGGCGTTGCGGCTGCGCTGATGACGCGCACAGGTGGTTGGGCCTGCCTGCTGGCGGCGGCGTCAAGCCGCTCAGAAAGCGCGCTGGTTGAGTTTCTGGAGGCCGAGCTTTTGGCCGCTCTGCCCTCGGTGCGGCTGGTTTCGCTTGATGTGGCCCTAAACGAGCCGGGCCAGCGCCTTGGGCGCGGCGCGCTCAAATCCGTGCCCTTCATGGAAGGGCGCAGCGGCGGGTCTGCCCCTCTGCCCGGCCCGATTGCCGCCTGCCGCAACGCGTTAACCACGGCCCTGCACCGTGTGCTTGATGCCCGCGCCGGTGACCCGGTAGAGGTGCGGGCCATGGCCACTACCCGCGCCGCCTATGGGCAATATCCCGAAGCCATTGCGTTGTTCCAGTCTATCGGGGTCTGGCAGGCCGCTTTGGAGGCGGTGCGCCAGGGTGGCGATATTTTCTTCATTCACCGCTTCGGTATCGAAGCGCACGACAAGATGTTGGCCGGCTTTCCCCCCGACCTTGCCGCCCGCGCCGAGCCACTGGTGTTGGCACGCGCGATTCAGGCCATCAAGCGCGGCGAGATGACGCTTGCCAACCGCATTCTGATCGACCGTTTCGGCCCCAACGCGAAAGATGCAAAAAAGCTGATGGCGGCGCGTGACACCTATGGGCTTTCGGTGCGCTTCTTTCGGATGCTCATGCGCACTTGGGAAGACGTGGATATTGATGACGGGCTGATCGAAGAGTCCTACAAGCTGTTGGCCGAACTGCCCGCCAGCGACGATTTGCGGCGCGGCTCGTTCTACAATGCCGTGCTGGAGCTTTACATTCGCAGCCGCCGCTTTGCCGAGGCCGAGCATGTCGCCATTCGCGCGGCCACCCATTACAGCCGCGCGGGTGTGCCCATCCTGTCCTTTTACATCGACCTGCACCGGGGCATCATCCAGCTTATGCGCGGCGACACCGCCGGTGCGCGTGTGCATGCCGCCCAAGCCGGGGCGCAGCTTGCCAAGCTGCGGTTCGACAGCCCCGGTGATGTGCGGCTTTTGCAACTGTTAAATGCCTGCATTGCCTATGAAACCGGCGTGGCCGAGCCGCTTTTGAGGTTCCTGTCGCGTGATATGGATGCGCTGGCCGAAGGCGAAATCTGGCCTGCATTGCTGGAAATGGCGCTGACTTATGGCAGCCAGGCACTGGGCGAGCATTTCTCGGCGGCGGCGGCGCGCAGTTTTCTGGATCGTTGGCGCGTCACGCAGAACCGCGCCGCCCAGTTCGGGCGGCTGATCGACATCCGCGAGGTGGTAGCGCTGCAAAACGGCAACCGCTGGCAGGAGGCCAATGCCCGCGCGCTCGCGCTCGACACGCCGGTTACACTCGACTTTGTGACCCGTCCGGGTGACGGGCTGGCAAAGTTGAGCGACCGCGACGAGGTGGCGATGGCCCTTGTCTGGCTGCGCCACCTTGCCCAAACCAACCCCACGCGGGCCGGGCTGGCCGAACAGATTCTGTCCATGCTCGACAATGCGCACCTGACGGGGCGGCAACGATTGGGGGCTGAAATATGGCTGGCATATGTTTGGCGCCGCCAGCGCCACACACAGCGGGCCGAAGCGCAGTTGCGCCGCACAGCCGAACAGGCGGCCAGCCAGAATACCATTGCCTCGCTAAGTGAGGAGCGGATATTTCTGGCAGATATGACTCGGCTGAAGCGGCTTTCCGAAGGGCTGGGCCGCTCGGACAGCGTGCGCCGCGTCTTGCGTCAGGTGAAGGAAACTGGCCCCGGCCGCGCACGCCGCGCCACCGAAATAGGGCTGACACGGCAGGAACACCGCATTTTGCACGCGCTGGCCGAAGGCGGCACCAACAAGGCGATTGCGCGGCTTATGGGCCTAAGCGAGGCAACGGTGAAATTTCACCTATCCAACCTCTATCAAAAGCTTGGCTGCGCCACGCGGCGCGATGCTGTTGCGACCGCACGCACACGCCGATTGCTCGGCTAGCGTGCAAAAACCTATCCATATTTTATAAAAACCTAGCCATGGGTGGCATTGCCGCAGGGGAAGCTTTTGCTGATCCTGAATGGATAACAGAGGCCGTGCGAAGGCCCGGTTGCAACCCAACGGAGGAAAATAATGACCCGACGCTTATTGATGACGACAACCGCCGCCGCGCTGGCGCTTGGTTTTGGCGCGCCGCATGCGGCCACAGCCCAGACCGTGGTAACCATGAACACGGTGCAGATTTTCGGCACGATCGACCCTGCCAAAATCAGCGATTACACCGATTATATGGCTGCCGTGAACCTTTATGACAGTCTTGCCAGCGTTGACAGCGGCGGCAATCTCATCCCGCAGCTTGCCGAAAGCTGGGACGTATCCGATGACGCATCGGAAGTAACCTTCACGCTGCGCGCCGATGCCACTTTCAGCGATGGCAGCCCGGTCGAAGCCTCGGATGTGGTCTATACATTCGAACGGCTGCTGCGGATCAACCAAGGCCCCGCAAACCTTTTTGCCGGTGTCGTTGAAAGCGGCAGCGTTGTGGCACTGGATGCCCGCACGGTGAAATTCACCCTATCAAAAACCTTCGCCCCCTTCATGACAACGGTGCCTGCGCTGATGATCGTCAATGAAGAGGTGGTTGCGGCCAATGCTGGCGATGATGACGGCCAGGCCTATCTTGCCGCCAATGTGGCCGGCTCGGGCGCCTACCTTCTGCATAGCTGGGATCGTGGCAGCCGCATGATTGTGCGCCGTGACCCGAATTATTATGGCGAAATGCCGGAAAACCCCATCGACGAGGTTCGTTGGATCGTAACGAATGACGAAGCGACGGTGCGCGCGCTGGCCGCATCGGGCGAATTGACCATGACATCGCAGTTCCAATCCCCCGAAACCTATGCCGCACTTGTGGCTATGGGCCGCTTCACGCTGGACAGCCAGCCGACCACGCAGGCTTTCTACCTCAAGCTCAACAACCGGTTGGCCCCGACCGATGATGTGCATATCCGCCGCGCCATTGCCTATGCGGTCGATTATGAAACCATTCGCGAGGTCATCTTCCCCGGTGAGCCGATGAGCACCGTGCTGCCCGCTGGCTTTGAGGCGTTCTTTGCCGATGATGTCGAGGGGCCAAGCTACAATCTGGAGCTTGCTGCCGCCGAAATTGCGCAGTCATCCTATGCTGGTCAGCCCATCCCGCTAACGCTTGGCTATGTGGCCGGAACGCTGTTTGAAGAGGAAATCAGCCTCTTGCTGCAAGCCAATCTTGAGCCGCTTGGCTTTGTCATCACCCAGCAGCCCGACCCTTGGAACCGGGTGACCGAAATCGCCGGTAGCCCCGAAACGACGCCAAACGCCAACCAGATCTTTTATGGCCCCACCTATCCAAGCCCGGATTCGATGTTCTTCACGCAGTTCCATTCGGCTGCGGCAGGGACTTGGGCCAGCATGGAATGGCTGCAAGACCCCGAGGTTGACGCGATGATCGACGCTGCCCGCGCCACGGGCGATGTGGCCGAACAGGCGGCGATCTACAAAGACATCCAGCGGCGACTGGCTGAACAGATGGTGACTGTGCCGCTGCTGGCGCAGACCGTGCAGCACGCGATTGACAACTGCCTGACCGGCTTTGACCCCGTGCCGATGCAGTCGTTCGATTACGACTTCGCCCGCTACAGCTGGACCTGCTGAGCGCATCTGAAGGCCGACCCGGTCGCATGGCGCGCTGACCGGGTCGGGCATCCTCATTCAATCGAAAGTCCGACATGGAATTCTTAGGCTTCCTTACGCGGCGGCTTTTATGGTCGCTTCTGGTGCTGTTTGGCCTGTCCATCGTGATCTTTGCAATCGCGCGGGTGGTGCCGGGAGACCCTGCGCGCATGGCGCTTGGCCCCTCGGCCAGTGCCGAACAGGTTGCCGACCTTCAGGAACGGCTCGGCCTCAACAAGCCGATGATCGAGCAGTACGGCCTGTTCCTATCTGGTCTGGCGCAGGGCGATCTGGGCCGGTCGCTTCTGACCGAGCAGCCGGTGAATGCCGATATTCGCAAAACCTTCCCCGCAACGCTGGAGCTGGTGATCTGCACCATCCTGTTTGCCTTTGTCTTTGGCATTCCGCTTGGGGTTGTCGCCGCGCGCTGGAAAGACAGTTGGCCCGATAACCTTGTGCGTGCTCTAGCCATCAGCTCGGCGGTGGTGCCGTCTTTCTTTCTGGCGCTGCTTTTGCAAATACTTGCGGGCTATGTTCTGAACATCCTGCCCACGACCGGGCGGCTGCCCGCCTCGATGTCTTTTGATGCGAATATTACTGGGTTGATCCTGCTCGACAGTCTTTTGCATGGCCGCCTTGATGTGTTCAGCGAAGGCGCGCGGCACCTGTTTTTGCCGACATTGGCGCTGGGCATGGCCACAATGGGGCAGATTGCCCGCATCACCCGCGCCTCGATGATCGACGTGTCGCGACAGGATTACATTGAAGCCGCGCGCGCCTTTGGTGTGCCGGGCCGGCTGCGTCTGTTCAAATACATGCTGCGCCCCGCCTTCGTGCCGCCGCTTACCATCACCGGGCTAGAATTCGCTTCGCTGATTGGCAATGCCTTTGTGGTGGAACTCATTTTTTCATGGCCGGGCATGGCCAGCTACGGCATCCGCGCGATTGTTCAGAAAGACCTGAATGCGATCATGGGGGTTGTCATGGTTTCGGGCGCCTTCTTTGTTCTGGTCAACCTGCTGATTGACGTGCTGGTCGGGGTGGTCGACCCGCGCGTCCGCATTCGGGGGAGCCGCACATGAGCGAGCAACAAGCCCTTTCCAACGCTTGGCAGAACTGGTGGCGCTTTTCGCGCAACCCAACGGCGGTGATCGGTGCGATCATCGTAATTACTTCGGTGGCGCTGGCGATTTTTGCGCCGCTTATCACGCCCTTTCCCGACCATGTGGGCGCCTTTGTGGATTTTCGCAATCGGCATCAGCCACCCTCGGGGCTTCACTGGTTCGGCACCGACAATGTCGGGCGCGACATTTTCACTCGCGTGATATTCGGGCTGCGCGTGTCGCTTATGCTGGCTGTGGTTGTGCTTGGCATCGCCATTCCCGTCGGCGTCACGCTTGGCCTGCTCGCAGGGTATTTCGGCGGCTGGGTTGAAATTGTGATCATGCGCATCACCGATATTGCGCTGGCCATTCCGCCGCTGGTTATGGCGCTGGCAGTCGCCGCCGTTTTGACACCATCGCTAACCAATTCGATGCTGGCCATCGCGCTGTTATGGTGGACATGGCACACACGGCTGATTTATTCGCTCACCCGGCAATTGCGCAGCCAGGAATTTGTCGAGGCGGCCGAAACGCTCGGTGCATCCAAAGCGCATATCCTGTTTCGCGAGATTTTGCCAAACTGCGTTTCGGCCATTGCCGTCAAAACCTCGCTTGATGCCGGCTTTGTCATCCTGATCGGTGCGGCGCTCAGCTTTCTTGGGCTGGGCATCCAGCCGCCCACACCCGACCTTGGCACCATGGTTGCCTCGGGCGCATCTTTCCTGCCCGATTACTGGTGGGAAAGCGTGCTGCCGGGCTGCGCCATCCTGTTCGTGGCACTTGGCTTCAATTTGCTGGGTGACGGGATGCGCGACCTGTTCGACGTGGAGGATGTGCGATGAGCGCGCTTCTCTCTGTGCAGGATCTCAGCGTCAGTTTCACCAGCTACGGGCGCAGCGTGCAGGTTCTCAAAGGTGTCAGCCTCGATGTGCCGGAAGCTGCGCAAATCGCGCTTGTGGGTGAAAGCGGGTCGGGCAAGTCGGTCACCATGAAAACCATCATGGGCATTCTGCCCATCCCGCCCGCACGGATTGACGCCGGCACGATCCTGTTTGACGGTCGCGACCTTCTGACAATGCCGGAGCGTGACCGTTTGCGCCTGCGCGGCACGGCGATGAGCATGGTGTTTCAAGACCCGATGTCATCGCTCAACCCGGTTTTCACCATCAAGGACCAGCTTGGCACCATTCTCAAATATGCCGACCGGCGGCTGGGGCGCACGCGCAATGCCCGCCAAAGACTGGCGCGCGTTCACGACGTGCTGGCACAGGTGCGCATGCGCGAGCCCGAGCGCGTGGCCGCGTCATTCCCGATCATGCTGTCGGGCGGCATGCGCCAGCGCGTGCTGATCGCCATGGCGCTCTTGTCCGAACCGCGCCTGCTGATAGCCGATGAACCCGGCACCGCGCTTGATGTGACAACGCAGGCCCAAATCCTCAAACTGTTGAAAGATCTGGTAACCGAAAACGGGCTGGCGCTGTTGATGATTACCCATAATCTGGGCGTCGTGCGCGAAACCAGCGCCTATACCTATGTGATGAATCAGGGCGAAATCGTTGAACACGGGCCAACGGCAGACATTTTTGCAGCACCGCAACAAACCTACACGCAAGACCTAATTGCCGCGGTTCCGCGCCTGACAGGGAGAGACGCATGAGCCCGGTTTTGCAACTGCGCAACCTGACCAAGAGCTTTACCACAAAGCGTGCTTTCGGGCGCAAGGGGGCCGAGGTGCGCGCCGTCAACCATGTGTCGCTGAGCATCGAAAAGGGCCAGATTTACGGGCTTGCCGGTGAAAGCGGCTCGGGCAAATCCACCATCGCTCGGATGATCATGGGGCTGACGCCACCCACCTCGGGTGACATTCTGATCAACGGTGCCTCGATCCTTGGCCGCGCCGCAAGCCTTGAGCATCGCCAGAAGGTGCAGATGGTGTTCCAGAACCCCGGCGCATCGCTGAACCCGCGGCGCACGGTCGGGCAATCCATCGCCGTGCCGCTCGTCGCGCATAAATATGCGGGCAACCGTGCGGCGCGCATCGGTGAATTGCTGGAAATGGTGCAACTGCCCGCCCATTTTGCCGACCGTTACCCGCACGAGCTTTCGGGCGGGCAAGAGCAGCGTGTTGCGATAGCGCGCGCGCTTGCGGTCAACCCCAGCCTGCTGGTGCTGGACGAGCCGACTTCGGCGCTTGATGTTTCGGTTCAGGCAAAGGTGATCGAGCTGCTGGAAGGGCTTGTCGCCGATCTCGGCCTGACCTTCCTGTTCATCAGCCATGACCTGTCGCTGATGCGCAATTTCGCCCAGACGGTCGGCATCCTCTATCTGGGCGAGATCGTGGAAACCGGCCCCGTCGCGTCGGTTTTTGCAGACCCGCAGCACGACTATACGCGACTGCTGATCGCCTCGGTTCCGGTAATCTCGGCCGAGGAAGAGGCGCTGCGCCCCCATATCCCGCTGATCAACGGCGAAATCCCCACCGCCGAAGCACTTCTGGCGCTTCGTGAAGGCACACAACCAAAGGAAACACTCAAATGATCCGCATAGGCATTGATGTAGGCGGCACCAATACGGATGCTGTCGTGATGGACGGCACCAAGGTGCTTGCTGGCGTTAAGGCTGCCACGTCAGCCGACGTCATGACAGGCGTTGTGAACGCCCTGAAAAAGGTGCTCGCCGAAGCGGATATGACCGCTGACAAGGTGGATGTGGTCATGATCGGCACCACCCATTTCACCAATGCCGTTGTGCAGCGCCGCGAACTTGCGCAAACCGCCTGTGTGCGGCTTTGCCTGCCCGCCACCGCCAGCCTGCCGCCCATGGTCGACTGGCCCGCAGATTTGCGCGACGTGATCGGCCATCATTGGTATCTGGCCCATGGTGGCAACGAATTTGACGGGCGTGTCATTTCGCCACTGAACGAGGCGGAATTGTTGAGCATTGCCGATGATATCCGCGCCAAGGGCATCAATTCGGTTGCAATATCGGCGGTGTTCTCGCCGGTTTCAAACGAGTTTGAAAAGCAGGCCGGTGAAATTCTGGCCCGCGCCCTGCCCGATGCGCATATCACCCTTTCGGCCGAAATTGGCCGCGTGGGTTTGCTGGAGCGGGAGAATGCCGCCATCATGAATGCCTGTTTGCGCGATTTGTCGCGCGATGTGATCACCGCGTTTCGCGGGGCGCTGGCCGATGTCGGCTTTAACGGCCGCTTTTATCTGACCCAGAATGACGGCACGCTGATGGACGCGGAATTCGCCGAACGCTTCCCCGTGCTGACCTTCGCTTCGGGGCCGACTAATTCCATGCGCGGTGCTGCGTTTCTATCGGGTGTTCAGGATGCCATTGTCGTTGATATCGGCGGCACCACCGCCGATGTGGGCTGCTTGCAAAAGGGCTTTCCGCGGCAGGCTGCCGTGGCGATCGAGGTGGGCGGCGTGCGCACCAATTTCCGCATGCCCGATGTGTTTTCCATCGGCCTTGGCGGCGGCTCGCTTGTGCAGGGCTCGGGCGAGGGTGTTACGGTTGGCCCGCAATCGGTTGGCTATCGCATCACGACCGACGCGCTTGTTTTCGGGGGCAACACGCTCACGGCTTCAGATATCGTAGTGGCAGATGGCGGCGCCGAACTGGGCGAAAAATCAAAAGTCGCCCATCTGGACGCGGCGTTGATCCGCGCGGCGCGCGACCGCATCGCCTTCATGCTTGAAGATTGT
>JBBDJE010000048.1:0-16300 GCA_040880065.1 Paracoccaceae bacterium | reverse complement strand
CCGGCTGGTATTGACGATATAGGCGGTGGGCTTCATCAGCTTCAACCGCCGTGCGTTGAGCAGATGAAAGGTGCTTGGCGTATGCGGTGCATTGACCGAAAGGATATCGACCCGCGCCAGCATCTGATCAAGGCTTTCCCACCATGTGGCCTGCAAGCGCTCCTCGGTATCGGCATGCAGGCGGCGGCGGTTGTGATAATGGACTTGCAGCCCGAAACCCGCCGCACGCCGCGCCACGGCCTGCCCGATGCGGCCCATGCCCAGAATGCCCAGACGCTTGCCGCCAATGCGGTGGCCCATCAGCGCGGTGGGCGACCAGCCCTGCCATTCGCCCTTTTGCATCAGCAAATTGCCCTCGCGCAAACGCCGCGGCACGGCGAGTATAAGCGCCATGGCCATATCGGCGGTGTCTTCGGTCAGCACACCCGGCGTGTTGGTTACGATGATGTTGCGGCTGAGTGCGGTTTGCACGTCGATATGGTCAAACCCCGCGCCATAATTGGCGATCAGCCGAAGCTGCGGGCCGGCTTGCGCCAGCAGGCGCTGGTCCAGCACATCGCCCAGCGTTGGCACCAGAACATCGGCGCTGGCCATGGCCTCGGCCAGTTCGGCGCGTTCAAAACGGTGGTCATCGTCGTTCAGGGTTACATCAAACAACTCGCCCAGCCGGGTTTCAACCGGTTCGGGCAGGCGGCGGGTCACGATCACTTTCAGGCGTTTGCCGGGCATGCGTTTCACGGTTCCTTTCGCTTGGGTTTCCCTGCTATCATCGCATCTGGGCGCGCCATGGCAATGTCAAATCTGCCAAAGATGCGTAAAGTCATGTGCCACAACCGGGGCAAGGGTAACAGGCGGAATGATCAGCACGCGGCGTAGCTTTATGGCGGGTCTGGCCTGCGCACTACCTTGGGCCGCCATTGCACAGGATGCAACCGAGCCGGGGGCGGTTACCGGCCTGCCCGTGCCGCGCTTTGTGTCGCTCAAATCATCCGAGGCGAATGTGCGCCGCGGCCCCTCGCTTAACCATCGGGTGGACTGGGTATTCCTGCATCGCGGCACCCCGCTGCAAGTGACCGCCGAGTTTGAAAACTGGCGCCGCGTGCGCGATGCCGATGGCGCGGGCGGCTGGGTGCATTACACTTTGCTCAGCGGCGTTCGCACCGTGCTGGTTCTGGCCGAAAACGCACCGCTTTACGCAGAACCGCGAGAGCAAGCCGCCATTCGGGCGCGTAGCGAAGACGGGGTGATCGGGCGGCTCGGGCGCTGCACGGCCGACTGGTGCGAACTGACCGCCGACGGCTTCAGCGGCTGGATGCCAAAATCGGCTTTATGGGGCGTTGGCCACGATGAAATCCGTAACTGAAACCAAAAGCGTGGCGCGTTCATATCCATTCTCGCGCCACGCTCTAACTTTTCGTTAACGCATGTTTTAAATGCAGAAAACCGGTTCCCGCTTTTCTGCAACATGCTCAAAAAGAAGGATTGATCATGGACGCGCTCGTTACACTTTTCAGCCAGCCCTCGGCCTGGATCGCGCTTGTCTCGCTCATCGTCATGGAAGTCGTGCTGGGTATTGACAACCTGGTGTTCATTTCCATTCTCAGCAACAAGCTGCCCGAGGGCCAGCGCCAGCGCGCGCGGCGCATCGGCATCGGGCTGGCGCTTGTGTTGCGCCTGGGGCTTTTAGCAGTGGTCGCATGGATCGTGCAGCTTGATGATCCATTCACCACCATTCTGGGGCATGACCTGTCGATCAAAGACCTGATTCTGATTGCAGGCGGGTTGTTTCTGGTCTGGAAGGCCACAACTGAAATTCACCACAATGTTGACCCGCATGAGGATGCCAAGCTGGGCAGCCGCACTACCAAAGCGGCCTTTGGCGCGGTCATCGCCCAGATACTGCTGCTTGATCTGGTATTTTCGATTGATTCCATCATCACCGCCGTGGGCATGACAACCCATTTGCCAATCATGGTGATCGCTGTCGTGGTGGCCGTCGGCGCCATGTTGGTGGCCGCCACGCCCTTGGCCAATTTCGTGCAGGCCAATCCCACTGTCGTGATGCTTGCGCTTGGCTTTTTGCTGATGATCGGCATGACGCTTATCGCCGAAGGCCTTGGTGCGCATGTGCCCAAGGGCTATATCTATGCCGCCATGGCGTTTTCGGCGCTGGTTGAAGGGTTGAACATGTTGCGCCGCAACAGGGTCAGGGCCAGACAAAAGGGCTAGCGCTCCAGCGCACCCTTGCCTGCGATGATCTTTTCGCGAAATTTAGCGATTCGGTTGATGCGGGTGGCCGATGTCTTGGCGCTGTTCAGGTTGAACATATAGCTGCGTTGCCGCCCCGGCGTCAGCGCATAGAAGGCTTCGGCAAGCTCCGGATCATCATCCAGCGCGTTGGTTAACTCATCGGGCATGTCGATCTCGCGCTCTACTTTGAGGGGCTTGATACCGGCCTTGGCATAGCCGATCGCCTCGTTCAGATAGGCGCGTATCACAGCTTCCTGCGCGACGACCGCTGCCGTATCGGTGAAGTTGAACTCGGTCGGCACGCGCGCGTTTGGCCCGCGTTTTTGCAAAACCCCCTCGGGGTCTTTCAAAAGCGAGGCGTTGAACATCGTCAACAAAAAATCGCCCCGAAAAGCGCCGATCATCGCTATATTCCGCCCCTCATACATATAGCAGGGGTGGCCCCATTTCACGCCTTCGCTCAGCCCCGTATCAAGGCAGATGCGGCGCAAATCTTTCAGTCCGTCTATCCAGCGGCGTGTGGAACAATCGGGGGTGGCAAAACGTGCGCAGCGCCCGCAGCCCTTGGTGAAAAAGTCTTCGGCAACTGTAATCATCGCATGATCGGCCATTGCCCCCTCCTAATCCGGCACCAACATATACCCCGCCCCGCGCACGGTTTGAAGATAGCGGGGCTGTTTGCTGTCGGCTTCGATTTTGCGGCGCAGCCGGGTAATTTGCACATCAATCGCGCGTTCCTGCGTATCGCCGCCGGCACGGCCAAGTTCGTCAACCAGTTCAAGCCGGCTTAGCGGCTGGCCGGGCTGGGCGGCGAAAATCCGCATCAAGGCGGTTTCGGTCGAGGTCAGGCGCACAGGCGCATCGCCCGTCCAAAGCTCGGCGCGGACAATATCATAGCGCACCGCGCCCAGTTGCAGCATACGCGGCGGGGTTGGCAGATGCGTGTCTTTGGGCACGCGGCGCAAAATGGCGTGCACGCGCAGCAACAGCTCCTTTGGCTCGAACGGCTTGGCAAGGTAGTCATCCGCCCCAAGTTCCAGCCCCTTGATCCTGTCCTCGGCATCGCCCCGCGCGGTGAGCAGCAAAATCGGCGTGGCCATGGAGCGGCGCAAATCGCGGGTGAGGGCGAAGCCGTCTTCCCCGGGCATCATTACATCCATGACAAGCAGGTCGAACTCCAGCCCGGCCAGCAGGCGGCGGGCATGGGCGGCATCGCGCGCAACCGACACCATATAGCCGTTCTTTTGCAGGAACTTCTGCAACAGGCTGCGAATCCGCTCATCATCATCAATGATCAGCAGATGCGCATCCATTGCCCGTGCGGCGCCGCTCATGGCTCGGCATCCATCAACAGCGATTGCACGATGCGTGCGATATCTGGCGCGATCATTTGCTCCAATACGGTGCGAAACCCGGCCACAGCCTCGGGACCGGCCTTGGCATAGGCGGCGCGCATACGCTGGCGCTGCGCGTCAGACAGCTTGCGCTCCAGGCTTTCGCCCGCCTCGGTCAAAAACAGGTTGCGCTGGCGGCGGTCGCGCAGGCCAACGCGGTTTTCAACCAGCCCGTCGTCGATAAGCTGGCGCAGCACGCGGTTCAGCGATTGCTTGGTCACCCCCAGAATGCCCAGCAACTCGTTTACCGTCAGCCCGCGTTTGCGCCCGATGAAATGAATGGCGCGATGATGCGCACGGCCATATTCCATGGTTTGCAGAATCATATCCGGATCAGCCGTGAAACCGCGATAGGCAAAGAACATCAGCTCGATGCCTTGGCGCAGCTGATCATCGGTCAGAAACAGAAGTTGCTCTGACCGGGTCGCTTTGGAATTTATGCCTGGCGCGTGCATTTTTGGCCTCGTTGTTTCGATCGATCACAGTTTATGTCAGTTTTATTGACATTATAAGGGGGCAATGTTAGGCCTGCAATCAGTTTCGCAAGAATCTGTCGCATTGCGCGGCAATTCAGCAACATTCGCAATATCCCGCTGCGTGCGGCAATGAAGGACTTTTCGATGGCTGGTGCATATAGTGACCGTGACGGTTTTATCTGGATGGATGGCAAACTGCAGCCCTGGCGTGAGGCCAATGTGCATATTCTGACCCATGCGCTGCACTATGCCAGCTCGGTGTTTGAAGGCGAGCGCTGCTATAACGGAAAGATCTTTCTTGGCCGCGAACATTCGGCCCGGCTGCTGAAATCGGGCGAGTTGATCGACATGGACATCCCTTATTCGGTCGATGAAATCGAAGCCGCCAAGGCCGAGGTTTTGAAGGCCAATAACTGGGACAACGCCTATGTGCGCGCCGTTGCGTGGCGTGGCGCGGGCGAGGATATGGGCGTTGCCTCCAAGCGCAACCCTGTGCGCATGGCTATCGCCGCGTGGGAATGGGGCAGCTATTACGGCGATGCCAAAATGAAGGGTGCCAAGCTTGATATTGCCAAATGGAAGCGCCCCAGCCCCGAAACCGCCCCGAGCCAGGCCAAGGCCGCCGGGCTGTACATGATCTGCACCATGTCCAAACACGCCGCCGAAGCCAAGGGCTGTTCGGATGCAATGATGTTTGACTATCGCGGCTATGTGGCCGAGGCGACCGGGGCCAACATGTTCTTTGTGAAAGACGGCGAAGTGCACACCCCGCTGGCTGATTGCTTTTTGAACGGGCTGACGCGGCAAACCGTGATCGGCATGCTCAAGGACAAGCAGATCAAGGTGCATGAGCGCCATATCATGCCCGAAGAGCTGGAAGGCTTTGAGCAATGCTGGCTGACCGGCACCGCCGCCGAGGTTACGCCCGTAGGCCAGATCGGTGATTACAACTTTGAAGTCGGCGCGATTGCCCGCGACGTGGCCGAAAGCTACGAACGCCTGGTGCGTGCCTGAGCACCCCTTGCGGGCGGCCCCTTTGCGGGCGGTCATAGCGCCGCCCGCAGCATTTTTCCCCATTGTGCCAAAAATCCGTGCTAGAATTACTGCGGCCAATTACGGCCCCGCAGGCCTGTGGTGCATCATCGTCGCGCCATCCTTTATTTCATGGATTTTCACATGCCAAATGATTCTGATGACAAGGCTAAAAAGCTGGTCAAAGACCTCGAAAAAGGCTTCGACAAGCTCGACAAGCAGATCAAAAAAGCCACCAAAAAGCTGCCCCGGCTGATTTTTCTGCCCGAACTGACCGAAAAGAACCGCAAAGCCACGCTGGCGTTTTTAAAGAAAACCGCCGCCTTTGAACGGTTCATGGGCGGGCGCGAGGCTGAAAACATTGGCGATAGCGTCAAACCGCAGGCCGAATGGATGAAGGCGCTGCTTGAAAAGCTCAAACCGCTGGCCAACCAAATGCCCTGGGCGCGCAAAATGTCAAAACTCGACGCCGAGCGCGAACCCGCCAAAATGGCAGTTGCACTGAAACGCAGCCAGATGATGATGCCCTCCAAGCACCTCGCGCTCAAGATCAAAGAGCTTAAAAAGGGCGAAGGTGCCGATATGGACGGGCTGAACCTGCTGCCCGTCATCATCATCATGTATGCGATGATAGAGGAGTGGCACGCGGCCAAAGCCTCCAAACCCTCCGGCTAGGTTTTATGCGCGTGTTTTGGGCCATGAATATAACCTGCATCCGCAGCACAGCATGGCTTTTGCACGGCGTGTGGCATTTCTGTGGCGGTTTGCTGCCAGCATTTGCGCGTGGCATCGGGCCGGGTTGAGTGGCCCCTGCCTCTGTGCTAGGGCAAAGTAATCAGGCCCGATACGGGCGAAATCAGGAGGATGCGTTCTGTCGGAACGTTCTGTTGCGGAAAGCCCTAGCGCACCGCCCGCCCGCAGTGGCGATAAAACCCAAAGCGATGCAATGCTCGCGCTTGTGCTGGCCTCGCTGGAAGATGACAAGGCCGAAGACGTGATCTCGATCCCGCTTGCCGGCAAGTCATCCTTTGCCGATCATATGGTCGTTGCCTCTGGCCGCTCGTCGCGTCAAGTTGCCGCCATGTCCGAAAAGCTGATGGACCGCGTGAAAGAAAAACTCGGCCAGACGCCCCGCGCCGAGGGGCGTGAAACCGGCGATTGGGTGCTGATCGATTGCGGCGATATCATCGTGCATGTGTTCCGCCCCGAAGTGCGCGAGTTTTACCAGCTCGAAAAAATGTGGCAGGACCTGCCCGCCACACGCTGATCGATGCGCGTGCTGATTTGCGCCATGGGCCGCCAGAAAGGCGGGCCCGAGGCGGCGCTGATCACCGACTATCTTGCAAGGTTCGGGCGCACAGGTCGCGCGCTTGGCCTTGGCCCTGCCGAACTTGTCGAACTCGATGACCGCAAAGGCGGCGGCATGGTGGCGGAAGCCGACCTGCTGCGCGCTGCCATCCCCAAAGGCGCGCGCCTCATGGTGCTGGACGAGCGCGGCAAGCAGACGACCTCGCCACAATTTGCCGAAACACTGGCCGACTGGCGCGACACCGATAACCGCGATCTTGCGATACTCATAGGCGGTGCTGACGGAATAGCCCCCGATTTGCGCGCGCAGGCCGATTATGCCTTGAGCTTTGGCAAGATGGTCTGGCCACATATGCTGGCGCGGGTCATGCTGGCCGAGCAGCTTTATCGGGCCGCGACAATTCTGGCAGGTGGCCCGTATCATCGCAGCTAAGGGCGCGGTCGGTTTGCGCACCCCGCGGCGCTTGAGTCCGCACTCCTCCCGCCTCGCCAGCATCGGCAAAATCAAACCCCACTGCGTTTTTTGGGGCGGCCCGAACGACTCAAACCCTAGTTTCGTGTAAACAGCAATAGCCCGCGCATTATCTGGGTGAGGATCAGTGGCGATAACGGGTGCACCCTCATCAAATAGGGCCTGCATTCTTGCGCCGATAAATGCCGGGCCATGCCCAAGACCAAGCATTTCAGGGTCGCCGATATACTGGTCAATTCCGCGCGCACGGTTGGGCAATTTTGCAAAGTGATGGTCCTCCCACCCATGCACAGTGTAATCCTGCATAAAGGCGAAAGGTCGCTGCCCTAGAGAGACGATCCAACGTGAAACCCTGGGATCGATCAGTTCAGCTTCGTCATATGGCTCGTCTGTGTCCCACCACTCACGGACATGCGGGTTTGATTGCCATGACACAAGTAAATCAAGATCATCCGGTGTCACCTTACGAAAACTGTATTGAGAGGTCGCCATAATTCGATCAGCCTAGCACAGCATCGATCAAACGGGCATCCGAATTGCAATTTCCGCGCAATAATGCCATGCCGCTTGGGCAGATATTCAGGACATTCTATGACGGTCGATCCAACACACCACTCTTTGGCAGATGCCGTGCTGCATGGCGAGCGCCGTGCTCTGGCGCGCGCTATAACGCTGGTTGAAAGCACACGCGCCGATCATCGTGCGCAGGCGGCCGAATTGCTGGCAGCACTTGGCGGGGCGGGTGAAGGGGCCATTCGCATCGGGCTTTCGGGCACGCCGGGTGTGGGCAAATCGACGTTTATCGAAGCCTTCGGCCTGCATCTTGTTGCAAAGGGCCTGCGCGTTGCCGTGCTGGCGGTTGACCCAAGCTCGACCCGCTCCGGTGGTTCGATACTGGGGGATAAAACCCGCATGGAACTGCTTAGCCGCGCGCCCGAAGCCTTCATTCGCCCCTCGCCCAGCCAAACGGCTTTGGGTGGCGTGGCGCGGCGCACGCGCGAATCTATCGCGCTTTGCGCTGCGGCGGGGTTTGATGTGGTGCTGGTGGAAACGGTCGGCGTTGGCCAGTCTGAAACCATGGTCGCCGAAATGACCGATATTTTCACCCTGCTGCTGGCCCCTGCGGGCGGTGATGAATTGCAAGGTGTCAAACGCGGCATTATGGAGGTGGCCGACCTCATCCTCATCAATAAGGCCGATGGCGATCTTAAGGCCCAAGCCATGCGCACGGTGGCCGATTATACCGGCGCGCTGCGGTTGTTGCGCAAACGCCGCGATGACCCGCAAGACTTCCCCCGCGCCATGCCCGTTTCGGCCCTTACAGGCGCCGGGATTGAAGATGCGTGGCAGGCCATGAAAACCCTGTTTGAGGCCCGCCAAAGCCAGGGCAGCATTGCGCGGCGGCGCAAGGTGCAGGCGCTTGAAGGCTTTCGCCGCGCGGCAGGCGACGCGCTGCTTGCGCAGCTCAAATCCGACCCCGAAATCGCCCACGCCTGGGCTGATGCCGAGGTGCGCATTTCCAGCGATAACGCCAGCCCCGATGTGGCACTTGCCGCACTTTTGGATGTGGTTGCCAAGCGGTGCCGGTCCGGTGAAGCAAATCCGCGCGAATCCCTTGACGCCCCGCGCCTTTGCCCCTAAAGAAGCGCTTCAAGATTTATGGGCAGCCCGGCGCAGCCCCAGACACCATATGTGAAGGAGACGGACATGTCCCGTCGTTGTGAACTGAGCGGCAAAGCCGTGATGACTGGCAACAATGTCAGCCATGCCAATAACAAAACCCGCCGCCGCTTTTTGCCGAACCTGAACGATGTGACGCTGGCCTCGGAATCGCTTGGCCGCAGCTTCAAGTTCAAGATCGCCGCAGCGACCCTGCGCAGCGTTGATCACCGTGGCGGGCTTGATGCCTATCTTGCAAAAGCGAAAGACGATGTCCTGTCGGATGCCGCGCTGAAAGTGAAGCGCGAAATCGCCAAACAAGCTGCTGCTGCCTAAGCTTTGGCTATGCACAAAATTTAGCCCCGTCAGCCCGGCTGGCGGGGTTGTTTCGTTTGTCGCATTGCCTTTTGCGGCGCGCTTTGCTCAATTGCGCCCATGAAACGCATCCGTCTGCCATTTTTGCGCGACCTGTGCGGCCTGATTGCCATTGTGGTGATCTGGTCTGCCGCGCTTGTGGCCCCGATGCATGCGAATGCGCCAGCCTTTGGGCTAAGCCCAAGCGCATTTTGCGGCGAAGCTCCGCCGGATGGCGATGGCCCTCACGCAGCGCACCACCCCTGCTGCCTGCAACATGTTGTGCTGCCCGCTGCGCTGGCAGTGCGCGGCACCTGCACGCCCGCGCGCTTTGCGCGACATATTGCACAGCCGGTTGCCCCAATTGTAAGCGCGCGACCACAGCAAAAGCTTATCCGCGCGCCGCCACTGTGATGTTTCGCCAAACAAACATCACATAACGGAGCATATACCATGAAAACCATAATTCTTGCAGCGCTGGGCATTGGCCTTGCGACAACGGCTTTGGCTGAAATTCAAATCCACGACGCTTATGCGCGGTCGGGCGTGCCGGGTGCACGCACCGGCGGCGCTTATATGGAAATCCACAATACCGGCCCGGAAGATGACCGGCTGATCGGCATAAAAACCGACATTGCGCAGATGAACCAGATTCACAACAACATAATCACTGATGGTGTGGCGCAAATGGTTGAAGCCAAAGGCGGCATCGCCATTGCGGCTGGCGAGACGCACAGGCTCGCGCGCGGTGGCGACCATCTCATGTTCATGGGCTTGAGCGATGCGCTGGAACAGGGCGATATGCTTGATATCATCCTGATTTTTGAACATGCCGGCGAAATCGCGCTGCAAATTCCGGTGGACTATACCCGCAGCAACGACGAGGCGCATGGCACCGATCACAGCCACAACTAGGTGGCTTTCTGCCGATGCCCCCAAGCGCGCCTTGCGGTCGGAGCATCGGCACCCGTAAGCTTGTGGAGAAGGGCCGTTTTGGCCTGCGGGGATCTATGACCACATCACTTATGTTCGTCTGCCTTGGCAATATCTGCCGCTCGCCCATGGCCGAGGGGGTGATGCGCCAGTGTGCCGGCCCCGACCTGCGCATCGACAGCGCCGGTACAGGTGCATGGCATACAGGCGATGCGCCTGACAGGCGCGCACAAGCCGCCGCCGCCGCCCGCGGCTATGATATTTCTGCCCAGCGCGCGCGGCAGGTAAATGCCGATGACTTTGCGCATTTCGACCTGATCCTCGCCATGGATGCGCACAACCTTGCCGATTTGCGCCAAAACCCGGCCTTTCCCGGCCGTGCGCTTGTGGCACAGTTTTTGCCCTATGCCGGGCTGGCCAGCCCGCTTGATGTGCCCGACCCGTGGTATAGCGGCGATTTTGACGGCACGCTCGATCTGATCGAGACCGCCTGCGGGCGCATCGCAGCGCAACTGGCATGAGCCTGCGCCGCCTTTACCCCGCCGCCAGCTACGCACCGCGGCCCGACCCGGGCAACTTCTGGCAATCCACCGTTGAGCGACCGGAACCTTCCGCAGCGCTTGAGGGCGATATCCGCGCCGATGTTGCGATTATTGGCGCAGGCGTGACCGGGCTGAACGCTGCGCGCATGCTGGCCAAAGGTGGGCTTGATGTTGTGGTGCTCGACGCCGCATGGCCCGGTTGGGGCGCGTCCGGGCGGGCGGGCGGGTTTGTGTGCATGGGTGGCTCAAAGCTTGACAATGCCGCGCTTATCAAACGCTTCGGGCTGACCGAGGCGCGCGCCTTTGTCGCCGCCCAAACCGGCGCGGTTGCGCAGGTGCGCGCGCTTCTGAAAACCGAGAAAATCCATGCCGATGCGCATGGCAACGGCGAATGGGCCATGGCCCACCGCGCAAGCGATGCCGCTGGTTTTGCCGATGAAGCCGCCTTTCTGAAGGCCAGTTTCGGCATTCAGGCGGAGGTGTTCAGCCAGCCACAACTAGCCGAGCGCGGCCTTGCCTCGCCCGCCTTTTTTGGCGCGCTGCACCACCCTGTCGGCTTTGCGCTGAACCCGCTCAAATACACGCTGGGGCTGGCGCGGGCCGCCACGCAAGCGGGCGCGCGGATTTTTGGCGGCTCACCGGTCATGGCGCTGCATGCAGGTGCGCCCAACCGGCTGGTCACGCCGCATGGCAGCGTTTCAGCACGCCATGTCATCATCGCCACCAACGGCTATTCCGCCGATGGTCTGGCAAGCTGGATGGATGGCCGCTTTCTGCCCGTGCCATCAAACATCATCGTCACCCGCGTGCTGAGCGCGGCCGAGCAAAAGGCCCAAGGCTGGCGCGCGACCGAGCCGGTCTCTGATACCCGCAACCTGCTGCATTACTTTCGCCTGATGCCCGATGGGCGGATGATGTTCGGCATGCGCGGCGGCACCAACCTACGCCCGGCCGACACCGCCCGCATGCAGCGCCGCATCCGGCGTGATTTTAATGCGATCTTTCCGGCTTGGGCCCATGTTGAAACGCCCTATTTCTGGAGCGGGCTGGTCTGCATGAACCGCAGCCTCACCGCCTATGTCGGCCCCGTGCCGGGCTATGACCATGTCTGGAGCGCGCATGCCTTTCAGGGCGCGGGGCTGGCCATGGGCACATGGTCGGGCCAAGCGCTGGCCGAGATCATCCTCGGCAACAAATCCCCCCAAAGCCTGCCCGCCCCCCTGCGCGAGGTTCCCGCAAAGTTCCCGTTCCCGACGCTGCGGCGCAGACTGCTGGGGCTGGCCTATGCAAGGTATGGGTGGAGGGACAGGTAGCCACAAACCAGTTGGCTCAGATTCCACAGTGGTCTATGCTCGTCTTGATCGTCGCTATAACTGATTTGACCTAAAGCCGTATGCCCCTTGATAATCCAATATTTGGCGAAGGAATCTATACGCCCCGAGAAGCTGCGCGCCTTATTGGCTCGACGGCGCAAGAAATTATACGGTGGACTCGTGGCAGCGGCCCAAAGGAACCACTTTGGCGCGGCCATTATCAGTTTTTAGATGATACAACCGAAATCAGTTTCATTGATATGATTGAGTTGCGCGTGGTTCGTGCGCTGAGACTCCGTGGTGTTTCACTTCAATCTATCCGTTATGCAATTGCCTTAGCTGAAAATCAATTTGGAATAAGTCGTCCTCTTTCTACGATCCAGTTCAAGACCGATGGTGCTGAAATATTGATGGATGCAACAGAGCAAGACGGAGAGTTAGTGAGCCTTTCGCCCAAGCGGCCGGGACAAAAGGCGTTTGCTCGAATTATCGACCAATCTGTTTCGGGTTTAGAGTTTGACGGTGACCGTGTGGCAAGGTGGCGCCCTAATTCAATGCCAACTGTCATCATAGACCCAGAACGTGCATTTGGTGACCCAATATTGGATAGCATTGGTATATCTACCCATATCCTATTCCGCGAAGTTAAACGCTCGCACAGTATCTCCTATGTGAGCCGATTGTACGAAATTGACGCAAAACTAGTGCGACATGCCGTTAAATTCGAGGAAAGCCTCGATAAGAAATCGCGATCAAATGCCCATCAAGGTTCTATTTGATCACAATATGCCACCGGCAATTGCGAAAGCGCTTCATGCGCTGGTAAAAATCGATGGTCACGAGGTATGGGCACTAAAAGACAAATTTCCACCCGACATCAAAGACATTGAATTGTTCAATGAGCTTGGAAAAGAACGGAAATGGGTGGTTATTTCTAAAGATAAGGCACAGGCGAAACGACTGCCAGAGCGGTCAGCTCTTTTACGAGCTGGTGTTTTGGGTATCTATCTGGCGCCATCTGTTGAGAAACAACCTATAAACCAACAAGCGGCAACAATCCTCTGGCATTGGAAAGCAATTGTCGCTCAACGTGAAAACAACGAAAACGGCCTTTTCTTACTGCCGGTAAACAAGGGGGCAAAGTTCCGAAGCTTGTAGCGGTCGGTCGAGGCCAAAGGAACACACCCCCATTGACTGCACCGCTTTTCCCAATCATATCACCCTACCATGACCGACCTGAGCAAAATCCGCAATTTTTCCATCGTGGCGCATATCGACCACGGTAAATCCACGCTTGCCGATAGGCTGATCCAGTCGACCGGCACCGTGACCGATCGTGACATGAAAGAGCAGTTGCTCGACAGCATGGATATCGAGCGCGAGCGGGGCATTACCATCAAGGCGCAAACCGTGCGGATTGATTACAAGGCCCGCGACGGGGAAACCTATGTGCTCAACCTGATCGACACGCCCGGCCATGTGGATTTCGCCTATGAGGTGAGCCGCTCCATGCGGGCGGTTGAGGGCAGCCTGCTGGTGGTTGACGCCGCCCAAGGGGTTGAGGCGCAGACGCTGGCCAATGTCTACCACGCCATTGATGCGGGCCACGAGATTGTGCCGGTGCTCAATAAGATCGACCTGCCCGCAGCCGAGCCTGCCCGCGTGCGCGCGCAGATCGAAGATGTCATCGGGATTGACGCCTCGGACGCGCTGGAAATTTCCGCCAAATCCGGCCTTGGCATTCCCGAGGTGCTGGAAGCGATTGTGCATCGCCTGCCCGCCCCCAAGGGTGACCGCGATGCGCCGCTCAAGGCCATGCTGGTTGATAGCTGGTATGACGCCTACCTTGGCGTTGTCGTGCTGGTGCGCATCATGGATGGGGTGATGAAAAAGGGCGACAAGATCCGCATGATGCAGACCGACGCGCATTACAGCGTGGAACGGCTTGGCGTGTTCAAACCCGGCATGCTGCCGATGGATGAACTTGGCCCCGGCGAGCTTGGGTTTTTCACCGGCTCCATCAAACAGGTGCGCGATACGCGGGTTGGCGACACGATCACCTCTGAAAAGAAGGGCGCAATCGAACCGCTGCCCGGCTTCAAACCCGCGCAGCCCGTGGTGTTTTGCGGGCTGTTCCCGGTCGATGCCGCCGATTTTGAAGACCTGCGCGCCGCCATTGAAAAGCTTTCGCTGAACGATGCCAGCTTTTCCACCGAAATGGAAACATCCGCAGCGCTTGGCTTTGGCTTTCGCTGCGGCTTTCTGGGGCTTTTGCACCTTGAGGTGATCCGCGACCGGCTGGAACGCGAATATGACATGGACCTGATCACCACCGCGCCCAGCGTGATCTACCATATCCACATGAATGACGGCGAGGTGCGCGAAATGCACAACCCCGCCGATATGCCCGAGCTGAACTATATCGACCATATCGAGGAGCCGCGCATCAAGGCGACCATTCTGGTGCCCGATGAATACCTTGGCGATGTGCTGAAACTGTGCCAGGAACGCCGCGGCATCCAGATGGACCTGACCTATGCCGGTGCGCGCGCGATGGTAGTGTATGATCTGCCGCTGGCCGAGGTGGTGTTTGATTTCTACGACCGCCTGAAATCGGTCACCAAGGGCTATGCCAGCTTTGATTACCAGATGATCGGCTATCGCGAAGATGAGCTGGTGAAAATGCAGATTCTGGTGAATGACGAGCCTGTCGATGCGCTCTCGACCATGGTCCACCGCGCCCGCGCCGACGCCCGTGGCCGTGGCATGTGCGAAAAACTGAAGGAACTCATCCCCCAACACATGTTCAAAATCCCCATCCAGGCGGCGGTGGGCGGGCGGATTATCGCCCGCGAAACCATTTCAGCGCTGCGCAAAGACGTGACCGCGAAATGCTACGGCGGCGATGCCACGCGCAAGCGGAAGTTGCTGGACAAGCAGAAGGCTGGTAAGAAACGGATGCGGCAATTCGGGCGGGTTGATATCCCGCAAGAGGCGTTTATTTCGGCTTTGAAGATGGATGAGTGAGGGATGGTTTTTTTGGAAAAATATATATTAGATACTTTAATTAAATACCTGATCTAATATTAATAGATATTGCTGATTTATTATTTGATAGAAATTTTTACCCTTATTATATTAAGAAATAGAGCATATTTAATAATTTTATAAACTATCTACAATTCTCCTTGACGCTTATGGTCAAATTGGTTTTTATTCAACCAATTATATTTTGGAGATGTATCGTGAAAATTCAGCTAGTTCTTGCTGCCGCACTTTTAATTTCTGGCTGTGTGGAGCAACAAATTTGGGTTCGCAATAACGTTACATATGATCAGTATGAACGAGATTTTGTTGGCTGCCAAACCACCGCAACACAGGCAGTCCCTACCAACACTCAAGTAAGCTGGGCACCATATGTCGGGATATACTCTGTTGACACTAATTCCCAACTCAGGCAGTCAAATTTCGAAATTTGTATGCGCGATAGAGGGTATTCGCCTGTCACAGTTGAACCCTGCACGGGAACAGCCCAAACTGCCGCTAATGAGCAATCAAGGCTCCCCAGCGATAGAAACCGGGTTTTAACAGTTACCGCAAATACGTGCTACGTTTATCGCAACGATGGAACGCCCTATTTGTATTCAGGCACATTGTAGATTCAAAAAGTCGCGACAATGCAATCGTATTGTTAGCAGGATAAAAACTGGATGATAAGGTTTAAAAATCTATTTGCGATTGCGCTACTTTTTGGTTGTGCCAACTCACCTTCACCCGAATTTCTTGGTTCGAATAGGGTGGATTTGAGTGCCGGTGACCATACCTATACGCTTTACTATACAGACGACAGTTTTCAAATTATTCGCTTTGGCCGGGCGAACCCAAGCCAACACGAAAGTATTCGAGAGAATATGATAGAACTAGTAATAAGTACGACTGGATGCAGAGTGAAAGCATCCTCCATCAGTGGCGACAGTGGTGTGACGCGAGGAGACCTATCTTGCTAACAAGCCTCATTGATGCGCACGGCATCAGCCAGCCGTAGGGTGCGCATTCATTGCGCACCTTTATGACGTTGCCACCCGCACAACTCCATCCGCGACCCCACCACCACAATTCACCCATGGCTTTGCCCCCACCACGCCACGGTGCGCAATGAATGCGCACCCTACGGGGTGTGGTCGCGCGGGGGTGGTGGTGGGTTGTGGCGCTTAATCTTCCAACACAAACGTCACTTTCATCATGACGCGGTATTCGGTAATTCTGCCGCCATTGCAGATGACCTTCTGGCTTTCGACCCATGCGCCCTCGACATTCTTCAGGGTTTGCGCGGCGCGGGCGATGCCTTGGGTGATCGCGTCATCAAAGCTTTTGGTGGATGAGGATGAAATTTCGGTAATACGAGCAACGCTCATAGCGGTCTCCTTCGGGTTTGGGTGAACCCGCAGGCTAACATGGGCAGGCGGGCGCACCAAGCGGCGCGGCCTCCCATCGGCGCAATCACGCGTAGGGTGCGCATTCATTGCGCACCTTTCCCCGAACGCCACCGCCGATGGGGCGCGATGAA
>JBBDJE010000047.1:0-16339 GCA_040880065.1 Paracoccaceae bacterium | reverse complement strand
ATACTTGCCGCATAGCCCGTGGCAGACCTCACAAAGCGCCTCCAGCCTGCCGCGTGTGGCGGTGTAGGGCGTATAGTCAGCCATGCCGCCATAGGCGCGCCGTGGGGCGTTGCAGCCCATGCAAAGGAACTGATCGCGTGCCAATCGGCGTTCGGGTTTGTGCGACCGTTTGTTGAGGAACTCCTTGAGCGCAAAGCCCAAGATCAAATGCGGTTTCTGGCTATCCAAAACGGGCAAACCAGATCGCCGCCACAACCGCACCGTTTGCACCGAGACGACCAGCGCATCCGCCGCCTGTTCATAGGTGTATTGGGTGTGGATTTTGATCTTGCGCGCCGACACGCGCTTGGCCATCAGCCCCGCCCTGCCTTGGCAGGTTCAACGCGGTTGGCATCGGCCCAAGCGTTCAGGTCCGCCCCGCGATAGACGATCTTGCGGCCAAGGCGGTAGAACGCTGGCCCCATGCCTTTATGCCGCCATTGGGCCAGCTTGTCGCGGTCGCCAATAAGCTCAAGTTCGGGGTCGCCAAGAACGTAGGTTCTGTTTTGCTCGAAAAGGTTTGCCATTCTGTTGTCACTTTCAAAGGTGAAGAATGGTTCTGACTTATAGGCAGTTTTGCGAGTATTTATACAGTGGCGATACAGCGTCTAGCCAATTTGGAAAAAGCTGAACTTTACCTAGCCGCCTTGGTCGCAACAAGAAACCGCTTAGCCAGTTTCTGGGAACAAATCACGATAAGCCTTGCGATATTTTGGTTCGCTGGCGAAACAAGTTAGATATTGTTCGAGCTGCCCACTGCCTTGAGTCCACAAGTCAGAATTTTGCAACATAGCGTCCTTACAAGCTAACTTTGCAACATCCAAAGGCCGAAATCGCGATAGCGCCGGGTTTTGACTGACCAGTCGTTCAATGCACTCAAATAATTGATCTTGCCGTGCTTCTTTTCGATCCCGTGATTTTCCCTTTTTTCCCCGATCCTTATAGCTTTTTTCATATTCATGGGCCTTTACAGCATCTGGCTCCAGTGTGGCCAGATTTTGGATGCTAGAAAAAAGCCGCCCAACACAGTATCCAAGCTCGAAATCTGGAGGGTATGTTCCCTCACCACCACCAAGATCATCTACGATTTTGATGAATTGAAGTGCCGCCACAATGTCAATTTCCAATCGCCCATAGACTCGCTCTCGATCAAACGTTGTCGGCGAAAGCTCGAACTGATCAGCAAGGTCCTGCAAATGCGTAAGTTCTAGCTCACAATCTGCAGCGTTATTGCTTCTAATATGGTCTAAGCAGTTTGAGAAATTACCATATTCATCGTCGAATAGGTCCGCCCTTATAAGGAATTTGCGCACATTTCTGCCCGAATGCCTGACTGCTATCAAATGGCCTTCAAAACGGCCTTCGGGTGCAAAAATAACAACATCGACTACAGGGGAACTGAAGACCAACGTCCCATCTTTCAGGATTGCATCATATAGCTCTTGAAAGGATTCGTAAGTTTTTTCGGGCCTTTTGCCGCCAGCCTTGGCCATTCCTCGCATTGACGATTGTTCATCAACCCAATGGACCATCTCAAGATCGGTAATCTTTTCAGTCGGTGTTACATTTTTATCGTTGTCCAATGTGGAAGACCTTTGCGATATGGCCAGAAACATAACTCGACCAGTGTTCCAACAGCGCCCGCCGCTTTTCCAGCAGGTCCGACCGCGCATAAGCCCGTTCCACATCAGACCCTACCTTATGCGCCAAACTCATTTCCGCAACCTCGCGCGGCGCATTTGCCACCTCAGACGCCCAATCGCGGAAGGTGGAGCGGAAGCCATGCACGGTGACGCCTTCCACCTGCATCCGGCGCAACAGCATCAGCATGGCCATGTTGGACAAGGGCCGATGCCGCTTTTGCCCTTTAAACACATAGTCCGATTGCATTGCCCGCAACGGTTCAAGGATCGCTAACATTTCATCGGTCAGCGGCACCCGATGCACCACCCCGCCTTTCATCCGATCTGCTGGGCAGGTCCAAAGCCGCGCCTCAAGGTCGACCTCGCCCCATTGCATCCCCAAAACCTCGCTTGTGCGCGAACCAGTCAGGCTAGTGAACATCAAGGCTTTGGCGGCCATTGCATCGCGGGTTTTCAGGTCAGCATAGAAGGCAGGCACCGCTTGCCATTCCATCGCCTTATGGTGCTTTGGCTTGGCCTTAACCTTTGGCAGAACTTGCGCATCATGGATCGCAGTCACGGGGTTTTCGCCGGAACGAAATCCCTTGGATTTGGCCACGTCCAGCACGATCTTGATCCGCTGCGCCAAGCGCCGCGCGGTTTCGTGCTTTTCGGTCCAGATAGGTGACAGGCACATCAGCACCTCTGGCTGGCCAACGCTATCAACAGGCATCCGCCCGATCTTGGGAAAGGCATAGTCGCGCAAGGTGTTGATCCATTGCTGGCCATGCTTTGCGTTCTTCCAAGTTGGCATCCGGTCGATATGAACTTGCTGCGCCACTTCCGCAAAAGTTGGAATCTCGCGCGCCGCATTAAAGCGCGGGTTCAACCCAGCCTTTGCCATGCGCCGATATTCCAGCGCGCGTTCCCGCGCTTGGTTCAGCGTCACCACATCAGCGCCACCCAAGCCAAAGTCGGTGCGCAGCGGCGCGCCCTTGGCATTGCGCTGGCCCTTGACCACCACCCGCACAATAAAGCGCCGCGCGCCCGACGGATCAACCACCAGATACAGGCCAGCGCCATCGCCGTGGCGACCCGTGCCCAGATTTTCCACCAGCTTCTTGGTCAGCTTGCCTAACAGGGCCATAATTCATACCACGTTCTATACCACTCAAGGTAAGCATACTGGCATAATCGAAAGAAATCCAGAACAATCAGAAACTGCACGAAAGCCCAATGAAACAAAGAAAAAAGGCCGCCCAAGGCGACCTGATCAAACTGGCGAATATGGTATGGTGGCGGACAGACAGGGATTCGAACCCTGGAGACGGTTCCCCGCCTACACACTTTCCAGGCGTGCGCCTTCGACCACTCGGCCACCTGTCCGTGGGGCGGTGTGTAGCCCGACTTGCGCGCGCTTTGCAAGGGGTTGGCTGTGCTTATTCGTGGCCCAAGGCGCGTAAACTTGCGATGCAGGCGCTCTTGGTCAGCCGATCGAGTGAAAACGTGGCTCCATAGCGAGCGGGCCGGTCACCTGCCCTTCGGCCAATGTATAACAATTCGCCGCCTTTACGCCAAAATGCGTGGCCATCGCGCCTTCGATTGGGGCAATGATGTGCAGGCGAAGCTGGTTATCATTGGCATGCGCCACACTGGCCGGCAGGGCCCCCCTGCCCTCATGGCTCTATCTCGCGTCTTGGGGCAGCTTCGGGCTTTGGCGGGTGGATCGCATCGCGCAGCGCATCGCTGATACCCTTGAGGTCGCGGAAATTGATATCGCGCTGTGCAAAGGGAATTTCGATACCTTCTTGCTGAAAGCGGCGCACGATCTCGAAATTCATGTCTGACTGCGCGCTGAGCATCCAGTTCACATCGCGCAAAAAGGCCCGAATTTCAAAATCTAGCGAGTCGGCTCCGAAACCCATGAACACAACGCTGGGGGCGGGGTTTTTCAGCACCATCGGGTGGCTTTCGGCAATTTCCAGCAGCACGCGCTCAACCAGGCGCGGGTCTGTCCCATAGGCCACGCCCACAGGCACTTTCAAGCGGCCGAGAAGGTTGGAATGCGTCCAGTTGAGCACGGTTCCGGCGATCAGGTCGGTATTGGGCACGATCACTGAACCACGATCGAATGTTTCGATGAGGGTCGAGCGCACGCGAATGCCGCGTACATAGCCTGTAAAGCCCGAAACCTCGATCCAGTCACCTTCCTTGATGGGCTGCTCTATCAGCAGGATAATGCCCGAAACGAAGTTCGACACGACATTCTGCATGCCAAAACCAATGCCCACCGACAGCGCGCCTGCTACAATCGCAAGGCTCGACAAATCAAGGCCGGTGGCGGAAATTGCAGCCAGTGCGGCCAGCGTATAGCCCACATAGCCAACCCCCGACAGCATGGCATTGCGCCCGCCCGTATCCACGCGCGTGCGCGGCAACACTGTTGTGCGCAGTATCTTTTGCAGCAGGCGCGTGATCGAAAAGCCGGTCAGGAAAACGATGACCAGCACCACAAGGTCGCGCAGGCTGAAACGGGCATCGCCAATGGAAACGCCCTCGTTCACCCAGACCCAAGCCTCGGTAAGGTCTGAAATGCGTGCGCCCCAGATCAGCGCCAAAAACGGCAGCGCAATACAGGCGACAAGAAAGCCGATAGCCACCGGCAAAAAACGCTGCTCCGATGTGAGCGCAAGCTGGTCGGGGTCGTTTGAGGAAAACAGGCTGCTCAAGATATCATTGATCAGGGCGACAAGCACATAGACAATGCCAAACAGCGCAAGCGTTTGAATTGTCGGGTAAAACAGGTAGCGCGCAAAGGCAAAATAGCCAATGGCAGCCATAAGCGGGGCAAATACGCTTACCACCAGCATCATGCGGCGCACAAAAATCAGGAAGCTGCGGCCAACGCTTTCAGCTTGCACGCTTTCCGCGTCCAGCACGTGGCGCAAACTATGGGCCATTCGCCAGAGGAACACAGCGCCAATGCTGATGAGCACAAAGCTAAGCACGCCGCTCGTCTCGCTTGTAAACTGGCCGCGCAGCACGGCGGCGTCGGTCACAATCCGCATTGCCCAGACCAGCGCCAGACCATGGACAAGCTGGCTAGCGCGTCGCGCCTGACCATCGGAAAGCGGCACAAGGCGCACCTGCGGTAGGCGCGGCGAAAACAGGCTATGGGCCAGCCAGCTACCCCCGATCATTACCGCGGCCATGGTCGGCAACACGCGCAAAATCGCCTGCCCGTTAAGCCCAAATATGCCAGCGGTTTTCAGCGCCCATATCAGCGCCCATGCACCAAGCGCGGGCAGCGCCAGCCGCCCCAGATTCAGCGCCGCCACCCATAGCACGCGCTCGCGCAGCGCCGTGCGCTGGGTCAATCCGGCTTCAATGCGGCCAAGGGCAGCGCGCCGGATGCTTATCAAAATCAGCAGCCCCGCAATCAGCGCCAGCGCCACGACAGGTAATTGGCGCAACAGATAACTGCGCCGCACGGGGTTTTTCAGCGCATTGCCAACTTCAGTGGTGATCCGCCCCACAAAAGTTTGCGTTTCCAGATAGGCATCAGGCCAATATGCGGGGTTAATGGCGGCAGGCCCCAGCGCCACAAGCTCGCTGGCCAGCCGCGCGCGTATCAGCGTATCTATCTCGCCAATCAAGGCGTTGGCGCGACTATAGGCATCCTGTGCAGCCAAAAGCGGCACGGTGATCTGTGTAACCTGTTGGATAAGGTCGCGCCGCCGCGTGGTAATTTCTTCGGCTTCGACAACCCCGTTGGTGGGGGGCGGGCCAAGCGCTTCAAGCTGTGCCGAAAGCGTTTCGCCACGTTCGCCATTTGCCTGTTGAAAGGCAAGCGCCGCTGCGCGTTGTGCCGCCAGTTCGGCGCGCAGCGTTTCCAGTAAACCGGTCGAGGCTTCGCGCCGCATCAATACATCGTCGGCGCGGGTCGCGGTTTGGTTCCACGCGGCCAGCTGCTCTTGCGGCGTGGCTTCGGCGGGCGCTTGCGCCGCAACATTGGCAGCGCCGGCAAGCGCCAGCAGCAGTGCCACCACCAGGCTGCGCCACAGGTTATTCATTGGCAAATACATCCGGCACATCGGCACTGGCCTGTGCAAGCCATGCAGGCACCGGCAGGCCTTTTTCGCGCAAAAATGCAGGGTTGAACAGCTTGGACTGGTAGCGTGTGCCATAATCGCACAGAACGGTCACAATGGTGTGGCCCGGCCCCATTTCACGTGCCATGCGCACAGCCCCGGCAATGTTGATCCCGCTTGACCCGCCAAGGCACAGCCCTTCTTCGGCCAGCAAATCAAACACCACCGGCAGCGCCTCGCTATCAGGAATGCGGTAGCCCAAATCCACGCGCAGCCCTTCAAGGTTGGCGGTAATGCGCCCCTGCCCGATGCCTTCGGTTATCGAGCCACCCTCGGCCTTCAACTCGCCCTGCATATAATGGCCAAACATCGCACTGCCCTCGGGGTCTGCCAGCCCGATCTTCACCTGCGGCTTTATGGCGCGCAGCCCCGTGGCCACACCGGCCAGCGTGCCGCCCGAGCCGACAGAGCAGATAAACCCGTCAACCCCGCCCTGTGTCTGGTCCAGAATTTCGGGTGCCGTCGTGTCTATATGCGCCTGACGGTTGGCCACATTGTCAAACTGGTTGGCCCAGATCGCGCCATTCGGGTTGGTCTTGGCCAAAGCCTCGGCCAGTCGCCCCGAATACCGCACATAGTTATTGGGGTTCTTATAGGGTTTTGCAGGCACTTCCACCAGTTGCGCACCGGCAAGGCGGATCATGTCTTTCTTTTCCTGACTTTGCGTTTCGGGAATGACAATCACGGTCTTGAACCCCATCGAGGCACCAACCAGCGCCAGCCCGATGCCGGTATTACCCGCAGTGCCTTCGACAATCGTGCCACCGGGGCGCAATTCACCCGACGCAATGGCCGCGCGGATGATGCTGAGCGCCGCACGGTCTTTGACCGATTGGCCGGGGTTCATGAATTCCGCCTTGCCCAAGATCGTGCAGCCGGTTTCTTCCGACGCGCGACGCAGCTTTATAAGGGGCGTATTGCCAATGGCCGCGGCCAGATCGCTGTAAACTCGCATAGTATCCTTTCACCCGCGCCTATTGGGCGCGCTTGGCTAACCAATAAGGGTTTGCGCGCGCGGCTTCAAGCAACACCGCCCCAAAGCTTGCGCAACCGTGCGCGATGCACAGCCAGCCATTGCAGGCTTAACAGCAAGGGCGCGTTATTCGCCTCGCCGCTGGCAATTGTGGCATGGGCCACATCGAACGGCACAACAATGGCGCGAATATCTTCATGCTCGCTCGCCAGCCCGAAAACGCCGCCCGCATCACCCAGATTGGCCTTCGCCACAAAGCTGGTGATATATTCGGCCACCGCGCCGGGCGATGTGTAATAACCAAACATCCGCTCCATTTCGCCAAGCACCAGCCCCGCTTCCTCGCCCGCCTCGCGGCGCGCGGCATCCTCGGGGCTTTCATCGGTATCAATGCGCCCGGCAATCGCCTCAAGGCACCACGGGTTCGGGTCTTGTCGTGCAAAGGGGCCGGCGCGGAACTGCTCGATCAGCAGCACCGTATCGCCAAGCGCATCATAGGGCAGCACGGTCACCGCATCGCCGCTGGCAAACACCGCGCGGCGCATGGGCGCGCTGGCCTCGCCGCTGAACTTGCGGTGGCGCAGCTCGAACTCTTCTATCGCGAAAAACCCCAGATAGGGGCGCTGCATGGTAATGGTTTCCACCTCGTTTGCATGGTTTTTGCGCAAACTGGCGGGCGCAACAGTGGCCCGCCCGGCAATGCGCGCCAGCGCCCGATTGCGCATGCCCGCCCAGAACGGCTCCAGCTTGTCAGCCGGAATCCGCCCATATTGCGCCATGAACTCGGCCCCGGCCTCCAGAAACAGCGGCTTCTGGCGCGTTTCCCATGCGGCAAAATCCCATTCGCCATCGGTTTCAAACAGCGCGGGCGGGCAGAAATATACCTGCGCATCAACAACCCGCCCGTTGGCGTTCACAGGGCAGGTGCGCAGCTCATAGCCAAAGCCAAGCTCGAAGTAATTCAGCCGCGCAACCGCCTCATTGCTTAGGTTTTCTGCCAATAAACCATGGGCTTGCGCGCCTTTCTTTGTGTGAATAATCGGGAATGTTTCGCCCGCCACAGCCATGGCAACATGGTTCTCGAGCACGCCAACAGTAAGTGCGGCATGTTCCGGCCCCAAAACCATGGCCAGCACATCCGCATCGCGCAATGTGCCGTAGAAAAACAATGTCTGCACGAATTGTTACCCTTCATTTCAGTGCCGCTCGCCAAGGGCCGCACAGTTTGCTCCGGCGGTGAATTGCACTATATATCGGCCATAGGCGCTGGCCAAATACTGGCAGAGCGCAGAATAAATGGGTAGTGCAATGGTGTTTTCTCGGCGTGACTTTCTAAAGACAGGCGGCGCTGCCAGCGCGGCAGCCCTGTGCAGCCCCTCTGCCATTTGGGCGGCCACAAGCGCGCGGCGTGACTTCGTTATCAAGATCGGCCGCCGCGAAATTGGCGCAAGCAGCGTTAATTTGCGCCGCCAAGGCAGCAGCATCATTGCCGATGTCAGCGCTCAACTCGACATTTCCATCCTTGGCCTGCTGAATTTCACCTATGATCTGCGCGCCCGCGAAACATGGCACAACAGCCGCCTGCAAAACCTTGAAGCCACCACCAATAACGACGGCACGGCCGATTTTGCCAATGCTGCGGCCACAAGCGGCGGCGTGCAGGTAAACGGCTCGCGCTATTCCGGCCTTGTGCCCGGCAACCCCGCCACGACCAGCTTTTTTGCCGCCGATTTCCTGACCCGCCCGGTGTGGATTTCCACGCAGGATGGCCGGCCGTTGAACATTCGTGCTGGCAATGCAGGCCCGATGACACTGGACACCGGTGCTGGCCCCGCCAATGTCACCCGCTACGCGGTGCGCGGCGGTATGGAGATCGACCTGTTTTACACCGACCGTGGCGAATGGGTTGGCAGCCAGCGCACATTGGCGGGCCAGCGCGTCAGCTTTCTGGCAACGCCGGGGACGGGGTCGCTGATGTCGGTCTGGCTTGGCTAGACGCGCTGATAGGTGTTTTGCACCACGCCAATCTGGCGGCCTGCAAAACCGGCGGCGCAACTGGCAAGGTAGAAATTCCACATCCTCTGGAACCGCTCGTCAAAGCCAAGCTGGCGAATGCCATCCCATTTGGCGTTGAACTCGGCCATCCATAGCCGCAGCGTGCGCGAATAGCTTGGCGCGAAGTCGAAGCTCTTTACCGCCTGCAAACCGGCGCGTGCTGTGTGCTCTGCCAAAGCCTGTGGCGAGGGCAGCATCCCGCCCGGAAATACATATTTCTGAATGAAATCAACGTGCTTTCGGTAGTGGTCGAACAAATCGTCGCGAATGGTGATGATTTGCAGCGCCGCACGCGCGCCCGATTTCAGCCGCGCTTTCAGCGTGTCGAAATAGGCTGGCCAATAGGTTTCGCCCACTGCCTCGAACATCTCGATAGAGGCGATACCGTCATACTGCCCGCGCTGGTCGCGATAGTCGCGCAGCACAATTTCCACCCGATCGTTCAGGCCAAGCCGCTGCATCCGCGCGGCGGCAAAATCATGCTGGGCGCGCGAAATCGTCAGCCCGGTGATGCGCGCGCCACGTTCGCGCGCCGCATATTCCGCAAAACCGCCCCAGCCGCAGCCAATTTCCAGCACACTATCGCCCTGTCGCAGGTTCAGCCCATCGCAAATTGCGGCATATTTGGCGCGCTGCGCATCGGCCAGGCTGTCTTCCGGTTTTTCGAACAAAGCGCTGGAATAGGTCATGCTGTCATCCAGCCACTGGCTGTAAAACGCGTTTCCCAAATCGTAGTGATGCGCGATATTACGTTGCGCCTGTGCGCGCGAATTGTTGCGCAGCCAGTGGCGCAGGCGCTCATAGCTGCGCACAAGCCCCGCGCCGCGCATTTGGCCTGCAAACGCTTCATTGCTTGGCATCAGCACATCGAGCAGGGCCATCAGATCGGGGCTGTCCCAGTCGCCATCCATGTAGCTTTCCGACACGCCCAATTGCCCGTCGCGCGCGATGCGCGCAAACATAGACCCACGGCGCACGATGATCTCGCCCACATCACCCGCCATTTGCCCGTCGGCCCTGAACACGCGGCCATCGGGCAGGGTAAAGCGCACGGCACCCTGTTTGAGCCCGGCAAGCATGGCGAACATAGTTGCAAAATAACGTGGCAGACCGCACTGCCCATGGGTTGTGGTGATATCGTTCATATCCATCCTCTGCATTGCAGCGAATGTAAGCACTGAAACCGTATTCTGCCAAGCCCCGCCGCGCTTGTAGCTGCACGGCGGGGCAAGGGCCTGCCGTGCAGCATGTGTTCAGGCGTTAACGTCAACCACCACACGGCCGCGCACCTGCCCTTGCAGAATATCGGCCCCAAGTTGGGGCAAATCACCCAAACCGGCGGGCACGATCATGGCTTCAAGCTTGTCCATCGGCAGGTCGGTTGCAATGCGCTGCCATGCGGCCAGCCGATTGGCATAGGGTTGCAATACGCTGTCAATGCCCAAGAGGTTCACGCCGCGCAGCAAGAACGGAATAACCGTGGCAGGCAGGGCTGCACCCCCCGCAAGGCCCACCGCTGCAACGCTCGTGCCATATTTCATCTGCCCCAGAATCCGCGCCAACATGGCCCCGCCCACCGCATCCACACAGCCGGCCCATGTCTCGCCCTCCAGCGGGCGCTTGATGGTTTCGTTCAGCTCTTGGCGCGCCACAATCTGGCTCGCGCCAAGGCTGCGCAAATAGTCCGCCGTCTCTGGCCGCCCGGTCACACCCGCCACCTCATGGCCCAAATGGGCCAATATCGCCGTGGCGACCGAGCCGACACCCCCTGCCGCCCCCGTGACCAGCACCGGCCCCTGCCCCGGCTTCAGCCCGTGGGCCTCCAGTGCCATAACGGCCAGCATGGCGGTAAACCCTGCCGTGCCAACGGCCATGGCCTGCCGCGTGCTCAGCCCCTTTGGCAATGGCACCAGCCAGTCGGCCTTGACCCTGGCGCGCTGGCTGTAGCCACCCCAATGCGCCTCGCCCACGCGCCAACCGGTCAGCACGACCTTGTCGCCGGGCTTGTAGCGATCATCTTGGCTAGTCTCGACCGTGCCGGCAAAATCAATGCCCGGAATATGCGGATATTTACGCACCAGCCCGCCACCGGGGCCAATGCACAAACCGTCCTTGTAATTCACTGTGGAATACTCGACTGCCACGGTCACCTCGGCCTCTGGCAGGTCGCTCAGTTCCATATCCACGACCGCAGCCGAGGTTTTACCGTCGTCATTCTTGTCTACCCGCAGGGCCTTGAAGCTCATGGTTTTCTCCTAGTTCGGGGCGCTCAGCCGCGCCCGCAATTGAAATTTCTGGATTTTACCGGTGCTGGTTTTCGGCAAGTCCTCGAACCGCACCGCTTTGGGGCATTTGAACCCGGCCAGCCGCGCGCGACAAAAGGCGATGATCTCGGCCTCGGTCGCGCGCGCCCCCTCACGCAGTTCAACAAAAGCGCAGGGCACCTCGCCCCATTTTGCATCGTCCATCGCCACCACGGCAGCCAGCGCCACTGCGGGGTGGCGAAATAGCACGCCCTCCACCTCGACCGAGGAGATATTCTCGCCCCCCGAAATGATCACATCTTTCAGCCGGTCGCGGATTTTCACCTGCCCGCCGGGGAATTTTACTGCCGCATCGCCCGACCAAAACCAACCATCCTTGAACGCCGCCGCCGTCGCCACCGCATCCTTGTAATAGCCCGACATCACGACATTGCCGCGGATCACGATCTCGCCCTGGGTTTCGCCATTTTCGGGCACGGGCTGGCCTGTCTGCCTATCAACCACGTCAACGGCTTCCAGCATCGGAAAGCCTACGCCCTGACGCGCGGCCATTTCGGCCTGCTGCTCGGCAGACAGATCGGCCCATTCCTCGCGCGCAACGCATTGGGTGACATGGCCATAGGTTTCGGTCAGCCCGTAAACATGCATCACCTCAAAGCCCAGCGCGCGCATCTTTTCCAGCACGGCGGCGGGCGGGGGCGCACCTGCGGTGAAGGCGTTCACCACATGGTCAAACCCGCCTTTTACGCCATCGGGCGCATCGGCCAGCATTTGCAAAATGATCGGCGCAGCCCCGAAATGCGTGACCTTGTGGGCGCGAATAGCGTCATACATCCGCGCAGCCGTGGTATCGCGCACAAACACCATGCGCGCGCCCATGATCGCCATGGCCCAAGGGTGGTTCCAACCGTTGCAATGAAACATCGGCACGATCGACATATAGGTCGGGCGCTGCGGCAGGCTCCAGCCCGCTGCCGTGCCCAGCGCCATCAGGTATGCGCCGCGATGGTGGCACACCACGCCCTTGGGCCTGCCCGACGTGCCCGAGGTGTAGTTCAACGCAATCGCCTGCCATTCATTTGCCACGGGCACACCGGCAAAGGCGGCATCCCCCGCCGCAATCAGCGCCTCATAATCGTCACCCCCGAAGGCAGGCGCAGCCCCGGCTTGCGCGTCGATGATATCAACCACCGGCATTTCGCGCCCCATCAGCGCGAATGCCGCGCGCAACAGCGGGGCAAAGGCCGTGTCACACAGCACCAGCCTGCTGTCGGAATGCTCCAGCATATAGGCTATGGTTTCGGCCTCCAGCCGCACATTGATGCTGTGCAGAACCGCGCCAGCCATCGGCACGGCATAATGAAGCTCGAACATTTGCGGAATGTTCGGGCAAATCACCGACACCGTGTCGCCGGGCCCAATGCCGCGGGCGCGCAGGGCATCGGCCATCGCATGAACACGGGCGCGCACCTGCCCCCAGCTTGCCCGATAGCTGCCATAGATCACCGCCTCGTCAGGCGCATAGATCGCCGCCGCGCGCTCCAGAAACGACAGCGGCGTCAAAGGCGTGTAATTCGCCGTGCACGGCCCAAGGGCTTCATAATCTGCGCGCATGTTATTCCTCCCTTTGCGAAACCTGCTTTGGCCGTTTCAGCCTGACAACGACCCAAACAACACCATATACCCCATGCGGCGCGCCATGCTAAACGAAACTCCCATCACGCACCACGCAGGTGCGCGGCCCGTCGGGCGCATGCGCCACAAGCTCGGTGCCCGGCTCCCAATGGGTCATCCGCACCATGCCAATGGCGACATTGGTGCCAAAATCCGGCGACCATGCGGCAGAACTTATCCGCCCCACCTGCTCGCCCTTTTTGGTGCAAAGCGGCCAGTGCCGGTCACAAATCCCGACCTTTTCGCCCTCAATCGCAAGCGCACGAATTTGCTGCACCGGCCCTTCCTTGGCAACCCGCAGCAAGGCATCGCGCCCAATGCAGCCAATAGCGCTTTGGGTGTTGCAAAACCGCCCCAGCCCGCATTCATGCGGGGTGTTGTCATCGGTCATGTCATTGCCATAGCTCAGCAATCCGCTCTCGATACGCTCAATCAGGTTGGGGCAGCCGGCATGCACATCAAGGTCGCGCCCGGCTTCCATCAGCGCATTCCAAAGCGGCATGCCCATATCGGTGCCGTTCACGTAAATTTCAAAACCGCCCTGCTTGGAATAGCCCGACCGCGCCACCACCATATCGCGGCCCTGAAAGTCAAAATGCCCGAAGCGGAAGAAGCGCACACGCGTCACCGCCTCGCCAAACACCCGCGCCATCAGCGCCTCGGCCTTCGGCCCCTGCACGGCAAGCGGCGAGATATCCGGCTCGTCCACCAGCACATCCAGCCGGTAGCCAAAGGCCAGCCCCTTCACCCAATAGAGCAAGTCGCTGTCGGCAATGGAAATCCACCACCGGTCTTCGGCAAGTTTCACGGCCACGGGGTCGTTGAGCATCCCGCCTGTTTCATCGACAATGGGCACATAATAGCATTGCCCGGCCACCATCCCGCGCAAGTCGCGCGGGGTCAGCATTTGCATCAGCTTGCCCGCATCCGGCCCGCGAATTTCCACCTGCCGTTCGCAGGCCACATCCCAAACCTGCACGGCGGCCTTAAGGTGGTGGTAGTCCTCCTCGACCGAGCGAAAGACCGTGGGCAACAGCATGTGGTTATAGACCGTATAGGCCTTGACCCCCGCCGCCTCGACGCCTTCGGAAAACGGCGTGCGCCGCAACCGGCGCGAGGGTGATAGCAGCGGCGCGCTCACTTTGGCCCCTTCCAGTCAATCTGGCAGATTTCGGCGCTGCGCCCGTCAAAATCCCACACGCGGCCATGGGCGCGCACCCGGCTTTTCAGGGCGTGGGCCACGGTAATATCCGGCCCCATCCAGTATTCGGTGTTGGAAATCACGATGTCATTGCCCCCCGCCCCTGCCACAGGCTCTATCGCGCCGACGATCTTCTTACCCACGGTCAAATGGCGGGTTTTACCCTCGGTGCGGTAGTCTACTGCGGCACGTTCCGCGCCTAAAAACTCGCTCACCAGCATTTTGAACAACCCGGTCGTGCCCCGTGCCGCACCGCTGAAAACATGCACCAATCCGTCATAGGCTTCATCGCTTGCCCGCGCGTCGATATAGGCCGCCGCCTTCCAGTTGCCGCGCCCCATATTGCCGGGAATATCCATCAGCAGGCCAACATTCAGCCCGCTCAGGCTGGCATCGCCATAGGCACCCTCGTCTATGCGAATGCCCACCCATGCCTGACAATAACCTTCGGTCGGCGGGTGCTTGCCAAGGCTTACAACGCAGGGGCAGAACACCGTGCAGTTACAGTTCAAAATCAGCTCACCCTTGATGTGCCACGGCACCGTGCCAAGTTGCGCTCCATCAGCCATTTCATCTCTCCCCGATTATCCAGAAATTGCAAAAAATCCTGCCGCAGCCAGCAAGGCCAGCCCCAGCGGTGTTGTAACATGCCGCCCGATTTGCGGCAGTTTTTCCAAAGCCATCAGCAGCGTGGCCAGCCCCATGAAGGCAAGGCTCATCGCGCCGCCGATCAGCCCCAAAGCCATCAGCGCCCAGCAACAGCCAAGGCAGATGATGCCCAGCCGCACCCCCATAGCCGCCGCCCCGCCAAGCCCATCGCGCCAGTTGCCCATAAAGAACGTCAGCGGCGCACGGCATTTGGAAAGGCAGCCCTCCTTGAGCGCGCTGAACTGGTATAGCCCCGCCCCCGCCAGCAGTAGCGGCGCACCCCAGCGCATCGCCCCGGCCCCTGCCCCTGCCCCTGCCCCGGCCAACGCCATCTGCGCCCCCGCCGCCACAGCCGCAAAGCCCAGCCACACTGCCAGATAGCCCGCCACAAGGGCGTAAAACCCGCCGCGCGGCACCGCGCCCGTATGGCGCAAATCGTCATAGGTTTTCAGCGCGGGCAGAAGGCTTGGCGCCATCATCGCCGCCCCCATCAAGGCCCACATGACAAAGGCGGCACCATAGCCGGCCCCCGCCACGCCCGCGCGGCACAAAGCCAGCCAAACGGGCTGCCCCAGCGCGCGGGCAGCAGCCATTTCCGGTGCGCTCAGCGTGGCAAACAGCCCTGCCCATGCCGCCAGAATCATGCCGTAAAACACCAGCCAGCGCAGCGCAGGCAGGTTCAGCTTGTGTGTCTGGGCAACGGTTTGCATGGGGTTTTGCATGGGCGGGCCGATCAGGTTTCTCGCCCCAACATCAGCGCGCATCTATGCAATTGTCAAATAAATAATTGTCTGACATATTGACAACAACAGGAGCATGCGATGATCGACTACACAACCATCAACCGTGACGGGCTTTCAAAGCAGATTTCCGACACATTGCGCGAGGCGATTATCAGCGGCACCCTGTCACCCGACGCCCGCCTGCCCTCGGAAACCGAACTGGCCGAGCGGTTTTCTGTCTCCCGCCCCACCGTGCGCGAGGCGCTCAAACGGCTGGCCGCACAAAACCTCATCCGCACCCAGCGCGGCGCTGCGGGCGGTGCCTTTGTCAACAAGCTTGACTGGGCCGAGGCCTATGATCAGGCGATCACCACCGCCACGCTGCTCATTTCCATGCACGCTGTCAGCTTTGAAACCGTGGCCGAGGCGCGCTTTGCGCTGGAACGCGCCTGCCTGCCGCTGGCGGTCGCGCGCGCCAATGACGACACGCTCGCCACCATGCGCCGCGAGCTTGCGCGCCAGCAAAGCGCATCGCTTACCGATGAAAGCTTCTGCGCGTCTGATGTGGCCTTTCACCGCGCGCTGGTCGATGCGGCGGCCAACCCGGTGCTGTCCTTTCAGCTTGCCGGTGCTATCGAGGCCATGCAGCCGCTGATGAACATGATCACCTATCGCGCGCGCGACCGTGTGGAAATTACAACCCGCCACGCCGAACTGGTCAATGCGCTTGCAAACCGCAACCTTGCTGATGCCGAAGCCGCGCTCACCAAACTTTGCCGCTACACAATTGAGCTTGGCCGCAGCGCCGCCAACCGAAGCCGCAAGGCCGGCTAGAGCGTATTGCAACAAAAGTGGGAACCGGTTTTCTGCATTTGAACAAGCGTTAGCAAAAAGTCAGAGCGTGTCGCGCGAATGCACATGAATCCGAAACACTCTACCGGTTCGTCCCAACCCCCGCCCGCGTGACCTCCCACCAATCCGGCTGGATGA
>JBBDJE010000046.1:0-85371 GCA_040880065.1 Paracoccaceae bacterium | reverse complement strand
CGCGTTGCCGTCACAAGGGCCGCTGTCCTCGACGGAAGGCTGACCGTCGCAAACAAAAAACACACCGCATGACCCCCAAGTTTTGTCCACTCCCCACCTTGTCCAGAAAAGCAGGACCACTTCACCTTGGCTCCTTTTGAAATGAAGCGCCTGCACCCTTGCGAGGCGATGCAGCGAACAGGCGCAGACGCACCAACCTGAACGGCAGCCTTTTCGCTAAAAGCCCCCCCCCAGAGCATAACGTGCTGCTCGTCTTGGGCTGGCTTTGCCCTGCCCAACTTTGTTCCGGACCCTTTGGTTGATGAAACCGCCTGCGGCGATCGGCCTGCATAGCTGACAACAACAGCCACGCGCGTGTGTGGCGGGCGCACCGCCCTGTCAGGACCGCAGGCGTTGCAGAATGCTTGTGCCCAGAAACACGATGGCAGCAACACAGACGATGGTGGGCCCGGCGGGCGTGTCGAGCGCATAGGCCGATTGCAAACCGATAACGGCGGACCCGCTGCCGATGGCGGCGGCGGTGAGCGCCATTTGTTCTGGCGTGCGCGACAGGGGCCGCGCCGCAGCGGCGGGGATGATGAGCATTGCGGCAATCAGCAAGACGCCAACCACCTTGATGGCCACAGCCACGGTGATTGCCAGCGACAGTGTAAGAATGAGTTGCTCGCGCTTGGGGTTGATGCCGCTGGCATAGGCCAGTTCTGCGCTGATGGTCGAGGTCAGCAGCGCCGACCAGCGCCAAGCGATCAACGCCACAACCACGGCCGCGCCGCCCCAGATTACCGCCAGATCGCCGCGCGACACGGCAAGAATATCGCCAAAGAGATAAGCCATCAGGTCGATGCGGATGCCCGACAGGAATGACACCGCAACCAGCCCGAATGCCAGCGCGGAATGCGCCAGCACGCCAAGCAACGTGTCCATCGCGTAGCCGCGCCCCGTCAGCAGCGTGACCGTCAGCGCCATGGCAAGCGCCACGGCCACGGCCCCCGCAAAGACCGAGATTTGCAACGCCAGTGACAAGGCGACGCCCAAAATGGCGGCATGGGCTGTTGCATCGCCGAAATAGGCCATGCGCCGCCAGACAACGAAACTGCCCAAAGGGGCTGCCGCAAAGGCCACGCCAATGCCTGCAAGGGCGGCGCGGGTCATGAAATCATCCAGCATTATTCGGCAGCCTCGGTCTTTTTGTGGGGTGCGTGCTTTGTGTGGGGTGCGTGGTCGTGCGCGTCGCCATTTTCGCAGGTTTCATCGTGGCTATGGTCATGCTCGTGGCGGTAAAGCGCCAGCGCGCCGCCAGTGCCGGTGCCGAATATCGCGCGATATTCCGGCGCGGCAGACACGATTTCAGGCGAGCCTTCACAACAGACATGGCCATTGAGGCAGATCACCCTGTCTGAAGCCGCCATCACCACATGCAGTTCGTGGCTGATCATCAGGATGGCGCAGCCGGTTTTATGGCGCAGCTCGGCGATCTGAAGGTAGAACGCGGCGGAACCGGGTTGGTCCAGCCCCTGCGTTGCCTCATCCAGCAACAGCAGCTCTGGCTGGTTGATCAGCGCGCGCGCCAGCAACACGCGCTGCAACTGGCCACCTGATAGTGCCGACATCTGGCGATTTGACAGGTCGGGTACGCCTGCCTGCTCCAGCGCCGTTGCACATGCTAGCCGCGTGTTGCCACGGGGCAAACGCAAGAACCGGTCAACCGTGATTGGCAGGGTCGGATCGATGTGCAGTTTTTGTGGAACATAGCCGATGCGCAGCCCTGGCTTTTGCGTGATGCGCCCCGCCGTTGGACGTTCCGCACCTATCAACAACCGCAACAAGGTCGTCTTGCCGGACCCGTTCGGGCCAACGATAGTCACAATCTCTCCCTGCGCGACGGCGAGGGATACGTCGCGTAACACCATGTTCGCGCCATAGCTGACGCTGATGTTTTCCGCCGTGATCAGACTCATGCTTCGGCCTTTTCCGCACAAGACGGGCAAATGCCAGTCGCCTCGACCACGGTCCGTTCGATCTTGAACCCCGTGGCACGCGCAGCGTCTCCCAAAGACCCGCGCGCCGGTGATGATAGCGCTTCTGCTACCGACTGGCAAAGCCGGCAAATCATGAACGCGGGTGCGTGACTGGCCCCGGGATGGGCACAGGCGATGAAAGCGTTGAGACGTTCGATTTTATGCGCAAAGCCGTTGGCAACGAGGAATTCAAGCGCCCGGTAGGCAACAGGCGGTTGCGAGCCGAAACCGGCATCGCGCAGCCTGTCAAGCATCTCGTAAGCGCCAAGCGCGCGATGTTCCTGCAAGAGGATTTCCAAGGCCTTGCGCCGAACAGGCGTGAATCGCAGGCTTTGCGCTAGACAATGCGCCTCAGCCGCCGCGAGCCCATCGCTGATGCAGGACCCGTGATCGTGGATTTCGAACCCGATCGGGTCGCTCGGCAGGGGCTTTTCTGCCCGGGTTGCACTTGTCATGTTATTTCATTTCATATATGCGGTTTGTTACGTTATATAATCACATGGAGTCGGATATGTCCAGAAACCTCATTTCACTGTCTGTTGCAGCAGTTTTGCTCGGCGGGACGGCGCTTGCGGATGTGCCAAACGTGGCCGTCGATATCGCACCTGTGCATTCGCTGGTGGCGCGTGTGATGCAGGGCGTTGGTGAACCAACGCTCATCGTGGCGCCCGGAGCTAGCCCGCATGAATACAGCCTGCGCCCCTCCGAGGCCGCCGCGCTGCAAGAGGCAGACCTGGTCTTTTGGGTCAGCCCCGACCTGACCCCGTGGCTGGAAGGTGCGATTGAAACGCTTGCCGGTGATGCTGTCGTGACCGAGTTGCTTGAGCTCGATGGCGTTAGCGAATTGCCCTTGCGCGAAAGCGCGCTGTTTGAGGCGCATGCGCATGAGGAAGACGATCACGGCGCAGACGACCATGATGATCATGATGATCATGATGATGAAGAACATGCCGACGGGGATGATCACGATCACGCAGAGGATGAACACGCCCATGATGACGACGATCATGAACATGATGACCACGCCGGACACGATCACGGCGAACATGATCCCCACGCCTGGCTATCCCCTGACAACGCTGCGGTCTGGCTGAATGCCATCGCGGCGAAACTCTCTGCAGTCGATCCGGACAATGCCGGTGCCTACTTTGCAAACGCCGCCGCGGGACGTGAAGAGCTTGCTGCGTTAAGCGGCGAGATCAACGCTATTCTTGAGCCGGTGCGCGGGCGCAACTTCATCGTTTTCCACGACGCCTATCAGTATTTCGAAACTGCCTTTGATTTTCCCGCATCAGGCGCAATTTCTGTTTCCGACGCTTCTGCCCCCAGCCCCGCACGCATCGCTGAAATTCAGGCGCGTGTCACTGATCAGCGCGTGTCTTGCGTGCTGTCAGAACCGCAATTCAATCCCGGTATCGTGGCGGCTGTCATGGAAGGCTCTGAGGCCAGCACCGGCATACTCGATCCGCTCGGGTCTGATCTTGAACCCGGCCCGGAACTCTACGCCAACATGCTGCGCAACCTTGCCACAACCTTGGCGGATTGCCTCTAGATGTGAAACCTCAACAGGTTACTCTGCGTTGCAGCACGATACTGGTGCTGATGATCCAAGAGAACGCCTGTCACGTCGAGAAGCACGACTTCGGTATGCAATTTTGCTTCGGCAACATCCTGTGCATTGCCGATCTTGCTCACCCATAGCATCCGGCACAAGGAACTTTTTTCCAAGTGGCGGATGCTAGCTGTTGCGCGCCAGATGCGCATCAAAGGCGGCAAGGGCCTCGTTTAGCCCAGAACGACCATAGCCGATACGGAAATAGCCTTGCGGGGTCAGCCCAAGGGCCGAGGAATAGATCGCGCTTGGCAGCACCAGCACGCCGGATTGCTCCACCAGATCGCGGGCGAAGGCTTCAACCCCTTCGCTGCCTTTGTAGCGCACAAACCCCATGCAGGCGCCTTGGGGCATGGACCAGTCGAACAGGTTTTCATGGCGGGCAAAAAAGGCGTTAAGCTTGGGCAGGTTTTCATCAATCAGCGCACAGTTCCGGGCCAGAATTTGTGCGCGGTTCTCAAGTGCTATCAGCGCCAACCGCTCGCTCGGGGCGGAATTGCAAATGGACAGGTAGTGCTTCATCCGCTCCATTTGCGACAGCAGCGCCTTGTCTTGGCAGGCGATCCAGCCAATGCGCAAGCCCGGCAACCCATAGGCTTTGGACATGACATTGAGCGACAGGCCGCGCTCGTAAACATCGGCAATAAAGGGCAGGTGCTGCGTATTGCTGCGGCCAAGCCCGTTGAAAATTTCATCGTGCAGAATGTATATGCCGTGCTTGCGGCAGAGATCTATCAGCGCCGTGTAGCGGTCTGCTGACAAAATCGCGCCCGTGGGGTTATGCGGAAAGTTGATTGTGACGAGCCGGGTATTCGGGCGGATGGCGGCGGCAACGCGGTCTATATCCAGCGACCAGCTATCGTCAGGGTCCAGCGGAATGCCGGTTGCTTCGCAAATGGCCAGCGGCAGGGTCTCGTGGCTTTGGTAGTTCGGGGTCACACAAATGGCGTGGCTGTCGCTGTCAAGCAGCACGGTATTGGCGGCGAAAATCCCCTCGCTCGCCCCCGCAAAACACAGGATGTTATCTGCCGTTTGCTGTGCGTAGGTCGCGGCAATCGCGGCGCGCAGATCGGGAGCGCCATAGGTTTCGGTATAGCCGAGCCACAGGTTTTCAAAGCCAGCCCGCGCGCTCGGGGTTGCCATGGCAAGCAGGTCGGAAAGCGTCATGCTTTCGGCATCGGAAGCCGTCAGATGATAACGTGCCGCAAATTCCCATTTTGAAAAATGCGTTTCGAGCTTGAAATCGGGCAGGGCTGTCATGGCAGGCTTTCAGGTTATCCGGCGGTTTATATTGGTCTTCGCAGGTGCGAAGCGTTACATTATGCGATAGTCGTTCAACGGGTAAGCCATATGTTTTAGGGTCAATGGATTCAACGCTCAAGCAGCGCATTGCCTTGAAATTTCGGCCAGTCAAAACCTGAGTATTTTCATAAAAGTTGTGGGGGGTAATTTGGCGAGACATCCATCTGTAATTATGCACACTATCTCCGAGCTTCCGGAAAAACTGCTAAACGCCGCCGAAACGCTGGCCATTGGCAACATGCGCCAATATGCGCAGCGCACGGCGCTTGCTCAAAGCGAATTTGCGTCGCTAAAAGCCGCAACGCTGCGCAAGCCCGCCAGTCAATATCATATCTGGGGGACGGCAACCCGGCTAAACGGCTTTATGCAGGTCGAGTCGACCGGTGCCCGGTCGCTGCATATTATGGAAATGCAGGTCGCACCGCATGCACAAGGGCTTGGCTATGGCGCGCGGATGATGGCGCATATTCTGCGGCACGCCCGCATTTGCGGGCTGGGCAATATCACATTGGTCTGTAACGCGGCCAATACGCGCGCAATGGCCTTTTATACGGACCGCCAGCGTTTTGTGCCGATCGCACGCTTTGAAGATGCGCATTGGCGCGCGCCACAAGTCGAGCTTGTGCTTGTATGCGACGAGCTGGCCAGATGAACCCGGTTACAGCGCTTCAAGGGTGCTGACCTTACCTATCAGATCTGTTGCGGCTTTCTGGTAAGCTTTGAATTTCGCATCCTTGGCATGCTCTTTTGCCAGTTCGGCAACCTCGGCCCTGAGCGCCTGCGCCGCGGCCTTGATATTGGCCTTTGTCGCCGATTTCTCGGCCGCCTTGATTGCCTTCAGCGTTGAAGGTCTCGCTGTCGACAAACCATCGTTTTTCTTGATGACTTCCATATAGGCTTTCTCAAGATTGGTGAAGCTGATGGCCGGTGCCTCGCGCCCGGTAACCTTCTTCAGCAAAGCCTTGCGCTCCGCATCATAAGCCTTTGTCTGCGCCCCGAGTTTCTTGAGCGAGTCGAGAAGTGATTTCGTTGCTTTTTTGGTTTCGGCTGCCATGTCTCTGCCCTGTCTGCTGATCAAATTTCAATATCGAGCACCAAACGGCGCATCTTGGCGATTTTCAGGTCGGATTGCTCGCGCGCAATCTTTGCTGTCAGACCATCAATTTCCTTTTCCAGATCTTCGATGGTCTTGGCGATCTTGCTACGCTCACCCGTCACCATATCCTTGAACGAGCCGAACCAGCTTTCGGCGTCTTTTTCCAGTTGCGACTGCGAGACCTTCATGTCGTCAAGCGCATCCTGATCGGCGGAGAGCGCGGCAATGTCATCGCCAAGGTCGTTTTCCAACTGCGTGATAAGCTGGTCCATCTTCTCTTCTTCGTTCATCGAAAAGGCCAGAAGCGATGCGGCAATGCCAAGCAGTTTCCAGAGATTGCCGAGCGTGGGGTCCGAGGTTTCCTTGACGAGATATTTTTCCATTTCGTCCATCGAACGATGGTAGTCGCGCGACATCTTGATCGCATCTGCGGCAAGATACTTGCCGCCCGCCTCATCCAGTTTGATGACATTCTGAAAATGTGGCTTCTTGGCAAGAACAACCCGGTTGAGCTGAGCGTTCACCACCGTCATCTTTTCGCGCAATGCTATGATCTTTTCGCGGCGCGTTGTCTCGCTTCGCATCAGCCGTTTGACATCGCTGACCCTCATTTTCTGAACTCTGCCTAAAAAATAGCTTCGTGCGGCACCCGACATTCACGTTTCCAATCTTTTTGCTTCAATGCGGTGAGCGTATACGGCCCGCACAGGTTTGCAACCCTTGGTTTAGCTTCTTACAGAAGCGTTTGGCACATCAAAAACCTGTGCTAGCATCGCCGGATTCGGGGAATTGATTGGAGCATATGATGAAAACATTGGGTTTGGCGCTGGCCGCCGCGCTTATGGCTGGTGCCGTTTATGCGCAAAGCGGCACAATTTCGGTTGAACTGAACAAGTTTGAAGCCACCGATGAGGGCTGTCAGGCGTATTTTCTGTTTGGCAATACCACCGGCGAAAGCTTTGAAGGTTTCGAAATGTCGCTGGCGATTCTGGATAGCGAGGGCGTGATCGACCGGCTGTTGACGATTGACGCCGCCCCGTTGCCCGCCGGGCGCACAACGCTCAAGCTGTTCGGTATTCCGGGGCTGGAATGCGGTGCGGTTGGTGCGGTTTTGCTGCACGACCTGCCAAGCTGCCGCCCGCAGAACGGCGCGGAAATGGATTGCTTTTCGATGTTGGAGCTAAGCTCGCGCGCCACCGCCCAACTGGTGCAATAGCATGATGGGGTTTGTAAGCCGGCTGCTCACCGATGGCGGGCCGGTCATTTTTGTGCTGGCCTGCCTGTCGGTTTTGTCGATTGCGGTGATGGTTGTAAAAGCCATCCAGTTTATGGGCACGGGTGGCACAAAACGCGTGGTTGCGGCGCTTAACCAGTTGCAAGCCGGGCAGGACGATGCCGCCGCCGCCACTTTGGACGGCGGCAAAGGCCCCGCTGGCCGCGTGGTGGCTTACGGTGTCGCGGGGCTCAAATCCGGTTTGTCGGTTGCCGCGCTTGATGCTGAAATGACGCGCCGCGGCAATGGCGAGGTGGAAGCGCTGAACCGTTGGCTGCGCGTGTTGGAACTTGTGGCGCTGATCGCGCCGCTTCTTGGCCTGCTTGGCACGGTTCTCGGGATGATCCAGTCGTTTCAGGAACTGGAAATGGCCGAAGGCTCGGCCAATGCCTCGGTGCTGGCCGGTGGTATCTGGCAGGCATTGCTGACCACCGCTGTCGGGCTGGTCGTGGCCATTCCGGCCGCCATTGGGGCGAGCCTGTTTTCAGCAGGGGCGGAGCGCGCCGCGCATGGCATCGAATCCTCGGCCGGGCGGCTGTTGTTGATCGCCCGCGCACGCGAGGGCTGACATGCAGCTTGCGCGGCGCAAAAACCCCAAGGCGCTGATCTCCATGACGGCGCTGATTGATGTCATGCTGATCCTGTTGGTGTTCTTCATGGTCACATCGACCTATCTGGACCTCGACATGGTGCCGATGGTGCAAAGCAGCGAGGAGACCGAGGCGCCGCCCAACACCAGCGCCGCCGCCGGTGCACCGCTTTTGGTGCAGTTGACCGCTTCCGGGCAGGTGCGGCTGCGCGGGCAGGTTCTGGAAATTGCCGCGCTCGCCGCGCAGCTTGCCGACATGGTGGCCGATAATCCCGGGTTGCGTGTGCTTGTTTTGCCCTCAGGTGCCGCCGACGCGCAGGCGCTTGTCGGGCTGATAGATGCCGCAACCACCGCCGGCGTGGCGGATTTGCGGGTGATCCGGCCGGAGGGCGGGCAATGAAGCTGAAGGCGCGCCGCGGGCTGACCATGCCCGACCCGCTGATTTCGCTGATCGACGTGGTGTTTTTTCTGCTGGTGTTTTTCATGCTGGTCGGGCGGATGGATGCAACCGCACCGTTTGACGTGGCTCCACCAATTTCCCTGCTTGGCGAAGACCTGCCCACCGGCGGGCTGACCGTTTCTATCGGGGTCGAGGGGCAAATGGCGCTGGATGGTGTGGAGATGGACGCGCCCGCACTGGTGGCACAGCTTGCAGCCTTGCATGAAAGCCAGCCCGATCTGCTGGTGCGGGTCAATGCGCATGGCGCGCTGCGGCTTTCGGTTTTGTTGCCGCTTGTGGCCGATATAGAAGCAGCGGGGGTGGGTGATATTGTGCTCGTCGTCACGCCAAACCCGATATGAGCAGCGCGCGGGGGGCGATAACCTGGGGCGCGGGTATTGGCATTTCGCTGCTGGCCCATGCCGCAATAGCCGGGTTTGTGCTGATAGCCGTGAAACCCGAACCGCTGGATAACCAGCCGCAAATGCACGGCAAGCTGCGGGTGCAAAGCGAGGTGGTTGAGCGCCAGGATGCAACGGCTGAACAGCCCGATGCCGAGGCGGCTGAAGCGCAAGATGCCAGCGGTGCCGCCGCTACGGCCGGCGCTGTGCCCACATCGCATGCCGAGGCCGCCAGCCTGCCCAGCCAGCCGGTAAGAGCAAGGCCCCAAGCGGGTGGCGCGCCGGTGCCTGCGCTGAGCGCGCAAGGGCCACGGCTGGCCGAGGCCCCGCCAAATGCGCAAGCCGCAAGTGCTGCGAGCGCGCCTGTCACCGAGCTAAGCGCCACGCTGGCGCTGGCAGAACAAACCCTGACAGCCGCAACACCTCCTGCCGCACAGGCCGCACAAGCCGCCATGCCTGAAGCGGTATCAGCAGCCGCCCCGCCGGGCCAGATGCTGATTGCTGGCGCGCCCCGCCTTGCCCCCACCGCCGCGAGCGCCGTGGTGGCGGAAGCGAGCGCCACTCTGGCCCCGCAAGGCGAAGTTGCCGCACAGGCCATGCCGGAAGTCACCACAATTTCCGCCGCGACGGGCTGGGCCGGTGCGGGCGATATCGACCCTGTATCGCTGGCGGCGGTAGAAAGTTTCATGCGCCCGCTTGATACCGCAGACGAGGCCGGCTCGCCGCGTGATGAAATGGCGGAGCTTCTTGCATCCGCGCCTTGCGCGCGGCTTTCGGCAACCTTTGTGCCAGAAACCGGCACGCTGGAGTTGCGCGGCCATGTGCCCGATGCCGCCGCCGCCAACCCTATACTGGCGGCATTGCGCGCCAAGCTTGGCGATTCCATTCCGGTAGAAGGCAATGTCATCGTGCTGCCCTCGCCGCAATGCGGCTTGCTTGACGCGGTCGAGGATCTGGGCCTGCCGCAAAGCCGCCTGCAACAGCGCGACCCGATGCAACTGGGCGCGGCAACCCAGTTGACGACCTTTGAATATGGCGAGGGCGAGCGGGTGATCATCCGCATGCGCGCCTATGACTTTCCCGCCTATGTCTATGTCGATTTCTTCGATGCCAAGGGCAATGTGCTGCACCTGCGCCCGAACCAGTGGGAAGCGCTGGTGCAATACCAGCCCGGCGATCTGATCGCCGTGGGCGATGACCGGGACGATGGCACCGGGGTCGAGCTGATCGTGCGGCCGCCTTTCGGGCTGGAACTGGTCGTCGCCTATGCAAGCTCGGTGCCGCTATATGAAGGGTTGCGCGAGCCCGTGGAACCTGCCGAGACCTACCTTGAATGGCTGCGCACACGCATTGCCGAGGTGCGCGCCGAAACGCCGGATTACAAGGGTGACTGGGTTTATATGTTCATGCAAACGCATGAGTGACGCGGCAGGGGTCTGACCATGACCGGCCCGTCGCCAGCCCATCGCCCGCGCATGGCAGCGGGTAGCGGGCGGCGCAGGTGGCACCGCCCGGTCGGGCCTGACTAAAAGGCCAGAACTTCTTCCATCGAGGGTGCGGGCTCGGCTTCGAGCATGATCACCTCTTCTTCAGCGGCAGGTGGCGGTGCGGTTTCGCAGCCTGCCAGCAGGGTTGCTGCGGCAAATAGCGATAGCAAAGTGGTTTTCATAACATGCTCCTATAGTTGGGTATTCGGGCAAGGGTATGCCCCGTTAAAAAGCCCCGCAAGTCTGAACCTGCGGGGCGGTTCGGTCAATACAGATCAACCCTGAATGCGGATTGCTGCCAAACCAGCCCGGCCAGCCAGATCAGCCGCGCAGCGCGGTCGCTGCCCTGATACGGATCAACCCCGAGACTGGCGGCCATCGCTTCCAGCGCGGCTTGCGAACCGGGGCCGAAAGCACCGTCGGCCTCAACCGTGCCGCCAAGCTCGACAATCAGCCGCTGGGCGGCGCGGTCTTTATCGCGGTTGCCGATACTGGCCAGCGCATCGCGGGCAGATTCCTGCACAGCCTCGTCGCGCAAAGCACCGGCCTTGGCGGCAAAAATCGCGGCATCCGAACGGTCATAGCCGGTAACTGTGCCTTCAATCAGCATCCATGCCGCGTTGGTGCCGCCATAACCATCACCGTTGGACAGGCCTTCAAGATAGTAGCCGAGCGCGCGCGCGCGATCACGCGGCAGCGGGCCAACCTCATACATCACACCGAGGTTTGTGGGCGCGCCGGGATGTCCGCCCTCGGCGGCTTTTTCCAGCCAGTTGCGCGCAAGCGCTGCGTCAATTTCCTGCCCGCCAAGCCCGTATTGATAGACGATGCCAAGATTGTAAAAACCGTAAATATCTTCACGCGCGGCGCTTTCATTCAAATAGCGCAAGCCACGGCCGGGGTCGTAATGGTCGCTATCCTCATCCAGATAGTAATAGCCAAGCTCGTTCATCGCGAATGTGTGGCCAACTTCTAGGCTACGCATCAGCAACCGGTAGCCCTGGGCCTGAAGCTCGGCGCTGGTTTCATAGCGCAAAAGCTGGCGGCCAAGCGCATACATGGCATAGGGGTCGCCACGGTCAACGCCCAGAATGAACAGGGCCAGCGCCTCGTCGGGCACGCGCGTGCTCGCACGCCCGCCCTGCAACGCCGCTTCTGATGCGATGAGGTTGCCCAGCGCATAATAGGCGCGGGTGTGGCCACGGTCGCGCGCGCGCTCGAACGCGGCACGTGCCTCTTCAAACCGGCGCAGGGCCAGCAAAGCACGCCCTTCCTGATAGTGAAAGCGCCCGACATCGGGGTTTTCAGCCACGGCAGCCTGACAGGCGGCAAGTGCTGTAAGCGGCTCGATCTCGTTTGGAAACCGTGTAAGGCCAGAGCCTTCCGGGTCCAGATGGTCACCGGCCTGAATATCGCATTCATTACCCTCAAGCGCGATGCGCACCACCTGTTCGCGCCCGTTCACGGCAATGCGGAAATCATCGGTAAACACGGCAGACTGCGCTTGAACCGTGCTGGCGCGGGTTTGGGGCATGGTGTTGGCGTATATCAGCTCTTGCAAGCCGCGGGTGGCCGTGGTTGCGGGCAACTCGCCGCGCAAACCCGCCATGTTCACGGCAGCAATGCGCCCGGTATTGGGCGGCTCGATCAGTTGCAACGCATCATCGGGGCCAAGTGATAGCGCGCCGCGCAGCGCACCGCTGAATTCAACTTCGGGGTCGAGCATGGCGGTGAGCGAGACATCGGCCGCCACAAGCGCGACCTGTTCACTGGTTGCCGCCACCGCTTGTCCAACAAAGGCCAGCGTGCGCGTAGCCCCGCCCGCGCCGGTTTCAGCCATGTTCACCGGGGCGATATTGCTGGCCGAAAAGGCGATCGGCTCGACCAGTGTCGAGCTTTCCCACGGCACTTGCTGGCCTTCGGTGCGCGAATAGACCAGCCGGCGAACCTGTTCGAGCACAGCGGTCATCGAGGCATCGGGCTGGCTGCGTGCCGCTTCGATCAGCGACAGGGTAAAGGGCGAATTCTCGCCCGTGCCATCCAGCGCGACCGCGCCGGGCGAGGTGGAAAACACCAAAAGCGAGTTCACGGGTGCGGCCAGCGCACCAAAGCCCGAGCGGATTTCCGACAGGGTTTCGCCCATTGTCGTCATCGCGCGGCGGTCGGCAAAGGGGTTGTCGCGGCAGCTATCCAGAATGACCATTTGCACCCGCGCGCGCGCGCCAATGATCGACACGAGCGAATCCAGCGAAACGGTTTCGAACGGCACGTCATAGGCGTTATCAAGTGCTGCATCGACCGGCACAATGTAATTGCCCGCGCCGATTTGCATGCCATGGCCGGCATAATAGAAAACGACCTCGGATTCCTTGTTCACGTCAAACAGAACGCGGCGCAGCACATCTTCAAAGCCGCGCTTGTCAAGGTTGTGGCGCTCCAGCACCTCATAGCCCTGATCGCGCAGGAAGGCGGCCACAAGCCTTGCATCGGCATTGGCGTTGTTTAGGTCGGGCGCGTGCACATAATCGCCGTTGCCGATAACAATCGCATAGCGCTGGCTGGCAGGTGCCGACAAATCAATCTGCATATCGGGCAGGCCCAGAACGCCTGCCCCACGCAGCAGGGTCTGCCCATGCGCGGCGGGAATGGCGAAGCAGGCCGAAGCCAGCAATGCGACGAGAACGTGTTTGCGAATGGGCTTCATCCCGGAGTCCAGCCGCCCCCGCCGCCACTCGCGGGAGGGCGTCCAATTTCTGATGGGGCAACAAACATTGGAGCAGCGGGTGCCACTTCGGCCGCAGGCGCTGCACCGGGTTCAGGCTCTGGTGCAAACATCTGGCAGCCGGAGAGTGTGAAGGCGGAAATTACGGCAACTGCGAATATTGGGCGTTTCATCAGCATTCCTTTTCAATTTTCCTTACGAATGTTGGTGAGCCTTGTTTATCACATTTCCGATGTTTTTTTAAGCAAGTTTGGCCTGTCCGGCCCAATCACGGCTTGGCGGCATTCCGCGCAGTCGGGTTGCAGCGGTTGGGGCGCTCTGACAAGCTGGGCACAACCTTATAAAATTGGGCGGAAACATGAAGCTACGATCATATTTGAAACGGCTGGCACTGGCGGCGTTTTCAGCGGCACTTTGCTTTCATACAGCCACTGCAAGCCCCGAACGCAACCCCGATGCCGCCAGCATCGGTGCCGAAAACCACCCCGCAATCATGGCGCGATTCGGTGGTGAAATTCCCGATGCCGCCTTGCGCGATTATGTGGCGCGGCTGGGCGCGCATATCGCCACCTTCAGCGAACAGCCCGATGAGGCGTGGCGCTTCACCGTGCTTGACAGCCCCGCCGTAAACGCCTTTGCGCTGCCCGGCGGTTATATTTATGTAACGCGCGGTCTGCTTGCGCTGGCGGGGGATGAGGCCGAGTTGGCCGCCGTGCTGGCGCATGAAATTACCCATGTCACCGCCGCGCATGTCGAGGCGCGGATGGAGGTTCAGGCCGAGGACAACACCGACGCCGTGGTCGGCGATTTGCTGGGCGGATTGCTGGGCGGATTGTTAAGCGGCAGCGACACCCCGATCGCCGATGCGGTGCGCGAAACGGTTGAATCGACCATTGGCGGGCAAAAGGAATTTAGCCGCGAACAGGAGTTCGAGGCCGATGCGCTCAGCATTCCGCTGCTGGTCGACGCGGGCTACGACCCCGCCGCCGCCGCCGATTTTCTGCGCGCGATGCGGGCGCAACATGCGCTGATCGCGCGGCTGGCGGGGCGGGGCTACAACCCCTCGCAGGTGCCGTTTTTTGCCGACCATCCCGCCCCGGATGACCGGATTGCCCGCGCCGACGCTCTGGCCGACGCCTATCAGTTCGATACCCGCCCCACGCGCGGACGCGAGCCCTATCTGGCGGCAATTGACGGGATGATTTTTGGTGATAGCACGGCGCAGGGCTTTGTGCGCGGGCGCGCCTTTTTGCATGGCGAACTGGGGTTTTCCTTTGTGGTGCCCGAGGGCTTTATCCTGCAGAACGCCGCGCGCGCCGTGCGGGCACAGGGGCCGGACGGTGCGCTGCTTGTCATGGAAGGCGGGCGTGATCGCGGCGGCGAGCTGCGGCGCTTCATCGCGCGCGAATGGGTGCCATCGCTGCGCGAAATCGGGCAGTCGCGCCCGCGCCTTGGCCCTGTGCGCGACATTGCCATCAATGGGCTGGAGGCCGCGCAGGCCACGATGACCCGCCGCTTTCGCGGCCGCAATCAGGTAATGACCCTGACCGCCATTCGCCTTGGTGACAGCATCTACCGGTTCACCGCCCTGTCGGCGCGCGGGGCCGACGCCGCGCAGGCCGCCATGGGTGACGCGGTGGCCAGCTTTGGCGTGTATCGGCCTGAGGGCGATGCCGCCTTGCAGCCCTACAGGCTGGTGCGCCACCAGATCGCCCCACAAGACACATTGGAAAGCCTGCTGGCCGACGCGCCCGCCGACATGGCCAATGAAGACTGGTTTGCCGTGCTGAACAGGCTGGAGCCGGGCGCGCTGCCCCCTGTTGGCCACTGGGTGAAGCTGATCCGCGGCTAGAGAAGCGCACCCAGCCCGACCCCGGCTGCAAGACCAAGCGCCAGCACCAGCCACAGGTGCAAACCCGATGGCCGGGGCGGGGGTGCCGGTTGCGCGGCCTTTTGCAGCAACTGCTCGGCCAGCTTGGGCAAATGCGGGCCAAAACGCGACATGACGCGCATGGTCTTGCCAAGGTCGCGCAGTATGGCGCGCGGGCCAAGGCTGTCACGGATATAGCTTTCTACCACCGGGCGCGCGGCGTCCCAGATGTTCAACGTCGGGTCAAGCGAGCGGGCCACGCCTTCAACCACCACCATCGTGCGTTGCAGCAAGATCAGCTCTGTGCGGGCTTCCATGCCGAACCGCTCGGTCACCTCGAACAGATGCGCCAGAAGCCGCCCGATGGAAATCTGGGTGGAGTTCTGCCCGAAAATAGGCGCGGCAACGGCGCGCAGCGCTTGGGCAAACTCGTCGATATCCCTGTCGGCCGGCACATAGCCCGCCTCGAAATGCGCCTCGGCGGTGCGGCGATAATCCTTGTGCAAAAACCCCATCAGGATTTCGGCATAAACCCGGCGGGTATAGGGGTCGATCCGGCCCATGATGCCAAAGTCATAGGCGATCAGGTCGCCGTTATCGCCACGCTTGAGGTTGCCTTGGTGCATGTCGCCGTGAAACAGCCCGTCGCGCAGCGCCTGACGCAGGAATAGCTGGATGATGCGGGTGGCGAATTCATGCGCGTCATAGCCAGTGGCGGCCAGCGCCTCGACATCACCAAGCGGCACGCCATCGGCCCATTCCGATGTCATCACCCGACGCGCCGACAGCGCCCAATGCAGCTTTGGCACGCGAAAGCCTTCGTCCTTGGCGGTGTTCTCGGCAAACTCATCACCTGCCGAACCCTCGGTGCGCAGGTCTAGCTCGGCCAGCACCACGCCTTCGAAATGCTTGACCACCTCGCGCGGGCGCAGGCGGCGGGCTTGCGGGGCGATGACCGAGACCATCCACGCGGCAAGATGGAAGGCATCGACATCGCGCAGAAAGGCCCGCTCGATCCGCGGGCGCAGCACCTTGACGGCGACAACCTCGCCGGTTTCGCGCAGCACAGCCTTGTGAACCTGCGCCAGAGAGGCGGCGGCAATAGGTTCGGAAAACTCGGAAAAAACATCGTCAAGCTTGATACCAAGCTCGCGCTCAACCTCGGCAATCGCTGTGGCGCGCGCGAAGGGTGGCAGACGGTCTTGCAGCACGCGCAACTCGTTGGCCAGTTCTTCACCAACAAGGTCGGGCCGCGTGCTCAGCAACTGGCCGAATTTGATATAGGCCGGGCCAAGCGCGGTCAGGGCGCGCAGAACCGGCGGCTGGCTCGGGTCGCCCTTCAGGCCTAGCCATGTGAAAGGCCAGCCCAGCACGCGGGCGGCAATGCGCAGGCCGCGCGGGGCTTCCAATGCATCAAGCGCCACGCGCATCGCGCCCGAACGCTCGAATGTCGCGCCGGTGCGGATCAGTCGCCAGATGTTATGCGGGCCCCTCAAATTTTCCACCCCGAATGCAGCGCGGCGATGCCAAGCGACAGGTTGCGATAGCTCACCTGCCCGAACCCGCCTTGCCGGATCATTTCAGCGAATTCCTCCTGTTTGGGGAATTTGCGAATGGATTCGACAAGGTATTGGTAAGAGTCGCGGTCATTGGCGATCAACTGGCCAAGCGGCGGGATGATATTAAAGGAATACCGGTCATAAAGCCATTGCAAGCCGGGCTGCGGAATGGCCGAAAACTCCAGCACCATCAGCCGCCCGCCGGGGCGCAGCACGCGGTAAGCCTCGGCAATGGCATCGGGGATGCGGGTAACGTTGCGAATGCCAAAGCTGATTGTGTAAACATCAAAGCTGCTATCAGGAAAGGGCAGCGCCATGGCATCGCCGACCACCCAGTCAAGCTGGTTGGCCAGCGTCGCCGCCTCGGCGCGTTTGCGGCCCTCAACCAGCATGCTTTCGGTCATATCCAGCACAGTAACCTGCGCTTGCGGCGCGCGGGCCAGAAAGCGAAAGGCGACATCGCCGGTGCCACCGGCCACATCAAGCAGGCGCTGGGGGCCACGCGGGGCAAGCCAGTCCATCATCGCATCTTTCCAGATCCGGTGGATGCCAAGGCTCATCGCATCGTTCATCACATCGTATTTGCTGGCGACATTGGTGAAAACGCCATGCACCATGCCGGCCTTGGCGGATTCATCGACTTCGCGAAAGCCGAAATGCGTGGTCTTGCCTGTCATTAAAAAGCCCTTTGTGCTGGCCCCTGATTAAAGCGGAACGCGCCAAGGTGCAATTGCCTGCATGTCGCGGGGGCGGGGGGGCGTGTCAGAGGGTGGCGATGAAAATGCGGATGGTTGTATCGCCATAGCGGCGCGCGTCGCGCTCGGTCAGGCCGGCAATGGGGGCAACGCTGCTGCGCGCCGCTTCTTCCAGCACAACCACTGCGCCGGGCGCGACCCATCCGCCTGCAAGGGCGCTGGCGATTGCGCGCTCACCCATGCCCTTGCCATAGGGTGGATCAACGAAGAGCAGCCCATAAGGCGCATCGCGGTTTTCACCGAGCTTCGTGGCATCGCGGCGAAACAGGCGCGTTTGGCCGATGGCGCGCAGCGTATCGGTGTTTTCTCGGATCAGGGCACGCGCCTTGGCCCCTTCATCAACAAACAGCACATGCGCCGCACCACGGCTCAGCGCCTCGAACCCCAAGGCACCCGTGCCGGCAAACAAATCGAGCACGCGCGCGCCTTCCAGTGCCGGATAGTCGCCATGCGCCAACAGGTTGAACAGGCTTTCGCGCGTGCGCTCAGATGTCGGACGCAAATGCGCGGCCACATCGCCCGCGCCAATGCTCGCCAAAGCCGTGCCCTTGTGTTTGCCGCCAATAATCCGCATCAGCGCGCCAGCAGGGTTTTCAGGTTCACCCCCATATCGGCCACCAGCGCCGCATCGGGCGTGGCCCCCGCCTCGATCAGCCGCTTGCCAACCATATAGGCGCGCGGATCATTCATTGCATCCACCGCCAGCAACCGCCCTTGGGCATAATACCAGAAGGATACGGCATCACCTTCGCCTTGCCGCGTGACGATCTGGTCATAGCCCGCCGACAGACCGGCGATTTGCAGCTTGCAGTCATACTGGTCAGACCAGAACCACGGTGCGGCGGTATAGGTTACATCTTCACCCAGCATGGCGCGGGCCGCAGTCGCGCCCATATCAATGGCGTTGCCGACGCTTTCAAGCCGCATCCGCGCCCCGCCCTGCGAACCGGCGATTTGCGCAAAGGACGCACAATCGCCCGCCGCAAAGATCAGTGGATCGGAGGTGCGGCAGGCAGAATCGCAGGCAATGCCATTATCAATGTGCAGCCCCGCCGCCGCGGCCAGCGCTGTGTCGGGTGCAATGCCTATGCCAACGATCACGAAATCCACATCCAGCGCGCTGCCATCGGCAAGTTTTGCGCGCGTCACGCGGCCATTCTCGCCCACCAGCCCTACCAGCCCGCAGTTTTCGCGGATATCCACACCATGTGCGCGGTGGAGCGCGCGGAAATAATCCGATGTTTCCGCCGAAGCAACACGCTGCAAAATGCGCGGCGCGGCTTCGATCAGCACAACCTTCAGCCCACGCATGGCCGCCACGGCAGCGGCTTCCAGACCAATATAGCCGCCCCCGACAATGAGCACCCGCGCGCCGGGTTTGAATTCAGGGGCCAGCGCATCGGCATCGGCAAGGCTGCGCATGGCATAAACGCCAGCGAGCCTGCCGCCAACCGCTTCTGGCAACAGGCGTGGATGCGCGCCGGTGGTCAGCGCCAGTTTGTCATAAGAGATCTGGCTGCCATCAGACAAAGCCACGCGCTGGCCGGCACGATCAATCTTCACCGCGGCGAGTTCGGTTTTCAGGGTGATGTCATGCTCGGCATAAAAAATGTCGGGGCGGAAGAACAAACGCTCCATGCCCATTTCACCAAGCAAATACGCTTTGGACAATGGCGGGCGCTGATAGGGCGGGTGGGCTTCATTGCCGATCAGGGTGATCGGGCCGCTATGCCCGCCCTTGCGCAAATGCTCGACCAACGAAAACCCCGCCTGCCCGGCCCCGATAACAACAAAATGCGACATATCACCCCCGATTGCGCCCAAGCCCAGCCCAAAACCCCAAAACGGAGCGGCGCTATACTGGGGCGCTATGCAGCGGGGTTCAATAGCCTTGTTCGGCACAAAAGGCTGGCCCGGCGGTCACCGTGCCAATGGGTTCACCATCGGCTGTTTCCCAAACCTGAACCGTCGTCGTTCCGGCTTGCGAAAGTGCGCGGCTTTCCGCGTCATTGCAGATTTTGTTGCCGAGTTGCCCTGTGCGGCTGCCGAGATAGTTTTCATCAATCTGGTCGGCATTCAGCAGGCTCACACCGGTATAGGTGATGGTTTTACCGTCCACCGTGGCCGCAGTCAGGCGCGACCAGTCATCGTATCGCTGGCCATCTTCGGCATTTGCGGCTGCTGCCCGTGCGTTGAGCGCTGCGGAAATATCGGCATCGCTCATTCCAGTGGCACCGCCGAACAGGCCCGCCGCCTGTCCGCCAAAGTAACCCGCAACCGCAATCACAACCACGCCGCCTAAAATAACAACCTTGTTCATATTCGCCCCCAAACTCACAAAATGAAATTCCAATGCGGCTAAAAAAACCGATGTTGCAATTTCCCGCAACAATTTTGTGCCCAATCGGCCCGCAACGGGCTGGTTATTGGCCGAGGTCGGGCTATATCTGTCGCACACTTGATAGAATGAAAGACTGATATGACACTTCAACCCGGTAACAAACTGCCCGACGCAACCTTTCTGAAAATGGGTGCAGACGGCCCCGAAGCTGTGGCCAGCAATGATGTATTCAACGGCAAGCGCGTGGCGCTGTTTGGCCTGCCCGGTGCGTTTACCGGCACCTGCTCCACCCTGCATGTGCCCAGCTTCATGCGCGTGGCTTCGGCATTGCGTGACAAGGGTGTCGATGAGATCGTTTGCGTTTCGGTCAACGATCCGTATGTCATGAAGGCCTGGGGCGAAGCTTCGGGTGCCAGCGCGGCTGGTTTGACCTTTCTGGCCGATGCAGATGGCGCTTTTACCAAGGCCGCAGGGCTTGACTTTAGCGCGCCGCCCAAGGGGCTTTTGGACCGGTGCAAGCGCTTTTCTGCTTTGGTGGAGGATGGCACGCTCAAGATCATGAATCTCGAGCCCGCCGGTAGCGCGTGCAACATGACGGCGGGTGAAACCCTGCTTGAGCAGATCGACGCATGAGCCAGCCGCCATTTTCACTGGTGGGGATAGATCATGTTGTCTTTACCGTTGATAACATGAACCGCGCGCTGGCCTTTTACAGCACTGTTTTGGGCTGCGCGCCGGGCTATTCCTATCCGGCGCTTGGCATGGAGCAGGTTTGGTGCGGGGCGGCGCTGATCGTGTTGTGGGATATTACCCATCCCGGTGCAGCCAGCGCGGTGCCTGCGGTAGCGGGTGGCAGCAATGTCGACCATGTCTGCATTGCGCTTTCACCCTTTGAGCATGGGGCCATGCACGCGCATCTGGCCGCCCATGGTGTGCAGATCGAGCGCGAGGCAATGCATGGCGGCGCGCGCGGCATGGGGCATTCGTTTTACATCCGCGACCCGTTTGGCAACAAGCTGGAGCTTAAAGGCCCCGCCGAATACCCCACCTGATACCCGACCTGATACCCGACCTGATACCCCCGTCGGGCGCGGCTAGCCCTCCAAAGGCGGCGCGCTTGGCGCGGCGGCAATCTTTGCGGCGATGGTGTCCATGGCTTGCGCCAGTTCAAAATCCAGCGCCGAAAGCCCGCCTGTGTCATGCGTCGTCAGCAGCACCTGCACGCGATTATACACGTTGGACCATTCGGGGTGATGGTTCAGCGCATCGGCCTTGGCTGCCACAGCCGCCATAAAGCCGAATGCACGGCGAAAGCCTTTGAAATTGAACTCTTTTTCAATCGCCTCTCGCCCGCTGGCCCGCGCCCAGCCCGCAGTGATCAGGGTGTTAAGCTCGTCTTGTGTCATTGTATCAGTCATCATCATCTCCGGTGTTTTTGGCAAAGGGCGAATGGTCTTGCAGATAGTCGATTTCCGCCACCACCATTTCGCCTTCTTCGTGCAAAAAGTCCTGCACGGCGGCGGCAAAGCGCGGCTCAGCGATCCAGTGCAGCGAATAGCATGGCACTGGCAGGTAGCCACGCGCCAGCTTGTGCTCGCCCTGCGCACCGGCTTCGACCCGGCCAAGGCCCATCTCAATCGCCGCCTCAATCGCCTGATAATAGCACAGTTCGAAATGCAGGTTGGCATGATGTTGTGTGCAGCCCCAATAGCGGCCATAAAGCACATCGGCACCGATGAGGTTGAGCGCGCCTGCAATGGGGATGCCATCTTTCACGGCCAGAACCAGAAGGATATCATCGCGCAAATGCGCCTGCGCGTCTTCAAAGAAGGTGCGGGTCAGATAGGGTTGGCCCCATTTGCGCGCGCCGGTATCTTGGTAGAACTCCCAGAAATAATCCCAGTGCTCAGGCAAGATTTCGTCGCCCGTCAAACGCAGAATCTCGCCGCCAAAGGCTTGGGCGGAGGTGCGCTCGCGCCGCACATTCTTGCGTTTGCGAGAGGATAGCGCGGCAAGATAATCGTCAAATGTGCCATAGCCGGGGTTGAGCCAGTGAAACTGCTGGCTGGTGCGCTGCATCATGCCAAATTCCGGCCCGCGCGCCCATTCATCCTGCGTGCAAAAGGTGATGTGAAACGAGCTGACCTTGTTTTGTCGCGCCAGTTCGCGCGCAGCCTCCACCAGCAAAATTCCGGCCTCGGCGGGTGCATCGGGGTGAACAAGCAGCCGCCGCCCTGTGACGGGTGTAAACGGAACAGCCGATTGCAGCTTGGGGTAATAGCGACCGCCCGCCCGCTCATAGGCATGCGCCCAGTTGAAATCGAAAATGTATTCGCCCTGGCTATGGCCTTTGGCATAAAGCGGCATAACGCCCAGCAACTGCCCGTTTAGCCGCGCCACCAAGTGCCGTGCCGCCCAGCCCGTGCCCGCGCCAACCGAGCCGGAGCGCTCGAGCGCCAGCAGGAAACGATGGGTGAGAAAGGGGTTTTCGGGGCGGCCAGCACCGGGTGCGGCGCAGCTATCCCAGTCCGTGGCGGAGATCTGCTCCAGCCCTGTCAGCACCGTAATTTCGACATTTGCCGCCTTGGTCTCGCTCACGCCAGATAGCCTTCGAATGTGATATTATGCGCCACGCGGCGGGCGTGTTTTTCTTCCAGTGGGCCGCGCACGGTCCAGCATAGAATGGGCACGCCTGAGGCACGCAGCAGGGTCACCGCGTCACGGTCAAGGTCGGTGCGGTCATGCGAAATGAAGCAACTTCCGGTCGCGCCAAAATCGGGAATTTCGGCCAAGGCGGCGCGGCGGGCTGGCGCGGTGAAAGGCCAATCATCATCGACAAAGGCGCAGGTTACCAGCCCACGCGGAATATCGGCGGCAATTTCAGCCATTTTGTAAATCGCATGCGGGTTGAACGACATCACCGCGACCGGCCCGCCATAGCGGGCCAGATCTGCTGCGCAAGCCGCCTCCAACGCGCCGATATCGGGGCCGAGCGTGCCGTCCTGATCTTTGATTTCCACCAGCAGCGGCACGCGCCCCGCGATAAGTTTCAGCACCTCGGCAAAGGTTGGAATGCCTTCGCCATTGGCCAAGCTCAGCTTTGCCAAGTCGGCCGCGTTCCGCGTTTGGATGGGGCCTTTCTGGCCGGTAAGCCGCGCCAGATCATAATCGTGAAACACCATTGCCTGCCCATCGGCAGAAAGCTGCAAATCCAGCTCGATTCCATAGCCACCATCAATCGCCGCCTTAAACGCAGCGCGGCTGTTTTCCGGCACATCGCCGCCATGCAGACCGCGATGCGCGATGGGGCGTGCCAGAAACGGGGCCGGCAGGTCAGGCAAGCTCAAACACCGCCTCGACCTCGACCGACACGCCTTTGGGCAGCGAAGCTGTGCCAACTGCGGCGCGCGCATGGTGTCCGGCATCGCCAAACACTTCGGCCATCAGGTCGGATGCACCATTGATAACCGTGGGATGGTCAACGAAATCGGGGGTTGAATTTACGAAACCACCCAGTTTGACGACACGCGCCACCTTATCAAGGTCGCCGCCGCAGGCCGCGCGGGCTTGGGCAATCAGCGCAAGGCCGCAGTTGCGCGCCGCAGCATAGCCCTCATCAACCGTGGTATCCAACCCAAGCTTACCGGTGATGAATCCATCGGCGTTGCGCGGCACCTGTCCGGACACGAACAACAGGTTGCCGCTGATCACATAGGGCACATAATTGGCGGCCGGGGCCGGGGCTTCGGGCAGGTCGATGCCCAGTTCGGCCAGTTTTGCGTCAATCTTTCCCATCGGGTATTCTCCTTAAAATTCTACGCCGCGCTGGGCTTTGATGCCGCCGCGGAACGGGTGTTTCAGCAGTTCCATTTCGGTTGCCAGATCGGCAATTTCCAGCAGTTTTTCGCTTGCGTTGCGCCCCGTCAAGACAACATGCGTCAGGGGTGGTTTTTCGTCTTTCAGGAAAGCGATCACTGCGTCGATATCCAGATACTCATAGCGCAGCGCGATGTTGATCTCATCGAGCAGCACCATTTTGTTGCCTTCGTCGCGGATGAGGTCCTTTGCCTTTTCCCACGCCGCTTGCGCCATTTCAATGTCACGCGCGCGGTCTTGCGTTTCCCATGTAAACCCCTCGCCCATGGCGTAGAACGGGCAGATATCGGCAAATTTCTCGACTATCAGCTTTTTCTCGCCGCTTTGCATGCCGCCTTTGATGAACTGAACAACCGCGCAAGGCATGTCCCATGCGATGCAGCGAAAGATCATGCCAAAGGCGGCCGAGGATTTACCCTTGCCCTTGCCGGTATGCACCACGATCAGGCCCTTTTCGCCGCTTTTGGTGGCCATAATCTTGTCACGCGCGGCCTTTTTCTTGACCATTTTCTCATTATGGCGTGCGATATCATCAGTCATGGGGCATGTCCTTTTTCAGGGGCGTATTTCTGGGGGGAGTGTAGCCCCATCGGCGCGGCGCTGGCCATGGGAAATCCGAACAAACGGGCGTTACTTGCGGCGCAAATTGTCGCCAAGCCGCACCCAGTCCACCGCTTCGTCAGCATGCACATGAATGGTCGGGATAAAATGCGTATCGGCAGTGAGAGTTGCCGCGAAAAAATGGATTTCACCGGGGTAGCGTTTGGCGCGGTAAGCCATCTGGCTGCCGCAGGTCGGGCAGAAATCACGCCAGACATCGGGGCTGCTTTCATAGGTCTGCGGTGGCGCGCCTGTCCATTGCCACTGCCCGTCGCGCACACAAAAATACGATGTGAAAGCCGAAGATGTCGCCCGCCGGCAGCTTTCGCAATGACAATGCGCCATCCACTTTACCGGCGGATCATAGCTATAGGTGACCGCGCCACACAGGCAGTGCCCGGTATGTGTTGCAACATAGCTCATATAGGCTGCTCCATGCTCACACTCATTGGCCCAGCGTAACCCGAATGCGAAGATTCGGCCACAATTACCAAACCTGACCGTTTAAGCGCCAACACATCCACGATTTTCACCAAATTCTAACAGCGGCCTCCGGATTTCTTCATTAGTCGAAATTGTAACTACATTGCCCACTTATGGCGCTCCTGATTCAATAGCGTTTTAGGTAGCTGACCGTATAGTAACCAGCCAAGATATATACTGATGCGTACGTAATAAGTAGATAATCCTGGCGCACTCCGGGGGCAAACCGCAGTAAACCGATGGGGTTATCGGCCATGCTTAAGAATGTTTTGATGTATAGAATATAAATTGACAACAGAAACAGTACACACATGAATATTGTGGCGTACAAGTGACGGTCTTTAACCGCGCTTGCTGCTGGATTTATTAACCCAAGCACCAGGGCAATCGATAAGAACACGTTTGCAAGTACTATCGTATTTGAGAATTTTAGCTTATGTTGCATGGATATCTCGTCACCGTATGTATCCATCAAGTAGCTGAGGTCAATATCGAGCTTCCACAGCGAAATAGATTTCGCCAAATATGTAACCATATAAGTCAATATTTAGATGATAGCATGAAAGATACAGCGCTATATATACACAAAGTGCAATAGATTTAAACGCGTGAGATTGATTTGTGCTAAATTTCATTAATAGCTCATATAGGCTGCTCCATGGTCACACTGGTTGGCACAGCGTAACCCGAATGCGAGGATTCGGCCACAATTACCAAGCCTGACCGTTGAAGCGCCAACGCGGCTGCGATTTTCCTCAAATTCTAACCGCGGCCTTTTCATCTGCCCCTACGGGCAGGGAATGAAGGCGGCAAGGCATCATCCGCGCAACTGCTCGATCAGCCCGCGCGCCGAGTTCGACTTTGGCACCCAAAGCCCCCGCGCGATCGCCTCGGCCAGCCGGTCGGCCATTTCGCGCAGGGCGGCGGGGTTGGCATCGGCAATAAATATGCGGGTATCCTCGTCTTCCAGATAGGCGGCGTGGATCATGTCGAAATGGTGGTTCTTGACCGCCCGCGTGGTGGCGGCAAAGGCGAAGAGATAATCCAGCGTTGCCGCCATTTCAAATGCGCCTTTGTAGCCGTGGCGCTTGACCCCTTCTATCCATTTCGGATTGACAACGCGTGACCGCATCACGCGGCCGATCTCTTCATTTAGCGTGCGGATGACCGGGCGCTCGGGGCGGGAATGGTCGGCGTGATAGATGGTCGGCGCAACGCCGCGCAGGCTTTCGATGGCGGCGGCTGCCCCGCCTTCGAACTGGTAGTAATCGTCGCTGTCAAGCAGGTCATGTTCGCGGTTATCCTGGTTCTGGATGACCGCCTCGGCCCCGCCCAAACGCGCCTCCAGCATATCGCGGGCACGTGCACCTTTTGCGCCCGCGCCGTAAGCATAGCCGCCCCATTCCAGATAGGCTGCGCCAAGATCGGCGCGGCTGTTCCAGAGCCGCTCGTCGATCAGCGCTTGCAGCCCCGCGCCATAGGCACCGGGCTTGGAGCCGAACACGCGAATGCCAGCACGATCTTGGCCATGCTGCGCGGCATCGGCCTTGTAACGCGCGGCGGCGGGGTTGATCTTTTCAGGCTCGTCCAGCGCCATGATGGCGCGCGCGGCGCTGTCCACAAGGTCAATCTGCGCGGGGAAGGCATCGCGGAAAAAGCCGGAAATGCGCAAGGTCACATCAACGCGCGGGCGGTCGAGCACCGAAGCGGGAATAATCTCGAACCCCGTCACACGGCGGCTGGCCTCGTCCCATTTCGGCTTCACCCCCATCAGCGCAAGCGCCTGCGCGATATCATCGCCGCCCGTGCGCATGTTTGATGTGCCCCAGGCGGTGATGACCGCAGAGCGCAGATAATCCCCCGCATCCTGCAAATGCCGCTCCAAAAGCTGCATGGCCGATTTCCAGCCAAGCGTCCATGCTGTTGGCGTGGGCAGGGTGCGGCTGTCGATCGAATAAAAATTCCGCCCCGTCGGCAGCACATCGAGCCGCCCGCGGCTGGGCGCGCCCGAAGGGCCGGGCGCGACGAATTGGCCAGCAAGGCCGATGAGGAGCGCGCGCCGCTCTGCCGGCCCGCAAGCGGCGATATCAGCCGCAACGCGCAGGTTCACCTCCTCCATCACGGCCGCACTGGCCGGGCCGGGGGCATCGGCACCCGCAATCAGCGTGGCGGCGTAAAGCTCCAGCCGCTCCACCGTATCGCCAACCGTGCGCCACGCATCCGGCGATACCGCCGCCAGCAGATCGGGGCGCGTGGCGGCCCATGGCGTGGCCATGGCGCAATCAAGCGGGTCAAAAAGTTGCAGAGCGCCGCCATAGTTTGGCACTTCAACCGCGCCCAGTACGAAATCGGCGACAAGGGCGCGCAGCAGGCTGGCATTGCGCCCCTTTCCATCGCCTCGCGGCACGCGCACCAAGGCAGCCGCGAGGTCTTGCGCAAGGCGGCCTTCGGGCGCGCGGCCAAAAACATGCAGCCCATCGCGGATCTGGCTTTCCTTCAAATCGCACAGATAGGCGTCGAGCTTTTGCAGGCGCGCATCGTCGTCATCGCCATCGCTCAGGCCTGCATCCTTGTCCAGCTCGGATGTCGTGGTCAGGCTCAAAATTTCGCGGCGCAACAGCGCGGTGCGGCGCGGATCAACGCCCGCCGCATCATAATATTCATCAACCAGTGCCTCCAGATCCTTCAGCGCGCCATAGGTTTCAGCCCGCGTCAGTGGCGGGGTCAGGTGGTCGATAATCACCGCCTGCGCGCGGCGCTTGGCCTGTGTGCCTTCGCCGGGGTCATTCACGATGAACGGGTAAAAATGAGGGGTCGGACCAAGCGCCGCTTCGGGGAAACACTGGTTGGACAGGGCGAGCGCCTTGCCCGGCAACCACTCCAGATTGCCATGCTTGCCCATATGCACAATGGCATTGGCGCGAAAGGAATTGCGCAGCCAGAAATAGAAGGCCAGATAGTTATGCGGCGGCACAAGGTCGGGGGAATGGTAGCTGTCGGTCGGGTCGATGTTATAGCCGCGCGCGGGCTGCACGCCGACCACGACATTGCCAAATTCGAACACAGACAGCGCGAAACTGCCGCAATCGACCTCGCCCTGCGTAAAGAACGGGTCGGCCTCGGGCGGGCCCCAGCGGTCGGTCACTTGCTGGCGTAACGCGGCGGGCAACTGGCCCCAGTTTAGATGGTAGTCGGCCAGCGACAGGCGCACGCCGCCCGTCCGCTGTGCGCGGTTGGTTAGCCAGTTGGTGGGGCCTGCGGTAATTTGCGCCATCAACTCGGCCGATGTGGCGGGCGGGTTGTGCACGCGATAGCCGTTTTCGGCCAAACTGGCCAGAAAATCGACCGTTGCAGCGGGCGTATCCAGCCCCACACCATTGGCCAGCCGCCCGTCTTTGTTCGGGTAGTTCGCCAGCACCAGTGCCACACGCTTTTGCGCAGGCGGCGTGCTGCGCAGCTTCGCCCAGTTGGCGGCAAGTTCCGCCACAAAGCCAATGCGTTCACCATGGGCGCGATAGGTCGTGATCAGGCATTCGGTCGCCTCATCAAAATACGCCTCGCCCTTGAAAGACAGCGCGCGGGTCAGAATGCGACCATCCAACTCCGGCAGGCTGACATTCATGGCAATATCGCGCGCCGAAAGCCCGGATGTTCCTGCCTCCCACCCGGCTTCGGTGCCACCGGCGAACACGATCTGAAACACCGGCGCGCCGGGGCCGTCGAGCACTGTGCCGCAAAACGCGCCCGGCGTGGAAATGGCGAAGCTTGTGGCATTAAGCACGAGTGCGGGCGGCGCATCGCGCATCAGCCGCTCCAGCGTCGCCGCCGAAACCGCATCTTTAAGCGAGGCCACGTAAACCGGCAGCGGGTTCAGCCCTTTGGCCAGCAGCGCCTTGATCAGCCGGTTGATCGGGTGAAGCCCCGCGCCCTGCACCAGCGCGCGGTAAAAGACCACCGCCACAACGGGGGCGCCTTGCTGCCAGTGTTTGCGCAGGCTGGCAAGGTCGGGCGCATCCAGCCCCGGAAAGTAGAGCCCGGCGCGCAGCAAGGGGCGGGCGGGTGCGGGGCGTTCGCCACCAGCCACCATGGCGCGTGCAAAGCGCAGAAAGTTCGCCGCGTTTTCCGGCCCGCCTTCGGTAAGGTAGGACCAGAGCGCGTCATAATCCGCATCGGGAATGTTGGACAGGCTGCGCAGTTCCGGGTCGGGCTTGTCATCGCCCGGCAAAAGCGCAAGGCCAATGCCCGCCCCCGCCAGACGAATGGCGAATTGCTCTACCCCGTAGGGCCAATAGGCGCGGCCACCCAGCACGCGCACCACAACGAGTTTGGCGTGGCCTGCCGTGTCATCGAGATATTTATCAATGGTGAAATTGTGGCCAAGGTTAAGCAGACTGGCAAGGCGCAGGCTACGCTCGCCCGCCGCTTCGCGCGCGCCCGACAGCGCGGCAATCTCGGTATCGGCCGCCGAAATCACGACAATTTCGGCGGGCGTCTGGCCAAGGTCTACCGGCGAGGTACCGTCACTGATCTCGCCGGCCTGAACCTGTAGCAAATGCATGGCACCGCCCCTTTATTGGTATGCGCAGCGTATCAGGCCTGCAAGGCGGCGGAAATATCGCCCTGCTTCAACCCGGCCTCACCGATAACAACCAGCCGCGTGCGGCCTTTTTCGGCTGCCGTCAGCGGGCGGTCAAAATAATGCTCGATCCGTGGGCCAACCGCCTGAATGACCAGCCGCATGGGTTTTTCACCAACCTGTGCAAAACCCTTGAGCCGCAGAATATCATGCGCGGCGATGGTCGCTTTCAGGCGGGCAACATAGGCATCGACATCGCCCAGCGCGCCGGTATCCACCTGAAAGGTTTCAAACTCGTCATGGCCATGGTCGTGGTGATGGTCGTGATCGTGGTCACCATCATCATCGTGATGATGGTGATGATGCTCTGCGCGGGCGTCCAGATCATCCTCGGCCCCGATACCAAGGCCCAGAAGCAGCGCGGGCGATATCGCGCCATGCTGTGCGCGGATCATCCGCACACCGCTGCGCAACTCGGATTTCAACCGTGCTTCAAGCCCGTCGAGTGCCACCCCGTCCAGCAAGTCGGTCTTGTTCAGCACCACCATATCGGCGCAGGCAAGCTGGTCGTCGAACAGTTCTGATAGCGGTGTTTCATGGTCAAGCCCGTCATCGGCGGCGCGCTGGGCATCGATTGCCGCCTCGTTATGGGCAAAGCGGCCTTCGTGCAGCGCTACCGAATCCACCAGCGTAATCACACCATCGACCGTAACCCGGTTGCGGATTTCCGGCCATGCAAAGGCGCGCACCAATGGTTGTGGCAGCGCAAGGCCCGAGGTTTCGATCACGATATGCTCGGGCGGGTTTTCGCGCCCGAGCAGCTTTTCCAGCGTTGGCACAAAGTCTTCGGCAACGGTGCAGCAGATGCAGCCGTTGGAAAGCTCCATCACATCATCATCATCGCAACCCACAATGCCGCAACCTTTCAGCACCTCGCCATCCACCCCCAAATCACCGAACTCATTGATGATCAGCGCGATGCGTTTACCGCCCGCGTTTTGCAGCATATGGCGGATGAGCGTGGTTTTACCCGCGCCCAGAAAACCGGTGATGATCGTTGTTGGAATTTTCGCAGGCATCTAGGCCTCCTGTGATTGGATGCGCACCCAGACCATACCGGCCACTGCGCCAAGCACCAGCCAGGTGATTGCAGCAACAGCGTAAGAACGGGCAACGAAAAGCGCCATCAGTTCCGGCGGAACAGGGCCGCCAAATTCGTGCGGGTGCGGCGCGCCCATGATATGGGGCAGAACGATCAGCAGCGCCCCCAGCACAATGCCGCCAAGCCCGCGCATATAGGCAAAGCTGTAAAGCCCGAGCGCGGTCAGCAACCCTGCCCCCACCCACCAGATCTGGCGCGCCTGCAAATCGGCAGCGAAATTTCCCGGCAGTTCGGGCGGCAGACCAGCACCTGCGGCAAGGTGAAAGGCGATGAACCCGGCCACGCCCCAAAGTGCACCCATGCGGGTGGAAACGGCAATGCCCTGCCCCTGTGCCAGCCCGAATGCAGCGACCAGCAATAAGCCAAAGCCGCAAAACGCCGCGATGTTTGACAAAAGCGTCAGCCCGTGGCGGACAAAGTCAAACCCATTAGGCGGGTTTCCGGCTTGCGATTGGGCCTCAACCACAGGTTCGGCATCATGGCTATGGCTGTCATGGTCGTGCCCGGCATCCGCCTCTGCAGGCGCATGATGGTCGTGGCCAGCTTGCGCGAAATGGGTCAGCGTGCCGCTTTCATACAGTTCTGCCTGAAACAGCAATGGCACAACAAAGACCAGTTGCAGCAAGGTGGCTATCAACCCCGCCGCAACGCCAGCGATCATTCCGCTGGCAACCAGTTTTTTAAGCATTGTTTAGTGGCAGGGAAAGCCGATGGCATGGCGCGAATCATGTGCGCTGTCATGCATGGTGGCCGAATTTGCAAAACCTGCGGTAAACAGCAGCCCTGCGCCCAGAATGGCAACAAAGACGATGGTGGCAAGGTTTGTGGAGGTGGCTTTCGCCTGTGTGTTCGTCGTCATGTCTCATCTCCCGTTTCCGTCATCCCCGACGGAGGTTTCAAGGTCGATGCAAAGCCGGTCTCCTGGCTTGTGGGTCCTCGCGCTGACACCCCTTCCCGACCAAATGGCCAGTGGTTCCGGTGCGCGCTCGCCACGTACAGTCGCGGGGGCGGCTACGGCTTTGGGTGCCCTGTGGGCTGGCCCATCCCGTATTCCCATTTTTTCACCCCCGGAGGGATGAAAACTTTTCATCAGGTTCTGTATGGGGGCGAGGGGCGGGGATTGTCAAGCTGAGCAAGACGCGTTGGGGTTCGTTTGCGACAGGTTTGTTCAAAGAGCAGGGTGAGCCAGTTTCGCATACCATGAAACAGGAAAATACTGTGGACTATATCCTTTGCGAATTACCCAGCCATGAAGACAAATCTAACTTGACAAATCAACTTTAGGATGCGTGATGGTTTTTAAAAAATCCGGATCTATTTTTAGACATAAATCAATTTGAAGACCCTTACCAATATGCACGAACCGATTACGTTGGGCGATATTTTAACACCTGCCAAGCCTGTGAACGCCCCGAACGATTTTGGTATGAGGTTGCGAAGCACTGCATATTTATTGCTCAGTTTAACCCTGCTTACCGCGATTTTCGCACTGCCCATCTGGTGGTTTTTGATGCGACCTAACATCGAAACGGGCGTGTTGTATGCCCTTTTGGTGGCTCTAACGATCTTTTGGCTTTTTGCCTCCTACCTGCATAAAAGCAATAAACGTCCACGAAAAACGCCACGTGGCAAATCACATTTCCTGCTGGAAAATGATCGCCAGGGATTTATGCGCGCTCTGCGACTGGATGCGAAAACGGCCATATTTGATGGAAGCAACATTTACCACTTTGGCCGCGCCAATGGATTGGATGCCCAGCCACTTGGAGAACTCGCATATAAACTTCGCACCGAAGGTTACCGCATTGTCTGTTTCTTTGATGCGAATATTTTTTATACGCTCAACGAACATGGCGCTTTCCCCAGCAGCGACAATCACTCTGCCGCATTGCTCCATGATATTTTTGGGCTGGCGCGCGATGAAATTTATGTGGTTCCAAGCGGGGTTCAGGCCGATAAATACGTTCTTGAAACGCTTAAACATCTTCCAATTTCGTTTGCAGTGACAAATGATCAGTATCGCGACTATGCACAGGAATACGCATCCGTAATGCGCGGGGCACCGTGGCGCAAAGCGGCGATCGTTTCAAAAACCGGGGTCAAATTGCGGTAGCATCGGCCCGGTAATAGGGTCCGCTTGCAACGCCCGAGGCGGCAGTCCAGCGTTGGTGGCCTCACCCATCCTCCTCGATCGGTGGCATCCGGCTTACGAAATGCCCTTTCACGCCAACCGGCCATTCCTTGAACGGCACGCGGCCTGTTTCGGATGCGTGGAATTTGGCGGCGAATTCCGTTACGGCCTCGGCGGCGTCCTTGTTGGGCTCGAAGCTTCCAAGCACATAGGTGAGTTTGCCGGGGGCGCGGATGGCGAGGTTGCAGTGGTGCTCGCAGCCCATCAGGCAGGAATGGTGGCGCATTTTCACGCCTTCGGGCAGGCGGGCGGCGATGAGCGCGCCCAGAATTTCGCCACCGGTTTTTTCGCCACACAGCTTTTCTTCCGCCGAAAAGCGGCAGGTATCGCAAACAAGGATGGTTGTGGTCATTGCAAAAGCGCCCCAAGCAAGGTTTCGGGCGTGGCCCATTCGGGGGCAGGCGCTAGCACGGGGCGGGTGATGATGACAACCTTAATCCCGAGCTGGTCGGCTGCGTCCAGCTTGGCTGCGGTCTGGTTGCCGCCGGCGTTTTTGCACACCAGATGCGTGATGGCGTGCTGGCGCATCAGCGCAACTTCACCGGCCAGTGTGAAGGGCGGGCGGGCCAGAACAACCTCGCCTAACAGGTGCGTGGCGGGCGGCTGGATCGAGCGGGTCAGGCACCACAGGTCGCGCGCCTGAAAGGCGGCAAGCGACTGGCTGCCAACGGTCAGGAAAACGCGCGCGCCTTTGGGCAGCGCCGCGGCGGCATCTGCAAGGCTGGCCACCGCTTGCCAATGCGGGCGCAGCGCCCAGTCGGGGCGGGTAAGGCGCAGCAGCCGCACGCCGGTTTTTGCGCTCGCGGCGGCGGCATGGCGGCTCATTTGTGCGGCGAACGGGTGGGTGGCGTCTATGATATGGGTAATGGATTGCGCGCGGATGTAAGCACAAAGGCCCGCCACCCCGCCAAACCCGCCGCTGCGCTGTGGCAGGGGGTTGTGCGCGGCTTCGGTCACGCCCGCCAGCGACAGGCCCGCCAGCGACAGGCTCGCCAGCGACAGGGTTGCGTCAATGCCTTGCGCGGCGAGCAGCGCGGCCAGTTCCCGCGCCCCTTCCGTGCCCCCAAGCAACAAGACCCGCATCAAAACCCCGTATCCGCGATGATCGTGCCAGCGCGGTCACAGACCAGCACTTGCACGGCAACTTTGGCAGGCGCGAGGGTGGCAAGCGCCTGAGCGCGGGCGGCACGGGCGACCTGCATCGCCAAAGGCGCGCCGCCAATCGTCAGCGCGGCTAGCGCGGTTTCGGCGCGGGCAATCGGTTCCGGGTCCAGCCCCGCCTCTGCGCCAAGGGTGGCAAGGGCGGAAAAATCGACCTGTGAACGGGCCGAATGCAAATCCATCGCCCCTTGCGCCAGTTTGGTCAGCTTGCCAATGCCGCCCGCCAATGTAAGCCGCGCTATCGGGTGGCGGCGCAGGTATTTCAGCACACCACCCGCAAAATCGCCCATATCCAGACAGGCTGTTTCATCAAGCCCGGTCAGCTTGCGCGCCCCCGCCTCTGAGGCGTTGCCGGTTGCGGCAATCACATGGTTACGCCCTTCGGCACGCACTACATCTATGCCGCGATGGATTGAGGCAATCCACGCCGCGCAGGAAAACGGGCGCACGATGCCCGTGGTGCCGAGAATCGACAACCCGCCCTTGATTCCCAGCCGCCCGTTCCAGGTTTTGAGCGCAATCTCGGCCCCGTCGGGAATGGAGATTTCAACGATCAGGTCGGGCGCGGCCCCACCGAGCACCTCGACTATTGCGGCGTCGATCATCAGGCGCGGCACGGGGTTTATGGCAGGCTCGCCCACGCCAAGCGGCAGGCCGGGTTTGGTGACGGTACCAACACCTTCGCCCGCCACGAAAACCAGCCCCGAACCGGGCGCGCCATGGCTGATACGGGCGCGGATTTCGGCACCATGGGTGACATCGGGGTCGTCGCCCGCGTCTTTGATAATGCCCGCCTGCGCCCAGCCATCGCCCAGCACCTGCATGGAAAGCGCAAATTCCGGCTGTTGCCCTTTGGGCAGCGTAATTTGCACGGTTTTGGGGAAATGCCCGCCCAGCAACGCCTGTGTGGCGGCTTTGGCAGCAGCCGCAGCGCAGGTGCCGGTGGTCCAGCCGGTGCGCAGCTTTTTGGGGGCTTCGCTCATAGCTGCGCGCCTTGGCCGAATTCAAAGCGCATCACATGACTAAGGCCAAGCGCGTCCAGCCCGGCTTGTGCTCGCCCAATGCCCGCCGCGCCGGGTGCGAATAACAGGCTAAGTGCAGCCCCCGTATGCGCCACGGCAATGCCCAGCGCGCCGGTTTCAGCGGCCAGTTCTTGCGCCGCACCCCAGTTCGGGCGCGGGTTGCGCTGCTGGTTGGCAAGCGCCGAGATGCTGGCGGCCTGCCCGATTCTGGCGGGTGTGGGCAGGCGCAACAAGGCAAAGGCTGCCGACATATCGGGGAAGTTCTCATCGGCCGGGTTGGTGAGTTGCCCCGGCCCGTCAAACCCGCCAACCACCACCATGCGCGGGAAAACCGGCAACAGTTCCAGCGTTTGCGCCCGGCGGCTGGCCCAAATGCGCGGTGGCGCGGGCGCAAAGGCCAGCGGATCAACCGCGCCTTCAACCGCCAGCAAATGCGCCGATTCAGCTTCAGCCGACAAGCCGGGGGCCAAAAGCCGCAACGTGGCCAGCAGCGTGGCGGTCGACACACCCGCACCACAACCGGGGGGCACATTGGCCTCAACGCTGATTTGCGCATTGTCATGGCCCAACCGCGCGGCCATTATAGCAGCCAGCGGCGATGTGTTCGGGCCAAAACGCGCATGCACCTCAACCCCATCACAGGGCAAGGTTACCAGCGCCAAGGGCCCGCCAGCGCCGAACCGCCCCTGCACCAACTCGCCCAAATGGCCACAAACGCGTGCGACCCGCGCTTGAGTGGCGGGCATTGCCGGGCTAGAAGGGGCGCAAATTTCCATGCACTTGCTCTAGCGCGAAAGTCAGCCCCTTGCAAAGCTTCCCAGCGACCGATTTGCGCCCTGTGCGCGACCATGGCGGCAATTTGTCCGCCGCTATCGCGCAATATGGCGGCACAATGGCGAACTGGCTTGACCTGTCCACCGGCATTAACCCGCATGCCTATCCGCTTGGCACATTGCCCGAGCGCGCCTTTACCGCCCTGCCCGATGCGGGGCGGCTGAGTGTTTTGTGTGATGTAGCGCGCAAGGCTTACGGCCTGCCGGACGGGGCTGGCATTCTTCCCGCCCCCGGTGCGCAGGCCTTGATCGAGGCGCTGCCAAAGGTGCTGCCAGACCTGCCCGTCAGCATAGCCAGCCCTACCTATAACGAGCATGCGGCAACATTCCGGGCGCACGGGTTTGCAGTGAGCGAAACCGGCACACCAACCGGCCCGATCCGCCTTGTTGTAAACCCCAACAACCCCGATGGCCGCTGCTGGAGTCGTGCCACGCTGCTAGGCTGGCTTGGCGAGGGTGCGATTGTCATTGTCGATGAAAGCTTTGTTGATGCCGTGCCGGCGCTTTCGCTGGCCGATTTGGCCGGGCATGACCGGCTGATCATCCTGCGAAGCTTTGGCAAGTTTTTCGGGCTGGCAGGGCTGCGGCTGGGCTTTGCCCTCGGAGAGGCGGGGTTGATCGAGCGCCTGAGCCGCGCCTTCGGGCTTTGGGCCGTAAGCGGTCCAGCAATCGAAGCCGGAATTACAGCGCTCGCCGATACCCAATGGAAGGCCGATATGCAGGCAAAGCTGGCAGATGATGCGCGCGAACTGCGCGACATGCTTGCTACAACCGGTGCAAAATCTATTGGCCAAACGCCACTATTTGTGACGGTCGCGCATGAGCGGGCGGCAAAACTGCACGAACACCTCGCGCGCCAGCATATCTGGACACGCACATTCCCCTATGCGCCCGACTGGCTGCGGCTGGGTTTGCCCGGAAACGCACAAGGCCGCCTCGCGGCGGCCTTGGCAACATTCTAGCGGTTCAGCCCTTCAGGCAGTCTTGCGACGGCGCGGACGGCCTTGTGCAGATTTCGGTTTGGCCAATGGTGCGATGCCGGGTCGCCCCTGCCCGCCACGACGACCGCCGCCACCACCGCCGCGCTGCTGCTTGGGCGCATCCTCGTCGGGCTGCATCACGCCGCTGGCGGTTTCGATCTCGATCTTCATGAGCTTTTCGATCTCGCGCAGGGTCTTGTTTTCGGTCGGCGCGCAGAGCGCCACAGCCTCGCCGCCCTTGCCCGCCCGCGCGGTGCGCCCGATACGGTGCACATAGTTCTCGGCCACGTCGGGCAGGTCATAGTTATAGACATGGCTGACATCGGGAATGTCGATCCCACGCGCGGCGACATCGGTGGCCACCAGAATGCGGAACTCGCCCGATTTGAACCCCTTGAGCGCGCGATCACGCTGGTTCTGGCTTTTGTTGCCGTGAATGGAAATGGCTTTGAAGTCATGGCTCACCAGCAGCTTCATCAGCTTTTCGGCACCATGCTTGGTGCGCGCGAAGATCAGCGACAAATCATCGGGGTTGGCGCTGAGCAACTCGCGCAGCAGCGTGTATTTGCCTTTTTGGCTGACGAAATGCACCGACTGGCGCACCTTGTCGGCAGCCTTGCCGGGGGGCGAGACCTGCACGCGCACCGGGTCTGTCAGATAGGTTTGCGCCAGTTCAGCCATAAGCTTGGGCATGGTGGCGGAAAACAGCAGGGTCTGGCGCTTGGTCGGCAGCAGTTTGGCAATGCGGCGCAGGGCGTGGATGAACCCCATGTCGAGCATCTGGTCGGCCTCGTCGAGCACCAGATAATCGGCAGCATCAAGGCGCACGTCGCGGCGCTCGAGCAGGTCGATCAACCGGCCGGGCGTTGCAACCAGAATATCGGTGCCGCGTGACAGGTTTTGTGCCTGACGGTGCAACGATGCCCCGCCAATGACCATGTTGATGCGCAGATGCGAGTTTTTGGTCATGGCGCGCAGATTATCAAAAATCTGCGTTGTCAGCTCACGCGTCGGGGCCAGAATAAGCGCGCGCACCGATTTGGGCGCAGGGCGGTCGGGCAATGGCATAAGGCGCTGCACCAGCGGCAGGCCAAAGGCCGCGGTCTTGCCGGTGCCGGTTTGGGCCAGGCCCATCAGGTCGCGGCCCTTCAGAATTTCGGGGATCGCCTGTGCCTGTATTGGCGTCGCTTCTGTATAGCCCATCGCGGTGATGGCGTTCAGCAGGTTGGGCGCGAGCCCGAGGTCGGAAAATTGCGTCATTGCGCAGTCCTTTAGCATGGCCCGGCGCAAAGGCCGGTGCCAGAATCAATACCGCCCCGCGCGAAAGCACGGTGCGAAACGGGTGCGGCCCATCAAGAGCCGCCAGAACCCCGCGTGAATTGGGAACCGGAAAAGGGTGTGGGGCGCATCGCCCCCGTTATGTTTGGCGCGGGCATAGCGTTCATCTGGAAGATGTTCGCTAAGTGGGCGCAGGCTGCTCACGCGGCAGCGGATAGGCTGCATATCGGGGGGATCGGCGGGAAAGTCAAGCCGTGTGATACCGCAATGCACAAACGAATTTGCTTTTGGTGCGCGGTAAAATCTGCCAAGCAAAGGCAGTTACGCAAAGGCCGCACCGTGTTTTCCACTCCTGCAAACCCCCGTCAGATCACCATTATCATCGGCATGGGCCAGTTGATTGTCTGGGGGATGACCTATTACCTGCCTGCGGTTATCGCAGCCCCTGTGCGCGCCGAAACCGGTTGGAGCGAGGGGCTGGTCTTTGGTGCCTTCTCGCTTGCGGTTCTGGTTTCCGGTCTGGTTGCGCCAACGGTTGGCCATTGGATGGTGGCAACAAGCGCGCGCCGTGTGCTGAGTGTGGGGCTTATTCTGAACGCCGCAGGGCTTGGCTTGCTTGGCGTTGCGCACAGCCCGGCTATCTGGGTGCTTGGCTGGCTGGTTTTGGGGCTTGGTATGGCAATGGGCCTATACACTGCTGCATTTTCCGCGCTCGGGCTTATGTTTGTAAGCGGCACACGGCGGGCGATTACCAATGTCACACTATTTGGCGGCTTTGCCAGCACAGCCATGTGGCCGCTCGGGGCGTGGCTTTTGCCGCAGATCGGCTGGCGGATGCTGTGCTTTACATATGCGCTTGCGCTGCTTTGCCTCGTGCTACCCTTCTATCGCCGTGGCTTGCCGCGCCCGCATTCAGGCGGCGCACCAGGTTCGGTGCGCCCAGCCGGTGCCCCGCCCGTTTCGCTGCGCCAAACCATGATATTTGCGGCACTTGCAGCAAATCTGATGATCTCGGGTTTTATCTCGGCAACGCTGTCGGTGCATTTGCTGGCCATTCTTGGCGCGCTCGGTGCAAGCGCTGCGGTGGCGGTCGGGCTTGGTGCGATGATCGGCCCCGCGCAGGTGGGTGCGCGTGTGCTGGAGCGCATCGGCGGCGAACGGCTGCACCCGCTCTACACATTGCTCATCTCCAATGTCGCGCTGGCGCTGGGGATAGGCCTGCTCATGGTCGGCCAACCGTTTCTGGCGCTGGCGGTCATTGCCTATGGCGCGGGCAACGGGCTCACCACGATTGCGCGCGGCACCGTGCCACTGGCACTTTTCGGCCAAGCGCATTACGCGCGCTGGATTGGGCGGCTGGCGGTGCCTGCGCTGGCGGTGCAGGCCTCGGCACCACTGCTTTCGGCGCTGATTATCACACGGTTCGGAATGGGTGGGCTGCTCACGGGCCTTGGCATTGCAGCGCTTTGCGGCCCGCCGATCTGCCTGTTCTTACTGCGCGTTCAACCCGCGCCGGACAGGTAGGGAAACCAGTCTTCGCGCAGCTTTTGCCCTGCCACCATGCCATGCCCCGGAAAGGGCGGCGATGTGCGGCCCGGGCGTTCGACATAGCGCATATCATCGCCCAGCAGGCGCAGGGAAAACGCACGGCGACGGTTTTGTGATGTATTGCCGCGCGCGCCGTGCAGCGTGCGGTAGTTGAAGGCCACGGCATCGCCCGGTTCCATTTCCCATTCCAGCACGGTCATGCCCTCGGCATCCGGGTCGGGCACGGGCATGTATTTTTCGGGGTCTGGATAGAAGGCATCCTCGTTCATCCAGCGGGTTGGCAGAACCTCACGCTCCCATTTATGCGAGCCTGCCACACAGCGCAGGCTCGCCGATGTCACCGCATCCATCGGCGACCAGAAGCTGACATTCTGCTGGCCTTCAACAAAGTAATACGGGCCATCCTGGTGCCAAGGGGTAGGCTTGGAGGTGCCGGGCTCTTTGACGAGCACATGGTCATGAAACACCTGCACGTTGTCAGATTCCATAAGTGCTGCGGCCACGGCAGCGGCCTCGGATTTCATGATGACTTCGGAAAATTCGGGAATGCGCTGCCAGTTGCAATAGTCATCAAAAAACCGCCCGGCCTCTCCCGGTTTCAGGTTTTCGGCGGCATATTCGCCCGGCGCGGCCATGTTGCGCGCAATTCCGGCGGCAATCACCTCAACCCAATCGGCCCAAAGCCCCTTGATCAGCACAGCACCGTCGCGCTGATAGGCGGTGATCATGTCTGCGCTTACACGTGGGTATTTCATGGGTTGGCTCCTGCAATTTCTTGCAAGGCTACTCAACCGCCCCGGCAGTTGCAACGGGCTGTGCGGCGTGTTCAGGCGGTGGTTTCAAGGAAATACATGAAAACCTTGGGAAACCAATAAACAGGGTTGAGTCTTTATCTCACATATATCACACTCCCGCCATCCGAAGGGAGGGCAAGGTAGATACGGAGCAATCAACGCATCCGCCGCCTTGCTTAATGATAAAAAAAAACATCAGGAGGATTTCTGAATGCTACCATTCTTTAAACTTGCCAGTTCGACTGCGGTCGCGGCGCTGATAGGCCTCTCGGCCTCGGCCCAGACCCTCGTCTACTGCTCGGAAGGCTCGCCAGAAGGGTTTGACCCGGCGCTGTATACTTCGGGCACCACGTTTGATGCCGCCTCGCACCCGATTTATAACCGTTTGGTCGAGTTCAAAACTGGCACAACCGAAGTCATCCCCGGTCTGGCCGAAAGCTATGAGGTTTCGGCAGACGGGTTGGAATATACCTTCCATCTGCGTCAGGGTGTGCATTTTCACACAACCGACTACTTTACACCAACACGCGAGTTCAACGCCGACGATGTGATCTTCAGCTTCGATCGCCAAGGCAACCCGGACAACGCATATAACCAGGTGTCCGGTGGCACATGGGAATATTTCAATGGCATGTCGATGCCAGACCTGATCAAGGAAATCGTCCGCGTTGACGATTACACCGTCAAGTTCGTGCTGAACCGCCCCGAAGCACCGTTTGTTGCCAATATGGCGATGGACTTCGCATCAATCGTTTCGGCCGAATACGCCCAGGCCATGATGGATGCCGGCACACCTGAAAACGTAAACCAGGAGCCTGTCGGCACCGGCCCGTTTGAATTTTTGGCCTACCAGAAAGACGCTGTAATCCGTTACACCCGCAATGAGGGTTACTGGGCTGGCGATACCGCACTGGAAAATCTGATCTTTGCCATCACACCCGATGCTTCGGTGCGCTATCAGAAGCTTCAGGCTGGCGAATGTCATGTGATGCCCTATCCGAACCCGGCTGATATTGCCGCCATGTCGGAAGACCCGGCCATCACCATGATGAGCCAGGAAGGGCTGAACGTTGGCTATCTGGCCTTCAACACCCAGGTGGCACCGTTTGACAATGTTAATGTCCGCCTTGCGCTGAGCATGGCGATTGATCGTCAGGCCATTCTGGATGTTGTGTTTCAGGGTGCAGGCAGCCAGGCCACCAACCCGATCCCGCCCACCATGTGGTCGTACAACACTGATATCGAAGACTATGCTTTTGACCCCGATGCCGCCCGCGAAATGCTGGCAGCCGAAGGTATCGAAAACCTGTCGATGAAGATCTGGGCCATGCCCGTGCAGCGCCCCTACAACCCCAACGCCCGTCGCATGGCGGAACTGATGCAGGCTGACCTTGCCAATATCGGTGTTGATGTCGAGATCGTGTCCTATGAGTGGGGCGAGTATCTGGACCGGTCCAAAGCTGTGGATCGCGACGGTGCCGTTCTGCTCGGCTGGACAGGCGACAATGGTGACCCCGACAACTTCCTTGCCGTTCTGCTTGGTTGTGACGGTGTAGGCGGTTCCAACCGCGCACAGTGGTGCAACGACGAGTTCCAGGCGCTGATTGATGCGGCCAAGGTGACTTCCGATGTTGCCGAACGGACCCGTCTTTACGAAGAAGCACAGGTTGTCTTCAAAGCACAGGCCCCGTGGCTGACTGTTGCGCATTCGGTTGTGTTCATGCCCGTGCGTAACGAAGTTGAAGGTTACGTTGTTCACCCGCTGGGTGGCCATATCTTCACAAATGTAAGCATGGCTGAATAAGCTGGCGCTTTGCCTTAAACGGGCCGGTGGTTAACGCCACCGGCCCGATTTGCACCCGCCAAGGCGCGTGCCAGCCTTGCAAGGATATGCGATGCTAAAATTTTTTCTCCGCCGCTTGTTGACGTTTTTACCGACCTTCATCGGCGTGACCATCATTTCATTCGGCTTTATTCGCGCCATTCCCGGCGATCCGGTGCAAGTTATGGCCGGCGAACGCGGGATGTCCCCCGAACGCCACGCCGAGATGATGATACAATTCGGCTTTGACCGCCCGATATGGGAGCAATACGGCTCTTATCTTTGGGGTGTGATGCAAGGCGATCTTGGCAATTCGCTTGTTACCAAAAGGCCGGTTTGGGACGAGTTTTTTACCCTTTTCCCCGCCACGCTGGAATTGTCGATTTGTGCGATGATCTTTGCCGTGCTTCTGGGGCTGCCCGCAGGTGTGATTGCAGCGGTGAACCGCGGCAAGTTCTTTGACCGCGCGCTGATGACGACCGCACTTATCGGCTATTCGATGCCAATTTTCTGGTGGGCGCTTTTGCTGATTATCGTGGTCTCTGGTCAATGGGGGCTGACCCCGGTTTCGGGGCGAATATCGCTGCTTTACTATTTTGACGATGTGACCGGTTTTATGATGATCGACAGTTTGCTATCGGGCCAGAAGGGTGCCTTTTCGTCAGCCGTTCACCACCTGATATTGCCAACCATCGTGCTGGGCACAATTCCGCTGGCGGTCATTGCGCGCCAGACCCGCAGCGCCATGCTGGAAGTGCTGAGCGAGGACTATATCCGCACTGCACGCGCCAAGGGCCTGTCGCCCATGCGCATCAACGGTGTGCATGCGTTGCGCAATGCCATGATTCCGGTGATCACGGTCATCGGGCTTTCGGTTGGCACGCTGCTGGCCGGCGCTATCCTGACCGAAACAATCTTCTCATGGCCGGGCATTGGCAAATGGATGGTCGATAGCATTTTCCGCCGCGACTACCCGGTCGTGCAAGGCGGTCTGCTGATGATCGCCGTGATGGTGATGGTCGTGAACCTTTCAGTCGATCTGCTCTATGGCTGGATCAACCCCAAAATTCGCAACGGATGACAGCATGAGCACAGTGACAACAAATATCGCCCCGCCGGGCCGTTTGCGCGAATTCTGGACCTATTTTTCCGAGAACCGTGGCGCGGTTATCGGGCTTTGGGTTTTCGCCACTTTGCTGGTGCTGGCCATTCTGGCACCACTCATCGCGCCGCATTCACCAATCGAGCAATACCGCACTGCGCTGCTTCAGCCCCCTGTCTGGCAGGAGGGCGGCACATGGTCGTTTATTCTGGGCACCGACCCGACCGGGCGCGACATGCTTTCGCGCCTGCTTTACGGCGCGCGCTACTCGTTCTTCATCGGGCTTGTGGTTGTGGCGATTGCCGCAACCGGTGGCATTCTCATCGGCCTGATCGCCGGTTTTGCGCGCGGCTGGGTCGATACGCTGATCATGCGTGTCATGGATATCATCCTCGCCTTTCCAAGCCTGTTGCTCGCCTTGGTGCTGGTTGCCATACTCGGCCCGTCGCTGATGAATGCGATGATTGCAATCGCCATTGTTTTGCAGCCGCATTATGTGCGCCTGACCCGCGCGGCTGTCATGGGTGAATTGCCCAAGGAATATGTAACCGCAGCCCGTGTTGCCGGTGCCGGCAAAATACGGCTGATGTTTGTTACCGTGCTGCCCAACTGCATGGCACCCATCATTGTGCAAGGCGCGCTGTCGTTTTCTACCGCCATTCTGGATGCAGCGGCGCTTGGCTTTCTGGGCATGGGCGCGCAGCCCCCCACGCCTGAATGGGGCACAATGCTGGCCGAAAGCCGCGAGTTCATTACCCGCGCCTGGTGGGTGGTTACCCTGCCCGGCCTTGCTATTCTCGTTACCGTTCTGGCCATCAACCTGATGGGCGACGGTTTGCGCGACGCGCTTGACCCCAAGCTGAAAAGGAGCTGAGGCATGGCGTTGCTTGAAATACGCAATCTTTCGGTTTCCTTCACCACCGGCTCGGGCCCGTTCAAAGCGGTTGACGGTGTCGACCTCGTGCTCGACCCCGGCGAAATTCAGGCCATTGTGGGCGAAAGCGGCTCGGGCAAATCCGTGTCGATGCTCGCGCTGATGGGCCTACTGCCGTGGACAGCGAATGTGACCGCCGATAAAATGGAGTTTTCCGGCCACGATCTACTAAAAATCCGCCCCAAAGACCGGCGCAAGCTGATCGGGCGGGACATGGCGATGATCTTTCAAGAGCCGATGTCATCGCTGAACCCCTGTTTCACGGTTGGCTACCAGATCAAGGAATCGCTGCGCAAGCATACCACGATGGACCGCACCCAGCGACAGGCCCGTGCGGTAGAATTGCTTGAACAGGTCGGGCTGCCCTCGCCTGAAAAGCGGCTCAACAGCTTCCCCCACCAACTTTCCGGTGGCATGAACCAGCGCGTGATGATCGCCATGGCCATTGCCTGCAAACCCAAACTGCTGATCGCCGATGAACCGACCACCGCGCTGGATGTGACCATTCAGGCGCAGATCCTTGATTTGCTGATCGGCTTGCAGCGCGAAACCGGTATGGGGCTGGTGCTGATCACCCATGATATGGGCGTGATCGCCGAAACCGCCGAGTGCGTTTCGGTGCAATATGCCGGCCAGAAAGTAGAAGAACAGCATGTGCGCGACCTGTTCGCCACACCGCACCACCCCTACACCTCAGCCCTGCTGGAAGCGCTGCCCGAACGCGCCACAACGCGGCTTTTGCCCACCATACCGGGCGTTGTGCCGGGGCAGTTTGACCGCCCCGCTGGCTGCCTTTTCTCGCCACGCTGCGCGCATGCTACCGAAATTTGCAAAACCACGCCGCCGCCGCGCGTGCCCGAAGGTCAGGCGCTTTGCCACCATCCGTTGAATATCAAGGCCGAGGCAACAGCATGACAGCACCCATTGTAACCGCCGACCATCTAACCCGGACCTACCATGTCGGTGCCAGCATGTTTGCCAAAGGGCAGGATCTGCATGCCTTGTCCGATACAAGCTTCACGCTGGCGCCGGGGCGCACGCTTGCCGTGGTTGGCGAATCGGGTTGCGGAAAATCGACACTGGCGCGTGTGGTGACCATGATCGAGCCCCCCACCGCCGGCGCGTTGAATATTGACGGCATCGACGTGGCCAAAGCCACGAATGCCGAGCGTGTGCACTTGCGCTCGACCGTGCAAATCGTGTTTCAAAACCCGTTTGGATCGCTCAACCCGCGCCAAAAAATCGGCAAGATTCTTGAAGAGCCGCTAAAGATCAACCGGCGCGACATTTCCGCCAAAGACCGCGAAGAACGGGCGCGCACCATGCTAACACAGGTTGGCCTGCGCCCCGAGCATTATGACCGCTACCCGCATATGTTCTCGGGCGGCCAGCGCCAGCGCATTGCCGTTGCCCGCGCGCTGATGATGGACCCGCGCGTTCTGGTGCTGGATGAGCCGGTATCGGCGCTTGATTTGTCTATTCAGGGGCAAATCCTGAACCTGCTGGTCGAGCTGCAAGACAGGTTGAACCTCGCTTATCTGTTCATCAGCCATGACCTGTCGGTCGTCAAGCATATGGCGAATGATGTAATGGTGATGTATCTGGGCCGTGTTGTGGAATATGGCAGCAAAGAAGACATTTTCGGCAAACCACGCCACCCTTATACGCGCGCGCTCCTATCAGCCACACCTGTGGCCGACCCCGAAGCGCCGCGCAAACGTATCAAGCTTGAGGGCGAGTTGCCGTCGCCGCTGAACGTGCCGTCGGGCTGTGCCTTTCACGCGCGCTGCCGGTTTGCGACCGATATTTGCAAGAAAGACCGCCCGGAATTGCGCAAGGTTGGCGGCCAGTTAACCGCCTGCCACCACGCCGAAACCGTGGCCGACTAGAGCGTTTCGCATTCACGTGACACGCTCCAGCTTTTTGATAACGCATGTTTAAATGCAGAAAACCGGTTCCCACTTTTGTTGCAACATGCTCTAGCGCTGCGCGGCCAGTTCTGTAGCGCAGGCCAGAAGGGCGGCCAACAGCGTTTGGCAGGCTGCGCGCGCGCCTTTCACATCGCCGGCATGGCAGGCGTCAAGCAAAGGCAAGTGCAGTTGCACGGCCGCCCCAACGCCATTGGCCGAGAAGTAGCGATACCAGAAGCGGCGCGAATGGGTTTGCAGCGGCGCAATCGACAGCGCCAAAAACGGCTCATCCGCCAATTCGGCATTATAGGTATCGAGCGCCTTGTCGGCCCTCAAAAAAGCAGCGCGGTCGTTGTCGGCCTCGGACTTTAGAAACGCCTCGCGCAACGTGACATAATAGCTGCGCTGCGCCTTGTCGGAATGCGCAATTGCGGCAGCGGCCAGTTCGGGTTCCAGCGTGTGGCGCAGGCGCATCACCTTCGCAAAATCGCTTTGACGCATGTCGGTTACGCGAATACCGGCGCGCGGGCGCACTTCAATCAAACCTTCCCATTGCAGCCGTTGCATAGCTTCGCGCAAGGGAGTGCGGCCAAGGCCAAGCGCGTCGCGCAGCTGCGCCTCGGTCACCAGAATACCCGGGGGCAGCTTCATGGTGACAATCTCGTTTTCAAGACATTCATAAGCCAGTTGCGACAGGCTTTTCGGCTTAGGTTTTCCATGCGGCTGTCGCACTCTTTGCTCCTGTTTACTAAGCTGATGCCCTGCCAATACCCTGCAGCGGCCAGATCATCACATCACCACGCGTTGGCTTAGGGGGCCTTTGCGGATATTATTGATTAGAACGCCGAGCACGACGAGCGCACCCGCCGCATTCAGCCAAAGCGGGTCAGGCCATAGGCAGGCAACACCCGCCGCCCCGGCCAGAATGCGCATTACCCAGCCAAGCCGAGCCTCCATACAACCTTGAAGTGCCCCCGCCAACCCGTAAATCCCGACCACACCAAAGGCGAAAATAACAAGCGCCTGTCCGGCATTTCCAGACAGAAACGGCGTGTAAGCCATCATCAGCGGCACAATATAGAGGCCCTTGGCCAGCTTCCAGCTTGTAAAGCCTGTTGCCATGGCAGGGGCCTTGGCGATTGCTGCCGCCGTAAAGGCCGCCAGCGCCACCGGCGGCGTGACATTGCTATCCTGACTAAGCCAGAAGATGATCATATGCGCCGAAAGCAAAGCCGCCAGCGCGGCTTCCGGCGGCACCGTAAGGTCACGCAGCGGCGCCGCAATTTCCAGAGGCAAAGCATGCACGATTTCAGCCGCCTGCGCATAGGGCATGGGGCCCGTGAAGGCCGCCATATGCTCGGGCGCGCCAAGCATGAGAATCGTGCGCGCGCCGTCGTTAAGCTGGCCAAGCACCATTGTGTCAATCACCACACGGTCGGCAATCATTCCCGCCAGCGCGGGGGCCGATAATGTGGCGAGCACAATATAAGCAGCGGTAACGGGCAGGCCCATGCCAAGCACAAGACTGGCCAGCGCCACCAGCAAAATGGCAATGAGCAGGTTGCCCCCGGCCCAATCGGCAATCATCAGGCTGAAGGTGTTGCCGATGCCGGCGGTGGAGATCACATTCACAACCAGACCAACGGTGCAGAGCAGCACGGCGGTCATGATCATGCCTTTGGTGCCCATGATCAACGCCTCGATCACCGCGCGCAGGCCCATGCGGTTTTGGGTCAGCCAGCTACTGGCCACCACCGCAATAATCCCGAACACCGCCGCATAGGCGGGGGTAAAGCCCATTACCAGCATGGTGATGAGCGCGCCGATCGGCAGAACAAAGCTTGCACCGCCCTTGGCAAAGGCGGTGCGAAAGGTTTCACCATCGCTTTTCATGGGAGCCAGATTCATGCGCTGCGCCTCGATCCGCACAAAAAAAGCGACCGACAGGAAATAAAGCAGCGCAGGAAGCGCCGCCACGGCGACAATTTTCTCGTATGGAATAAGGGTGAGGCTGGCCATAACAAAGGCACCCGCGCCCATGATCGGCGGCATCAACTGCCCGCCGGTCGATGCGGCAGCCTCGACCCCGCCCGCAAACTTCGGTGAAAAACCGGCACGTTTCATCAGCGGAATGGTGATGACTCCGGTCGATGCGGTATTGGCCACCGCTGAGCCGGAAATCGTTCCCGTCAGCCCGCTGGCGAGAATTGCGACAATGCCCGGCCCGCCGACCATGCGCCCGGCCACGGCGCGCGCAAGGTTGATGACGAAATCACCCGCGCCGGAGCGCAACAGGAAAGCCCCGAAAATGATGAACAAAAACACATATGTCGACGATATGCGCGCGATTGTGCCGAACATCGCATCATCGCCATAGACCGATCGAAAGGCGATTGTTTCCCAGCCTAACCCCGGAAAGCTGAACACACCGCTTACATATTTGCCCCAAAAGCCAATATAGGTGAGCGACAGAATGACCAGCGCCGGAATAACCAAGCCCGTAAGCCGCCGTGTCAACTCGACCCCGCCGACAACGCAGATCGCAATAGCGGCAGCATCAAACACATTGAGCTTCACACCACGGTCATAAATCGCGTTTTCGGCAGCCGGCAGGTAGATGGCGGCGATGGCGATGGCAATGCCGAATGTAACATCCGCTACCAGCAACCCGCGGCTACGGGTGCGGCCGCGCAACAGCGGAAAATACACCGCCGCCAAGAAGGCAAAACCGGCAAAGTGATAGGCGTTGCGCTGAAATTCGGAAATGACCGGGGCGAAGGCAACATAGATATGGCCAATGGCGATAAGAAACGCGACGGTGCTCAGGATAATGGCAACCGGCCCGGAAAAGGCGCGCTGGATCAGCCCCTCATCCGCGGCTTGTTCTGCTTCGCTCATGCTTGGCCCCCGGCAATGTTACCCCGGCCCATACCTGCGGGCCGGGGTGGTTTCTGCGGCAGTTAAGCGCCTAGTTGGCGATCAAACGCGCGGGGATGTCGATACCGACTTCCTGATAGTAGCGCGCCGCACCGGGGTGCAGCGCAACAGGCAGCCCGGCAATAGCAGCTTCGATCATCATCGCCTGGGTGGCAGGGTGGATAGCCTGCAAGAATGCCAGATTCTCGAAGATGGTTTTGGTGATCAGATAGACATTTTCCTCGGACACATCAGCATTCACCGCCAGAAAATTCGGCTGCGCAACAGTGGCAATGTCTGCTTGCTGGCCCGGATAGGTGCCAGCCGGAATGACAAAGCGCGTCCACAATTCGCGGCCACCATCGGCGGCGACCATTTCTTCATCGGTAAAGTTGAGCATGGTCACACCATCGCCTGCCGATGCAAAAAGCTGGCTGAGCGCGCCGGTCGGCACACCCGATGGCGTGGAAATGCCGGCAACCTGACCGTTTTGCAGCGCTTCTGCTGCTGGCCCATAGCCACCATAAACAAGGTCATATGCGGTGTCGATATCGACCCCGAGCCCTGCCAGCAACGTGCTGTTAGAGCCAATCGTGCCCGAATTCTGAGCACCAAGCGCCACGGCACTGCCTTCAAGGGCGACGAAATCGGCCATAGTGCCGGTTGTCGCCCTGTCGCTTGCCACAACGAACTGCTCCACATTCTGCCACAGCATAGTAACCGAACGCAGGTTGGTCTGCGCGCCTGCGCCTTCCAGCGGGCCGGTACCCGAGGCGGCGTAAAACCCGAAAAGCCCCTGCAAAATCGCAAACTGCGCCTCGCCTTCGCGCATCAGTCGAATATTTTCACCCGAACCTGCCGAGCTGATTGCCGACATTGCAATGCTCATGCCCGGCTCCAGTTTCACCTTGACCAGCGTGGCCAGTGCGACCCCAACCGGATAATAGGTGCCACCCGTCGACGCGGTTGCAAGCACATAGCTGGCCTCTTCTGCGGCTGCGCCTGCGGGTGCGGCGAAGGCCAGGCTTGCCGCCAATGCGGCTTTTGTCATCAGTTTCATAACATCCTCCCATTTTTTGGGCTATTTTTAGCTAACCCTGCCTTAACCTGCATCAAAGTTAGGCATCTGGCTATAAAAACATTACCCAAGCCGCCGCAGACTTGACCATTCCGGCTGCAGGCAGTTGATATCGCGCAGGTTAAACTTTGCGAGGCGAGGCTGGCATGGCGGTTGTGAATTTTGGAACGCTGCCCGGTGGCGAAGCCGTTCAAAAAGTAACCATTGCCAGTGATGATCTGCGTGCTGAAGTGCTCACCTATGGGGCTATCATCCGCGATTTGCGCCTTTCGGGCTATGATTTTCCGCTGGTGCTTGGCCTCAATTCCATCGCCGACTATATCGCGCATTCGCCCTTTTTTGGTGCCATCGTCGGGCGCTGCGCCAATCGCATTGGGCAGGGGAGGTTTACGCTTGATGGCCAGACCCATCAACTTGATCTGGCTGAGGGTGCAAGACACCAGCTGCATGGCGGTGCGAAGGGCTTTAGCCAGCGCAACTGGCAACTGGCCGCGTATGGCGCTGATTTTGTAACGCTGACGCTTTGCTCGCCTGCCGGCGAAGGCGGCTATCCCGGCACTGTGAATGCGACCTGCACCTATCAACTGGCCGCGCGCCGCATTGTTTGCACTTTAAGCGCAACAACCGATGCGCCGACCGTGGTAAACCTTGCCCAGCACAGCTATTTCAACCTTGATGGCCGCGCGACGATCGATGCCCATCGCGTGCAAATCTTTTCGGACCACATGACCGCAATTGATGCCGAGCTTATCCCGACAGGAAAGCTCAAACCCGTCACCAATACCATGTTTGATTTCCGGCAAATGCGCGAACTTGGCAGCCATGTATCTGACCATAACTACTGTCTGGCCGCCGGGCGCTATGGTGCGCCGCAACTCGCAGCGCGTGTGGCCACACCTGCGGTTTCAATGTCGGTATTCAGCACGGAGCCGGGCCTCCAGTTTTATACCGCCGATCATTTGGCCATTCCGGTCGACGGGCTCGACGGGCGGCGCTACACGCCGCGCGCGGGCATGTGCCTAGAGCCGCAATTCTGGCCCGATGCCATTAACCACGCGCATTTTCCGCAACCGGTTCTGCGCCCGCAAGACACATACAAACAGGTGACGCGCTACGAATTCACGGGTCGGGTATAATTCACGGGCCGGGTATAGTTACAGCGCTATCTTCTGCCTGCGGTCCTGTGACACCAGCTTTTGAATTTGCTTCACAATCTGGTCGGCATGAATGCTCACAACGCGGTCGGCTTCCTCCACGTTGCGGGCGGCAATCGCGTTGATGATATCTTCGTGCTCGGTCACATATTTCTGCGGAAGCTGATCATCGAATGATGAATAATACAGCCGCAAAATCCGCCGCCCCTCGTCAAGCAGGCGGATAAACAACCCTTCATAGTAGGTATTGCGCCCGGCAACGGCGATGGCGGCGTGGAAGTCGCGGTTTTTGGCGATCATCTCCAGCGCATTTTGCTCGGCCACGGTCTTTGCAAATTCGGCCTGCAGGGCACGTATATGCGGCAGATCATCAGGCGTGTGATATTGCGCGGCCAACCGCGTGGTTACGCGATACATCAGCGTGAGCGCATCAAAAAACGTGTGCAGGTTCAAAAAGTCGATATGTGATACCACGGTCGAACGGTTAGGCAGTGTCATCACCAGCCCCTCGCCCGCAAGCTTCACCAGCGCCTCACGAATTGGCGTGCGCGACATAACAAAACGTTTGGCAAGCTGGATTTCATCAATCGGGCTGCCGGGGGCCAGTTCCAGCCCGATAATCTCGTCGCGCAACACGTCATATACATGTTTGACACCCGAGCCGCGCTTGCGGTCAGTATTTTTGGCGGCCTGGCTATTCGGCATGATAAATCCTTTGTGTCGACAATTTGCATAGCCAGTTTATCGCTGCGGATCAAGCATCGGGATGCGCGCCAGCACAGCATGGCCCGAAAATAGTTGCGGACATATCAATGTCTGTCGACAAATAAAATACAATGGATATAATAACCGAAGAACAGCCGAGATTCGGGGCGGCTTCCCTGCGCTCGGCGGTATGGTAACGCGACATTTCGACATCGAAGGAGACATTGATGGCCGCCAGTATTTTTTCCGGGACCATTCCCGCCCTGATGACCCCCTGCAAACCCGACCGCAGCCCCGACTTTGATGCGCTTGTGCGCGCAGGCGAAAAAATGGTCGCCGCCGGTATGTCGGCCGTTGTCTATTGCGGCTCGATGGGCGACTGGCCCTTGCTGAGCGATGCGCAGCGTATGGAAGGTGTGACGCGGCTGGTTGCCGCCGGCCTGCCGGTGATTGTTGGCACGGGTGCGGTAAACTCCGCCAGTGCGGTGGCCCATGCCGCCCATGCCCAGAAAGTTGGCGCCAAGGGGTTGATGGTTATTCCGCGCGTGCTGTCGCGCGGCAATTCCATCCCCGCCCAGCGCGCACATTTCAAAGCGATCCTTGCCGCCGCACCTGATCTGCCTGCGGTTATCTACAATAGCCCCTATTACGGTTTTGCAACCCGCGCCGATCTGTTTTTCGAGTTGCGCCGCGATCATAAGAACCTTATCGGCTTCAAGGAATTCGGCGGTGCTGCCGATATGTCTTATGCAGCCGAATACATCACCAGCCAGGATGATGACGTATCGCTGATGATCGGTGTTGACACCCAGGTCTTTCACGGTTTTGTAAATTGCGGGGCTACAGGTGCCATTACCGGTATTGGCAATGTTCTGCCGCGCGAGGTGCTGCATCTGGTGGCGCTCAGCCAGGCAGCCGCCGCTGGCGATGCCGATGCCCGCGCCCGCGCGCTGGAACTGGAGGCCGCGCTGGGTGTGCTGTCGAAGTTTGACGAAGGCGCCGATCTGGTGCTCTATTTCAAACATCTGATGGTGCTGAAGGGCCATGAGGAATTTGCGCTGAACTTTATTGAAACCGACGCGCTTTCGCCCAGCCAGCGCGGTTTTGCCGAACGCCAGCTTGCGTTGTTTGATGCATGGTATGCAGAATGGTCAAAACAGCCGGGTGCGGTAAAAAAATACGCCGCTTGATCGCCCCGAAAACAACCAAGGCCCGCAGCGCTGCGGGCCTTTTCTTTTGCCTAGATCGCGTCGAGCCCGTGCTGTGCAAACCGCTGCAACTGTTCGCATTCGGCGGCACTAAGCCGAATGCCCTGCGCCGCTGATTCTGCGCGCGCCGCAAACCGCCTTTGCGATGGCAGGCGCGCGCCTTGCCCGATGATCGCCTCAAACAAACCTTCGGCGCGTGACAGGGTGTTTGCGCCACGTGTGGCGGCAAAGCGTTCCGGGCTAAAGGCGAGAATAAGCTCGCCATGGCGCGGCGCGATGGTGGTCGTTCCCAAATAGTCCAGCGCTTCGGGGCTGGTAAGATCGCCGATCATCACCCCTGCCAAAAGCTCGATCATTGTGGAAATGGCCGAGCCTTTATGCCCGCCAAAAGGTAGCATAGCGCCCTTTAGCGCTGCTTCGGGGTCGGTGGTGGGGGCGCCGTCAACATCCACCGCCCAGCCTTCAGGCAGCGGGGTGCCAGCCCGGCGATGCAGCTCTATTTCACCCCGAGCAGCCACGCTTGTAGCAAAATCAAACACATAGGGGTGCTGGCCTGCGCGCGGCCATGCAAAGGCAAACGGATTGGTGCCAAATAGCGGCTTGCTGCCGCCAACGGGCGCAACCGAAGCATAGCTCGGGCACATGGCCATGGCCGTCAGCCCCATTTCGGCAAGCGCCTCGACCTCGGGCCACAAGGCCGAAAAATGCGTACAATCATTGATAACCAGCGCAGCCATGCCCAGCGCTTTGGCGCGCTGCGCCAATGCGGGCGCGCCAAGCTCAAAGGCGGCATTCGCATAGCCAAACCCGGCATCAACGCGGATAATCGCGCTTTCATCAACATGCAGCACCGGCACTGCAACGGGGTTGACCTTGCCCATTTTCAGCGTGCGCAAGCAGCCCTCGATCCGGTATATCCCGTGCGATTTGCAGGCATCGCGTTCACCCGCCACAATCACCTTGGCCATTGGCCCCGCTTGCGTGGCGCTAAAGCCGGACTTGCGGAAAATCGCCGTGACGGTTTCGGTCAACTCGGCGCTGGTCATGGTTTTTTCTACGCTCATTTCCTGCCCTTTCGGATTGCATCGCCGTCAGGCTTGCGTTCTTGTATACATGTAGTATGCAAGAAGCTGAAAAAGGGCAAGGCCGATGCCGCGCCCAACAGGATGACTGAAAAGGACACCCAAATGAGCTTTACCCCCCATGGCAAACATTTGATCGCTGGCGAATGGGTTGGCGGCAGTGCAACCTTCAAATCCGAGCCTGCAAGTGGCACGGCATATGAATTTTCGGTTGGCACGGTTGACCTTGTCAACCAAGCCTGCCGCGCGGCAGAAGATGCGTTCTGGACCTATGCCTATACCAGCCGCGCCATGCGCGCCGCCTTTTTGAACGCGATTGCCGATGAAATCGAGGCCCGCGCCGAGGCGATTACCGAAATCGGCACCTCAGAAACCGGCCTGCCTGTGGCGCGGCTGCAGGGCGAACGCGGGCGGACAACCGGCCAGTTGCGCCTGTTTGCCAGCCATATCGAAGCCGGCACCTATCTAGACAAGCGCCATGACGCCGCCCAGCCCGACCGCCAGCCAGCCCCGCGCCCCGAAATTGTGATGGTGCAACAGCCCATCGGCCCTGTTGCCGTGTTTGGCGCATCGAACTTTCCGCTGGCTTTTTCCGTGGCTGGTGGCGATACCGCCGCCGCTTTGGCAGCGGGTTGCCCTGTGGTGGTCAAGGGGCATTCGGCCCACCCTGGCACCAGTGAAATTGTAGCCGAGGCAATCAATGCCGCCGTGGCGCGGTGCAACATGCCCAAAGGTGTGTTTTCGCTTATTCAGGGCGGCACGCGCGCGGTGGGCCAAGCCCTTGTGCAGCACCCACTGATCAAGGCGGTCGGCTTTACGGGCAGCCTTGCCGGTGGCCGCGCGCTGTTTGATTTATGCGCCGCACGGGCTGAGCCCATTCCGTTTTTCGGCGAGCTTGGCTCGGTCAATCCGATGTTTGTTTTGCCCGCCGCCGCCGCTGTACGGGCTGAAAGCATGGGCCAGGGCTGGGCGGCATCGCTGAGCATGGGTGCAGGCCAGTTCTGCACCAACCCCGGCATAGCCGTGGTGGTTGATGGCCCCGAGGCCGATCATTTTGTTAGCGCAACGCAGGACGCGCTTGCCAAGGTCGCCCCGCAAACCATGCTGACCGAAGGCATAGCGCAAGCCTTCCATGATGGGCAAAGCCAGATGGCCGGGCGCAACGCCGTGCGCGCTGTTGTGAACTCGCCAGCAACGGGCCGCAACGCAGCACCTGCATTGTTTCAAACCACAGGCGATGCGTTTTTGAGCGATGCGGGCTTGGGCCACGAGGTTTTTGGCCCGCTCGGGCTTGTGGTGCGTGTCGGCTCGATTGATGAAATGGTTGCGCTGGCCAAAGGGTTGGAGGGGCAATTGACCGCAACCCTGCAGATGGAGGCCGACGATATGCAAGCCGCCCTTGCCCTGCGCCCAGTGCTGGAACGCAAGGCTGGCCGCGTGCTGGTAAACGGCTTTCCGACTGGTGTGGAAGTGGTCGATTCCATGGTGCATGGCGGCCCCTATCCGGCCAGCACAAACTTCGGCGCAACCAGCGTTGGCACCTTGTCAATTCGCCGGTTCCTGCGCCCCGTGGCCTATCAGAACATGCCTGCCGAACTTCTGCCGGCAGATTTGACCGCTTGAAGCTGAAAAACCGCGACACGCGGTGAAAAAAATCTAGCATGCAACGTGTATACAAAGATTATTTTCATTGCGTATCATACCAAGCGGTCACATAGTAACCAAACGAATCGACATAACCGCTACAAGGGAGAGAGAATGATGAAACTATCGTTCATTTCGGGCAGCCTGCTTGCCGCAACTTTGGTTGCGACCTCTACAGGTGCCTTTGCTGACAAGCTTGATGACATTATGGCCTCGGGCGAACTGCGCTGCGCCGTGGTGCTGGATTTTCCGCCAATGGGCTCGCGCGATGCCAACAATGAACCCATCGGCTTTGACGTTGACTATTGCCGCGACCTGGCCGCTGCACTGGGCGTTGAAGCCATTATCGTTGAAACCCCGTTCCCCGACCGTATTCCTGCACTGGTTTCGGGCCGTGTTGATGTGGGCGTTGCCTCGACCTCCGACACGCTGGAGCGCGCCAAAACCGCTGGCTTCACCATTCCATACTTCGCCTTCACCAATGTGGTGCTGACCCGCGAAGATGCCGGCATCGAAACATATGAAGACCTTGCCGGTCGCACAGTGGGATCGGTTTCTGGCGTTTATGAGGGTATCCGGCTTGAAGAAGACATTCAGGCCTGGGGCGGGGGCAGCTTTCGCCCTTATCAGACACAGGCCGATGTGTTCCTTGCTTTGTCGCAGGGCCAGATCGACGCAACCGTCGTAACCTCGACCGTGGCTTCGGCCATCATCGAAACCGGCCAGTATAACGGCCTCGTCATCAAAGGCGATGCACCTTATCTGGTTGACTATGTTGCGCTGATCGCGCTGCGTCAGGAATATGGTTTGCTGAACTATCTTGATCTGTTCATCAACCAGCAGGTGCGCACCGGTCGCTACCAGGAGCTTTATGATACCTGGGTTGGCGGCGAAGCCCCCGATCTGACTGTTTCGAACGTCTACCGTTAAAAACGTGGGGGGCTTGGCGGCCCCCCGCTTCCCTGAACTTTCACTTTAAGGGCGACGATGTTCAACTACACCTTCCAGTGGAAGCAAGCCATGCGCGGCTTTCCGGATATGCTCGACGGCGCGCTGGTCACCCTGCAAATTGCGCTGTTGTCCATGGCCATCGGCATCGCCTTTGCCGTGCTTTTGGCGGTCGGACGGAACTCGAAGTCCCGTCTGGTGCGCGCCCCCGCGACTGCATGGGTAGAAGTTGCGCGCAACACTCCCGCCCTGTTCCAGATCTATATGGCGCATTTCGGGCTGGGCACGTTTGGCATTCATCTCAGCCCTTACATCTCGTTGCTGGCGGGTATTGCGTTTAACAATGCTGGCTACCTGGCCGAAACCTTCCGCGGGGCTTTACGCGCCATTCCCGACACGCAGATCCGCTCGGCGCGCTCGCTTGGCATGAAGCCGGTGCAGGCCTTTCGCCTGATTGTCATGCCGCAGATGTTCCGCATCGCGTTTTTGCCAACCACCAACCAAATGGTCTGGGCAATTCTCATGACCTCGCTTGGCGTGACCGTGGGCATGAACACCGATTTGATGGGCGTCACGCAGGAATGGAACAATCGCAGTTTCAGGACCTTCGAATTTTTCGCGCTCGCGGCAGTGGTCTATTACGTCATTGCCAAAGCTGTAACACTTGGTGCGCGGCTTTTGGCCGCGCGCATGTTCAGGTATTGAGGGGGCCATCATGTTTGAAACGGGATTAACCCTGAACGACCTGAGATTCATGGGCATAGGCGCGTTGATCACGCTTCAGGTCACCGCATTCGCGGTGATCGGCGGCACGCTGCTCGGGCTTTTGTTTGGCATCATCCGCAGCCAGGTGAGCCCATGGCTTACCCTGCCTTTGGTATTCTTGCTTGACGTATTCCGTTCTGTGCCGCTGCTGATCCAGCTTGTATTGGCAAATGCGTTTCAGGCCATCATCGGGCTCGGCATTACCGCATTTACCACATCATGCATTGTGCTGGCGCTTTATACATCGGCCTATTGCACCGAAATTGTGCGCGGGGCGATATCGGCTGTGCCAATAACCACCCGCCGCGCGGCCCGCTCTTTGGGCATGACATGGGCGCAAGACATGCGCCATATCGTGTTTCCCATGGCGCTGCGTGTCGGGCTGCCAAGCTGGATTGGTCTTACGCTTGGCGTGATGAAAGATACCGCACTGGTGGGCTTTATCGGGGTGTTTGAACTGTTAAAACAGTCACAAACCCTTATCACGCGGCTGCAAGAGCCGATGTTCATCCTTATCGTCGCCGGTGCAATCTACTTCCTTATAAGCTTTCCGATTGCCCGGTTTGGTGGCCAACTCGAAAAAAGGTGGCGTGAAAATGATTGAGATTAAAAACGTCCGCAAATCTTTTGGCCCTCTCGAAGTGCTGAAAGGCGTCGATCTGACGGTTGAAAAAGGCGAAGTTGTGTCGGTGATCGGCGGCTCGGGCTCGGGCAAATCAACCTTGCTGACCTGTATCAACGGGCTGGAGCCTATCAATAGCGGCGCTATACTGGTTGACGGCACCGAGGTGCATGCCAGATCGACCGACCTGAACAAGCTGCGCCGCAAAATCGGCATCGTGTTTCAGCAATTCAACGCCTTTCCACACCTCACCGTGCTGGAAAACGTGACCCTTGCGCCACGCAAGGTGCTGGGCATGGGCCGCGCCGAAGCCGAGGCAAATGCCGTCAAGCAGCTCACGCATGTGGGCTTGGCCGACAAGCTCAAAGTGTATCCCGGGCGGCTTTCGGGCGGGCAGCAGCAGCGTATGGCCATTGCCCGTGCTCTGGCCATGAACCCCGCCTATATGCTGTTTGACGAGGTGACATCCGCGCTCGACCCGCAACTGGTGGGCGAGGTGCTCGACACGCTCAAACTCTTGGCCGATGAGGGGATGACGATGATCTGCGTCACCCATGAAATGGGCTTCGCGCGTGATGTCTCCAACCGCGTGGCGTTTTTCCATCAGGGCATACTTGCCGAGATCGCGCCGCCCAACGAGTTCTTTGGCGCACCGCAGCACCCGGAAACCCAGAAATTTCTGGCCAGTGTGCGGTAGTGAGCAGCAACAGGGTTGTTGTCATCGGCGCGGGCGTCGTTGGCCTGTCAATCGCGCTTGAGGCACAGGCGCGCGGGCTGGATGTATGCATAGTTGAACGCGAAGGGCCGGCTGCGGGCGCATCGGCAGGCAATGCAGGGGCTTTTGCCTTTTCCGATATTCTGCCGCTCGCCTCGCCCCGCATCATCCGTCAGGCCCCTAAATGGCTGCTCGACCCGCTTGGCCCGCTTTCGGTGCCGCCGCGCTATGCGCTGAAAATCGCGCCCTGGATGCTACGATTCTGGCGGGCAAGCTGGGCTTCGCGCGTTGCGGCCAGCACACAGGCACAAACCGCGCTTATGGCGTTCAGCGCATCGGCGCTTGGCCCGTTCTTATCCCGGCATAAACTGGCGCATATGCTGGCGCGCCGTGGTCAGTTGCAGGTTTACGAGGGCGAAAAAGAGTTCAGGGCATCGCTGCCCGGCTGGGAGCAGCGCAAGCAGGCCGGCATCGCTTTTCGCCACCTGAAAGGCGGCGAAATTGCCGAGATCCAGCCGGGGCTGGATGCGCGTTTCACCCATGCCAGCTTCACGCCCGACTGGTGCTCGATCACCGATCCGCGCGACTATACCTTGGCACTGGCCGAAGTCTTCACGGCAGGCGGCGGCGAAATTGTCATTGCCGAGGCAACTGCACTTACCGCGACGGGCGTTGACACCAGCGCCGGGCCGCTTGCGGGGCGCGTGGTGCTGGCCGCTGGGGCGCACTCTCACCTGTTGGCGCGCACGGCAGGTGCAAAAATTCCGCTGGAAACCGAGCGTGGCTACAACACTACCCTGCCTGCCAGTGCATTTGATTTGCGCACACAGGTTACGTTTTCCAGCCACGGGTTCGTGATCACCGCGCTCACATCGGGCATTCGTGTGGGTGGTGCGGTGGAGCTTGGCGGCCTGAGCCTGCCCCCAAACTATGCCCGCGCCGATGCGATGCTGAAAAAAGCCAAGCGTTTCATGCCGGGGTTGAGTATCGAGGGCGGCACGCAGTGGATGGGCTTTCGCCCCTCACTACCCGACAGCCTGCCCGCCCTTGGCCCGCTCGGCAGCCAGCCCAACACCATTTGCGCCTTTGGCCATGGCCATCTGGGCCTGACCCAATCGGCTGGGACTGCCGCGATTGTCGCCGATATGCTACAAGACAGGGCCGCGCAGATCGACCTTACCGCCTTTTCTCCGCAGCGTTTTTCGAGAGCATCATGACCCAATACACCTTCCCTTGCATCGACGGGCATACCTGCGGCAACCCCGTGCGCCTTGTGACCGGCGGCGCGCCCCTGCTGCGCGGTGCCACAATGCTGGAACGCCGCGCCGATTTTCTGGCCAATCATGACTGGATTCGCACCGGATTGATGTTTGAGCCGCGCGGCCATGACCAGATGTCGGGCGCCATTCTCTATCCGCCTGCCCGCGCGGATTGCGACATTGGCGTGCTGTTCATCGAAACCTCGGGCTGCCTGCCCATGTGCGGGCATGGCACGATTGGCACGGTGACCATCGCGCTGGAAAACGGGCTGATACGCCCGGCAACTCCCGGCACATTGCGGCTCGACACGCCAGCCGGGCGGGTTGATGTGACCTATCGCCGGGAGGGGCGGTTCATTGAAGAAGTGCGGCTGATTAATGTGCCGGGCTTTTTGCATGCTGAAGGGTTGAGCGCCGCGGTTGAAGGCTTGGGTGAAATCATCGTCGATGTGGCCTATGGCGGTAATTTCTATGCCATTGTCGAGCCGCAAAAAAACTATGCCGATATGGCCGATTATGCGGCGGGCGACCTTGTTGGCCTTGGTCGCAAGCTGCGCGATGCGCTAAACGCCAAATATGAGTTCATCCATCCCGAACATGCGGCCATCAACGGGCTTAGCCATATCTTGTGGACAGGCGCGCCGCGCGACCCTGCCGCCCATGGCCGCAATGCCGTGCTTTATGGTGACAAGGCGATAGACCGTTCGCCCTGCGGCACCGGCACCTCGGCGCGCATGGCGCAGCTTGCCGCCAAGGGAAAGCTGAAGCCGGGTGATGATTTTGTGCATGAAAGCATTATCGGTTCGCTGTTCAAAGGCCGCATCGAGGCGGCCACAATGGTTGCGGGCAAACCGGCCATTATCCCCTCTGTCGCCGGTTGGGCGCGGGTCACGGGGTTCAACACCATCTTCATTGATGATCGCGACCCGTTCGCGCATGGCTTCGTGGTCAAATGAGTAATCGCAGCATCATCGCAGGCACGGCCAAAGGCGCGGTTCTGGCAAGTGCTGAAGGGCTGAGCTTTTGGGGCGGGGTCGACCCTGTCAGCGGGCTGGTGATTGATGCCTACCATCCGCTGCACGGCCAGTCGCTTGCCGGCAAAGTGCTCATCATGCCCACCACGCGCGGCTCGTGCAGCGGCAGCGGCGTGATGCTCGATATGGCGCTGAACGGCACAGCCCCCGCCGCCTTTGTGTTTCGCGAGGCCGAGGATGTTGTTACCCTTGGTGCAATGATCGCCGCGCAAATGTTCGACCGCCCGGTTCCGGTCGTGCGGCTCGGGGCAAAAGCCTTTGCACAAGCAAGCACCGCCAAAATGGCCGAACTCACCGCCGATGCGCTCATCATCGACGGTCTGCACCTGCCGCTTGGCAAAGCACAGGCCGAAGCACTGGCCCTTACCCCCCAGGACCGCGCCAGACTGAACGGCGAAAGCGGCCCCGCACAGCGCATTGCGATGGAGGTTATTTGCGCCATGGCCCTGCTGCAGGGCGCTTCAGCGCTCATTGACGTAACCCAAGCGCATATTGATGGCTGCATTCTCGCCAACACCGCCAACCTGCGTTTCGCTGAGAAAATGGCTGAAATGGGCGGGCAGGTATGCATTCCCACCACGATGAACGCCATTTCGGTGGACCATGGCAACTGGCGGGCGCAGGGCGTGCCGCCAAGCTTCGGGCTGCGCGCCGCGCGCCTTGCCGATGCCTATGTGAAGATGGGCGCGCGCCCCACCTTTACCTGCGCCCCCTATTTGCTCGCCTCTGCACCAAAGGCGGGCGAAAATATCGGATGGTCGGAGTCCAATGCCGTGATTTATGCCAATACCGTGCTTGCGGCGCGCTCGGTCAAACACCCCGACTACCTTGACCTTTTTATCGCCATGACGGGCCGTGCGCCGCTTTCGGGCGTCTATCACACCGCCAACCGCGCCCCGCTTCGCCGGTTGCATATCAACCTGCCCGCAACGCATGACGATGCGCTCTGGCCCATGCTCGGCTATATCGCAGGCCAGCTTTCGGCTGACCGGATTCCGCTGCTCACGGGGCTGGAGGCGCTACAGCCAAGCGATGATGACCTCAAAGCCCTTTGCGCCGCCTTTGGCACGACCTCGGCCGCGCCCATGCTGCATGTGGCTGGCCACACGCCCGAGGCAGGCGACTTCCCCGTGCCCGATGATTGCACAGGCGTAACCCGAACCGAGCTTGCCCATATCTGGGCCGGGCTGAACCAAGGCGCGCCCGAGATTGATCTTGTCGCCTTTGGCAGCCCGCATTTTTCAGCGCCCGAATGCCGTGCACTGGCCGCGCTGGTTTCGGGCAAGGCGGCGGTTAGCACGATTGTAACCGTCGGGCAGAATGTGCTGGCAGATATTCGCGCCGATGGCACGCTGGCAAAGCTGGAAGCCTTCGGTGCTCAGGTTATCCCCGATATTTGCTGGTGCTCGATCACCGAGCCGATCTTTCCACCCAAAACCCGCAACCTGATGACCAATTCTGGCAAATACGCCCATTACGCGCCAGGTCTTTCGGGCCGCACGGTGCGCTTTGGCGGCCTTGCCGATTGTGTGGCCGCCGCGCAAAGTGGGCTGGCCCCCAAAACCCTGCCGCACTGGCTGGCTGATTAGGAGAGCGCTATGCGATCGAGCAAAACAATCCACGTTATTTCCGCCCATGCCGAGGGCGAGGTTGGTGATGTCATTATCGGCGGGGTTGCCCCACCCCCCGGCGAGACCTTGTGGGAACAGTCGCGCTGGATTGCCAAAGACAATACTTTGCGCAATTTCGTGCTAAACGAGCCGCGCGGCGGCGTGTTTCGCCATGTGAACCTGCTTGTGCCACCCAAAGACCCGCGCGCCGATGCCGCCTTCATTATCATGGAGCCGGAAGACACACCGCCAATGTCGGGCTCGAACTCGATCTGCGTTGCAACCGTGCTGCTCGATAGCGGCATTATCCCCATGCAGGAGCCCGTGACCGAAATGCTGCTCGAAGCCCCCGGCGGGCTGGTGAAGGTGCGCGCCGAATGCCACAATGGCAAGGCCGAGCGGATTTTCGTGCAGAACCTGCCAAGTTTTGCTGCCGCGTTAGATGTGAAGCTTGATGTGGAAGGTCTGGGCACGCTGAATGTTGACACTGCCTATGGCGGCGACAGTTTTATTTTTGTCGATGCTAAAGCGCTTGGCCTCAAGCTTGTGGCCGATGAGGCGCATAAAATTGCCAAAATGGGTGTGCAAATCACCAATACCGCCAATAAGGCGCTGCGCTTTCACCACCCCGAAAACCCCGAATGGGCGCATTTTTCCTTTTGCCTGTTTGCGGGTGAACTCAACCGCAAAGGCAACGATTTACGCGCCGGTGCCGCCGTAGCCGTTCAGCCCGGCAAGGTCGACCGCTCGCCAACCGGCACCGCCCTTTCCGCCCGCATGGCTGTGTTGCATGCACGCGGGCAAATGGGGCTGAAGGATAGCCTGACCACGGTCTCGCTGATCGGCTCGACCTTCACGGGCCGCATTGTCGGGGAAACTACGGTCGGCGGCAAACCCGCCATTCTGCCCGAAATTTCGGGCCGCGCATGGATCACCGGCACACATCAACACATGCTCGACCCGTCCGACCCGTGGCCGCAAGGCTACCGGCTGACAGATACCTGGGGCGCGCGATAGCGGCGCGCCCGCCCCATCTTGCACTATCGCCAATAGCAAAAATGGCACAATCACCGGAAATGCCGATCCGCTATTGCTTGCGGTGCGGCAATATTGTGCCCAAACCGGTGCCGATGAATGTCGGTTTCCCTTGAGGTGTTGAGCGATATACCGCAAAACGGGCATCTAGACTGGCCACAAGACTAGGAGCATACGTGTCGCTTTTTCTTATCGTCGCTTTGCCGTTTCTTGGCGCGCTTTTGCCCGGAATAATGAACGGCGCGGGCCGCCGGGTTTGTGCGAGCGTCACCTTTGCAGTGAGCCTCGCAGCTTTTATCGGCCTGCTCACCAATTTGCCCACGGTTATGGCGGGCGGGGTTGTGGTGGCAAGGCTCGACTGGATACCGCTATTGGGGCTGAACGCCAGTTTCATGCTCGACGGGCTTGGCTTTTTCTTTGCCGCGCTCATCCTTGGCATCGGACTGCTGATCATCGCCTATGCCCGGCACTATTTGTCGCGCAATGATAATATGGGCGAATTTTTCACCTATCTGCTGCTGTTTCAGGGCGCCATGGTCGGCATTGTTCTAAGCAATAACATATTGCTTTTGCTGGTGTTCTGGGAGCTTACATCGCTGTCTTCCTTCCTGCTCATCGGCTATTGGAAGCACCTGCCCGAAGGGCGCCAAGGGGCGCGCATGGCGCTGACAGTCACCGCATCGGGTGGCCTGGCGATGATTGCGGGCATGCTGATTTTGGGTGAAATCGCTGGTAGCTACGAGCTTAGCGTTATTCTGGAAAACCGCGCGCTCATTCAAGCCTCGCCGCTTTATACGCCTGCGCTCATCCTCATTTTGCTGGGCTGTTTCACGAAATCGGCGCAGTTTCCGTTTCATTTCTGGCTGCCACACGCCATGGCCGCGCCGACACCGGTTTCGGCTTATCTGCACTCGGCCACCATGGTCAAGGCGGGCATTTTCCTTATGGCGCGTCTGTGGCCTGTTCTGTCGGGCACACCGGAATGGGTGGTGATTGTCACAACAGCCGGGCTGATCACCATGGTGCTTGGCGCGGTGATCGCGTTGTTCAAACACGACCTGAAAGCGCTGCTCGCCTTTTCCACGGTCAGCCATCTGGGGCTGATCACCATGCTTTTGGGCACGGGCACGGCGTTTGGCGCCTTGGCGGCCATGTTTCATATTCTCAACCACGCCACGTTCAAGGCGGCGCTTTTCATGTCGGCGGGCATTATCGACCATGGCGCCCATACCCGCGATATTCGCCGCCTTGGCGGGTTGCGCCATTTGATGCCGGTCACCTTTGGTATTGCCACGCTGGCGGCACTTTCCATGGCCGGCATTCCGCTGCTCAACGGGTTCCTGTCCAAAGAGATGATGCTTGAAGAGGCCACGCATACCACGCTGTTTGGCATTCCCGGACTGGTGCCGGTGCTGGCCACGATCGGCGCGCTTTTCTCGGCTGCCTATTGTTTCAGGCTTATCGGCCATGTCTTTCTTGGCCCGGTGCGAAGCGACTACCCCGCCAAGCCGCATGATCCGAATTTTGGCCTGTGGCTGCCGCCTGCTGTGCTGGTGGTGCTGGTTGTGGGCATTGGTGTGGCCCCCTTTCTGGTGGAGCCGTTTGTCAAGCTCGTCACCGCATCGGTGCTGGGCGGGGCTGCGGAAATGCCCGATGTGCATTTCAAAATCTGGCACGGGCTTACGCCTGCGCTTTACATGTCGATCACCGCGGTGGCCGGTGGTCTGCTCATGCTGGCCCTCTTCAAACCCGCCTTGCGGTTTTGGGACAGCGCACCCCGCCCCGAAGCCAAGGTTATTTTTGAGGGTATCATTGCTGCCGCCTTGGCGCTTTCGCGCCAGATCACCGAGCGTCTGCACAACGGCGCCTTTACACGCTATGCCGCGATTATGACCCTGACCGTTATGGCCGTGGGCTACCACGCTTGGGCCACAGGCGCGGTGGGGCCGCAAACCCGCGCCATGCAACCCGCCAGTGGCGTGCATATTGCCGGTTGGCTTATGCTGGTTGCCGCCACCTGCGGGCTGGTGCTCATGCATCGCAACCGCCTGCTGTCGCTTATTCTTATTGGTATTGTCGGGCTTATGGTCTCGGTCGCCTTCGTGTTTTTCAGCGCCCCCGATCTTGCGATGACCCAGCTCACGGTCGAGGTTGTTACCATCATCCTGCTGCTGCTGGCGCTCAACTTTCTACCCAACCGCACGCCGGTTGAAAGCACCGTGTTCAGGCGTGTGCGCGACGGTGCAATTGCCGTAATCACCGGGCTGGGGGCGATGGCGCTGTCCTATCATTTCTTGCTGCGCGACACGGTTGCGCCCAGAATTTCGGAGTTCCACCTTGCCAATTCCTATCCGGGCGGCGGTGGCACCAATGTTGTCAACGTCATTCTGGTCGATTTTCGCGGCTTTGATACCTTTGGCGAAATCATCGTTCTGGGCATTGCCGCGCTGCTGATATTCGCACTGACCGAAGCCCTGCTCGCGGGCCCTGTGCGCAAACGCCTGCTCAACCGCAAGCCCGATCAGCCGCGCGCGGGCGACATGCACCCGATGATGATGGTTGTGATGACACGGGTCAGCATGCCGCTGGTTTTGCTTGTCGGCTTTTACATCTTCCTGCGCGGCCATAACGAGCCGGGCGGCGGGTTTATCGCCGGGCTGGTCGTGTCTATCGCCTTTGTGATGCAGTATATGGCCAGCGGGTTTGCATGGGCCTCGGCGCGCGTGCGCTACCCCTATCACGGGATCATCGGCACGGGTGTGCTGATTGCGGGGCTGACCGGCATCGGTGCGTGGTTCTTCGAACTGCCCTTCCTGGCCTCGGCCTTTACATATGTGCGCATTCCTCCCTTTGAAAAATTCGAGCTTGCAAGTGCGGCGCTGTTTGATCTTGGGGTGTTTCTTACGGTGATCGGCGCGGTGATGTTGAGCCTTGAAAGCTTTTCGCGCCTCGCGCGCCGCGCGCATATGCCCGATGCCGAACACGCCATGGATATTGACCCGTCGCGCGACGACCTAGATGAGGCGAAGGCTTAATATGGAATTTCTTCTTGCATCAGCCATTGGCGCTCTTACCGCCGCAGGCATATATCTGGTGCTGCGCCTGCGCACATTTCCGGTTATCATGGGCGTATCGCTGCTGACCTATGCTGTGAATGTGTTCCTGTTTGCGTCGGGCCGTCTGACCGTGGGCGCGCCCCCTATACTGAGCGACGGCGTCACCGCCTATGCCGACCCGCTGCCACAGGCGCTGGTTTTGACCGCGATCGTGATTTCGTTTGGGATGACCGCCGTTGTCGTGATGATCGCGCTTGGCGCATATCTCGGCGCAAATGACGACCATGTGGATGACCAGGAACTTAGCCCCGCCCATAAAGCGGAGGACGGGTCATGATGCACTGGATCGTTCTGCCCGTCATTCTGCCCGCCTTTATAGCGCCATTCATCGTGCTGGTGGTGCGCTCTCATATCGGCATTCAGCGCGTCATTTCGCTGGCTGGCGTGCTCGCACTTGTGGCGATTGCGCTTGGTTTGTTCTGGCAGGCATCTGATGGCACGGTCACGCTTTATCAGCTTGGCGATTGGGCCGCGCCTTTTGGCATTGTGCTGGTGGCTGACCGTCTTTCGACGCTCATGGTATTGCTCGCCGCTGTGCTTGCACTGTTTGTGCTGCTTTTCTCCATCGGCTCGCAATGGGATTCGCGCGGGCGGCATTTCCATGCGCTGTTCCAGTTTCTGCTTATGGGGATTATGGGTGCCTTCCTGACCGGCGATTTATTCAACCTGTTCGTGTTTTTCGAGGTGTTGCTCATCGCCTCCTATGGCCTGATGATCCATTCCGGCGGCACGGTAAGGCTGCGCGCCGGCACACAATATGTGCTGTTCAACCTGCTCGGCTCTACCCTGTTTTTGTTCGCGCTTGGCGCGATCTATGCCGAAACCGGCACGCTGAACATGGCTGACCTTGCCCAGCGCGTGCAGTTGATCGACCAAGGCGCAACCGTGGGCATTCGTGTGGCTGCCGTGCTTTTGCTCATGGTCTTTGCCGTCAAGGCGGCCGTGGTGCCGCTGCATTTCTGGCTGCCCTCAAGCTATGCCGAAGCCCCCGCCCCCGTGGCCGCGATGTTTGCGATCATGACCAAGGTTGGCGCTTATGCGATCATCCGCGTCTATACAATGATCTTTCCGCCGCAGCTGGAGGCAACGGCAGGGCTGCATGGATGGTGGCTGCTGCCCGCAGCACTTGCTTCGCTGGCCATTGGCATGGTGGGCGTGCTCGCGGCACGGCATTTGGACCGGTTGGTCGCCTATTCGATTATCGGCTCCATGGGCATGGTCATGATTGCGATTGCCCTGTTTACACCGGCAGGTATTGGTGCTGCGCTATATTACATCGTGCATTCCACACTGGCTGCGGGTGCGCTGTTTCTTATCGCCGATCTGGTGCGCAGCGGGCGTAAAAACCTTGCGCTCATCGCACAGCCACCCATGAGCGGCACGAACCTGACATCGGCGATGTTTTTTGTAGCTGCCATCGCCATGGCCGGGCTGCCGCCGCTTTCGGGCTTTATCGGCAAGTTGCTCATTCTTGATGCCGGTTTTGATAGCGCATATGCGGCATGGATATGGGTTGTTGTGCTGGGGGCGAGCCTGATCAGCGTTGTCGGGTTTGCGCGCGCGGGCAGCATCTTGTTCTGGAAGTCGCATAGTCTTGAGCACGCGCCGGACACACCAAAGCCGCTGGCACCGCCTGCAATGACCTATGTTGCGGTTGGCGGCTTGGTTAGCCTGCTGGTTGCACATACAATATTTGCAGGCCCGGCCACCGGATACACCGCCGCGATTGCCGATCAGCTATTCGCGCCCGACCGGTATATAACCACGGTTCTTGAAACACCGGGCAAGCTTTCGGGCCCAAGTGAAGGGGAGTATTGAAATGTCGAAACTCTTACGCTGGCTGTTCCCCCACCCGGCGCTAACCCTGATGTTGGCGGTTGTCTGGGTCATGCTGCAAAACGAGCTTTCGGCAGGCATGGTTGTGTTTGGCCTGATCCTGGGCACCGCCATTCCCGTGGCCACCGCGCCTTGGTGGCCCGACCGACCGCAGCGGTTCCGCTGGGGCAAAATGCTGGCCTATTGCACAATGGTGGTCGGGGATATTATCGTCGCGAATATTCATGTGGCCTGGATTGTATTGACCAAACCCAATGCCAAAATCCGTTCGGCCTGGGTGATTATTCCGCTGGACCTGCGCGCGCCCGAAGCCATTTCCGTTCTGGCGGGCACGATTACGCTCACCCCCGGCACCATTTCAACAGACCTGTCGGACGGTGGCCACTGCCTGCTTGTACATGCACTGGATACCGATAACCCCGATGATGTGCGCGACGCTATCAAACAGCGCTACGAACGCCGCCTGATGGAGATTTTCAAATGAGCTTTGCAAACGCCATTATGAACCTGGCCATGTATGGCGCCTTTGGCATTGTCGCTTTAGCCCAAATCATGGCACTGATCCGCCTATGGATCGGCCCCGATAACGGCGACAGGATTCTTGCGCTGGATACAATGTTCATCAATGCACTTGGGCTGATTGTGTTGCTTGGCATCGCCTATGGAACACAAATCTATTTCGAGGCGGCGCTGATCATCGCCATGCTTGGCTTTGTCTCAACCGTAGCCTATGCGCGCTTCGTCCTACGCGGGGATATCATTGAATGATACTTGAAATCATCGCCACATATCTCATCGCATTTTTTCTGCTCACCGGTGGTTTCTTCACCTTTGTTGCGGCTGTCGGCCTGCTCAAGCTTAACTCCGCCATGAAGCGCCTGCACGCCCCCACCAAGGCGGGCACGATGGGCATAGGCGCCTTTTTGCTGGCGTCCATGGTGCATTCCTACACCTTTGGCGAAGGCTCGTGGCACGAGTTTCTCATCATGGGTTTTTTGTTCGTAACGGCCCCGGTTTCAGCCAATTTTATGGCAAAAGTGAACCTCCACCTGCGCGCTGGCACGCTTCCACCCCCACCAGTAAAAGACAGAACATGGTCGACGCTGGATGTCCCCGAGGCTGACCGGCAGATCGAAGACCGCAGCAGCTAAACACACCCGCTTGCAAACGCCAGTGGCATTTGCATAGGCTTGTTTGCATTCATGAGAGGCGTAAACGTGAGCCGGATCACCCTGAACCGCCGTTATTTTCTGACCACAAGTTCGGCATTTGCGCTTGCGGGATGTGCCGAACGCGGTGCTTTTCTGCCTGTCCCCTATTTGGCGGGCGATAGCATACAGCCAATATTTTTAGCAACCGACCGTCTGGTAGATGCCCGGCTCAACCCCGGTGACGGTCGCGGCGATGCCCCCGCCTTTGGCGTTGTCGATGTGCGTATTCCCGCCGCGCACGAGATCGGGCAGGTCGAATTGCCGCTTGCCGGGCGCAACAATGCCGCAACCTTTGGCGTGCTGCAAACCCGCCGTTACGATGGAGCGCGCAGCTTTTTGGCACAGGTTGCCGCGACGGGGCGTGCCGATGACGAGGTGCAGATTTTTGTGCACGGCTATAACTACACGCTGGCCGAAGTGGTCTACCGGCACGCGCAAATAGCGTATGATTACCAGATCTCAGGCCCGCAAATCAGCTATTCATGGGCATCGGCAGGCACCCCGGTCGGCTATTTGGAAGACCGCGACTCTGTGGCCATTTCGCGTGACGGGCTGGAGGCATTGCTCAATGGTCTGGCGCGTAGCGAACGGCGCAAAATTCGCATTCTGGCGCATTCCATGGGCTGCCTGCTTGTTATGGAAACCCTGCGCCAAATGGCGATTGGCGGCAATACTGCGCCATTCTCGCGCCTTTCCGATGTTATTTTGATGTCACCCGACATCAACCTCGAACTGTTTGAAAGCCAGATTGCGCGGCTTGGCGCCTTCCCCGCACAGGTTTGGGTTCTGATTGCCAAGGATGACCTTGTTTTGCAACTTTCCGAGCGCATCAGCGGCAACCGCGCGCGGCTGGGGCGCGCGACAGACTTTGAGCGCCTGCAAGACTTGGGCGTAAATGTTGTTGACCTGTCAGACTTTGAAGATGGCGACCTTGGCAACCATGCGGCTGCCATGTCTTCGCCACAAGTGATTGCGCTGTTTCAAGGTTTGCTCGGGTCAGACTTTCGCAATTCGCCTGCGTTGCGCGTGCCCGGCATTGCCGAGATCGCCTTTCCGGCTGCGAGCAGCAGCTAGTTCGGCACCTAGTTCATCGGTGCGCCGCCCTCCTCTTTGCGGCGGGCGACATAGGCGTCGAGCGCATCGCGAATGCCTTCATCCATGGGCGGCTCGACATATTCATTGCGCAATTGTTTCCACACCTGATTTGCGCGGGCGCAGGCATCAATGCCGCCATTTTCCATCCACTGGCCAAAGTTGTCCCAGTTGGAAATGATCGGTGTATAAAACGCGGTTTCATAGCGGCGCATCGTATGATCCGAACCAAAGAAATGGCCGGCGGGGCCAACCTCGGCAATGGCGTCGACCGCCATGCTCGCCTCGTTCACCTCGATGGGCTGAAAATAGGATGCCATCATTTGCAGCATTTCGGCATCAATGATCAGCTTTTCAAAGCTGGCAGTCAGCCCGCCATGCATCCAGCCCGCCGCGTGGTTGACCAGATGCGCACCACCCATCATGGCCCCCCAAAGCGACATTTGGGATTCGTAGGCCGCTTGTGCATCCACCGCGTTGGCCGCTGTCACGTTGGAAGAGCGGAACGGCACGCCGATCCGCCGCGCCAACTGCCCGGAGGCCTGCGCGGCTTTGGCGTATTCCGGTGTGCCAAAGGCGGGAGAACCGGTGCGCATATCAACATTCGAGGTGAAGCCGCCATACATAACCGGGCAACCCGGGCGCACGATCTGGGTCAGGATGATACCCGCCATCGCCTCGGCATGCTGTTGTACAAGCGCGCCGGCCAACGTAACCGGCGACATGGCGCCCGCCAGCGTAAACGGCGTGATTGCCACCACCTGCCCGAAGCTCGCCATTGTGATCAGCCCTTCGGCCATGGGAATATCAAGCTGAAGCGGTGAATTCGTGTTGATGATGCCGAGCAACATCGGCACATCTTTCAGCCCTTCGGGCGTGGTGCCAAGCGAAATGGCGGCCATTTCAATGCCATCCATTGTGCGGGCATGGCCAAGGGTTTGGGTTTGCCAGCTTTTATCAAGCAACGTGATTTGCGCGTGGTAAATATCCAGATGCCGCGTATTGGCTGGCAGGTCGAGCGGTTCGAACGGGCCGCCGCCTTCCTGATGCAGAATATTGAGCGACTGGATCACGCGTATATAGTCGCACATTTCCGCAAAAGTGCCGTCGCGCTTGCCCCTGTCGTTATCCATTACATAGGCTGGACCACCGACCGCCCCGAAAATCAGATCATCACCACCCAGAAACAGGTTGCGTGCGGGGTTGCGGGCCGCGAGTGTAAAGCGCTCCGGCACGGTTTTGAGCAGGTCTGTAACCAGCGCCGCATCAAACTTCACCATTTCGCCGTGAATTTCGGCGCCAGCCGCTTTGAACAGCGCGCGGGCGGGCGGGTGCAGCACCTTCATGCCAATCTCGGCCAAAACCCGCAATGCGCTGTTGTGGATAGCTTCGAGCTGATCGTCGCTGATAATGCGGATCGGCGCATATGGGCGCGTGAGCCGCGCGAAAGGTGCTTGCGCAATGCCGCCCGTAACACGAGTCGGGCGGGCGCGTTTGCGGCGGGGTGTATCGCTCATTTTGCTGCCAGTTGCTGGGGCGCAAGCTCGCGCAGGCTAAAGGGAGCATCGCGGCGCGGGGCAATATCGGCAGGCGCACGGCCAATGCTTTGCGCTGTTTTATGCGCCTGATAGGTGGCATGTGCAATGGCACCGGGTGCCAGCGCATCGCCGGTAAGGTGCAGGCCGAACGGATTGTTTTGCTGCGCGAGCGTATCATAAAGCGCGCTGCCCCCGTCGCGCCGCCCGACGATCACCAGAGATCTGGCAGCGATTTCGCGCGCCTCGCCGCTGAAAATCTGGCTCAGGCACAGCGTTTCCCCATCAAACCCTGTCACCACCTCAAGTGTGCGGTAGACAATGCCACGCCGCGCGAGTGCTGCGTGAACCTGGGGTTGTTCATTGGTCATAATGGACCATGCTGCTGCAGCCCCCGCCGTGGTAATATAGGTCACGGGCTGGCCCTGTGCGGCAAGGCTTTCAGCCACGGCCGAGCCCATATAGTAATTGTCAAAGTCGAACACCGCGACCGGGCCTTCGGGCAGCATACCCTTTGCAAGGTCATCGGGCGTGTAAATACGCGGGGCATCAAGCGCGGGCATGGGCAGTTCATTGGCCGCACAAAGCTGGCGGCCCCAGCTTGCGCCCGTGGCAATGACAACATGCGCAGCCCCGAACGCGGCAATATCCTGCGCGCTAAGCGGGCTGGCGGGGTAAAGCGATACATTGGGCATTTTGCGCAACTGGCCAAGCCGGTAATCGGCAACACGCATCCACTGCGCAAGGCCGGGCAAAGCAGTTTCATAGAGCAGCCTGCCGCCAAAATCGGTGCGTGCTTCGGCCAGCGCAACATCATAGCCACGCCGCCCGAGTGTAAGCGCGGCTTCCAGCCCCGCCGGGCCACCGCCAACCACAAGCACCTGACCGCTGCCATCTTGCCTGACCTGCTCGGGGTGCCAGCCGCGCCGCCACTCTTCGCCCGCTGTCGGGTTTTGCGTGCAGCGCACCCACACCCCGTCATGCCATGACGATATGCAGATATTGCAGCCGATGCATTCGCGGATATCTTCCTCGCGGCCTTCGTTGATTTTATTGGGCAGGAACGGGTCGGCGATCGAGGGGCGCGCACCACCAACCAGATCGAGCACACCGCGTTTTACCATGCCGACCATCGTGTCGGGCGAGGTAAAACGCCCAACGCCCACCACCGGCTTGTCGGTGATGGTTTTCACGAAATCGACCACAGTTTCGTGGCTACCCTCTTGGCTAAAGCGCGATGGCGAACAATCCGACGCCGAATAGTCCATTTTTACATCAAACAGGTCGGGCGCGTCTTTGAGCAGGCCAATCACCTCATGGCCTTCGCTTTCAGCCAGTTCCGAAGGGCGGGCGCGCAATTCCTGCATGGAAATGCGCAAGGCCACGGCACAGCGCCCATGGGTCGCCTCGCGCACAGCATCGATAAGTTCATCAACCAGACGCACGCGATTTTTGACCGAGCCGCCATAAGCATCGCTGCGCTGGTTATAGTCGCTCAGCAAGAACTGGTAGGGCAAATAGCCCATGCCTGCATAAACATAGAGAATGTCGAACCCGGCGCGCTCGGCCATGACAGCGGCTTGGGCATGCCAGCGGATCAGGTCGCGAATATCAGAGGCATCCATGATTTTGGGGCGCTGGGCCGACATGAACGGCACATGCGTAGCCATCCACGGCACACCCGATGGTGAGAGCGGCGCAACCCGGCTTGTGCGGTTCATGGCAACAGCACCGCCATGCCAAAGCTCGACCCCGGCCAGCGCGCCGTGTTCATGCACGGCCTCGGTCATCACCGCGTGGCTACGAATGTCCGATTCGTCCCACAATGTGGCGAAGGGAAAGGGGGAATCATCCGATGACGGATCGACCGAACAGGCGCCCGTGCAAATCGTGCCCCAACCACCCTCGGCCTTCATGCCGCGAAAGGCTGCGCGCACATGCGGGGCGGCATTGGTCATACCGCTGGCGTGGGGCACCTGAAAAAACCGGTTTTTCGCTGTTTTCGGGCCAATCTTGACAGGCTCGAACAACAGGTCATAGCGGGGGTTGCGGGGCATTTGCATTGCTCCTTGTTGAATAACCGTATTATAAGTGCGGTTCTCCCATGGCGTCAAGCTGGCTATAAACGCATCACGGCAAAATTTTTTTGTTGCAGCAGCCCGCTTGTGTTGTATCGTTGTTCAACAAGGAGGCGTCTATGCCACAGGTCAGGACAGATTTTCCATATGCCGTAAAGGTTGTTGAAAACATTTTTGTGCCACTGGCCGACGGCACGCGCCTTGCTGCCAAGCTTTGGCTTCCCGAGGGGGCGGGCAAGGTTCCGGCGATATTGGAATACCTCCCCTATCGCAAACGCGACGGAACGCGCTACCGCGATCAGGGCATGCATATGTATCTGGCCGGGCATGGCTATGCCTGCATCCGGCTCGATATTCGCGGCACCGGCGATAGCGACGGGCTGATCGACGATGAATACACCGTGCAAGAGCAGCTTGACGGTTGCGAAGCGATAGCATGGCTGGCCGCACAAGACTGGTGCGACGGCCAGATCAGCATGATCGGCATTTCATGGGGCGGCTTCAACGGATTGCAAATTGCCGCCCGCCAGCCCCAGGCGCTGAAAACCATCATCACCGTTGGTTCGACCGATGACCGTTACGCCACCGATATCCACTGGCTTGGCGGCTGCCTGTCCAAAGACAATTTCGACTGGTCCTCGACCATGTTCGCTCATAATGATCTACCGCCCGATCCGGCAATCGTTGGCGCGCGCTGGCGCGAGATGTGGCTGGCACGGATGGAACACCAGCGCCCGTGGATACTCAACTGGCTGGCCCATCAGCGGCGCGACGACTTCTGGAAGCAAGGCTCGGTCTGCGAAGATTTCTCGGCCATCAAAATTCCGGTTTATGCCGTATCCGGCTGGGCCGACAACTATTCCGAAACCGTGCCGCGCCTGCTGGCCGGGCTGAGCGGCCCACGGCTGGGCCTTGTCGGCCCATGGGCGCATTCCTACCCATATGATGTGGCTGTCGAGCCCGCAATTGGCTGGCTGCAAGAGGTGCTGCGCTGGTGCGACCACTGGATGAAGGGCAAGGATACCGGCATTATGGACGAGCCGATGTATCGCGTCTGGATGCAAGAGCCTGTGCCGCCTTCTACCTGCTATTTTGAGCGCGCCGGGCGCTGGGTTGCAGAAGATAGCTGGCCCTCGCCCAACATCACCCCGCAAAAACTGCCCTTGAACGCGGGAATGCGGCTTGGCGGGGGTGAAAAAGCTGGTGATCTGTCCATCTGCTCGCCGCTATGGGTGGGGCTGAATGCGGGCGAGGTCGGGCGCTACGGCGAAGATGCGGACTGGCCCGGTGATCAGCGCGAGGATGATGGCGGCAGCCTTGTTTTCCTGTCGGAACCCTTAACCGAGCCGCTTGAAATTCTCGGCGCGCCGCTGGTGCATTTGCAGTTTTCTAGCGACAAGCCGCAGGCTTTGGTGGCCGCGAGGCTGAATGATGTCATGCCCGATGGCCGCTCAACGCGTGTGGGTGTCGGGGTGCTGAACCTGACACATCGCGACAGCCATGAACACGCCACCGCGCTTGAGCCCGACAAAATCTATGGCGCGATCGTTGAAATGGACGATATTGCGCATCATTTTCCCAAAGGCCATCGCATAGCCGTGGCTTTGTCGACCACCTATTACCCGCTGGTCTGGCCCTCGCCCGAACTGGCAACCATCACGGTGAAATGCGGTGAATCATGGCTGGAACTGCCAGTTCGTCCGCCGCGCGCCGCCGATAACACGCTGCGTGCCTTCGATGCGCCGGAAGAGGCCGAAGACACACCCACCGTTGCCCACCCCACACCCGACGCTGCGCGCCGCCGCATTACCCGCGATCTGCTCAGCGGGCATATAAGCGTTGATTATCCGCGCTGGAATGACCACAAGGAAATGCCGGATATTGCACAAACGCATGTATCATCCGGCATTTGCCGCCACGAAGTTATCGATGGTGACCCGCTTTCGGCGATGACTTTCACCGAAAGCCGTGTTGAAATCCGCCGCACAGATACAACAATCGAGCATCATTCGGTAGGCACGCTGACATGTGATGCCAAAGATTTCATCGTCAAAATGCAACTGCGCATTTCAGAAAACGGTACACAGATTTTCGCCCGTGACTGGGATGAAAGGATTCCCCGTGACATGGTTTGAGATGAGCTGATGCTAAACTATGCCATCAAGCGCGTTCTTCTGGCCGTCGTGATCCTGATTGTGGTCATGCTGGGAATGTTCACGATGGTGTTTGTCATTCCGGGCGACCCGGCCACCGTGGCGCTCGGGCCACGCGCATCGCCCGAGCTCAAGGCCCTGCTGATCGCCCGTATGGGGCTGGACCAGCCGCTTGGCACCCAAATTCTCAGCTTCTTTGGCTCTATCCTGCGCGGAGATCTGGGCATTGATGTCTGGTCGCAACGCCCGGTGCTGGATGTGATCTTGGAGGTGTTCCCGCAAACGCTGCTGCTAGGCGTTGTTTCGCTTGGCTGGGCGCTGGCGGGGGGCATTGCGCTTGGCTGCATGGCCGTTATCTGGCGCGACAGTTTCATCGACAGGCTGCTTGGTGTGCTGTCTGTCGCCATGATTTCGGTGCCGTCTTTTGTCATCGCGCTCTACTCGCTGCTGATATTTTCGGTCTGGCTTGGCTGGCTTCCGGCCATTGGTGCCGGAGAACGTGGAGATTTTGGCAGCCAGTTCCGCGCCCTTATTCTGCCGTCATTCGCCATTGGCATAACCTGGGTAGGCTACCTTGCACGGCTTGTGCGCGCCTCGATGCTCGAGGTGATGGGGGCAAACCATGTGCGCACGGCGCGCGCTTTTGGCCTGCCCGAAACCCGCGTTGTGCTACGCTATGCGCTGCGCATTGCCATTGTGCCAACCATCGCGATCATTGCCATCGGCTTTGGCTCCATCCTGTCGAGTGCGGTGTTTGTCGAAACCGTGTTTTCGCGCCCCGGCATCGGCACGCTGATCACCGGTGCGGTGGAAAAGCGCAACTATCCGGTGGTGATGGGTACGGTTCTATTCATGACAGGTTTTTACTTGCTGGTTGTCACATCGGCCGATTTGCTGATTGCCAAGCTCGACCCGAGGGTGCGTGATGTCCTTAGAGGGTAAAACTGGCACGGTCGAACCCCTGCCACCAAAGCGGCGCACCGCATGGCGGGCGCTGCGGCAAGATGCGATGGGCATGACCGGGCTCTTTCTGGTGGCGGCCTTCATCCTTATGGCGCTGTTCGCACCCTTTATCGCCCCGTTCGATCCGTCAAAGATCAACGTGCTGAACAAGTTCCAACCGCCAAGTTGGGAGCATTGGCTTGGCACCGACCAACTGGGCCGCGATTTGCTGTCGCGTATCATTTGGGGCGCGCGGGTGGCGCTTGGAATTGCCATAACCGCCACGGGCATTGCGGGGGCCATTGGCCTGCTTTTAGGCCTGATCGCCGGGTTCGGGCCGCGCTGGCTGGATGCGTTGTTGGTGCTGTTGTTCGACAGTTTTTCCGCGCTGCCGATGATCATGTTCGCGCTGGCCATCATTACGGTGCTGGGGCCGGGCACCGAAACGCTGATACTGGTCATCGTTATTGTCTCCATCCCCGGCTATGCGCGGCTGATCCGTGCGCAAACCCTGTCGCTTACGGGGGCAGATTACATTCTTGCCGAACGCGCAATCGGGGCCTCGCCCCTGCGAATAGTGCTGCGCCATCTGCTGCCAAATGTCATTGGCCCGCTGGTGATCTTGCTCAGCATGGATATTCCGGTGGTGATCATGCTGGAAGCCGGGCTGAGCTATCTTGGCTTCGGGGTCAAGCCGCCCACACCCTCTTGGGGCAATATCCTTTATGATGGCTATACCTCGCTGCGTTCAGCCCCGCATATGGTGGTAGTGGCGGGCATTCCGCTGGTTTTGTGTACCATCGGCTTTACCTTCCTTGGCGAAGGCCTACGCGATGCGCTCGACCCCAAGCTCAAACTGCGGGTGGTTAGATGAGCCTGCCGCTACTGGAAATTTCCGACCTTAAGGTGAACTATCATAGCGATGATGGCCTGATAGAGGCGCTGCGCGGTGTCTCGCTTACCGTTAAGGCAGGCGAGGTTGTGGGCATTGTCGGTGAAAGCGGTTGCGGCAAGTCTACGCTGGTCAGCGCATTGAACGCGTTACTTGCCCCCAATGCCGAAATAGCAGGCGGCACAGTCGCGCTGAACGGGCGCGACATTCTGCGCCGCAGCGCGGCCGAGCAGCGCGCCCTGCGCGGTGCCGAAATTGCCATGGTATTTCAGGATTCGATGACCGCATTCAGCCCCGTGCTGAGCATCGGCGCACAACTGGTAGACTTCCAGCACAACATGCCCGATGCCAACCACCGCGAAAAGCTGGCGCGCGCGGGTGAAATGCTGGCCAGGGTCGGCATTGGTGACCCCGCCCAATGTCTGCGCCGCTATCCGCACCAGCTTTCCGGCGGCATGCGCCAGCGCGCGGCCATGGCAGCGGCGCTGCTGATGTCACCGCAGGTGCTGGTGGCTGACGAGCCGACAACCGCGCTTGATGTTACGATGGAGGCGCAGGTGTTGCACCTGCTGCGCAGTTTGCGCGAAGAAATCAACGGCGCGATATTGGTTGTTACCCATCATCTTGGCGTTATAGGCGAGCTTTGCGACCGTGTTTATGTAATGTATGCTGGTCAGGTAGTTGAAGACGCCACGGTTGATGCGCTGTATCACGCCCCACGCCACCCCTATACACGCGCGCTGATAAATTGTGACCCCGCGCATCTGGAACACCGCAGCTCAAATCTGCCCACCATTCCGGGCCGACCGCCAAGCCTTGTAAACCCGCCCAAAGGCTGCGCTTTTGCCCCGCGCTGCACGCTTGCCGATGCGAACTGCCATGCCAACCCGCCGCCGCGTGTGCGCATTTCACCAACCCAAACCGTGCTTTGCCACAAGGTGGCCATATGAGCGCGCTGTTTGAAATTCACGACCTCACCGTCGATGTTCCACTCGAAAGCGGATTTATGGGCATGTTCAAAATGGCCCAGCCAAAGCTGAACATTCTGGCCGGAATCAGCCTGCATATCGGCGCGGGTGAAACGCTGGGCATAGTGGGTGAAAGTGGTTCGGGCAAAACCACGCTGGCGCTGGCCATGCTGGGGCTTGCCGCCACCAGCGGCGGAGATATGCATTTTGATGGCGCACCGCTTGGCAACCGCGCCAGCTTTATCGCCCTGCGCCAGAAAACCGCAATGATGTTTCAAGACCCTGTCGCCTCGCTCAGCCCGCGGATGAGCGTTGGCGCGCTGCTTTACGAGCCCTTCATCATTCATGGCAAGCGCGTGGCCAACCGGCGCGCCAAAGTGACCGCGCTGCTGGAGCAGGTGGGTCTGCCGCCCGAAATTACCTCCCGCTTCCCGCACGAGCTTTCAGGTGGGCAGGCGCGCAGGGTTTGTGTGGCCCGCGCGCTTGCGCTCAACCCCAAGCTAGTGGTGGCCGATGAGCCTACGGCTGGGCTTGATGTTTCGGTGCAGGGCGAGGTGCTCAACCTGATGGGCGCGCTGAAAGCCGAGCTCGGGCTTTCGGTGCTGATCATCTCGCATAACCTTGCCATGCTGCGCCATGTCACCGACCGAGTGGCCGTTCTTTACCTGGGCCGTCTGGTTGAAGTCGGTGCGACTGATGCGGTTTTCACCAATCCGCGCCACCCCTATACCGCCAGCCTTATTGCCGCCGAACCCCAGCCCGACCCGCGTAAACGCCGCCACGACCTTGCGCTGAAGGGTGAGATTCCAAGTCTGTTTTTGCGGCCCAAAGGTTGCGAATTTCACACCCGCTGCCCCCATGCGCAGCCGATGTGCCAAACGACTGCGCCCGAATTGCGCACATTAGGCGAAGGGCAGGTGCGCTGCCACTTCGCCGAAACATTGAAGCTTAACAAAAGGAGTGAACACTATGGAATGGAGAACTGACCGCCGCGGACTACTCAAAGCGGGTGGTGCCGCACTCGCCGGCCTTGCCCTTGCCCCCAAACTTGCTTGGGCACAATCGGGCGATACCTTGCGCCTGCGCCTTACCGGCGACTATCAGGTGCTTGACCCTTATGGCATTATTGGCGAGTTGGACGAGATCATCCCGCGCTGCACCACTGTCAGCCTTGTGCGCATGGGCGATATGCGCGAGGGCAACGAAATTGCCAACTATGCCGCCGAAACGCTGGACTGGCAAAGCCCCACGGCGATTGCCTTCACTCTGCGCGAAGGGCTGAACTGGACCAATGGCTATGGTGCCGTCACTGCGGAAGATGTGAAATATTCTTTCGAGCGGATTGCCGGATCTGACAGCGCCTGGGCGTACCAGTTTGAAATGCTCGACCATATCGAAGTGGTCGATGCACGCTCCGGCATCATCCACCTCACCCAACCCTTTGCGCCGTTCCTTGCGATTGCGCTGCCGTTTTACGGTGGCCATATCGTCTGCAAAGCGGCAACCGAGGCGGTCGGTGGCAGTTTCACCACGCAAATGCCCGCAGAATGCGGGCCCTATCTGATGGAAAGCTGGGCACAAAACCAGCGCGTTACGCTAAAAGCCAACCCGGACTGGACCGGCGAAGCCCCCAGTTTCCAGAAGATCGAGTTCTATATCGTACCCGACGATCAGGCCGCTTTGCTCGCCTTTGAGGCGGATTCATACGATATGACCCGCTTTTCCGTGACATCGCTCGAGAATTTGCGTGCCAATATGCCCGCTGGCGCCTCGCTTATCGAAGCCCCCTCGACCACCTACACATGGATGACAGTAAACATGGCAGCCGAAAACCTGCGCGACCCTCGTGTGCGTCAGGCCATCCAATATGCCTATGACAGCGACACCGTTCTGGCTGGGGCTTATGACAATGCCGTAACGCGTTCCGCAGGCGTTATCCCCCCCACGTCGCAATATGCGCGCGATGGCAATATCATCGGCACACGCGATGTGGATAAGGCCCGCGCCCTGCTGGCCGAGGCGGGCATGTCAGACCTGACCCTTACGCTGCACGCATTGAACGACAGCAGCTCGCAAACCATCGCGCAAATCATTCAGGCGACAATGGCCGAAGCGGGGATCACCATCAATATCGAGCCCGTGGATGAGGCGAGCTACTGGTCGCTTGGTGACATGACCGCAGGCGATGACTGGCTGAACATCGAGCTTGTGCTCATGTCTTTTGCCGGCGGCACCGACCCAACCGAAAACCTTGTCTGGTTCCGGCCCGATCAGGTGGGTGTTTACAACTGGTCGCATTTTGATAGTGCCGAGTTCGAAGAACTGTACCAGAAATCGCTTGCCGAAACCGATGTGGACGCGCGCAAATCGCTGTTCAACCGCATGGAAGTCCTGATGGAAGTGTCCGGCGGGTTTGTGTTTATCTGTTTTGAGCCGTATCTTGCGGTGCATGACAGCAACATCAGCCCGACCATCCTTTCCGACGGCCATCCGGACCCAACGCGCTTTACCAAAGCGTAAGACCGCTGCGGCGCCGTCACCGACGGCGCCGCATAAGCAGACAGCATGAACATAGAAAACGACACCCCGCGCTTTCGGCGCTACACAGCCAGACAACGCCGCGAAATGCTGATCGAGGCGGGCCTAACCTGCCTTGCGCGCGGAGGCATTACCGCCTTTACGGTCGACAAGATTTGCGCCGAGGCCAGTGCCTCTCGCGGGCTGATCACCCATCACTTCAAATCCAAGGAAGGCTTGCTGCGCGCTGTATACGCTGCCGCCTATGACAGGATGCTCGGCGCCGCCGCCCCTGGCCGTGTAGTGGATGCCGACATTGTGGAAATGATTGAAGCGCTGCTATCGGATGAGCTTACCGGCCCCGATACACTGCGCGCATGGCTTGCACTTTGGGGCGAGGTCGCCAACAACACCGCACTGCGCAACGAGCATCGCCGCTATTATGACTATTACCACGACAGGGTGATCATCGGCATCCGCCGTGCTGCCGCGGGCCGCAAACTGGCCATAGCCGAAGGTGCGCTGGCCATCATGTTTATTACCCTGATCGACGGGCTTTGGCTGCAACGCTGTATCGACCCTGAGCGGCTTTCCAGCCAGGATGTGCGCGACGCTTGCTATAACCTGCTCGAACCCTATCTCGGCCCGATCCGCCCACAAAAGGGTTAGAGCGTGGCATGTTCATTTGCATTCACGCGCCACGCTTAAACTTCTCGATAACGTATATTTTAGGTGTTTCACTTGAAAGTTAATCGGTCATCGCCCTGCGCCGCTATCGCCAGACATTGGATTGACGGCCCAAATAAACGACTAGAGCATGTTGCAACAAAAGTGGGAACCGGTTTTGTTGCATTTAAACATGCGTTATCAAAAAACTAGAGCGTATTGCGTGAATGCAAATGAATGCAATACGCTCTAGCGCGGTGGCAGGCGCACGGCCCCGTCAAGGCGGATGGTCGTGCCGTTCAGATAGGCGTTTTCAACAATCTGGCAGGCCATCAACCCGAATTCTTCGGGCAGTCCCAGCCGCGCCGGAAAGGGGATGTTGGCGGTAATTTGCGCGGTGGTCTCGGACGGCAATGACTCCATCATCGGGGTGGAAAACAGGCCCGGCGCAATGGCCATAACCCGAATGCCGGGTTTGGCGAACTCGCGCGCGGCGGGCAGGCACATTGATGCGATTGCCCCTTTGGAGGCCGCATAGGCCGCTTGCCCGACCTGCCCGTCTTCATAGGCCGCAGAAGCGGTGTTGATGATGACCCCGCGTTCGCCGGTTTTTAGCGGCTCCAGCCCCATCATCGCCTGCGCGGCGTAGGACATGACATTATAGCTGCCGATCAGGTTCACACGAATGACGCGCTCAAACAGCTCCAGCGCCAGCTTGCCTTCGCGCCCGACGATGCGCGCCGCCAAGGCAATACCCGCGCAATTCACCACAATCCGCGGGGTATCGCCGAAATGTACGATGGCCTGCGCAACAGAAGCTTCAACCTCGCCAGCATTGGCGACATCGCATTTTACCGCCAGCCCGCCAATTTCGGCAGCAACTGCCGCTGCGCGCACGGCGTCAAAATCAAGGATCGCCACGCGAGCCCCGCGCGCAGCCAAAGCCCGTGCTGTAGCCGCGCCAAGCCCGCTGCCTCCGCCTGTGACAAGTGCAACCTGTTGATCAATCTGCATTGCGCGCCCCGGCTTTTACGGTTCCTGTTTTTACCACGGTATAAGAAATAGCGTTATAACCGGAAACGCCACCAAAAGCGCCACCCGAAACACATCGGAGGCGATAAAAAACAGCACGGCGCGGTAGGTTTCGCTTATCGGGGTTTTACGGTCCATCGCGTTGATGATGAACAGGTTCATGCCCACCGGCGGGGTGATCAGCCCGACCTCGACCACCACAAGCACCAAAATACCGAACCAAATAGCCGTCTGTTCAAGGTTGACAGCGTTGAGCGCGCCGGCATTTACCCGCCGCAGGCCCAGCGCGGAAATCTGCTCGCGCGTAAGTTCGGCCCCGTTTGCGATTGCAACCTTGATGCTGGCAAGCATATCGGGCGCAAGCTCGGCCCCCTTGGCCAGCGCAGCGGCAGCGCGGTTTGCGTGCAGTTCCGCCATGCTGACAAAGGCGAAGTCCAGTTCCTGCACCACCGGCCAGAAAATGGGGATGGTGAGCAGGATCATCGAAAGACTGTCCATCAAACAGCCAAGCACAAGGTAGAATGCAAGTATGATCACCAGCACCAGCCACGGGTTCAGCCGCTGCTCGACCACATAAGCCGCAAGCTCTTGTGGCACCTGCGAAAGCGCCAGAAAGCCGTTATAAAACGCAGCCCCTAGCACAATGAAGAAAATCATCGCCGTGGTGCGCCCGGTTTCCAAAAAACTGTCCCCCAGCGTTCTGCGGGTTAGCCCGCCGTTAAACAGAGCGATGAAACCGGTGGCCAGCGCCCCGACAGCCGCGCCTTCGGTGGGCGTAAACACACCTTTGTAAATGCCGCCCACCACCGCGATAAACACCAAAAGCACCGGCCAGACGCGCGCCAGAGTGCGAAAACGATCACCATAGGCCATGCGCGGGCGCAGGCCCGCCGCATCGGGGTAAAGGCGAACATAGATCGAGATAACAACGACATAGCCAAGTGCCGCAAGCACACCGGGAATGAAGGCCGCAAGGAATAGTTTGGCAATGTTCTGTTCAGTCAAAATCGCATAGATGACCAGCACGATCGAGGGCGGGATAAGAATGCCAAGCGTGCCGCCCGCCGCCAGCGTTGCGGTTGAAAACCCGCCGGAATAGCCGTAGCGGCGCAGCTCGGGCAGGGCAACGCGGCTCATCGTGGCAGCGGTGGCCAATGAGCTGCCGCAAATCGCCCCGAAGCCTGCACAAGCGCCAACGGCCGCCATGGCCACACCGCCGCGCCTATGCCCGAGCCAGCTTTCGGCGGCTTTGAACAGCGACTGGCTCATCCCGCCAAGCGTGGCGAACTGGCCCATAAGCAAAAACATCGGGATGATGCTGAGCGAGTAGTTGGAAAACGTCGTATAGGTTTCTGATTTCAACCGTGCCAGCGGCTGGTTTGCATCGCCGGTGATGATGGTCAACCCGACAAAGCCGATCACAAACATTGCAAGACCGATGGGAATGCGCAGAAAAATCAGCGCAAGCAGCGCGGGAAACGAGAGCAGACCAATGGTAAAATCGCTCACCCTTCTGCCCCTTGGCCGGAAGGGGTTGTGCTGCCGGTGATCACCTCGACCCAGCGCAAAACCGCCAGATAGGCTGCCACCATTGCGGCGGCAATACCCCCCGACAGGCTTGCCGCATAGGCCCACCAAAGCGGAAACTCGATCAGAAAACTCGTTTGCCCCGATGCATATTTACTTCCCAACCCGCGCGCCAGTTGCACAGCAATCACCACCAAAATGACGGCGAACAGGGTTTCGGACATTACGGCCAGCACTCGGTTGGCACGGGCAGACATGCGGGCGGTAAATACATCTACCGCCGCATGGCCGCCGG
>JBBDJE010000045.1:0-16684 GCA_040880065.1 Paracoccaceae bacterium | reverse complement strand
ATATCGGCGGCCTTGCCCCTTGCAAAATGTGCATCTGGCAGCGCTGGCCGCATGGCATAGCGATTGCGCTTGGCCTGCTTGTTGCGCTGGTGCCGCTGCGCATTCTGGCACTGGCGGGCGGGGTGGTTGTGGCACTTGGAGCTGCGATTGGCTTCTATCATGCTGGTGTTGAATGGGGCTTTTTTGCTGGACCGGACACCTGCACCTCCAACCCTATCGGCGAGATGAGTGTCGATGATCTCTTTGCGCAAATCGTGGCCGCGCCTGTTGTGCGTTGCGACGAAATTCCATGGAGCCTGATGGGCCTGTCCATGGCCGGGTGGAACGCCGTGCTTTCGGCCGCACTTGCCCTGCTCTGGCTGCGTAGCTTTTTTCTGACATGGAAGTAGTTGGCACCGGCCTCTTGGGCCTGCTTGCGGTGTTTCAACTGGCGCTTGCCGCCGGTGCGCCTTGGGGCGTTGCGGCCTGGGGCGGGCAAAATCCCGGCAGATTGCCGCGCCATTTGCGCATTGCCAGCCTTGTCAATATCGCTGTTTTTCTTCTGGCGATCTGGGCGTTGCTAGGTGCGCTCACGCCTGGCTGGCTGCTTTGGTCACTCACCGCTTTCTTCGGGCTGGGAATTTTGATGAATCTGATCTCCCGCAGTCGGGTTGAACGGTTGCTCTGGACCCCGGTCGCCACCGGCATCTGCGCCGCGTTCCTGCTGCGTGCCCTCTCTTAGGCGTCGAGTTCCGCATCCCAATACAAATAGTCCATCCAGCTTACATGCAAATGGTTGGGCGGAAATTTCCGGCCCGTGTTCTTGAGGTCTTCGGTTTCGGGCTGGTGCGGCGCGCGGCGCAGGCGCATACCGGCACGTGACAAGGTTTTGGAGCCTTTATGCAGGTTGCACGGCCCGCAGGCTGCCACAACATTCTGCCATGTTGTCTTGCCGCCGCGGGCACGCGGAATGACATGGTCAAAGGTCATCTCGCCCTTGGCACCGCAATACTGGCAGCTAAATTCATCACGCAAAAACAAATTGAAGCGGGTAAATGCCGCCACACGCGCAGGCTTTACATAGTCGCGCAGCACCACAACCGAGGGCAGGCGAAATGTCGTGCTGGGTGAATGGACGTAGTTATCGTATTGCGCAATCACGTCCACGCGGTCGAGCACCACGGCTTTGACCGCTTCCTGCCAGGGCCAGAGTGATAGCGGCAGATAGGAAAGTGGCCGGAAATCAGCATTCAGCACCAAGGCCGGATGATGATGCAGGCCCGGTCCCTGCCGGACAAAATTGGCAATATGCGCTTGTTGCATCGCATAACCTCATATCTTGCGGTTGCCAGCCGCGGCCCGGGGTTAGCCCCGTATTGCAACTATATATTGCTCGATGAACCTTACAAGCCCCCAGATGGTGACACTATCTTGACGGTTGCGGCAGGTTCACACCCAGTTTTTGCGCAGCAAATTGCAGGCACAGGCCCAGCCCATCCGGCCCGATGCCATGGGCGACGCCTTTGGAAATATGGGTGTAGGTTTCAAAGCCTGCGGCAACCAGCGCATCGGCGGCTTCGGGCAGGCTGCTTGGCGGCACCATCTGGTCGGCATCGCCATGCACCAGCAATATGGGCGGGCGCACCTTTGTTTCGGCGGCCAGCTTTTCCGGCGCGAGCAAGCGCCCCGAAAACCCGACAACCCCCGCCACCGCAATATCGCGGCGCGGCAACACATCCAGCGCCATCATCGTGCCTTGGGAAAACCCGACAATTACGGTGAGTTCCGGGGGTATTTCGGCAAATTTCTCATCCAGATAAGCGTTTAGCGCCGCAACCGCGCGCCCCTGCCCGGCCCGTGCGGCTTGTTCGCTCGACCCGTCAAGCCACGGGATTGGAAACCACTGATAGCCCATCGGGTTGTTTAAGCAGCGCTCGGGCGCATTGGGGGCTAAAAACCGCGTATCAGGCAGATAGGCACCGAGTTGCTCGCTTAAGCCCAACAGGTCGGCCCCGTCGGCACCATAGCCGTGTAAAAAGATGATCTGGCGGGTTGGCTTGCCCGATTTTGCGGCTTTCTGTGGCCCTGTTAAGCTCATGCACCAATTCCTTCGCGGTTTTTCATCACATGGTAATACGACCACAAGGCGCGCGCCGCAACCGACCGCCACGGCGACCAGTCCTCGGCCAGTTTGCGCAACTCCTTTTCGGACGGGCGTGCGGGCAGCGCGAACAACATGCGCACTGATTCTTGCAAGGCAAGGTCGCCTGCTGCAAACACATCGGCATGGCCAAGCGAGAACTTGGCGTAAATTTCCGCCGTCCACACGCCAATGCCTTTAATGCGCACCAGCGTGGCAATCACCTCGTTGCTGGGCATATCGCGCAGGGCAGCAAAATCTACCCCCGCCTGTGCAAGCGCCAGCGCATAGCCTGCCTTCTGGCGCGAAAGCCCGGCGGCGCGCAGCGCTTCAACATCCATCTGCGCCACGCCTTCAGCCTCAGTTGCCCCCGCCGCCTCTAGCCGCGCCCAAACGCCGGCGGCAGCGGCAACGGAAATTTGCTGGCTGACAATGGCGCGCAGCAATGCCGTAAACCCGCCGTCGCGCAGGCGTAGCGGCAGCGGGCCGGTCTCGGCCAATGCTGCGGCAAACCGGGGTTCGCGTGCCGCAAGCCAAGCTGCACCTCTTGCGACATCCGCATCTGTCTTTATCAAATTCATCGCCAAGCCCTGCTGATTTCGATTGCACCCGCCGCGCTACGTTTTACAAGAACTGCATGGAAAATACAGCCGCACCAGAAAACAACCGCCGCGCGAAGCGCAATGTCAGCGTTTTGGTTGCCTGTCAGGCTATTCTGGGCGCGCAAATGCCCATCCATTTTCTGTTTGGCGGGCTGGCGGGGCAAATGCTGGCCACAAACAAATGCCTTGCCACACTGCCTATTTCGATGACCGTGCTGGCCTCCATGCTCTCGGCCCCGATCATTTCGAACATCATGCAAAATCAGGGGCGGCGGTTCGGGTTCATCCTTGGCGCGCTTAGTGGTGCAAGCGGGGCGGCTGTTTCGGTGCTTGGTCTGTTTTACGGCTCTTTCCCGCTGTTTTTGACCGGCGCATTCCTGACCGGTATTTATATGTCGGCGCAGGGGTTTTACCGGTTTGCAGCCACCGATACCGCCACTGACAGCTTCAAGCCCAAAGCGATTTCATGGGTTATGGCGGGCGGGCTTATTGCGGGCATTCTTGGCCCACAGCTTGCCAAGGTAAGCAATGAGGCGATTGTCGGCATCCCGTTTGCGGGGGCCTATATGGTGATGATCGCGCTCAACCTGATCGGGCTTATCCTGTTCTTTGCGCTCGACATTCCCAAACCGCCACGCGTGCAGCCGGGGGATGATCGGGGCCGCTCGCGCCTGCAACTGCTGCGCAGCCCGCGCATTATTGTGGCGATGATCTGCGCCATGGTCGCCTATTCGCTGATGAACCTTGTGATGACCTCAACCCCGCTGGCGGTTGTCGGCTGCGGCTATACCAAGGCCGATTCGGCTGATGTGGTCATGGCCCATGTGCTGGCGATGTTTGCCCCCAGCTTTTTCACAGGCCATTTGATTGCACGGTTCGGGGTTGAAAAGATCATCGCAACGGGTCTTGGCATTCTGATGGCCGCCGGCATTGTGGCGCTGGCGGGGGTCGAGCTTTCGAATTTCTACATCGCGCTCATTCTGCTGGGCCTTGGCTGGAATTTCGGCTTCATCGGCGCAACAGCCATGCTTACCGCTGCCCACACCCCCGCCGAACGGGGCCGCGTGCAGGGGATGAACGATTTTGCGGTCTTTGGCATGGTTACAGTGGCCTCGCTTGCCTCTGGCGGGCTTATGAACTGCTCTGGCGGTTCACCCGAAACGGGGTGGACAGCGGTTAACATCGCCATGATCCCGTTTCTCATTCTGGCATTCGGAGCATTGATCTGGCTGGTGGTGAGCCAAAAGCGCACCACCAAAGCGCTGGCTATGGCCGAGGTGGAACCCCCTACCAATACCCTGTAGCCGCGCGCACCATCAACCAAAGGCGGCGCTGAAACTCCGACCCCGCCCAAGGCGTTTGCAGGCAGCGCTGCGGGTTGGCGCGTGCAGCGCGCAGCGGGCCGTTGGCGCGCCATCCGGCAAGCATGGCCGGGCGTGCCGCCTTTGGTATGGCGCGGCGCTGCTTGCGGGTGGCGTTTATCAGCGCCATGCCCTGTTGCGCCAAAGCGCGCAGCATTTCAGCATCGTCGCCCTTGGGCAGCGGATTGCGCCCTGCTGCGATAAGCTGCGGCATCGCCACGATAAGGTTCGCAACGCCAACACCCGTGCCAAAGGTTGCGGCGACTTCGTTGTCGGTTGCGCCAAGCGTGGCTGCGGCGAGCGCCATCAACCCGCCGGACGTCGCTTCACAATAGGCCAGAACCGCGCCCAGATCTTCGAAGCGGTCGGTATAAATGTCATGGCGGCGCGCCGCGATCAGCGCGTCAAACCGTGCCTTGGGCAAGCCGTGACCGACGATCTCCGCGCCAAGCGGGGCCACCACCTCATGCGCACGCACAGGCTTGCCTTCGTAAATTTCATCAATCGCATCGGCCCACCATTGCAGGCGGATTTCGTTGATGCCTGCCTCGGATGAAACCCAAGGCGCGCGCGCCACTTCAAGGTTGAAAGCATACAGGGCCAACAACCCGCCACGTGCCTCAAGCGGTGCTGTCATCGCGCTTGAAAAGCGGTCCGGATCACCCTTTGCAACCAGTGCGGCGCAGGCATCAAGGCTCATACCGGGGTTACGCCGTCACGGATAAGCTTCCAGACGATCGCCTCGGTCAGCGCCTGAAAACTGGCATCGACGATATTGGCCGACACGCCAACCGTGGTCCATGTGTTATTCTTGCTATCGGCGCAGTCTATCAGCACGCGGGTCACCGCCTCGGTGCCGCCATTGGTGATGCGCACCTTGAAATCGACCAGATGAAAATCGTCGATACACGCCTGATAGGGGCCAAGATCCTTACGCAGCGCCAGCGCCAGCGCATTCACCGGCCCCTGGTCAGCATCATCCTCCGCGGCATGGCTTTCGCTGGCCGAGATCACCCGTTCGCCCGCAATGCGCGCCACGACAACGGCTTCGGAAACGGTAACCATACGGCGCAACGCGTTCTGGCGCCGCTCGACTGTTACACGGTAGCGTTCGATCTCAAAATATACCGGAAGCTGGCCCAGAACGTCGCGCGCGAGCAGCTCGAAGCTGGCATCGGCCCCGTCATAAGCATAGCCCTGGTCTTCACGCGCCTTCACCTGCCGCAGGATGTCGGCCAAGGCAGGGTCATTATCGGCCACCTCGATCCCCGCGCCTGCCAGCCGCGCGCGCAGGTTCGACTGGCCCGCCTGATTGGACATGGGCACAAAGCGCTGGTTGCCCACAAGATGCGGCGGCACATGTTCATAGGTTTCGGGTGCCTTGAGAATCGCACTGGCATGCAACCCCGATTTATGGGTGAAGGCCGCAGCACCCACATAGGCCGCATGGCGGTTGGGCAGACGGTTGAGCATATCATCAAGCTGGCGCGAAAGGCGGGTCAGGCTGGCAAGCGCGTCGTGCGATACGCCGGTTTCATAGGCGCTGGCATAGGGTTCCTTCAACAGCAGCGTGGGGATCAGCGCGGTCAGGTTGGCATTGCCGCACCGTTCGCCCAAACCGTTGAGCGTGCCCTGAATTTGCCGCGCCCCCGCATCAACCGCCGCCAGCGTGTTGGCCACGGCGTTTTCGGTGTCGTTATGGGTGTGGATGCCAAGATTTTCACCCGGAATCCCCGCCGCGATTACCGCTTTGGTAATGGCGGAAATTTCATGCGGGAGCGCGCCGCCATTCGTGTCGCACAGCACAATCCAGCGCGCACCGGCGCTAAATGCGGCCTTCAGGCAGGCCAGCGCATATTCGGGGTTGGCCTTGTAGCCATCAAAGAAATGCTCGGCATCAAACAACGCTTCGCGGCCCTTGGCGCTGACATGGGCAAAGCTGTCTGCAATCGCCGCAAGGTTTTCATCGAGCGAAATGCCCAGCGCGGTGGTGACATGAAAGTCATGCGCCTTGCCCACAAGGCAAACGGCGGGGGTATCGGCATCAAGCACAGCGGCCAGAACATCGTCGTTGGAAGCCGAACGCCCTGCCCGTTTGGTCATGCCAAAGGCGGTGTGGCGGGCATGGCTCAGCGCAGGTGGCGCGCCGAAATACTCGCTATCGGTCGGGTTTGCACCGGGCCAGCCGCCCTCGATATAATCCAGCCCCAGCGCATCCAGCATATGGGCAACGCGCCGCTTGTCATCGGCCGAAAAGTCAACGCCCTGTGTTTGTTGGCCATCGCGCAGGGTAGTGTCAAACAGGTAGAGGCGGGTGCGGGTCATAGGCGCGCCATCTCAGTAGCGCAGCCTAAACGTGCGCCCGAAACCCCTTTGGTCGGGCATTTTGCCCGGCCAGCGCCCGAACCGCCCCCCCAGGGCGGGCGCTTCACACCCTCCCCGCCGGCTCGGGCGCTGGCCTGTGATGGGCGGCGGTTCAAAGCAGAGCCTCCAGTTTGGCGGGGTCGAAGTCAAAGCCAACATCCCCCATCGGAAGGCCTGCCACAACGTGAACCCTGACGTCGGCCAAAGCGAGAGCCCCTCTTAACAAATCAGCTTCAGCATATTTCTTCTCTTTACGAAGTTCGGCCCACTCACGAACTAGAGCGAAAACCTGATCCAATCCCGGTGGTTCCCTGAATCCCGAATAGGCGAGTCCCGGAATGGTTGACTGTCTTTTACGAAACCAATTGACGTCTTCGGCAGGCGGGAAACCCAAGAGCAACATCCCTGCCTTCAAATAGCTTGCGCTTTCATCAGACATGCCGTCCGCAAAAAACCTCAGTTCATTCAGCGCGGCGTGGGTATTTAAATCGTCCGAAAGTGCTTGGACGACAATATTGACGACATCAAAGTTGGGGTGAACACCATCAGTCTTTACATACCAATCGACGAGTGTCTGCCGGGCCTCCTTCGCCTTCTTCTCGGTCCAGTCCATCGGCTTGCGGTAATGCGTCTGCAAAAACACAAACCTTATCACCTCGCCCGGCACGCCTTGGTCCAGCAAGTCGCGCACGGTGAAGAAATTGCCCAAGGATTTGGACATTTTCTTGCCTTCGACCTGCAACATTTCATTGTGCAGCCAGTATCGGGCCATTTGTTTGGTGTCATTCGCGCAGCAACTCTGTGCGATTTCGTTTTCATGATGGGGAAATTGCAAATCCAAACCGCCACCATGAATATCAAAAACGTCACCGAGTAGAGATTTGGCCATTGCAGAACATTCAATATGCCAACCGGGCCGCCCGTAACCCCAAGGGCTTTTCCAACCTGGTTCATCGCGTGTCGATGGCTTCCACAACACAAAGTCCATCGGATTGTTTTTGCCTTCTCCAACCTCCGAGCGTGCGCCCGAAATCATTTCATCCAAGGAGCGGCCCGAGAGTTCACCGTAGGATTCATCTTGCTCGACATTAAAGAACACATGTTCTGGTGCTTTTTCAGCGTTGAAATAGACAGCGTAGGAGTTGTGACCAAACGTAATTGGCTTTGAATACGCGCATCCCTTGTTAATAAGAGTCTCAATCATGGCGATCATTTGAGGAATATAAGCCGTCGCGCGCGGCATATGTGTCGGCTCTAGCGCGCCGATATCCTTCATATCATCCAAATACCACTGGATTGTCTCGTCTGTGATTTCACCAATGCTACGCCCACTCTCGGCAGCGCGTGCGTTGATTTTGTCATCCACATCGGTAAAATTGCGCACATAGGTCACATGATCGGCGCCGTAGGTGTGGCGCAGCAGGCGGTAGAGCACATCAAACACCACCACGGGACGGGCATTGCCCAGATGGGCGCGGTCATAGACCGTGGGGCCGCAGACATACATGCGCAGGTTTTTATCATCCAGCGGGATGAAATCGCGTTTCTTGCGGGCCTTTGTGTCGTAGAGTTTGATCGTCATAGCCTATCCTGCGCAGTGCGCGGCGGGCTGGCATTTTCATCTGGAAATACAAGAACCGCCGCTAAAACTAGCGGGTAATGCAGATGCAAATGATGCAGATTGCGGTTCCCATATGCTGCTTATGCGTTGGCGCGCGCCCAAAATCAATAGCCGCTTGGCCTTGTGCGATTTTTCTTGCGGGTGGCGTGCGAATCTGCGTGAAATTATCAGGCATAATTTCACGGGCTGGGCTATGAACGCTGTGTCGCCATCGCAATCACTCGGGGCCGATCTGCGCACCTTGCGCAAATCGCGCGGCATGACATTGGTAGAACTGGCAGACAGGCTTGGCCGCTCGGTTGGCTGGGTCAGTCAGGTGGAGCGCGATATCTCCAGCCCGTCAATCGACGATCTGCGCAGCTTTTCCACAGCGTTCGCTGTGCCGCTTTCAATGTTCTTCGGGCAAACCCATGCGCCTGCCGATGAAGCTGGCTATGTCGTGCGTGCCGGTGCCCGCCGCCCGATTGGTTCGGGCGAGGCGGGGTTGATCGAAGAGTTGCTGTCGCCAGACCTGACCGATGATTTCGAGGTGGTGCGCAGCCGGTTTGAACCCGGTGCCGCCCTGCCCGCCTTTCAAACACGTGCCACACAAGAGGTGGGCTATATGGTTTCGGGCAGGCTGACGCTCTGGATCGGGGCGCGCGAATACCACCTCAACCCCGGCGACAGCTTTCGCATTCGTGGCGAGCCGCACCGCTGGGCCAACCCCCATGATGTTCCCGCCGTGGCGATTTGGGTTATCGCCCCGCCGGTCTATTAGAGAGGCTGTATGCAGAAAGGATCATGCCTGTGTGGGGCCGTCACCTTTGAAACAGAAGGGCCATTGCGCCCATCCATCGCCTGCCATTGCAGCCAATGCCGCAAGGTTTCGGGCCATTACTGGAGCTCGACTTCGGTGCCGAAAGACGCGCTGACCATCACCCGCGATGACGGGCTGAAATGGTATCGCTCATCCGCAAAGGCAGAACGCGGGTTTTGCCAGATCTGCGGTTCAACGTTGTTCTGGAAACCCGAGGAAGAACCGCGCATGTCCATTTCCAGCGGCGCCCTTGACGGGCCGACGGGTATAAAAACCGCCAAACACATCTATTGTGCCGACAAGGGCGACTATTACGAGATTGAGGCCAGCGATGCTTGAAACCCTGCTCGCAATGGACACGCTGACCATCGCCGCCTTTATCGGTGCGGGCGTCGTGCTGAACCTGACGCCCGGTGCCGATGTGCTGTTTGCCACAGCCAGTGGCATGGCGGGGGGTTGGCGTGCGGGCGTGGCTGCGGCGGTTGGCATTACACTTGGCAGCCTTGGGCATGTGGTGCTGGCGGTGGCGGGGGTTTCGGCGCTGATCATCGCCTTGCCCTATGGCTATGACGTGCTGCGCGTGGGTGGCGTGGCCTATCTGCTGGTGCTGGCATGGCAAAGCTGGCATGCCGCGCCCGAGGCGGCGGCAAGGGGGCGCGCCCGCCTGTGGCCCGCCCTGCGGCGCGGTTTTCTTACCAACATGCTCAACCCCAAGGTTGCGCTGTTCATTATGGCGCTTTTGCCGCAATTCACCCATGCCGAAAGCGGGCCGATCTGGCAGCAAATGCTGTGGCTGGGGCTTATGTTTGCGGCGACAGGGCTGATTATTACCAGCGGCTATGGCGCGCTTGCCGGGCTGTTCGGCAGGGCGTTGCGCGCCCATTTGCGCGCCATGAACCGGCTTTCCTCACTCATCTTTGGCGCGCTCGCCGCCCGACTGGCATTCACCTGAAAGGATCGGACATGAACGATTTTCCCACAACTGCGCGTGTCGTGATTATTGGTGGCGGTGCAGTTGGCACCTCGTCGCTCTACCATCTGGCCAAGGCTGGGTGGAGCGATTGTGTGCTGCTGGAAAAGAACGAGTTGACCGCGGGTTCCACATGGCATGCGGCGGGCAATGTGCCAACATTCTCGACAAGCTGGTCGATCATGAACATGCAGCGCTATTCGACAGAGCTTTACCGCGACCTCGGTGCGGCGGTGGATTATCCGATGAACTACCATGTCACCGGCTCGGTGCGGCTGGCGCATTCGCGCGAGCGGATGCAGGAATTCCAGCGCGCCCGCGGCATGGGCCAGTATCAAGGCATGAACCTTGAAATTCTGGGCGTTGATGACATTAAGGCCAAATACCCCTTCCTTGAAACGCACGATCTGCAAGGCGCGCTGTATGACCCCGCCGATGGCGATATCGACCCTGCACAACTGACACAGGCGCTGGCCAAGGGCGCGCGCGATATGGGCGCGCGCATCCTGCGCTTTACGCCTGCCACTGGCGTTAGCCGCGAAAATGGCGAATGGGTGGTGCATACCGAAAAGGGCGATATCCGCTGTGAATATGTGGTGAACGCCGCAGGCTATTACGCCCAGCGCGTGGGCGAATGGTTCCGCCCCTATGGAGGCCGCCGCGTGCCGATGATGGTCATGAGCCACCAGTATCTGCTGAGCGAGGAAATACCGGAAATAGCCGCGTGGAGTGCGCAGACCGGCAAAAAGCTGCCGCTGCTGCGCGATGTCGATGTGTCTTACTACCTGCGGCAGGAAAAAGCCGGGTTCAACCTTGGCCCTTACGAGCGCAACGGCCGTGCCCATTGGGCCGACCCGTCCGACCCGATGCCCGAGGATTTCAGCTTTCAGCTTTACCCCGACGATCTTGACCGGTTGGAACACTACATAGAAGACGCCATGGCCCGCGTGCCGCTTTTGGGCACGGCAGGGATTTCCAAGGTTATCAACGGCCCTATCCCCTATGCGCCAGACGGCAACCCGCTGCTTGGCCCCATGCCCGGCGTGCCCAATGCGTTTGAAGCCTGCGTGTTCACCTTTGGCATTGCCCAAGGCGGCGGTGCGGGCAAGGTGCTGGCCGAATGGGTGACCGAGGGTGCAACCGAATGGGATATGTGGTCCTGCGACCCCCGCCGCTTTACCGAGTATGCCGACCATGACTATTGCGTTGCCAAGGGCAAGGAAATTTACGGCCACGAATATGCCATGCACTTCCCGCATGCGCGCTGGCCCGCAGGGGCAGATAAGCGCCAGTCAGTGCTGCATTCCCGCCTTGCCGCTGCGGGTGCGCAATTTGGTGCCTATAACGGCTGGGAGCGCGCCAACTGGTTTGCCAAAACCGGCGATGACACAAGCTGGGACGCCACCCAGACATGGGAGCGCAACGGCCCTTGGGCGCCGCGCATCAAGGAAGAATGTGAAGCCGTGCGCGATGCCTGTGGCGTGCTTGCCATTTCCGGCTTTAGCCGTTTGCAGGTAAAAGGGCCGGGTGCGCGCGCCTATGTCGATAGCCTCACCGCCTCGGCATTGCCGCGCGAAGGGCGCATCGGGCTGGCTTATTTTGCCGATACCCGTGGCCGGATCATGACCGAAATGTCGGTTATGGTGCATGGCGATGACCATGTCGGGCTGATCACCGCTGGCACGGCGCAATGGCATGATGGCGAACTTCTGTCGCGCTCTGCACCAAATGGCATAGTGGTCAGCGACCATAGCCATGAGGCCGAATGCCTGCTGCTGACTGGCCCCAAAGCGCGCGACATTCTTGCCCCTATCACCGATGGCGACCTGTCTCTGCCATGGCTATCAGTGCAGCAAAACACCCATGTTGCGGGCAAGCCTTGCGCCTTGGCGCGCGTTTCTTTCGCGGGCGAATTGGGCTGGGAGCTTCATTGCGCGGTGAACGATGCCACCGCCATTTGGGATGCTGTCACACAGGCCGGTGCCAAGCCTTTTGGCATGTTCGCGCTGAATTTACTGCGCCTGGAAAAGGGCTATCGCGCCTGGAAGGGCGACCTATCCAGCGATTACACGCTCTATCAAGGCGGGCTTGACCGGTTTGTGAAGCTTGGCAAACCCGTCGATTTTCCCGGAAAGGCAGCGCTCGCCGCCGAATTCCAACGCGGGCCAAGCAAGCGCTTTGTGACATTGCTTATCGAGGCAGGCGATGCCGATGCGCCCTATATGTCAACCCTTTGGCACGATGGGCAGGTGGTGGGTGAAACCACTTCGGGCGGCTGGGGTTACCGCGTGAATGCCTCTATCGCGCTTGGCATGCTGCGCACCGATCTGGCCACAGCCGGAACCGAGATCGAGGTTGATATCTATGGCCAGCGCTGCCGCGCTGTGGTTCAACCCGACCAACCGCTATGGGACCCGAGCAACGAAAGACTACGCGCATGAAACTCTCGAACCGCATTCTAGGCATCAACGGCCCCGGAGGGTCTGACGGGTGGGAAGTGTATTACCGCGCGCGTGAAATGAAAGCCGCCGGAGAGACGGTGATCAACCTCACCGTCGGGGACCATGACGCGCCGACCGACCCTGCGATCATTGAGGCTATGGCGCAAAGCGCTGCGGCGGGCCATACACGCTACACGGCTGTGAACGGCACGCTTGAGTTGCGCACCGCCATTGCCGCGCGGGTGCAAAACCGCACCGGCATTGCCACCGCGCCCGACAACATAGCCGTTACCAATGGCGGGCAAGCCGCGCTTTTCTCGGCCATCATGGCGCTGTGTGATGCGGGTGAAACAGCACTCTTCATCGACCCTTATTATGCCACCTATCCCGGCACGATCCGCACGGCTGGGGCCATTCCCCATGCCATTGCCGCGCGGCCTGAACACGGGTTCCAGCCCGATTTTGAAGCTTTAAAAGCCGCAGCACCCGCAGCCAAGCTGTTGCTGATCAACGCGCCCAACAACCCGACGGGCGTAGCCTATGGCCCCGAAACGCTGGGGCGGATCGCTGAAATCTGCAAAAAACACGACCTGTGGCTGGTATCCGACGAGGTTTACGAAACGCTCGACTGGCGCGGCAACTTCAAATCGGCCCGCGCCATGCCGGATATGGCCGAACGCACGATCACAATAGGCTCGCTTTCCAAAAGCCATGTGATGACCGGCTTTCGCCTTGGCTGGATGGTGGCGCCCGAACCCGTGGCCACCAGCGTGATGAACCTGACCACCAACACCACATACGGGCTGGCAGGCTTTGTGCAACAGGCCGGTCTTTACGCAATCACCAAAGGTGATGCCATTCAGGCCGCGAATGCCGCGCGCTACCGCGCCCGCGCCGCGCTGGCAGTGCACGCGTTTGAAGGCAGCAACATCATCACCCTCACCCCGCCCGATGGCGGCATGTTCGCTATGCTCGACATTCGTGCAAGTGGCCTTTCGGGGCAGGAATTTGCGCATCGTCTGCTTGATGAAACCAGCATCGCGGTCATGCCGGGCGAAAGTTTCGGGCAATCGGCCGCCGGGCATGTGCGCGTGGCGCTTACGGTTGCCAATGATGAACTGGTTGACGCATTGCAGCGCTTGCGCGCGTTTGGCGAAGTTTTGGCGCAAGAAAAAGGTCGCAAACATGGCTGACATTCCACAAAAGGCCCGTGCAGTAATTGTTGGTGGCGGGGTGGCTGGCTGCTCGGTCGCCTATCACCTTGCCAAGCTCGGCTGGAAAGACGTTGTGCTGCTGGAACGCAAACAACTGACCAGCGGCACAACATGGCACGCGGCAGGGCTGATCGGGCAGTTGCGAAGCTCGGCCAACATGACCAAACTCGCCAAATATACCCAAGAGTTGTATTTCGGGCTGGAGGCGGAAACCGGGCTGGCCACGGGCATCAAACGCGTCGGCTCCATCTCGCTGGCGCTAAGCGATGAGCGCCACGAAGAACTGTTGCGCGCGGCATCCATGGCGCGGGCCTTCGGCGTGGATGTTGAAGAAATTTCGCCGCAAGAGGCGCTGAACCGCTACCCGCATGTAAATATCGACGGTGTGAAAGGCGCGGTATTCATTCCCAAAGACGGGCAATGCGACCCATCCAACGTGGCGCTATCATTGGCCAAGGGCGCGCGCATGAACGGTGCGCAGATATTCGAACACACCAAAGTTGTCGGCGTGCACAAACGCGGCAACCGCGTTTCGGGCATCTCATGGGAAAATGCCAACGGCGCGGGCACAATAGAGGCAGATTTCGTGGTGAATTGCGCCGGCATGTGGGGCCGTGATTTTGGCCGCATGGCGGGTGTTAACATCCCGCTGCAAGCCTGTGAGCACTTTTACATCGTCTCGGAAGCCATTGAAGGGCTTAGCGATTTACCCGTTCTTAGGGTGCCGGATGAATGCGCCTATTACAAGGTGGATGCTGGCAAGCTGATGCTTGGTGCGTTCGAACCCGTGGCCAAACCCTGGGCGGTGAACGGCATTCCCGACAATTTTGAGTTTGACCAGCTTCCCGAAGATTTCGACCATTTCGAGCCCATTCTGGAGGCCGCCTGCAACCGTGTGCCCATTCTGGCGGAAGCGGGCATTCACACCTTCTTTAACGGGCCGGAAAGCTTTACGCCTGATAATGCCTATTACCTTGGCGAAGCCCCTGATCTGGCTGGTTTTTTCGTCGCGGCCGGGTTCAATTCCATCGGCATCCAGTCAGCCGGAGGGGCCGGGCATGTGCTGGCACAATGGATGGAAGACGGCGAACGCCCGTTCGATCTGGGTGATGTTGACATTTTGCGCGCGCAAAATTTCCAGTCAAATCAACGCTATCTGACCGCGCGCGTCACGGAATCGCTCGGCCTGCTCTATGCCGATCATTTCCCCTATCGCCAGAAAGCCACCGCACGCGGCATTCGCCGCACGCCGTTTCATGCGCAACTGGCGCAACAAGGTGCGGTGTTTGGTGAAATTGGCGGCTGGGAGCGCGCCAACTGGTTTGCAAATGAGGGTCAGGAACGCGAATACCGCTATTCATGGGGCCGCCAGAACTGGTTTGACAATGCCGCCGCCGAGCACCGGGCCGTGCGCGAAAATATCGGGCTTTACGATATGTCGAGCTTTGGCAAAATTCGCGTGGAAGGCCCGGATGCCGAAGGTTTTCTCAACTTTATCTCCGGCGCGCAAATGGCTGTTCCGGCTGGAAAAATTGTCTATACGCAGTTTTTAAATAACCGCGGCGGTATTGAGTCGGATGTCACCGTTACCCGGCTTTCCGAAACCGCCTATCTGGTTGTAACCCCCGCCGTGACCCGCCCCGCCGACATGGCATGGATGCGCCGCCATAGCGGCAAATTCAACGTGGTCATCACCGATGTAACAGCGGGCGAAGCCGTGCTGGCCGTTATGGGGCCGCAGGCGCGTGCGCTTATGGCCAAAGTGTCGCCCAATGATTTTTCCAATGAAACCAACCCCTTTGGCACCGCGCAAGAGATCGAGCTCGGCATGGGGCTGGCGCGCGCGCACCGCGTTTCTTACGTGGGAGAGTTGGGGTGGGAGCTGTATATTTCATCCGACATGGCCGCCCATGCGTTTGAAACCCTGTGGGAAGCCGGGCAGGATTCAGGCGCTAAACTATGCGGCATGCACATGATGGATAGCTGCCGCATAGAAAAAGCCTATCGTCATTTTGGCCATGATATCAGTTGCGAAGACCACGTTCTTGAAGCAGGGTTAGGCTTTGCGGTGAAGACCGACAAGCCCGACTTTATTGGCCGCGATGCGGTGCTGGCCAAGCGTGAGGCCGGGCTATCCAAGCGCTTGGTGCAGTTCAAACTGACCGACCCGGCAGCGTTGCTTTACCACCACGAGCCGATTTTACGAAACGGTGAGTTTGTCGGCTATACGAGTTCGGGCAATTATGGCCACACGCTCGGCGCGGCCATTGGCATGGGCTATGTGCCGTGCAAGGGACAAAGTGCAGCCGAGGTTCTCGCCAGCACCTATGAAATAGAAGTGGCTGGCCGCAGGATTCCCGCGACAGCCAGCCTGCAACCGATGTATGATCCGAAAAGCGAAAGAACCAAGGTGTAGCGATGCGCGATATTGGCCGGGATTTCAGAGCACTGCACCGCAAGGGCAAGCCGTTTGTTTTGGCCAATGCATGGGATATTGGCAGCGCGCGCGTGTTGGCCGCTTTGGGGGCCGAGGCGATTGCCACATCTTCGGCGGCCCACGCCTTCACGCTTGGCCTGCCGGATGGCGGCTATGTCAGCCGCGATGTTGCTCTGGCCCACGCGCAAGACCTCGTGGCCGCCACCAATCTGCCGGTTTCGGGTGATTTTAAAAATGGCTTTGGCCACACGCCCGAAGATTGCGCCGAGACCGTGCGCCTTGCTGGCGAGGTTGGCCTTGCGGGCATTTCCATAGAAGATGCCGCCCTGCCCGATGACCGCGCCAATGCGTTTGACGAGGCGGTCGCGCGCATTCGTGCCGCTGCATCCGCCGCCCGTGCCCTGCCGCGCGACTTTGTTCTCGTCGCCCGCGCCGATGGTATCATGAACGGGCATTACGACACCGACGAGGCCCTGCGCCGCCTGCTGGCCTTTCAAGATGCGGGGGCGGATTGCCTTTATGCCCCGCTTCCACCCGATATGGCAGCACTTGCACGCATTTGCGCCGCTGTCAGCCTGCCGGTGAACGCGCTGGCCACTGGCCCCTTCAGCGCACAAAGCCGCGCCGATTTTGCCGCCATTGGCGTGGCGCGGATTTCCGTTGGCTCGGCTTTGGCGCGCGTTACCCACCGCGCGCTGATCGAGGCTGCAACACCCATGTTTGCGGATGGAGATTTCTTCAAACTGCAAGCATCCG
>JBBDJE010000044.1:0-16776 GCA_040880065.1 Paracoccaceae bacterium | reverse complement strand
GATAATCAATCCTCTTTCGCAATGCTATCACAAGCTAAAGGCCGGATATTGGCCAAAAGGAGACAGGCATGAACCGCTACCCCCGCGATATGCGCGGCCACGGGCCGAACCCGCCCAGCGCCAATTGGCCCGATGGCGCAAAAATCGCCGTGCAGATTGTGCTGAACTATGAAGAGGGCGGCGAAAATTGCGTGCTGCATGGCGATGCGGCATCCGAGGCGTTTTTATCCGATATTCCGGGGGCGGCACCGTGGCAGGGCCAGCGGCATTGGAACATGGAATCGATCTATGAATATGGGGCGCGCGCCGGGTTCTGGCGGCTGCACCGGCTGTTCACCGGGCGCGATATTCCGGTCACCATTTATGGGGTGGCCAGCGCGCTGGCGCGCAGCCCTGAACAAGTCGCCGCGATGAAGGCCGCTGGTTGGGAAATTGCCAGCCACGGGCTGAAATGGGTTGAACATAAAGACATGCCCGAGGCCGAGGAGCGCGCCGCCATAGCCAAGGCCATTGCCCTGCATACCGAAGTTGTCGGCACCCAGCCGCGCGGCTGGTATACTGGGCGCTGCTCGGAAAACACCGTGCGGCTGGTCGCTGAAACCGGCGCGTTTGACTATATTTCAGACACTTACGATGATGATCTGCCCTATTGGGCGGAAATTGGCGACCGCGACCAGTTGATCATCCCCTATACACTCGAAGCCAATGACATGCGCTTTGCCACCGCGCCCGGCTATACAACCGGCGAGCAGTTCTACCAGTATCTGCGCGATGCGTTTGATGTACTTTATGCCGAAGGCGAAGCGGGCGCGCCCAAAATGCTGTCCATCGGGCTGCATTGCCGGCTGATCGGGCGGCCGGGCAAAATTGCCGGGCTGATGCGGTTTTTGGACCATGCCGCCGCGCATGAGGGCGTGTGGTTTGCGCGCCGCGCCGATATTGCCACCCATTGGGCCAAACAGCACCCGCCACAGCGCATGACCCGCCCAAGCCAGATGGATGCGGCCAGCTTTGTGGCGAGGTTTGGCAGCATTTTTGAGCATTCGCCATGGGTGGCCGAACGCGCCCATGCGCTGGAGCTTGGCTTTGCCCATGACAGCGCGCTTGGCCTGCATAACGCGCTGTGCCGCGCCTTTCGCAGTGCCAGCGATGCGGCGCGGCTGGGCGTGCTGCAAGCCCATCCCGACCTTGCGGGCAAGCTGGCCGCCGCCAAGGCGCTGACGGCGGAATCCACACATGAACAGGCCAGCGCGGGCCTTGATGCACTAACGGATGCCGAGCGCAGCGCCTTTCAGTCGCTCAATACCACCTATGTGGCCAAGCATGGCTTTCCCTTCATCATTGCCGTGCGTGACTTTACCAAAGCGCAAATTCTGGCCGAATTTGAAGCGCGCATTGCCAATGACACCGCCAGCGAGCTTGCCACCGCTTGCGCGCAGGTTGAACGCATTGCCGAATTTCGTCTGAAGGATATTTTGCCATGAGCGACTATTTCGCACCCCCCGGCGGATTGCCCCCGCAAACGCAGCTTATGACCGGCCGCGCTGTGTTCACAGAGGCCTATGCCTTCATTCCGCGCGGGGTGTATTCCGATATCGTCACCAGCAACCTGCCCGGCTGGGCGGGCACAAAAGCCTGGATCATCGCGCGCCCGATGTCGGGGTTTTCGGAAAGTTTCAGCCAATATGTGATGGAGGTGGCCCCCGGTGGCGGCGCAGAAACACCCGAACCGGATGCAGGCGTGCAGGGCGTGATTTTTGTAACACAAGGCCAGCTTGAGCTAACAGTTGCGGGGGCGGCCCACGCTCTTGCACCCGGCGGCTATGCCTATATTCCACCCGGCACGGCATGGACGGCGCATAACCGCGCCAGCGAACCGGCCTGTTTTCATTGGGTGCGCAAGCGCTACGAGGCTGCGCCGGGGCTGGAAACGCCAGCGGCTTTTGTGACCTCGGATGACGATATTTCCCCCAGCCCCATGCCCGATACGGGCGGCGTTTGGGCCACCACGCGCTTTGTGGAGCCAGACGATCTGCGCCACGATATGCATGTGAACATTGTCACCTTCCAGCCCGGCGGGGTTATTCCCTTCGAGGAAACCCATGTGATGGAGCACGGGCTTTATGTGCTTGAGGGCAAGGCCGTCTACAAGCTCAACCAGGATTGGGTGGAGGTTGAAGCGGGCGATTTCATGTGGCTGCGCGCCTTTTGCCCGCAGGCCTGCTATGCAGCCGGCCCCGGCCCGTTCCGCTATTTGCTATACAAGGACGTAAACCGCCACGCGCGGCTCTAGAGCATGTTGCACCAAAAGTGGAAACCGGTTTTTTTGCGTTTCAACATGCGGTATCAGAAAGTTAGAGCGTGGCGCAGATAGACATCGTTCTGCGTGAAGCCTAGGCTGGCATTCGCGTGCATAACCGGGTTATGGCTATGCGCATGTCGCGCATATGCCATGGCCGCTGCGCGCCCGATAATGACAGGAGCCCGCCTTGCCCAGCCCATTTCTGACCCATATTTCCGAAACCCTCGCGCAAATAGATGCCGACGGGCTGATGAAGCGCGAGCGGATGATAACCTCGCCGCAGGCCGGGCGCATTTCGGTGAAGCATTTGGGGGTGCAGCATGATCGTGTGGTCAACCTTTGCGCCAATAACTACCTTGGCCTTGCCAACCACCCCGCGCTGATTGAAGCGGCCAAGGGCGCAATGGATGAACTGGGTTATGGCATGGCCTCGGTGCGGTTCATTTGCGGCACACAGGATTTGCACCGCCAGCTTGAGGCGCGGATTGCCAGCTTTCTGGGCCATGAGGATTCCATCCTCTTCGCGGCCTGTTTTGATGCCAATGGCGGGCTGTTCGAGCCGCTGCTCGGGCCCGAAGATGCGATTGTTTCCGACAGCCTAAACCATGCCTCGATCATCGACGGAATTCGGCTGTGCAAGGCGAGGCGCTACCGCTACGCCAATTCAAACATGGCCGATTTGCGCGTGCAGCTTGAGGCGGCCAAGGCAGATGGGGCGCGGTTTATCATGGTGGCCACCGATGGTGTGTTCTCTATGGATGGCTATCTTGCCAAGCTGCCGGAAATTCGCGCCTTGGCCGATGAATTTGGCGCGCTTTTGATGGTGGATGATTGCCACGCCACCGGCTTCATGGGGCCACAAGGGCGCGGCACGCCCGCGCATTTCGGCGTGCAGGCCGATGTTATCACCGGCACCTTGGGCAAGGCTTTGGGTGGCGCGCTTGGCGGGTATATAGCCGGCCCGCAACCAATGATCGACCTGCTGCGCCAGCGCGCGCGGCCCTATCTGTTTTCCAATGCGCTGCCGCCCGCCATTGTGGCGGCCGGGCTTGCGGCGCTTGATCTGGTTGAAGCGGGCGACGATCTGCGCGCGCAACTGTTTGAAAATGCTGCTTATTGGCGTGCGGGGCTGGCCGATGCGGGGTTTGATCTACTGGCAGGCGAGCATCCGATCATCCCCGTCATGCTGGGCGATGCGAAGCTTGCGCAGGCCATGGCGGGTGATCTGTTCAAGCGTGGGGTTTATGTGGCGGGTTTCTTCTTTCCGGTCGTGCCCAAAGGGGCGGCGCGCATCCGCACACAGATGAATGCCCGCCTGAGCCGCGATGACCTCGATTTCGCGCTTGATGCGTTCAAGGCGGCGGGCAAGGCAACAGGAGTGCTGACATGAGCAATGAAATGAAGGCGCTGGCCAAAATCAGGCCCGAGGTGGGGCTGTGGATGAAAACCGCCCCGGTGCCGGAAATCGGCCCCGATGATGTGCTGATAAAGATCAACAAGACCGGCATTTGCGGCACCGATATCCATATCTGGAACTGGGATGAATGGGCGGCGGGCACGGTGCCTGTAGGGCTGATAACGGGCCATGAATTCGCGGGTGAAATTGTCGAGCTTGGCCGGAATGTGACCGAGCTGAGCCTTGGGCAGCGCTGTTCGGGCGAAGGCCACCTGATTGGCAAGAAGTCGCGCCAAAGCCGGGCGGGCAAGTTTCATCTGGACCCGGCCACGCGCGGCATCGGCGTGAATGAACAGGGGGCTTTTGCGCAATTTCTGCGCCTGCCCGCCTTCAACGTGGTGCCCCTGCCCGATGAGATCGACGACGAGATCGGTGCCATTCTCGACCCGCTCGGCAATGCTGTTCATACCGCGCTCAGCTTTGATCTGATCGGCGAGGATGTGCTGATTACCGGCGCTGGCCCCATTGGCATTATGGCTGCTGCCGTGGCGCGCCACGCCGGTGCGCGCAATGTGGTGATCACCGATATCAACCAAGCGCGGCTTGATCTTGCCGCCCGGGTGGCCGATGTGGTGCCGGTAAATGTGGCGAGCGAAGACCTTGGCGCCGTCATTCCGCGCCTGAAGATGACACAGGGCTTTGATGTCGGGCTTGAAATGTCGGGCAACCAGCGCGCGCTTGACCAGATGGTTGACACGATGACCATGGGCGGGCGTATTGCCATGCTCGGCATACCGCCGGGCAAATCGCCGGTGGACTGGAGCCGGATTGTCTTCAAGGCCATCACCATCAAGGGCGTTTATGGCCGCGAAATTTTCGAGACATGGTACAAGATGATCGCCATGCTGCAAAACGGGCTGGATGTGCGCAAGGTCATCACCCACCGTTTTGCCGTCGATGATTTTCAAACCGGCTTTGAGACGATGCGCGAAGGCTCCAGCGGCAAGGTTGTGCTGGATTGGACCAAGGCCTGAGCGCGGCGCGAGCGCATGGCTGCCACATATGCGGCCTTGCAGCGCCGCCACCGGCATGCAGTGGCGGCGCAAAGCCTAGCGCAAAAGCGCCGCTGCGGCCTCGGCGTTGAGCGCTTCGGGCCGTGTGCAGGTTGTGGATAGTGCCACAAACTGTCCGGTTTCGCCCGATTTCAGGATCGACACCATCGCATCAACCCCGTGCAACGCGCGGGCCATGGCGCAGCGCGCATCGCGGTCTTCATGGATGGCCATTGCCATATCGGCCAGACCGGCTGTGCGGTAATTGGCGCGACCTTCATCTTGGTTGGGAATGCCAAAAGGATGCGCCCATGCCTCTACCGGTTTGATCTCACGATCTTTGCCAGCCAGCTTGATTTCGCCGCCAAAAAAGTTTGGGTCAGGCACGAAGATCGAGCCTTCTGTGCCATAGATCTCGATATTGGAATGCTGGTGCGCATGAACATCCCAGCTTGCCGAAAGCGTGATATTCGCGCCGTTTTCAAACTCCATCAAAGCGTTGATGGTGGTCGGGGTTTTCACCGGAATCTTTTCACCCGCGCGCGGCTGGCTGGTGATCGTGCGCTCGGATTGCGCGCATGAGGTGATCGCGCCAACGCGCCTGATCGGCCCGATAAGGTTGATGAGTGCGGCAATGTAATATGGCCCAAGGTCCAGAATTGGGCCACCGCCGGGCAAAAAGAAGAAATCGGGGTTCGGGTGCCACATTTCCATGCCGGGCGACATGACATGACAAGTGCCCGAGGTAACCTTGCCAATTGCGCCGTCATCCACCAGTTGCCGCACTTGCTGGTGCGCGCCGCCAAGGAATGTATCGGGCGCACAACCCACCTGCACGCCTTTGGCTTTGGCCAGCGTCGCAAGCTCTTTACCCTCCTCCACGCTCAGCACCAGCGGCTTTTCTGAATAGGCGTGCTTGCCTGCTGCCACAATGGATTTTGTAACCGCGAAATGCGCATCTGGAATGGTGAGGTTGACGATGATGTCGATATCATCTGCCGCCAAAAGCCTTTCTACCGTTTCCGCCCGCACGCCAAATTCCTTGGCGCGCGCCTCTGCTGCATCCATGTTCAAATCGGCCACGGCGCGCATTTTTATACCCCTGAACAGCGGCGCAAGCCGCAGATACGAGGTTGAAATATTGCCGCAGCCGATGATGCCTATGCCTAGATCGCTCATTTCTTCTCCCTTAGAATTTCTGTGCTGCGCTGAGCGAGGCGGCGGCGAAGCGCGCGTCATCGCTTGGGTTGTCATGTTCCATCACGAACAGGCTGGCCGTGGTGGCCTGCAGGGCTTTGGCCAGCGCGGGCCAATCCATCACACCGCTGCCCACATCGGCCCAGCCGTCCTCGTCGGTTTTTTCGCCAGCGGGGGCGATGTCCTTGATATGGGCCGCGCCCATCCGGTCGGCGTATTTCGCAATCCACGGCAGCGGGTCAACACCGGCACGCACCACCCAAGCCACGTCGAGTTCCAGCGACAGGTCGGGGCCACCGGCCATAAGGTGCTCGATCGGCAGGCTGCCATCGGGGAGCGCCTTGAATTCAAAGTCGTGGTTGTGCCAGCCAAAGCCAATTCCGGCGGCCATGATTGGCGCGCCAGCCGCTTGGAGCCGTGCGCCAAAGGCGTGCCAGCCAGCGGCATCGCTTGGGCGCTCTTCGGGCGTGATATGCGGACAATAGATGGTTTTGATGCCAAGCTCCTTGGCCTTCACGGCAATGCCTGCCGCATCGGCTTCAAGCTCTGCCAGCCCCATATGCGCGCTTGGCATAGCAAGCCCGTGAGCGCGCAAGCCTTGCCCAAGCAAGGCGCGGTTGCTCTCATCGGCCAAAAGCGCGCCGTAAGCCTCAACATTGGTATAGCCAAGGCTGCCGAGCATTTCGAGCGTTTGGGCCAGCGGGCCAAAGTTGCGGGAGGAGTAAAGCTGGTAGGAAAGCTGTGCCATGGTATGGCCTTTCATGTCGGGTTCAAAGATAGCTGTCATAATCGGCAACAAGCAGGTGAACGGGGGCTGTATCCTCGTTTACATCGGCAAATCGGCCTATTTTGTCGCGGAAGATATTGTCGTTCAGATCGTCATTGACGTTGGAGACTTCGCCGATCAGCACATCACCGCCCTCGCCCCAGAAGGCGTGCCAGTGGTTCGGCATAAGCGTGACACTTTCGCCGGGTGCCAGCGCCAGAATGCCGCCCGGCTCCAACCTGCGCAGACGACCATCGCATAACACCTGCACATCGGCTTCATGGTCAATGCTGCCATCAGCACGGGCCGCAAAAAGCTCTATGGCCAGCGTGGCGCCGCCGCGGTTGATGATATCTTCGGTCTTGTCATTGTGCCGGTGCATGGGCGAAACTTGGTTTTGCCGGCTGATCATGATTTTTTCGGCATAAAGCACACCGCGCCCGGCTTTTACATTCGCCGCCGAGCCGTTGCGCAGGGTGAACAGGAACAGGCCCAGATCGGCGAAATTTCCCTGCCCGTAATCGGTAATATCCCAGCCCATGCGCATATCGCGGATAAGCGCGCTATCACTTGCCACGCGGGTTTTCATTTCATCCGGCGACCAATAGGCAAAGCTCGGCATGACAAAGCCGAAGCTGCGGATGAACCGGTCGCTTTTTAGAAGGATTTCGTTGATTTGGCTACGCTTCATGCGAACTGGCCCATAGGTTGCGGCTAATAATCTGGCGGGCGGCGGCCTTGGCATCGCCGTTTTCAGGGGTGAAAGTGATGGTTGCGGGGGCGCCGGGGAACAGCGCAAAGCCGTTCTGGCTAAAGCGCCCCGGCAGCGGAGATTCGAGTGTAACGAATAGTGCGAGGGCGGCAACGTCAAGGGCAATTTCAACCATGTCGCCCTTGCCGGTGCAAGTGATAGCAAGCTGCGGGTTTTGCAGGTTGAGCCGCTTGAACGGCACGGGGCTGTAAACATCGCCGCCCGCATGGCCCGCGCCATGCCATGTGAAGGCAAAAACAGCGCCGGTTGGAATATCGACCAGCGGAAATTCCAGCATCACCCGCGTTTGGCCAGCAGCGATGCTGGCTTTGTGCTGGGTTTTGGCGCTGGTTACGCCAGCCATATCGGCAGTGGAACCCTGCACATCGAGCACAATATCGGCTGCGGTATCGTTCACGGCAACCAGTTGCACAGTATCGCCCTTTGGCACGGCATGCACCGCCACAGGTGCGTAAAACTGTTTGGCAAAGTAATGCAGCAGCTTCCACGAGCCGCCGTAGTTGAGGCTCGACCAGCTTACGCAAGGCCAGACATCGTTGAGCTGCCAAAACAGCGTGCCCATGCAATGGGGCATTTGGCAGCGCCAGTATTCAACGGCGGTCTTGATGGCCAGCGCCTGTTGCAGTTGCGACAGGTAGACGAAGTTTTCAAACCCCGCAGGATAGCGGAAATAGCGCAGCATGGTTTCGGCAATGCGGGTATTGCCACCGGTATTCTTCTGGTGGCTTTCCATCACGGGCGTGTTGACGTTCATATCATCGCCCGACGCGAACTGGCGGATCACCTCCAAGCTTGGAAACGCCTGAAAGCCGAATTCAGAAGCAAAGCGCGGGCGCACAGAGCGGTAATGCTCGAAATCCTTGCCCTCGTGCCAGACCGACCAGAAATGCATGTCGCCGGAAGTGTCATCATGCCAGCCATCGGAAAAATCCATGACCCCCGCCGAGGGGCTGGAGGGCCACCAGGCAGCACTTGGCAATGTGTCGCGCAGGGCAGCCTCAATCGTGCGGTTGAGCCGGTCATAAGCAACGAGGTAGCGGTCGCGGTTCTGGCGCGCTTGCTCATACCATGTCAGCGCGCCGATCACCTCGTTATCACCGCACCACAGCGCAATGCAGGCATGGTGTGAAATGCGCGCCACCACGTCGCGCACCTCGGCATCAACCTCGGCCAGAAAGGCGGGGTCGGCGGGGTAAAGGTGGCAGGCGAACATGAAATCCTGCCAGACCATGATGCCAAGCGCATCGCAAAGGTCATAAAACCAGTCACGTTCGTAGCGACCACCACCCCAAACGCGGATCATGTTCATATTGGCATCGAGCGCCGATTGAAGCTGCGCGCGCACCGCATCGCGGCAAATGCGCGATGGTAGCGCATCGGCCGGAATCCAGTTTGCACCCTTGGCGAAAATATCGCGGCCATTGATGTTGAATTTGAAACCGGTGCCCGAGGCATCTTTTTCGGTGATCAGGCGAAGGTCGCGCAGGCCGATCTGGCGGCTGGCAGTGGTGTCACCCACCTGCATATCAAGCGCGTGCAGCACGGCATCGCCCGCACCTGCGGGCCACCACAAAACGGGGTTTTCGATGGTGATTTGCAACTCGGCCCGGCCATTTTGCGCGGTGGCTTGCGCCACCTGCCCGCAAATACTGGCGCTACAGGCCACATTGCTGGCGGGTTGGTTAAGCAGCAACGAAATATCGAGCACGACGCGGCCTTTTGAATGGTGCTGCACAACAAGCACATCGCGCAGCGCCACCCTTTCCAGCGGCAAAAGGCGCACATCGCCATAAAGCCCGAACGGGGCAAGCGCGATGCCCCAATCCCAGCCAAAATCGCAATGGACCTTGCGCAACATATTGCCGTGGGGAATGGGGTTATTGCCTTCGGAGTATGGCACTGGCCACGGCTGGCTGGCAGCACGCTGCGCCGCAACCCGCGCGTTTGATGCAAAGCGGATTTCGATGTGGTTTTCGCCCGCCACAATGGCGCTGCTTACATCGGTGCGATAGCGGCGGTGCTGGTTGTCGGCAGACAGCACGCATTGCTCGTTCAACCAGATCTCGGCCACACAATCCAGCTCGCTCACCTCAAGTGCGGCTGCGCTGCCATCATGGGTGAAGCTGCGCGATGCCACCCAGTCACTTTCGCCGACCCAGCGGCAATCATTCTCGTTCAGGCCTGCATAAGGGTCGGGCAGATGCCCGGCCGCGATGAGCGCCGAAACAGCGTCGCCCGGCAGCGCCATGGGGGCTGCGACTGTGCCGCCCGCTTGCTGCAAGGCCCATTGGCCAGAAAGATCGCGCATAATAAGATTCTACATCCGTTGCTCAGAAGCGATATCAAAGACCGAGGCGCGCGATGCATCAAAGCTCAGATAGACTTCGGACCCGATTTCGTAACTTTCCTCGGCCCCGGCGCGCACCGACACGGTTTGCCCTTCGCATGTCAGCCAGATCAGGCTGTCAGACCCCATCGGCTCGTCAATATCAACAGTTGCAAGCAGGCGGCCCTCACCAGCTTCGGTGTGAATTTTAGTATGCTCCGGGCGCACGCCAAGAATAACCTTGCCATCGCGCAGCCCTTCATTGGCGTTGTAGCCGGCCAGCGATATAGACTGGCTGCCAAACCCGAAGCTTTCGCCTGCAAGCTCGCCGTTCAGCATGTTCATGGCAGGGCTGCCGATAAAACCCGCCACAAACAGGTTGGCAGGCCTGTTGAAAATGACATGCGGGGTGTCGAGTTGCTGGATAATGCCACCGCGCATAACGGCGATACGGTCGGCAAGGGTCAGCGCCTCGATCTGGTCATGGGTAACATAGACCATGGTGTTTTTCAGCCGGTTATGCAGGCGCTTCAACTCCACCCGAAGCTCAGAGCGCAGCTTGGCATCGAGGTTGGAAAGTGGCTCGTCAAACAAAAACACATCCACATCGCGCACCAGCGCCCGGCCAATGGCGACACGCTGGCGTTGCCCGCCTGACAGCGCTGCCGGTTTGCGGTCGAGCAAGGGCTCGATTTGCAGGATTTCGGCTGCACGCGCCACGCGTTGCGCAATCTCGGCCTTGGGCTTTTTCTGGTTTTTCAGCCCGAAGGAGAGATTGCCGCGCACCGTCATTTGCGGATAGAGCGCGTAGGACTGGAACACCATGCCGATACCCCGGTCCTTGGGTTCGGCCCAGGTAACGTTTTGACCGTTGATCCAGACCTGCCCGGCGGTCGCGTCAAGCAAACCGGCAATGCAGTTCAGCAAGGTCGACTTGCCACAACCCGACGGGCCGAGCAGCACCAGAAATTCGCCCTTGCCGATGGCAAGATTCATCTTTTTCAGCACCTCGATCGCCCCGAAGGACAGGCTGAGTTCTTTGATATCAATACTGACTTCACGCATGTTGTTAGCCCTTCACCGCGCCAGCGGCGATGCCGCGCACAAACAGTTTTCCCGAAACGAAATAGACGATGAGCGGCACCAGCCCTGTCAGGATCGTTGCGGCCATGTTGACGTTGTATTCCTTCACCCCCTGCACCGAGTTGACGATGTTGTTGAGCTGCACCGTCATCGGATAGATCGAGGGTGAGGTGAACACGACGCCGAACAGAAAATCGTTCCAGATACCTGTCACCTGAAGAATGATGGCCACCACGAAAATCGGCAGCGACATTGGCAGCATCACCCGAAAATAGATGCCCCAGAAGCCCGCGCCATCGACGCGCGCGGCCTTGAACAGCTCTTCAGGAACCGAGGTGAAATAGTTGCGAAACAGCAGGGTCAGGATCGGCATGCCGAACACCGTATGCACCAGCACCAGCCCGGTCAGGGTGTTATACAAGCCCATTTCGCGCAGGATGATGACCATCGGGTAAAGCAACACCTGATAAGGGATGAACGCCCCGATGATCAGGATTGTGAAAAACGTGTCCGAGCCTTTGAACTTCCAGTTTGCCAGCGCATAGCCATTCACGCTGGCCACCATGATCGACAGCACAACCGATGGGATGAGAATGCGCACCGAGTTCCAGAAGCCGCGTGACAGCCCGTCGCAGTTGATGCCGGTGCAGGCCTCGGCCCAGGCCTTGACCCATGGCTGGAATGTCACCTCTACCGGCGGGGCGAACACATTGCCAAGCCGGATTTCGGGCATGCCCTTGAGCGAGGTAACAATCATCACATAAAGCGGCAGCAGGTAGTATAGCGCAAATACCAGCAGCGTGCCGTAGAGCATGATATTTTTGGCGCTGAGCCTTTTTTTCGGGCGGGCGCCGCTTGGCCCGCTGAGCGCGACATCGGTCATTTGTTCTTCTTTCCTCCGAATTCGAGGTAGGCCCAGGGGATGAGTATCACCAGAACTGCAAGCAGCATCATCGTCGAGGCCGCAAAGCCAAGCCCGAGGTTCTGCCGCCCGAACAGACTGTCAAAGACGAATTTTGCGGGCACTTCCGTGGCAATGCCGGGTCCGCCGGAGGTTTGGGCGACGACGAGGTCATAAACCCGGATGATGCCCGAGGTGATGATGACGAGCGCTGTGATGAAAACCGGGCGCATCATCGGAATGACGATCAGCAGGTAGGTTTTCCATGTCGGAATGCCGTCAACCCGCGAGGCTTTCCAGATGTCCTCGTCAATGCCGCGTAAACCGGCCAGCATGATGATCATGACAAAGCCCGAACCTTGCCAGATTCCGGCGATGAGAATGCCAAAAATGGCATAGCGCTGGCTGTTGAGCGGATCAAAGGCAAAGCTTTCAAAACCCCAGCCCCGCACGATATGCTGAATGCCGAATTCCGGGTTGAGAATCCATTGCCATGCAAGGCCGGTCACAATGAAAGACAGCGCGAAAGGGTAAAGGTAGATGGTGCGGAACACCGCTTCACCGCGGATCTTGCGGTCCATCAACGTGGCCAGAAAAAACCCGATCACCAGCGACAATACCAGCGAGCAGATGCCAAAAATCATCAGGTTTTCGATGGAGATATTCCAGCGCCGCGTGTTGAACAGCCGCTCGTAATTGTCAAAGCCGACAAAGTCGAGCCGGGGCAGCAGGCGGCTGGAGGTGAACGAATAGGTAATGGTCCAGAGTGTGCCACCAACAAAGACACCGACCGCCGTAAGGATCATCGGGATCGAGGCGATCTTGGCAGACATGTTCTTGAACAACCGGTTGGGGCGCTTGCCGCTCATGGGACGGCGCTGGCCGATGGCGTCTTTGGCCACGGTCATGGGGATCTCCGATCTGAACGAATGGATTTGGGTGGGGTGCGGGGGCGCCGGTCTAGCGCCACCCGCCTTTGTGTCAACGACTAGTCGGCGCTGGCGATGATTGCGGCATAGGCCGCCTGCGCATCAGCCGCCGAGTAGCTCGGGTCGTTCCAGAACTCGACCATCAGGTCTTCGATCTGGCCCTGTGTATCGGGCGAAAGTGTCTGGTTGCCATCGGGAAGGATGGCACCTGTCGCAAGAATCGCCAGACCCTTTTGCATGCAATCATTGGCGGTGGACATGTCGATATCGCCACGCACCGGAAGCGAACCTTTGGCAAGGTTGAACGCCACCTGCACCGCAGGCGAGATCAGCAACGACGCCAGTTCCAACTGTGCTGCAGTGACTTCCGGGTTGCTGTTGACGGGGAAGTAGAACGCATCACCCCCGGTCGAGATGACCTCGTTCACGCCAAGGCCGGGCAGGCATTCGTATTCAACGCCTGCGGTCTGGCCCGCAACCTGAAACTCGCCCTGCGCCCAGTCACCCATGATCTGGCCGCCGGCCATACCGGTGATCACCTGATTGGTGGCCTGGTTCCAGTCTTGCACATTGGAATTGGCCGCGAAAGCACGGGCATTGGCCGCAGCTTCGAACACCGCCGCAAATTCAGGCCCGGCCGCAACTTCTGCGTTCCGGTCGATCGTGACGGCAGACCAGGCTTCGACACCGGCGATTGCCACGGTCATCACACCAAAGGCGCCCGAGGATTGCCACGCCTGCTGCCCCATCGCCAACGGAATTTTGCCAGCGGCTTCAAGCGCGGGGGCGGCAGCTACGAATTCGTCCCAGTTGGTAGGTGTCGGCACGCCGGCATCGGCATATGCCTGATTGGACAGCCACAACCACTGCCAGGAATGGATGTTGACCGGCACGCAATAGATGCGCCCGTCAAGGGTGCAACTGTCAAGCAGCGACACCGGGTTGACGATATCGCGCCAGCCTTCTGCTTCTGCCAGTTCGGTCAAGTCGAGCATCAGCCCGGCTTCGATAAGCTCCTCGGCTTGGCGGCCATGGTTTAGCTGGGTCGCCCCCATCGGGTCACCGCCCAGAATGCGGCTGATGATGATCGGGCGGGCAACGCCGCCTGAACCGGCAATGGCCCCGTCAACCCATGTATGGCCCGTCGCGTCGAACGCTTTGGCAAATTCGGCCACCGCTGCGGCTTCACCGCCCGATGTCCACCAATGGGTGACTTCCAGTTCTGTGGCCGAGGCGGGTAGCGCTACGGATGCCGCCAGCGCGACGGCGAGTGATAACTTTTTCAATTTTTCTCTCCCTGCAACTGTATCGTTACAGATAAGAGGCTAAAACGTTTCCGTAAAATTTTCAAGCTGGCAATTCACTCTTTTTTGCGCGCATACTGGCGCCAGAATTTGTGTCTCTACCGGGCAACTGAGCAAATGCAGCAAAAACAAAACATGTCCCTATTTTTCTTTGGGCTTCCGCAGAAAACGCCGGCAGATCGTCTGGCTTGGTTTCAACTTTCGCGCGGGGTTGCTATAAGGTTGTTCGCAGTTGCACCACAGACCGCCGATGCGAATCGGCCCTTAATTTTGAGCGGAGTATCTCGATGAGTCGCCCAGTTGATTCGCCCCCGCGCCGCTCGCAGCCCACGCTTAAGACCATCGCCCAGATGACCGGGTTTGCCGTCACCACTGTCAGCCGCGCGCTGAACGATGCGCCGGATATTGGCCAGGCGACCAAGGAAAAGGTGCGCGAGGTGGCCAAATCCATCGGTTATCGGCCCAACCGGGCGGGCGTGCGCCTGCGCACTGGCAAAACCAATGTCATTGCGCTGATCCTGTCAAACCAGCAAGACGTGATCGGCCATGCCTCGGAGCTGGTTTATGCGATTTCGGACGAGTTGAAAGGCACACCCTATCACCTTGTGGTCATGCCCTATTCACCCTTGTCCGACTCAATTATTCCAGTGCGCTATGTGCTTGAAACCCGCTCGGCCGATGGCATTATCTTCAACCAGACCATGCTGATTGACGAGCGTGTTCGCCTGCTCACTCAGGAAAAGTTCCCCTTTACATCGCACGGGCGCACCGAAATGGGCATAGCGCATAGCTATGTTGATTATGACAACGGTGCCTATGCCGACCTGATTGTACGCGAGCTTGCGCGTCGGGGCCGCAAAAACCTTGTGCTCGTGCCGCCACCGCTTACACAATCCTACGCCCACCACATGGCAGAGGCGTTCAAGGCGACCTGCAAGACGCTCGGGATAAAGAGCACGATCCTGTCTGATTTTTCAGCCGATCATGATATTGATGATATCCGCGCCGGCACCTTTGCCGCGTTGCAAGCCGATCCCGGCATTGACGGCATCATTTCAGCTACAACTGCAGCGACGATCGCCTCGGTTGATGCGGCGGAATCAAGCGGACGGCGGCTTGGGCATGACATTGATGTCGGCTCCAAAGAGGTGAGCAACCTGCTGCGGGTATTCCGCCGCCAACTGGTGCTGGTGCGTGAGGACACGACCCAGGCCGGGCGGCTGATGGCGCGGGCGTTATTACAACAGATCAACGACCCGAGCGCGCCGCTCATCAGCCACCTGGCGGTGCCAACTGCCGCCGATATCCTGCCAGGCACCCGCGATTAACAGGTGGCTAACTGCCGCTTTGATCTTCGTTCAGCGCAGCGCGCAGGGCCGCACGCAAAGGGCTTTCGGGATATTTCAGGGCTTTGATCAGAATTTCGAGCACGCGCGCTTCAAGTGCCGCATCCGAGAGCGCCGCGCGCTTTCGCAAAGTCGCCCCCGATGAGGAAATTGTTTCCTCAAGCCCGTCATCAATGCGCGCTTCGGGTTGCAGCACCAGCATTTCACGCTGCAGCAGGGTGGCATCACGTGCATATCGCGCGCCGGTTTCAACCGTCACCCGCTGGCGAATAGCCGACATGATACCATCGAGCGAAAACTCGACCGAATCCGGCTTGGGCGTTGTGCTGTCGTCATCTTCCATCATGGCGTTTAACTGTATCGCAAGCACCTTGCCAACAAAAGAGATGCTGTGGCACTGCGCGCATTCCCCGATTGCAACCGCGAAACCAGTATCTTATAGAACCCATAACGCACCCGTAGCTCAGCTGGATAGAGCGCTGCCCTCCGAAGGCAGAGGTCACAGGTTCGAATCCTGTCGGGTGCACCAATAAATGCAATGGGTTAGATGGTCGTTCCAGCAAGCCAAGGCTGGCTGAAACTGCTGCTTGTCTCTTAAAACGCCGAATGTCGCATGCCTTCAAATTACAAATCGGCCTCACAAACACTTAAATGCCATTGCATCACTCGCCTCTGGTTATTTTGGGCCTTCCTACCTATTTTGCCTGTAGCACACCGGTTTGCGCACTATAGCGGGCCGAGCAATGATCAAAGGACACATATTCCATGACGACTGGAAACACCTATACCCCCCCGAAAACCTGGACATGGGATGCTGAAAACGGCGGCGAATGGGCCAAAATCAACCGCCCGGTTTCAGGCGCAACCCATGAGGCCGAACTGCCGCGCGGTGCGCATGCGTTACAGCTTTATTCATTGGCCACGCCGAATGGCCAAAAAGTCACCATCATGCTGGAAGAGCTGCTGGAAAAGGGGATTACGGCGGCACAATATGATGCCTATCTGATCGACATCAATAAGGGCGAGCAGTTTTCATCGGGCTTTGTTGCCGTCAACCCGAACTCGAAAATCCCTGCGCTGCTTGATACCGAAACCGGCAGCCGCGTGTTTGAATCCGGCGCTATTCTGCTCTATCTGGCCGAAAAATTCCAAGCCTTCCTGCCCAAGGCGCTGGCGCATAAAACCGAAGTGATGAACTGGCTGTTCTGGCTACAGGGCTCGGCCCCCTATCTGGGCGGCGGCTTCGGTCACTTCTACGCCTACGCACCCGAGAAGATCGAATATGCCATCAGTCGCTATGCGATGGAGGTCAAGCGCCAGCTTGACGTGCTGGACCGCAACCTTGCTGACCGCCGCTATCTCGCGGGCGATGACTACACCATCGCGGACATGGCCACTGCCC
>JBBDJE010000043.1:0-86311 GCA_040880065.1 Paracoccaceae bacterium | reverse complement strand
GTCATGCAGGAAGCTGTCAAGGCCGCGTGACCGCGTCCTACGCCGGATGCTTACCATGCGGTCGCCATCGGAGTCATCGTACGCTCGCATGATCAACGTTTGAGTTCTTCCATTTGAGAGATGCGCCTCTCCGATACACCGAACTGCACTATCGTTCCGCGAATGTTCATATGTTCCTGAAATTTTAAGAACACTAAATTGAGCGCCAAATGCATTCTGCAGCGTTTGCTTTTCAGCCACAGCCTCAATGTCTTCACACGTTAACTCGCTGTTCGGCTTCGATGAAGCCATAACCTCTTCCAATATTCCGCTTTGAATAACGAAATAAATGATAACCACAATAAAAATCAACCGTAGCATAAGTCGTCTGGCCCGCGAGTTTTTCCTTACTAATAGTATGGATGATCCGAGCGCCTCGTGCAAGTTGTCCTGTGTCGATGATCAGAAGCATCCGGCGGGCGACGTCGAGATCGGTCCATTCGACGCGGCAGATCTCGTCCAGCCGCATTGCCGTGGCCACCGCGAACTTGACGATCTGCATCATCGGCAGGGTCAGGCGTTCGTTTTCATCGAAGCAACGAAAGAGGCGGTTCAACTCGTCCGTGCCGGGGCGGCGGTCCCGCTCTGTGCACAGATCGCACTTCAAGGTGGCTCACGTCGCGGCGGTTTGCCTACCTCGCACATATCGACTATGTGGAGATCGAGGAGATCGCGTGATGGGTGGTGCGGTGGGAGACGGACGTGCATGTAGGCGCAAACCCCTGATCAACGCGGCTCTGCGCCGAGCGGGTTAGAGCGTGCGGCATCGTTGTGACTTTGTGCCGTTTCGCGCAGCTAAGCGGCCCTTTCGTCTGATCTGGACCCGGTAGGCACCGGAGGGGCGTTTGATGATGGAGGCCATTTTTGTGTGCGCTGTGTGTGCAACGTAGTCGTCTTAGAGGGGCAAATTCGGGGATATTGGGGCGTAGTTCAGCGTGAGCAGTGCCCAAAGCCAACAGTTTGAAGATACACAAAAAATGCAAATAAATCAACACGCTAGATTATCTGTCGCCCCTATGATGGATTGGACAGACCGGCATTGCCGATACTTCCACCGCCAGCTCAGCCGCCATGCTCTGCTTTATACCGAAATGGTAACGGCGGCGGCGATTGTGCATGGCGATGCTGAGCGGCTTTTGGCTTTTGACGGGGCCGAGCACCCTGTGACCTTGCAGCTTGGCGGCTCGGACCCTGAGTTGCTGGCGCGCGCGGTCGAAATTGCGGCGCCGTTTGGATATGACGGGATAGACCTGAATTGCGGTTGCCCGTCGGACCGTGTGCAATCGGGTGCGTTTGGCGCGGTGTTGATGAAGGATGCCGGGCTGGTGGCCGAATGCGTGGCCGCGATGATCGGCGCGAGTGCTGCGCCGGTTTCGGTCAAATGCCGCATTGGCGTGGATGAGCAAGAGCCGCGCAACGTGCTGCCCGCATTTGTTGACACAATTGCAAAGGCCGGTGTGCGCCATGTCACCATCCATGCGCGCAAGGCCTGGCTGCAGGGGCTGAGCCCGAAACAGAACCGCGATGTTCCGCCGCTTGATTATGGTTTGGCGGGCGAGATCAAGGCGGCATTTCCGCAGCTTTACATTTCGCTCAACGGGGGCATTACCAGCCTTGATGCGGCAGAAGCGGCGCTTGCGCAGGGGTTTGACGGGGTGATGATCGGGCGGGCGGCTTATCATGATAGCGGTGCGGTGCTTGGCGATGCCGACGCGCGGATATTTGGCGCAGCCCCCGGCCCCGGTGCGGTTGGCGCGGTGCGCGCCATGCTGCCTTATATCGAAGCGCAACTGGCCGCGGGGCTGCGGCTGAACGCCATTACCCGCCATATGCTGGGGGCGTTTTCGGCCATTCCCGGTGCACGGCAGTGGCGGCGCGTGCTCTCGGAAGGGGCGCATAAGCCCGGCGCAGGGCCGGAACTGGTAGAGCGCGCCTTGGCCGAGGTTATGGCGGCGGCCACTTAAAAAGGGTGAAGCTAGTCTTTCAGGCGCGCGGCGCGGCCACGGCGCGCGCTGCGCAACATCGGTTCGCGCGATGGCAGGGCGGCGATGATGTCGCGGCGTTCATCGGGGCTCAGGCGCGACCAACGGGCGATTTCATCGGGCGTGCGAAAGCAGCCAATGCAAATGCGCGCCGCAGGGTGCACAACGCAAATCTTGACGCAGGGGCTTTCAACCTCGTCGCGGGCCCAGATGTCGTCGCTCATAATTGCCGCCCCAAATGTGCCAACCGGTCTAGCGCACCTTGCAGGATATACCCGGCAGCGACGTGGTCGATCACCTCGGCGCGACGTTTGCGCGACATATCCGCCTCAAGCAAAACACGCTCGGCGGCGACTGTAGACAGGCGTTCATCCCAAAACAGCAGGGGCAGGGGGTGGATGCGGGCGAAATTGCGGGCGAAAGCGCGGGTCGATTGGCAGCGCGGGCCTTCACTGCCATCCATATTGCGCGGCAGGCCCAGCACCAGCCCGGTAATGTCGCGGGCTTTGAGCAGCTCGGCAAGTGCGGCGGCATCGGTGGTGAACTTGGCGCGCCTGATGGTTGAATGCGGCGAGGCGATGCTGCGCATCCGGTCGGTTAGCGCAACACCAATGGTTTTGGTGCCAAGGTCAAGCCCGGCCAGCGCGCCAAAGGCGGGCAGGGCGGCGGCAAAGGCGGCAATATCATCGGTAAGGATCATGGCAGGTTTGCAGCTTCGGCGCGGATGAGCGCCAAGGCTTCGGGCATATCGGCAAAGTTGACTTCGGCCTCGGCTGCAATGGCGCGGGCGCGGTCATGCTCACCGAGCACGATCAGGGCGCGCACAAGGCGGGCCCATTCTTCGGCGCTGCCCCCATCGGATGCCAGCCGTGCGGCCAGACCTTCGACCATGCCGCGCACCTCGTCTTGCTGCTCTGCGGTGAGGCCGGTCACATTGGCAGGGCCGGACATGGCCGCGGCCGCGCGGCGCAAATTGTCGATCTGCGCTTGAATGGCGGCAATATAGGGGGCATCGGCGGGGCTGTCTTCCAGCAGGATGGTCCAGATTTGCAAGGCAAGGTCAGGGCGGCCGGTCTGGGCCATGGTCAGCCCGGCATAATAGCGGCCGCGCGGGTTGCTGCCATCAAGCATCAGCCCGCGGCGCAAGGCCGCCTCGGCCTCGGGCGAAACATAGCCCTGGGTTGCCGAAATCATCAACTCGGCCAGTTCGATGTAATCATCTGCATTTGCATCAACGCCTTTTAGCGCAATCACACGGGCCTGTGCGCGGCGGGCATCGGCAAAACGGCCAAGCTGGGGCAGGAATTGCGCCAGCAAAGCCTGGCCCTGCACATCATCGGGGCGCTCGGCCGTGGCGGCTTCAAGCTGGGCAACAAGCGCGGGCAGGCGCGGGTCGGGGGCGACAAGCGCGGGCTCGTTCAGCCCGCTGCGCGCGGCGGTGGCTTCGGCCATGTCCTGGCTGGGGCGGCTTTCGGCCATTGCCGCGCGGCGCTCGGCCAGCGGCAAATCGGGGTAGCCGGGCGCGCCGATACGGTCATAGGTATAAAAAATGCCCGCAACCGCGCCAAGCGAAAGCATTGCAACCGCCGCCATATTCAGCGCGCGTGGTGCGCTGCTGGCCGCATGCGTGGCGGTAAGTTCGGCATCGGCGGCCAGCAGCCTGCGGCCAATTTCGGCGCGGCTTGTCTTGGCATCGGCGGCGGACAGGTTGCCGCGCGCAAGGTCGCGTTCAATCTCGGCCAATTGGTCGCGATAAACCTGCATATCATATGCGGCACGCGGCACAGCATCGCCTTTGCCCGCCAGCAAGGGTGCCAGTATCAGCACCGCCAGCACAAGCGTGACCAGCGCCAGTAATATCCAGAAAATTTCCATGCCTTGCCTGCGCCCTGTCTGCCTGTTTTGGCCCGTCCAAACCACGCATAACCTAACGGCTGGGGCAAAGCGCGGCAAGCGACCAATCGGCGCAGCCGTTATGTCGGATTTGACTGTGGGAATGACGGTCTAATAGGCTCATGCAGCGTGCCGCGCGTCTACACATCGCGCAAGTCAGCTAAAGGATATGCCCATGCGCCGCTACTCCGCCTTTGCCATCGCCCGTGAGGCGATGCGTTACCATACCGGATGGGAGCGCGCATGGCCTTCGCCAACCCCGAAAGCCAGCTATGAGGTGATTATCGTCGGCGCGGGCGGCCATGGGCTTGCTACGGCCTACTACATGGCAAAAAACCATGGCATCACCAATATCGCCGTGATCGAGAAGGGCTGGCTGGGCGGCGGCAATACCGGGCGCAACACCACGATCATCCGCTCCAACTACCTGCAGGATGAAAGTGCTGCGATCTATGAAAAGGCCCGCAGCCTGTATGAAGATCTGAGTCAGGACCTGAACTATAATATCATGTTCAGCCCGCGCGGTGTGATGATGCTGGCGCAAACCGAACATGAAAAGCGCGGCTATCTGCGCACCGTGCATGCCAATCGCGCGCAGGGTGTTACCACCGAGTTTATCGGCCCCGCAGAAATCAAGCGCCGTCTGCCTATCATCAATATTGATGGCCCGCGCTACCCTGTTCTGGGTGCGCTATGGCAGGCGCGTGGCGGCACCGCGCGCCATGATGCGGTGGCATGGGGCTATGCACGCAAATGCGCCGCCATGGGCATTGATATCATTCAACAAACCGAGGTGACCGGTGTTGACGTTGCCGGCGGCAAGGTGACCGGTGTGCAAACCAGCAAAGGCGCGATTGCCTGCAAGAAACTGGCGCTTGTTGTGGCCGGTCATTCATCGGTGCTGGCCGAAATGGCTGGTTTCCGCCTGCCGATTGAAAGCCTTGCCTTGCAGGCGCTGGTCTCTGAACCGATCAAGCCCTGCATGGATGTGGTGGTGATGGCCAACACCGTGCACGGCTATATGAGCCAATCTGACAAGGGTGAAATGGTTATCGGCGGCGGCACAGACGGGTTCAACAACTACACGCAGCGCGGCAGCTTCCACCACATCGAAGAAACCGTGCGCGCACTTGTGGAAACCTTCCCTATGGTCAGCCGCCTGAAAATGCTGCGCCAATGGGGCGGGATTGTCGATATGACCGGCGACCGTTCGCCGATCATCGGCAAAACGCCTGTGGAGGGGATTTTTGTGAATTGCGGCTGGGGCACGGGCGGGTTCAAATCCATTCCCGGCAGCGGCTGGGCCATGGCGGCCACCGTGGCCAAGGGCGAGCCCGATGCACTGGCAGCACCGTTCTCGCTCGACCGGTTCAAGGAAGGACGCTTCATTGATGAAAGCGTTGCCGCCGGGGTGGCGCATTGATGCGCCGCGCGCAACAGCCGCAAAAAGAACTGGCCGCACACGCAGCGTGCACGGCCAGTCCAATATTTGCGGCACCAAAGCTAGCTGTGCTTGATGCGGCGTTCAACTTTGCGGAACTGGAGGACATAGGCACGCAAGGCCAAAAGCGTCGCTCCGACAAACCCGTAAAAAATCACACCATTAAGCGCATTACTCGATACATAGCCGGTCATGTCATAGACGGCGGCGCCGATCCACAATTGGCATGCGATACTAAAATCACTCCAGAAACCGAGCAATGTTGTAGCAAAGTCGCCAAACATCTCTCTCTCCCTGTGTTTCTGAAAGCACTCACTACAGTGTTTAAGAGTTTAGCATATTTTGCCTTGGTTTTGCCACAATTCAATGCGTTCGGGCGCGGGTTTGCGCATGTATACATTCGTATTCTTGGTGTGAAATGTAAGCAGTGGCGCGTAACGCGCTGCGACATCACAAGAAACACAAAACCTGTACAAAGTGATCGGCGCAGGATTTCAGGGGAGATTGCTCCATGTTGATGCTAAATTGTCCGAATTGTGGCGTAACCGCAGAAGAGACAGAGTTCGCTGCCGGCGGCGAAGCGCATTTAAAGCGCTATGGTCCCGAATCAGCCGATGACAACTTTACCGACTATATGTTCCGCCGCAAAAACCCTAAAGGGGTGCATTTTGAGCGTTGGCGCCATGCCTATGGCTGCGGCAAGTGGTTTCACGCGGCCCGCTGCACGGCAACATTGCAGGTGTTCGGCACCTATGCGGCACAAACCACCGAGCCGCCTGCCGACATTATCAAAGCCATCAAAGCACAGCGCCCCGACTGGAAAGGTTACAAATGAGCACGCGACTGAACACTGGCGGCCAGTTGATCGACCGCAATGAGAAGCGCGCCTTTACCTTTAACGGCGAGCGGCTTTGGGGCTATGCGGGCGACACATTGGCCAGCGCGCTCTTGGCCAACCGCAAGGTTATGGTCGGGCGCAGCTTTAAATATCATCGCCCGCGCGGCATTGTGGCGGCTGGCCCGGAAGAGCCGAATGCGCTGATGAATTTGGGCGAAGGCAGCCGGTTTGAGCCGAACCAGCGCGCCACCACAACCGAGTTGGTCAACCAGATGACCGTGGCCAGCCAGAACCATTGGCCCAGCCTGAATTTCGATGTTGGCGCGATCAACGCCCGCTTTGCGCGTTTCATGCCGGCGGGGTTCTACTATAAAACCTTCATGTTCCCGCGCTTTGCCTGGAAGCATGTGTTCGAGCCGTTCATCCGCCGTGCTGCCGGTCTTGGCCGCGCACCGGTTGAGCGTGATGCTGACCGGTATGAGTATTTCTACGCCCATACCGATGTGCTGGTTGTTGGCGCGGGTGTTGCCGGGCTGACTGCCGCGCGTGTTGCGGCAGATGCAGGGTTGCGCGTGCTGATACTGGAGCAAAACCCCCATGCGGGCGGGCGTGCCTTGGTTGATGGCGGGGCGATCAACGGCCAGCCTGCAGCCGATTGGGTTGCCGCAGAGCTTGCTGCGCTCACCGCTATGCCCAATGTCACCCTGCGCCTGCGCATTATGGGGGCAGGGGTTTATGACCACGGCTATGCGCTGGGCTATGAGCGGGTGGGCGACCACCTTGCGCCAAGTGATGCGCGCCCCCGTCACCGGCTTTGGCGCATTCGTGCGGCCCAGATCATCACCGCAACCGGGGCCATTGAGCGCCCGCTATCTTTCGCGGGCAATGATATTCCCGGCGTGATGCTGGCGGGAGCGGTGCGCGATTATGCAGCGCTTTACGGTGTAAGCTGTGGGGATCGTACAGTTGTTGTAACCAACAACGATGATGCCTACCGCACCGCGCTGGCCATGCTAGATGCCGGGCTGACCGTTTCTGCCGTGCTCGATGCCCGCCCTGAAGGTGGCGGTGCGCTGGCCGATGAGGCACGCGCGCGCGGCCTTCGCGTTGAAAACGGCAAGGCCGTGGCGCGGGTGGTTGGCGGCAAGCATGTGCGCGGTGTCGATATGTGCGATCAGGCGGGCGAGGGGGCCGTGCTGGAAACCATCGCCTGTGATTGCGTCGCCATGTCGGGTGGCTGGTCGCCTGTTGTGCATTTGTGGAGCCATTGCGGTGGCAAGTTGAACTGGGACGAGGCAAACGCCATGTTCTCGCCCGACCCCGCGCGCCCGCCCTTGGGCGCCGATGGCAAGGGCATGGTCATTGCCGCAGGTGCCGCCGCGGGGGCGCTGGCGCAAGACAAGGCCCTAATGCAGGCGCATGAGGCCGGGCGGCAGGCGGTTAACGCGTTGGGGCAGCGCCCCGGCGAGGCGACCGCGCCTGTAAGTGCGCCCATCGTCACCGCCCCGATCCTGCCCGTCTGGACCATGCCGCAGGGTGCCGACAAAAAGAAAATGGCCAAGGCGTTTCTGGATTATCAGAACGATGTGAAAGTGTCTGATGTGCGGCTTGCCGCGCGCGAAGGCTATGAATCGGTTGAACATACCAAGCGCTACACCACGCTCGGTATGGCCACCGATCAGGGCAAGCTTTCTAACATCAACGGGCTGGCCATTCTGGCCGAACAGTTGGCCGCGCCCATTCCCGCCGTTGGCACCACCACCTTCCGCCCGCCCTATCACCCCATTTCCATGGGCGCGATTGCGGGCGAGGCGCGCGGCGATATCTTCAAGGTGCTACGTCGCACGCCCATACATGACTGGCACGACGCCAATGGCGTAAACTGGGAGCCGGTTGCCGACTGGCGCCGCCCCTATACCTATCTGCGCTCCGGTGAAAGCAAGCAAGACGCAGTGAAACGCGAGATTCTGAACACGCGCGGCGGCGTGGGGATGCTCGATGCCTCGACGCTTGGCAAGATTGTGGTCAAGGGGCCGGATGCGGGCAAGTTTCTCGACCTGATCTATACGAACATGATGTCGACCCTGAAACCCGGCCGCTGCCGCTATGGGCTGATGTGCAACGAAAACGGTTTTCTGATCGACGATGGCGTTGTGGCGCGTATTGGCGAAGATGAGTTTCTGTGCCACACCACTTCGGGCGGTTCAGACCGTATCCATGCGCATATGGAGGAATGGCTGCAAACCGAATGGTGGGATTTGCAGGCCTATACAATCAACCTCACCGAACAATTCGCGCAAATCGCCGTGGTTGGCCCAAAGGCGCGCAAGCTGCTGGAAAAGCTGGGCGGCATGGATGTTTCGGCTGAAACGCTGCCGTTCATGGGCTTTGCCGATGGCGAACTGGCCGGCATTCCGGTGCGCGCCTACCGGATTTCGTTCTCAGGCGAGCTGTCTTACGAAATTGCCGTGGCCGCCGGGCACGGGCTGGAATTGTGGGAGAAAATCCACGAGGCCGGGGCCGAATTCGGCATCATGCCCTATGGCACTGAGGCGCTGCATGTGATGCGCGCTGAAAAAGGCTTCATCATGATCGGCGATGAAAGCGACGGCACGGTCATTCCGCAGGATCTGGCGCTAAGCTGGGCGGTGTCCAAGAAAAAGGACGACTTTTTGGGCAAGCGCGGCATGATGCGCAGCCATATGGTCGATCCGATGCGCAAGCAGCTTGTCGGGCTGGAAACGCTCGATGCGCAGGTTGTGCTGCCCGATTGCGCCCATGCGGTTGAGGGCAAAACCCCCGAAGGGCGCGATGCGCTGATCGGCCATGTCACCTCGACCTATTATTCGCCCACGCTCGATCGCTCCATCGCCATGGCGATCATCAAGGGCGGGGCCAACCGTATGGGCGAGGTGCTGAACTTCCCCGTTGGCGGTGGCAAGGTGGTGCAGGCCAAGGTTGTCAGCCCGGTATTTCTAGACCCTGAAGGAGCGCGCCAGAATGTGTAGTGCAATTTCCGCCCTGAACGGGGCCAGCTTTGAAGGCGCGGTAACCGTCGCTGAAACCGGCTTGCGCGGCATGATTACCATTCGTGGAAATTTTGCCGATAAGGGCTTTGTTGCCGCTCTGGAAGCGGTGCTCGCAGCAAAGCTTCCCGTGCAGCGCAAAACGACCTCTGGCAAGGCGGGGCGGCTGGTTTGGATGTCGCCCGACGAGTTGCTGGCCGTGGTGGACTATGACGCGGCCCCGGCGCTTGCCGCCGAGCTGCGCCGCGCCTTGGCGGGCCAGCACCATCTGGCCGAGGTTGTGTCGGATGCGCGCGCGGTGTTCTTGCTTGGCGGGACGGGCTGGCGCGAGGTTCTGGCCAAAGGATCACCGGCTGATCTGGCCGTAACGGCCTTTGGCGCGGGCGATGCGCGGCGTTCGCGGCTGGGGCAAGTGGCCGTGGCCTTCTGGATGGTTGACGCGGAAACCTGCGAATTGGTGTGCTTTCGTTCGGTTTCCGGCTTCGTGTTTGACTGGCTCAAAACCGCTGCCGCACCCGATACATTGCCCGGCTACCTGCGATGAACACCTAGAGCGAGTTGCGTTCATTTGCATTCACGCAACACGCTCTAACTTTTTGCTACCGCATGTTCAAATACAGAAAACCGGTTCCCACTTTTCTGCAACATGCTCTAAACGGCGTGTTTTAGCTTGAACTAATCAGACCACGCGATAAACCTAGTGGCATAAAGATTGGTGCATGAGGCACCAACATCATGTTCAGGGAGAACATCATATGAAACGCACACTAGGCGCAGCCCTTCTGGCTGCTACATTCGCAACGGGCGCAATGGCCGACTCGCTCAATATTTGTGTTGAAGGCGCCTATCCACCATTTTCCTATACCGAAGCGTCGGGCGATGTTGCCGGTTTTGATATCGACATTGCCAACGCGCTTTGCGCCGAAATGGGCCATGACTGCTCGATGCTGAAAACCGACTGGGACGGCATTATTCCCGCTCTGCTCGAAGGCAAGTGCGACGCGATCATCGCGTCGATGTCGATCACGCCAGACCGTATGGAAGTGATTGATTTTACTACCAAATACTACAACACCCCCGCCGCGTTTATTGGTGCCGAAGGCATGACAATGGAAGCCATGGAAGCCGGTGTCGTGGGCGTTCAGCGCGGCACGATCCATCAGGATTTCATGGAAGGCGAATTCCCCGGTGTTGAACTGCGCCTCTATGGCTCGCAGGACGAAGCCTATCTCGACCTTGTGGCCGGTCGGCTTGACGCGGTTATGGCCGACTCGGTTGCCATGGATGATGGTTTCATCAAGACCGAAGCCGGTGAGGGCTATGCCTTCTTTGGCGAATCCTATTCGATCCCCGAATATCATGGTAATGGCGCTGGCATTGGCGTGCGTAAAGGCGAAGAAGCCCTGCGCGATGCCTTCTCGGCCGCGATTGCCGCGATCCGCGAATCCGGCGAATATGCCGAGATCAACGCCCGTTACTTCGATTACGACGTTTACGGTGGCTAAATAGGAATAGGCTGCGCGCCGATAGCGGGGCGCAGCCGGACCTATGGAAAACCTCATATTATATGCGCCATTGCTAGCCCGCGGCACGCTGGTTACCGTGCAGCTTGCATTGGCCTCGCTACTTTTGGCCACGATTTTGGGCGCGTTTGGCGCTGCGGGTAAAATCGGCGACGGGGGTTTTGCGCGCAGTGCGGTGTTTGGCTACACAACCCTTGTGCGCGGCATTCCCGACCTTGTGCTCATTTTGCTGATCTATTTCGGTGGCCAGCGCCTGCTGAGCGTTCTCGGCGGATGGTTCGGCTTTGGATATATCGACATTTCCAAGTTCTGGGCTGGCGTCATCGCCATCGGCTTTTTCTACGGTGCGTATCTGACCGAGACGTTTCGTGGCGCTTACATGACCATCCCGCGTGGCCAGATTGAAGCCGCCCGCGCGCTCGGGCTGAAGCGGTTCACCATTCTGTGGAAGGTTACCCTGCCGCAACTGGTGCGCTTTGCCATCGCGGGCTATGCGAATGTATGGCAGGTGCTGGTCAAATCCACCGCCGTTGTTTCGGTCATCAGCCTGCAAGACCTTGTGGGCCTCGCCAATGATGCAGGCAAATCGGTGCGCGAGCCGTTTACCTTCTTTGCGGCTGTCTTCATGATCTATCTGTTTTTTACCTTCATCAGCCAGAGCATTTTCAACTGGCTGGAACGGCGATACACGATCAAGGGGCGCAACGATGCAGCTTAACCGGATCGTTGAAAACTATGATATGTTCCTTCAAGGCGCATGGATGACCATGCAGCTTACCGGTTTGGCGCTGTTCTTCGGGTTTTGCATTGCATTGCCTTTCGGGCTAGCGCGGGCGCGGCGGGCGCGTTTTTTGTCGCCTCTCATCAATGTTTATGTCTATGCGTTTCGCGGCACGCCGCTGCTGGTGCAGCTTTACCTTGTCTATTATGGGTTGGCGCAGTTTGACGTGGTGAAAGACAGTTTCGCATGGCCGGTATTGCGCGAAGCCTATTGGTGCGCGCTCATCACATTTTCGCTCAACTCGGGTGCCTACGCGACCGAGATCATCCGCGGCGCTGTTGAAACAACGCCCGAAGGCGAGATCGAGGCGGCCACCGCCCTTGGGCTAACACGGTTTCAGGTGGCGCGGCTGGTGCTTATCCCCTCGGCCCTGCGCCGCGCGCTGCCGCAATATGGCAATGAAGTTGTGTTCATGCTGCATGGCTCGGTCGTGGCGAGTGTGATTACCATTCAGGATATTCTGGGGGCAGGGCGCACAGTGAATGCGCGCCATTACCTAGCCTATGAAGGGATTCTCACCGCCGCTGTGCTGTACATGGTGCTGACACTGGCGCTGGTGATAACCTTTCGCTGGCTCGAGAATAAATATCTGCGCCATCTGGCACTGGCGCATTAGACCGCGCCGCGCTATGGGCATGGCATGGAAAACACAGCACACACCCGCCCCGTTATTCGCCTGAAACCCAAAGGCCCCGCGCAGCTAGTGCGTTTCGGCGCGCCTTGGGTATTTACCGACAATCTGGTCATGGACCGGCGTAGCCGCGCAGTCGCGCCGGGCACGATTGTCGAGTTGCAGGATGACCAGCGCAACCCGCTGGCAGTTTGCGCCTTCAATCCGGTCTCGAAAATCGGCATTCGTGTGCTGGGCCGTGACATGGCTGCTATGATCAACCAAGCTTGGTTTGCCGAAAGGTTAAAGCGCGCGCTTGCGCTGCGTGAAGACCTGTTCAAGGCACCCTTCTACCGGCTAATCCATGCCGAGGGTGACGGTTTGCCCGGCGTGATAATCGACCGGTTCGGCGATGTGGCGGTCATTCAGCCCAATGCCGCCTGGGCTGACCTGTTGCTCGATGCGCTTGCCGCCGCCTTGGCCGAAGTGACCGGCGTGGCGCATATCTACGCCAATACATCGGGGCGGGCGCGCAAGCTTGAAGGGCTGGAGGGCGAAAGCCGTTGGCTGCTTGGCAGGCAGGATGAGCCGGTGCCCGTGCCGATGAACGGCGCCACCTATCTGGCCGATATTACCGGCGGGCAAAAAACCGGGCTGTTCTATGACCAGCGCCCCAACCACGCCTTTGCCGCGCGCCTGGCCAAGGGCCGCGATGTGCTGGATGTGTTCAGCCATGTGGGTGGGTTCGGGCTTGCGGCGCTGGCAAGCGGTGCAAAATCGGCGCTGGCGGTCGATGCTTCGGCTGGCGCGCTTACGCTTGCGATGGGCGGCGCGCAGGCGTCTGGTTTTGCTGCGAGGTTCAGCACGCGCCGCGGGGATGCGTTTGACGTAATGGCAACCCTGGCGGAAGAAGGCGCATTTTTTGGCATGGTGGTCTGTGACCCGCCAGCCTTTGCCCCGGCCAAACCTGCGCTTGAAGCGGGTTTGCGCGCCTATGAGCGCATTGCGCGCCAAGGGGCAAGCCTTGTGGCGGCGGGCGGCTACCTGGTGCTGTGTTCATGCTCGCATGCCGCCGATCTGGCGAAATTCCGCGCCGCCTGCTTGCGCGGGCTTGGCAAGGCCGGGCGCAGCGGGCGCATTCTGTATGAGGGCGCGGCGGGGCCGGACCACCCCGTGCATCCGCATCTGGCGGAAAGCAGCTATTTGAAAGCCATCTTTCTAGCGCTCGATTAATGCGCGTTCTGCTCGATGCCTGCGTGCTGTTCCCCAGTGTGCTGCGCGAGGTGCTAATCGGTGCGGCGGATCTGGGCGCGTTCCGGCCGCTTTGGTCGGCCCGCATTCTGGATGAATGGCTGCACGCTGCTGCACGGTTGGGGCGCGAGGCCGAAGGCATTGCCCAAACCGAAATTACCCTTTTGCGCGCCCGTTTCCCGCAGGCCGAAATGCAACCCGCGCCGCTTGATGATATAACCCTGCCCGATGCCGATGATGTGCATGTGCTCGGTGCGGCGGTTGCAGGGCGGGCCAACTACCTTGCCACCAAAAACCTGCGCGACTTTCCCACGCGCGTGGTTGGCCGCTTTGGCATTCAGGTTACCGACCCGGATGTGCTTTTGCTGAGCCTGCTGGCCGAGGGCCATGCGATATACCATGTTGTTAGCGCTGTGCGCGCCCGCACCGAAGCCATTTCGGGCCGCCCCCAACTCTTGCGGCCGCTCCTGCGCCGTGCGGGCCTGCCGCGTTTGGGCAAGCAACTCGGCTAGAGCGTGTTGCATTCATTTGCATTCACGCAATACGCTCTAACTTTTTGATAACGCATGTTTAAATGCAGAAAACCGGTCCCTACTTTTCTGCAACATGCTCTAACTCTGGTTTGCAATCTCGCGAATAGCGGCGATGCGCTGTTCGGCTTTGGGGTGGCTTAGCAGCCATGCAGGGGCCGCGTTGCCGCCTTTTTTGCCGAGCTTTTCAAACAGGCTGATTTGCGGGCCGATGCCAAGGCCGCTGCGCAGCATCAGCGCAGTGGCAAAACTGTCTGCCTCAAACTCATCCTGGCGCGACAGGCGGGCGGAGATGAGCGAAATCAGGAAATTCACCACGTAAATGCCGATATAGGGCAGGAACCGGCCTACAAGCAGCATCAGCGTCGTGCGCAGCGCGTTCTGGGCCGAAAAATCCACCATCCGGCGGCGGGCATGGCCAAGCCCGACATGGCCAAGCTCATGGGCAACAACCGAAGCAAGCTCGGCCGATGTATAGGTGCCGGCCTTCAGTGCCTTCATAAACCCACGGGTGATGAAAACCCGACCATCGGGCGCGGCAAGCCCGTTGAGCATATCAACCTCATAAACCCGCACGGGCAGCGATTTCAGGCCGAGCTCGCGTTGAAACACCGCACAATGCGCCAGCAAGGCCGGATCGGTCAGCGCTGTTGACTGGGCGTTGAGCGCATGGCGCAGCCGCCGCGCTGAAACGGTATACATGACCAGCCCGATGACCACGGCGAGCAAAATGGGAAGAAAACGCAACATGGCTATAATCTAGGGGTTATTTTGTGAATTACGAGCACTGGTTTGCATGGCGCTGCGCAGCCAGATTCCAAGCCCGACTGTCAGCGCAAGTGCTGCCAGAAATCCGCTGGCATTACCGAGCAGATTATATATTTCAACAACCTGCCCGGAAAACCCGTAGCCAAGGCCGGTGTAGATGGCGATCCAGATAATTTCGCCAAAAAAAGCCGGTATAGCAAAATGAAGCCATGGTAGACGCGCCGCACCAGCCGCTATATTGACATAGGGGCCAAGCGGGCTCACCAGCCAGCGGCTAAAAAACACGCCAGCCGGGCCGCGCTTTCTTACAAATTCCGATGCGCGTGCCATCTTATCGGACTTTTTCTCAAGCCAGCCGGCACCGCGACGCCCAAGCCCGTAGATGATGTTGTCGCCGATCATCGCAGCAAGAAGTGCTACGAGCGCCACCTCGTATAACACCAGCTCTTCACCCGCAGCAAAACCGCCCGCGCCGAGCAGCAAAAGCGAGGCCGGAGCGGGCAGCGCAAGGCATGAGGCAAGTGTCGTGACGAAAATCAGGTAAAGACCGAAATGCGGCACAAGGGAAAGGAACCAATCGCTCATTACGGCTCACCGCTGCGCGGGTTGCGTGCTGCTATGGCCGCAGCAACTATATTGGCGCGGATATTGTCAAGCGATTTGCCTTGTGACATGGCAATCTCGGCCATTGTGCGCCCGCGGCCTGCGCGGCTGTCCAGCCCGAGCGCGGCTTCAACTATGCGCGGTGATACACGGTAGCTGCGCGCTACATAGCCGGGCGTCATCCAGCCTTCGATATGCACATCGCGATGGGCAGGGTTGGCCCAGTATATGCTGGAGGCAACAAAGCGTGTGCCAAAATAGCCTGTGATGCTCAGCGCAATCAGGAATGCAACGACGAGCAGTTTATTATTGCGCCAGAGCTGTTTGAGCATCGCTTTCATCGCCCCAGTTCTTTCACCGCACGCTTAAGACCGTCAATCGTCATCGGATACATCCGGTCTTCAAAGATCGAACGGATCATATTGGTGGACTGGGTATATTGCCACACGCGTTCGGGGGTTGGGTTGATCCATATGGCGTTGGGCCATTGTTCGCGTGCGCGGTTCAGCCAAACTTCGCCCGGCTCGGGGTTGTAGTGTTCGTTCGCGCCGCCGGGATACAGAATTTCATAGGGCGACATCGCCGCATCACCCACAAAAATGCATTTATAGTCAGACCCGTAGCGATGCAGCAGGTCATGCGTTTTGATTTGCTCCTGCCAGCGGCGGGCATTGTCTTTCCACACGCCCTCATAAAGGCAATTGTGAAAGTAGAAGTGCTCCAGATGCTTGAATTCGGCGCGGGCGGCTGAAAAAAGCTCTTCCACCAGCTTCACATGCGCATCCATCGAGCCGCCATTGTCGGTGAACAGCAGCACCTTGATGGCGTTACGCCGCTTGGGGCGGGTTTTCACGTCAATATAGCCCGCATCGGCGCTGGCGCGGATGGTGCCGGGCAGGTCAAGCTCATCATCGGCCCCATCGCGCGCCCAGTGGCGCAGGCGTTTGAGCGCGATCTTGATGCTGCGGATGCCTAGCTCGACCTTGTCATCAAGGTCGCGAAAGTCGCGCTTGTCCCACACTTTCACGGCGCGCTGGTGGCGCGATTTATCTTGCCCGATGCGCACGCCTTCCGGGTTGTAGCCATAGGCACCAAACGGGCTTGTGCCGGCTGTTCCCACCCATTTATTGCCCCCCTGATGGCGGCCTTCTTGTTCGGCCAGCCGCTCGGCAAGGGTTTTCATCAAGGCCTCGAACCCGCCAAGCGCCTTGATCTCGGCCATTTCGTCAGCGGTCAGCATTTTTTCGGCCAGCTTTTGCAGCCATTCATCGGGCAGGGGGCGCTGCGCAATGATTTCCGGCAGGGTCAGGTCTTCATAGCCCTGAAAGGTGGCCGCGAAGACCTGATCGAAACGGTCGAGATGACGTTCGTCCTTCACCAGTGCTGCGCGGGCCAGATAGTAAAACCCGTTCACATCGTGAATGACCACTTGCGCCTGCAATGCCCCCAGCAGGGTGAGGTATTCGCGCAGGCTAACGGGCAGATGCGCGGCGCGCAGGTTGGTGAACAGGTTGAGAAACATCAGGTAATGAAATTGGCCAGAATGGCCCCGCCGATGAGGGCGACGACGCCGAAGAAAAGCGCATGCGCAGCAGCATATTGCAAACGGTCCAGCCGCTTGCCGCCGCGCTTGGCGGCACGCCACCAACCGAATGCAAAGCCAACGGGCAGGGCGAGAATGGGTAGCATGGCGTGCTCCTTTTCAATTGCCCGGCGCGGCGGCGGTCAAACCGGGCGTCGGGTCTTCGTTTTGGGCGGCTGCACCAAAGGAATAGACGGCGCGCGCCAGCGAGGCCTGACGGGCGTCTTGCGCCTCGGCCACGCGGTCAAGCCTAAGATAGGCTACAGCACGCACCGCTAAAAGCCCCGATTCCAGCGGCGAATCGGCGCTGCGTTCGGCCACGGGCAAGAACTGCGCCACAAGGTCTAGCGCGGCCTGCGGGTCCTGCGACAAAAGCGCCGCAGCAAGGTGGTAGCCGGTTTGCGCCGAGCGAAGGTTGCGCGGGCCAAGCTGTGCAAGGCTTAGCGCATGCGCTTCGGTGAACATGGCCAGAGCTGAGGCAGGTGCCGTGCCAAGCTCGAAGCGCCCGACGATCAGCAGGCTCAGCACAAGCCGGTGGTCGGGTGGGTTTATCTGGCGGCCAAGCGTTAGCGCAGTGCGAGCCGCAGCGGCACGCGCGCGTTCCGACTGGCGCGAATCAAGCGCAGTTTCGAGCGCGCGCTGCCAGCCTTGGGGGGCCGCGCCCTGCGCGCGGTGCCGCAGGTTTTCGCCTGCCCGGTTAAGCCGCGCCAAAAGGCCGGGCAGTGCGGCATTGGCCTCGTTCCGGCTCATGCCAACACGCAACTCGTCTGAATAGAGAATGCGCAGCATCAGCAAATCAAACGCGGTCAGTTGCAGGTGGATATTATCATCGTTGAACACCGAATCCGGCAGGCGGTAAAGGTCGTTTACCGGGCCAAGCGCCTGACCGATTTCCTCGTTCAGGCAGGCGCGCACCGCATAGGGTGCGGCGTCATCGGGAATGAACACCGCCGCGCGGTTCAGCGTCGTCAACGTTGACCAGCGCAACCGCGGGTTGGCCTGAAATGAGGCCCAGCTTTGCACACCGGGGGCCACAAAACAGGCCGCACCGGGCACTGCGGCGCGCAGTTGCGCGGCAGGCACACTAATGACATAGATCTGCGATTCCGCCCCGCCGGGGGCGATGTCAATATCGGCCCCGCGCCGGATTGCCGTAAGCACGCCAGCCAGATCATCGGCATAGTTGGCAAGGGCAGGGTCGAGTGCTACGCGGATCGGGCCTTCGTATTTTAGCAAACGCTCAAGCACCTGCCCGGTTTCCAGCCGGAAAGTCAGGTCCAGAAAATCTTGGGCGAGGTTGGAATTGGCACGTTCCGCTGCCGGTGTGGGGCGCATGCCCAGCCCGGTTTGAGCACATCCCGTTAGCGCAAGGGCCAGCGCAACTGCCCCGAGACTACCGCGCATATTTGATAAACGGAGTTTGGGTGGCAAGCGTGTCATAAAGCCTGCGCGCCGTGGTGTTGAAGTCTTGGGTAAGCCAGTAGACAGAGGGCGAGCCAGTGGCATCGGCCTCGGCATAAACCCGCTTAATCAGCGCGCGGGCAATGCCCTTGCCGCGCATTTCGGGCGCGGTAAACAGGTCTTGCAAATAGCAGGTGTTTTCAACCTTCCAGCCGTGGCGGTGATACAGGAAATGCACAAGCCCGACAGGGCGGCCATCCCACAAGGCCAGACGGCCCTGAAACTCGCCCGCATCACCCGAAAGCATACGCGCAAAGCAGGTGTCATACATCGCATCGGGCAGGGTGGTTTCGTAATAGGCCAGATAGCCCTGCCAGAGCGCGCCCCATGCGGCGCGGTCATCCTTGGCAAGCGGACGGATTGCAAGGCTCATGACCGGCCCCGCGCCATGAAGGCAAGCCGCTCGAACAAATGCACGTCTTGTTCGTTTTTCAGCAGCGCGCCATGCAGCTTGGGCAGGGCGTTTTTACCGTCGCGTTGCAAATCTTTCGGGTTCAGGTCTTCGGCCAAAAGCAGCTTCAGCCAGTCCAGCACTTCGCTGGTCGAGGGTTTTTTGCGCAGGCCCGGCGTTTCGCGGATTTCAAAAAACTGTTCAAGCGCCGCTTCCAACAGCGCGGGTTTAATGCCGGGATAGTGCACCTCGACAATCCGCGCCAGGGTTTCGGCATCGGGAAAGCGGATATAATGGAAAAAGCAGCGGCGCAAAAATGCATCCGGCAGGTCTTTTTCATTATTCGAGGTGATGATCACGATAGGGCGGTTCACCGCGCGCACGGTTTCATCGGTCTCGTAAACATGAAACTCCATTTTATCGAGCTCCTGCAACAGATCGTTGGGAAATTCGATGTCGGCCTTGTCGATCTCATCAATCAGCAACACCACGCGCCCATCGGCGGTAAAGGCCTGCCACAGCTTGCCCTTGCGGATGTAATTGGCAACATCCTGCACGCGCGCCTCGCCAAGCTGGCTGTCGCGCAAACGGCTTACGGCATCATATTCATACAAGCCCTGCTGGGCTTTGGTGGTAGATTTGATGTTCCATTCCAGCATGGGCAGGCCCAGTCCGGTGGCAATCTGGCGGGCAAGTTCGGTTTTGCCGGTGCCGGGTTCGCCCTTTACCAAAAGCGGGCGCTCAAGCGCGATTGCGGCATTCACGGCCACCATCAAATCGTCGGTGGCAATATATTCGCCTGTTCCATCAAACCGCATAAGTTGCCCTTTCCGCCGTGGGGTTCGCAAATTCATGAAAACTTGCCAAACCCACTCGTGACAAGCCCGTCGTTTCCCTATATGGGAGCGCCATAGCATCGGCAAGGTGTGCCAGTGCCGCCAAGAGTTAGCGCAGATAAGTCCGCGTAGACATTTTAGCGGCGCATACCTGCCAACAAGTTGGGAGCCTAAAAATGAAAGCGGAATCAATTCTTGAGACCGACTATCGCCCGGCGGAAGATGAACCCTTCATGAATGACCGTCAGTTGGAGTATTTCCGTTCGAAACTACAGGCGTGGAAGCAGTCGATCATCGACGAAAGCCGCGGAACAATCGAGCATATGCAGGCAGATGCGCGCAACATTCCCGATGTTGCCGACCGTGCCAGCGAAGAAACTGACCGTGCCCTTGAATTGCGCACACGCGACCGGCAGCGCAAGCTTGTTTCAAAAATTGATGCCGCACTGCGCCGAATCGAAGATCACAGCTATGGTTATTGCGAAGAAACAGGCGAGCCGATTTCGCTCAAGCGCCTTGATGCGCGCCCGATCGCAACGCTCAGCCTTGAAGCGCAAGAGCGCCACGAGCGTAAAGAGCGCGTTCACCGCGACGATTAAGCGCGGCCCCAAAACCCAAAACAAGGGGCCAACCGGCCCTTTGTTGCTGCGCGCCACAGCGCATTATGCCAGCTTAATGCCATGACAACCCAAACAAAACTCGGTTATGCCACAAGCCTTGCCACCAAAAACCTTGCGGTGATTGGCGGCGGTATTGGTGGGGTTGCGGCCGCGTTGGCGCTGGCGCAGCGCGGCGCAAACGTGCAGCTTTTTGAGCAGGCCGCCGCGCTGGGCGAGGTTGGTGCCGGTCTGCAAATCAGCCCCAATGGCGTGGCGGTTCTGGCCGCGCTTGGCCTGAAAGACAGCGCTGCAAGCCGCGCAAGCGCGCCCGATACTGCCGAGTTGCGCAATGCTGCGGGCGCGCGCGTTGCCACTATTTTGTTGGGCGCGCAAGCCGAGGCGCGCTATGGCCAGCCCTATTGGCAGTTTCACCGTGCCGATCTGCTTGATGTGCTGGCAAAGGCAGCCGGTGAAGCCGGTGTGCAGATGCATTTTGGCCATGCCGCGCAGGCTGGCCCGGACGGAATTGTTCATCGCGGCGGGGCAACACAGCAGTTTGATGCCATCATCGCTGCCGATGGTGTGCATTCCATCCATCGCGCCCAGCATTTCGGCGGGCAAAACCCGCAATTCCTCAACCATGTGGCATGGCGGGCAACCGTGCCTGCTGATGGCCTGCCGCCCGAGGCTGTGGCGAAAGCTGCACGCATTCATATGGGGCCGGGCCGGCATTTGGTGAGCTATCCGTTGCGCGGCGGGCGCATTGTCAACCTTGTGGGCATTGTAAAATGGGTCGAATGGGTTGGCGAGAGCTGGTCGCAGCAGGGCGATGGCGACGGGTTTCGCGCCGCTTTTGCGCGGTTTGGTGGCGATGTGCCTGCGCTTCTGGCGCGGGTTGAAACCTGCTATCGCTGGGGCCTGTTCGGGCACGCCCCTGTGGCGCAATGGGCCAAGGGGCGGCTGGCCTTGCTGGGCGATGCCTGCCACCCGACCCTGCCGTTTTTAGCCCAAGGTGCCACGCAGGCACTGGAAGATGCCTGGGCGTTGGCGGCCTGTCTGGCTGGGGTGCAGACGGTTGAGGCGGGGCTAACCGCCTATCAAGCCGCACGCAAAAGGCGCGCCGACAAGATTGTCGCCGCCGCTGCGCAAAGCGGTAAAATATATCATATAAAACAACCGCTTGTGCGGGGTGTGGCGCATATGGGCATGCGCGGCATGTCAGCGCTGGCACCTGGGCTATTGCAGCGCCGGTTTGACTGGATTTATGGCGCACGCCCTTACGGGTTATGAGCGGCTTTTCGGCGCTTCGCCGTGCAACATCGCTTCAATTTCTTTGAGATTGCGTTGGATCTCAACGCCCGAGGGGCGCATAACCCCCGCCAGATGCATAAGCTGATAGGCGGTTTCAGCATCCTCTGATTGCAATTTTGTCGCCGCATTGCGAAACAGGTCGGCATAATGACCCGGTAAAATCATCACATCGGGTTGCACGAGGGCAGACAGCACTTTGGCAATGGCCGATATGAAATCCGGCTCCATCGGCATAAGGCCTTCGGGGTAATCCGGCGGTGCAAACAGGTCTTCTTCCGTGTCAAAATAAGCGCGCGCAACGGCGGCGTTTGACGAGCGGAAGGCTTCGTAAATTTTTGCCTGATCGGCTTGGGGCGGGTATTGGCCCGGCCCTGCAAACAGCGTTTCGCACAGGTCAACCAGATGATAGCGTACATGGTTGGGCTGGCCGTGGGTGGCGGGCACAACTTCGTTAATGGCGCGCAACAGCAATTGGCCATGATGGTTGAGCGAAGGGTTGCGCAAATTGTCCTCGCGCCGGATTTTGTCAACCAGCGCCACATCAAGCGTGGCGACCATATCGCTGAGCAGATCGCCATCGCGCCAGTGTTCGCGGCTGAATAGCCGCACATCCAGCGCTTTCTTGCCAAAGACAATTGCCCATTTTTCCAGCATCAGTGCATAGTTGAAAAACGGCAGGTTCGGGTTGCAGATGGTAACAGCATCGCCAAACCCTTCAGGGTTGCCCGATTTGAGCGATGTCGAGTAGTGGGCCGCCTGCAGCGAGACCTGATCGCGCAAATAGCACAGCACCTGGACATCGCTGAAATAGAGGGTGAACTGACTGCGTAACAATGCCAGTTCCGAACAACGCGTTGTGTTTGACGAGAAGTGCTCACCCGACATAACTACAGTATGGATATGTGGTTCTAGCCCTTCAATTTCTGCAGAAAATTCGTCAAATGTCTTTTGACGAAATGCTTCGCGGCTTTGTTCGGGTGGGATGTCGTGGTGAATTAGATGTTTTTCAACGCGATCAAGGTCGAGGCAGGCTGTGGCAAGTTTGCGGTAATTTCCCGTGCCACTGCTGGTCATCACATGAAAACCGTGATGCGCAAGAATGCCACGGCTTCTATACAGCATCGCCTGAATGGCGGTCGAGCCGGTTTTTTGTGTGCCGATATGGAGTAGGAGTTTCAAACTGCTGCCCTGCCCAAAGTTGCACAATCAGTGCCATAGCTGTGCCAATTGGGCAAGCTTCAGGCGCTAAATGCCTCGGGCTTGGCGGCGCGGGCTATATGGTCGAGCACTGCGTTCACGAATCTGGCTTCCTTGCCTTCGGGAAAGAAGGCTTTGGCCACGTCGACAAATTCGTTGATGGCAACTTTGATTGGCGTTTCTTGCGTGAGAATCTCGGCACCCGCCGCGCGAAACAGCGCGCGCAGGGTCGGGTCGATCCGGCCAAGTGGCCAACGGTCGACAAGGGCCTTGTCGGTCAACTGGTCAATGCGGGCCTGATGGTTGACGGCTTCCATGGTCAATGCGCGAAACAGATCAACATCGCCCTCGGCCATGGTTTCACCCTCATAAACGGCCCCGAAGCGATGGGTTTCGAACTCTTCGCGCACCGCCTCGGCGGGCTGGCTGGAAGCTTCCATCTGGAACAGGGCCTGCACCGCATAAAGGCGCGCGGCCGAGCGCATTTGCCGCTTGGCGCTGTGCTTTGAACTGGTGCTGGGCTTACTCATGAATTTGGTCCGTCGCGGCAATTTGGATATGGTGTGAACTCGGCGCAATACGCCCCTGCCTGGGCTTTGTAAAGCGGCGATCCAGCGCAATCAGGTGCATGGCGGCGGCTGCCGCCCCACCGCCCTTGTCTTGCCCGGCGACCTCGGCACGCACGGCGGCCTGCGCTATGTTTTCAACGGTCAGAATGCCATTGCCAATGCATAGCCCCTCCAGCCCCAGCAGGGTCAGCGCGCGCGAACTGTCGTTGCACACAGTATCGTAATGCGTGGTTTCGCCGCGAATAACGCAGCCAAGCGCGACAAAGCCGTCAAACCCGGCGGCGCTGGCCAATCGGATTGCGGTTGGAATTTCCAGCGCTCCGGGCACATTTACAAGCTCATGCGTGGCACCCGCCGCCTCGATCCGCCGTTTTGCGCCTTCAACCTGCTGTGCGGCGATATCCTTGTAATAAGGGGCGACGACGATCAGCAGCTTGGTGGGAATGTCAAACTTCGGGTCATCAAGCTGGTGGTGGGTGATGCTGGCGGCCATGTCAGATCCTTGGTTCAAAAGCGCGTGTGGCGATGACATTCAGGCCATAGCCTTCAACGCCGATCAGCTTGGGCGCAGGGGAATTGGTGAGCAAGATCATATCCTGCACGCCCAGCCCGCCCAAAATTTGCGCCCCGACGCCGTATTGGCGCAAAATGAGCTGGCTGTCACCCTCGGCCGGTTTTGCGTGGTTCATGTCGGAAAGCAGAACCACAACCCCGCGCCCTTCAGCGACAATTGCGGCCATTGCGCCGTGCAGAATGCCGGCGCGGGCGGGGTTTAACCCAAGCAAATCATCCTCTGGCAGTATCGCGTGGACGCGGGCCAAAACCGGCGCTTCGCCCGAAATATCGCCCAAGCACAGCGCGATATGCTCGTCATTGGTGGTGGTGTCGCGAAAGCGCCGCAGGGTCCAGTTGCCGCCATGTAGCGAGGTTACGGCGCGGTTTTCCACCTCGCGCACAAGGTTGTCATGCTTGCGGCGATAGGCGATGAGGTCGGAAATCGTGCCGATATTCAGCTTGTGCTTTTGGGCAAATGCAATCAGGTCGGGCAGGCGGGCCATGCTCCCGTCATCCTTCATGATCTCGCAAATAACACCCGCGGGCGTTAGCCCCGCAAGGCGGGCAATGTCGGTTGCCGCCTCGGTATGACCGGCGCGCACAAGCACCCCGCCTTCACGGCTGCGCAGCGGGAAGACATGGCCGGGTGTGGCAATGTCTTGCGGGTGGCTATCAGGGTCAATCGCCACGGCAACGGTGCGCGCGCGGTCATGCGCGGAAATGCCGGTGGTAACACCTTCGCGCGCTTCGATAGACACGGTGAAAGCCGTTTCATGGCGTGACGAGTTTTTGGCGGCCATAAGCGGCAGGCCAAGCTGGTCGAGCCGTGCGCCGGTAAGCGTAAGGCAGATCAGCCCGCGCCCATGGGTCGCCATGAAGTTGATCGCCTCGGCTGTGGCCATTTGCGCGGGGATAACAAGGTCGCCCTCGTTCTCGCGGTCTTCATGGTCGACGAGAATGAACATCCGCCCGGCGCGGGCATCGGCGATGATGTCCTCGACATTGGCAATGGCTTTGGAAAATTCGGCATCAGCCATGCTGTGTCTCCTGTGCAAAATAGCGTGTGGCGGGCAAGTCTGCGGCAAGCCTGCCTGCGGTTACCCATTCGTGTTTGATCTCGGTCGCGCCAACCGGCACCACGCCGCCGGACAGGAAGTTTCCAATGGCGGTGTGCCAACTTGTGCCGGGCTGCGGTGCTGGTCCGTTATTATGGCCTGTCATGCTCATTGCGCGGCCCAATCCTGCAAGCGCGCCACATAGCGCGCCATCGTGTCAATTTCGAGGTTCACCGCATCGCCCGCCTTCACCGCACCCCATGTGGTAACGGTTTTGGTATGCGGAATGAGGTTGACGCCGAACACCGCGCCTTCTACCTCATTTACCGTCAGCGAGGTGCCGTTCAGCGCGACCGAGCCTTTGGGTGCGATAAATCTGGCCAGATCGCGGGGGGCTTCAAAGCGGATGCGCGTGCTGTCGCCCTCATCGGTCAGTGAAAGCACCTGCGCCTGCCCGTCGACATGGCCGCTGACGATATGGCCGCCAAGCTCGTCGCCCAGGCGCAGCGCGCGTTCAAGGTTTACACCGCGGCCTGTTGCCCATAGCGCACCGATATTGGTTTTGGAAAGGGTTTCGGCCGAGATGTCGACATCGAACCAACCGCGCCCCTGATCATCGCCGCGCGCGACCACTGTAAGGCACACACCGTCACAGGCGATGGACGCGCCGATATCAATGCTTGCGCGCGCGTAAGCCGTGGCAATGCGCGCGCGTAAATCGCCCGATTGTTCCATTGCCACAATAGTGCCAATATCGCTGATTATACCGGTAAACATGGCCGCACCCTTTGCTGCATATCTGCCTTAACGGCCAGACGCTTCTTGGTAAACAATGCAGCGACGGGCGACAAGGGCTTGGCACAAGTTAGACTCTGTTACATCGGGCAGATATCACAAGATTAACAAGTTCAGGATTTAACGACCCTCATGGCCAAACCACCCCGCCAGTTCCTGTTCCTGCAAGGCCCCCACGGCCCGTTTTTCGGGCAATTGGCGCAACGTTTGCAGGGCACGGGTGCAAAAGTTTCGCGAATTGGCTTTAACAGGGGCGATAGGCATTTCTGGCCGCGCGCGCTAAAATACACAGCCTACGGCCCGCAAATGGGCGGTTTTGTGGCGTTTTTACAAACCTATATCGCAAAGCACGGGGTGAGCGACCTTGTGCTTTACGGCGATAGCCGCCCCCATCATGCTGGCGCGCGTGCACTGGCCAGCGCGCTTGGCCTGCGAATTCATTGCTTTGAGGAAGGCTATTTGCGCCCTTATTGGGCAACCTATGAACGCGGCGGCGTAAACGGCAATTCAGCACTTATGCAGCTTGGCCTGCCAGAAATGCGCGCCGCGTTGCGTGAGGCCGGAGCACATGCGCCTGCCGCGCCAAGCCAGTGGGGCGCGCTTTGGCACCATACATGGTACGGGTTTCGCTACCATCTGAACTTTTTGCTGCCAGCGGGGGTGTATGGCGCGCGCCAGACCCATCGCAGCCATTCGGTGCTGTCTGAACTGCGCCTGCATGCCCGCCGGATTGTCTGGCTGCCGCTGGCAGCGCTGCGCCGCCACATTCAAACCCGCGCGGTGCTGCGCTCCGGCGCACCGTTTCATATTGGCCTGCTGCAACTGGGACATGATGCCAGCCTGCGCGCGCATTCCGATTATGACTGCATGCGCGACTTTGTAGCCGATGTCATAGACGGTTTTGCCAAAGGTGCACCGGCCCATCACCGGCTGGTGTTCAAGGCGCATCCTCTGGAAGACGGGCGCGAAGCCTTGCGCAGTTTCGTGCGCAAACAGGCCAGCGCCAAAGGCGTTGGCGGGCGGGTGGATTTCATTATGGGCGGCAAAATCGGCGCTATGCTTGATAAGGCGCGCACAGCGGTCACTGTCAACTCTACCGCCGCGCAGCAGGCGTTGTGGCGTGGCTTGCCCGTGCTGGCGCTTGGGCGCGCCGTCTATGCCAAGCCGGGGCTGGTGGCCAACCAGAGCCTTGCCGACTTCTTTGCCAACCCGCAAAAACCCGACCGTGACGCCTATGCCGACTTTCGCCAGTTCCTGCTTGAAACCTCGCAATTCAGCGGCGGGTTTTATACAGCCGCGGGGCGCGCGCAGCTTTTGCGCGTGGTGGTTGATAAAATGCTCGCCCCGAACGATGCCTATGAACAGATTTTGCTCATAGCGCCGCAGCCCGCAACACTGAGGGTTGTGCCAACGCCCCCGAAAGGGCAAAAGATGTAGCGGTAAGGTGGTGAATCACTATACTCATCACAAACTGGGGCGGATGGATTTGCAGATGAAATTTCGGGCAGTGCGGCTGGGGCTGATTCTTGGGCTTGGAATGCTTGTGGCGGCCTGCCAAATGCCGCGCTCCGGCCCCAGTGCGGCCGAAATTCTTTCCGGATCGGTCGAGAATGGCGGCTCCATGCATGTGGTGCTGGTCAATGACCGTGTGGCCTCTGCCGCCTATGTAAACGACACTCTCGGCTTTACGCGTGCCTTTCTTAATGCGGGCGTGGCGTCGGTTAGTCGCATCAACCCCGGCGATTTGCTGAACATTACCATTTGGGAAAACATTGAAAACGGGCTGCTTGTGGCCGCTGGCACCAATTCTATCGTGCTGCCCGCCGTGCAGGTTGACGAGCTTGGCAATATTTTCGTGCCCTATGCCGGCACCATTTCCGCCTCTGGCCGCACGCCAGATGAGTTGCGCGAAGAAATAACCCGCGAACTTGCCCGCCAAACCCCCGACCCGCAGGTCGAAGTGCGCCGTCAGGCTGGCGATGGCGCAACGGTAAGCGTGGTTGGCCCTGTGGGGCGGCAAGGTGTATTTCCGCTGGAAAACCCCAACCGCCGACTGACGGGCATGCTGGCCGTGGCAGGTGGCGTGCAATCCAACCCCGGGGTGACGCAAATCACCGTTCAGCGTGGTGGGCAGAGCGGGCGTATCTGGCTTGAAGACCTTTATGCCAATACCGACAATGACATCCCGCTGCGCGCAGGCGACCGGATTATTGTTGAAGAAAATGTGCGCTATTTCACCGCCCTTGGCGCTGCCAACAAGCAGGCGCAGCTTGTGCTTGGCGCGCGCGAACAGACGGTGATTGACGGTTTGGCTGCCATTGGCGGGCTGAACGGCAATGCGGCCAACCCGCGCGGCATATTCATTCTGCGCACCGAAACGGCTGAAATTGCCAACCGTGTTCTTCAGCGCAACGACCTGACAACGCCGCAGCGCATCGCCTATGTGGTTGATTTGACGGCGCCCGAAGGGCTGTTCATCGCGCAGGAATTCTATTTGCGTGACCGCGATTCGCTGTTTGCGAGCGAGGCGAACTATGTCGCATGGGGCCGGTTCCTTGATTCGCTGTCAAACGGTATTGGCGCAATTGCCGATATTGCGCGCATTGTCGAAATTTTCGAGTAAAGCAGCAAAGCGAAGCGCCAATGGATGATACGGGCGGTGCTGGCAATCGGCCAAAGCGGCTGGGGGTATATTCCTTCGGTATGCTCTCATTGGCCAGCACGCGCCAAATTTTGCGGCTCGCAGGCTGGCAGCTCTGTTACGCACCTTTGGCGCGGCGGCTCGATGCGTTGGGCGTGTGGGGCCGAAAACCGAGCGGCTTGCGCGCCATGGCCAAATCGGCGATGCACGGGCAAGTGCTGGTGAGCGTTGAGGATGCACCGCTGCGCTCGGTGCTGCCGGGGCGAAAATCGCCACCGCTAGGCTTGACGATTGATCCGGTCGGCGTGCATTTCGACGGGCAGAACCCGTCGACCTTGGAGACCATTCTGCAAAGCGATGCGCGGCTGGATGATCTCGCCTTGCAAACCCGCGCGGCTGGGGCGATTGCGTTCCTGCAACGGGCAGGGCTGTCGAAATACAACGCGCATCCACGCGGCGCGATGCCGGTGCCCGCGCCGGGCTATGTTCTGGTTGTTGACCAAAGCCATAACGATGCCAGCGTGCGCTGTGGCGGGGCTGACGCTGCCACATTCAAGGCCATGCTGGCGGCGGCCCGGCGTGAACATCCGGATAAGCCAATCATCATTCGCAGCCACCCGGCCAGCACAAGCAAGCACAGGCCGGGCTATTTCAGCGCCGCGGATTGCAGCGGAAATTGCCAGATATGGCAGCATCCGAGCAACCCGTGGGATATGCTGGAAGGCGCCGCTGCGGTCTATTGCGTGACCTCGCAAATCGGCTTTGAGGCGATTTTGGCCGGCCACCGCCCGCGCATTTTTGGCCTGCCCTTCTATGCGGGCTGGGGGCTGAGCGATGATACGCAATCGACCCCGCGCCGCAGCCGCGCACTGAACCGCAACCAGCTTTTTGCGGGCGTCATGATTCTCAACCCCATCTGGCATGACCCGTTTGCCGGGGCGCTGTGCAGCCTTGAGCGTGCGCTTGCCATATTGGAAGCCCGCGCCCGCGCGCATTGGGTGCTGCCACATGGCAGCCCTGCGAGCGGTATGCGCCGTTGGAAACGCCATAGTTTGCGCCGGTTTTTGAACCATCCGCAGTATAAAGAACCTGCCGAAACGGGGCTGGCGCGGGCGCGGGACGCGGGCAAGCCGCTTGCCATCTGGGCCAGCCGCATGCCCGAAACCCTGCCCGATGCTGCGCAGAACGCAGGCGTGCGGCTGGTGCAGGTCGAAGACGGGTTTTTACGCTCGATCGGGCTGGGGGCGGAACTTGTGCCTGCGCAATCGCTGGTGATGGATGATGTCGGCATTTACTTCAACCCGGCAAGGCCGTCCAGACTGGAAGCCCTGATAGAACTGGCCGCAGGGCGCGATTGCGCGCGCGGTGCTGCGTTGCGCACGCAAATCGTGGCGGCCGGCCTGTCCAAATACAACCTGACAGGGCATGTCGAACTGCCGCCGCGCGACGGGCGGTTACGCATTCTGGTGCCCGGACAGGTGGAAGACGATGCCTCGATCCGCATGGGCGCGGTTGGCATACGCACCAATGAAAGCCTGCTGAAAGCCGTTCGGCAAGCCTTCCCCGAAGCGTTTGTTATTTACAAACCCCACCCCGATGTCGTGGCTGGTTTGCGCATTGGCAAGGTTGAAAATTGCGGCGATCTGGCGGATATGGTTGTTCATAAGGCTGCCCCCGCCACGCTTTTTGGGCAGGTTGATCATGTGGCCACGATTACGTCGCTGATGGGGTTCGAGGCGCTGATGCATGGCCTGCCTGTAACCTGCTTTGGCGCACCGTTTTACGCAGGCTGGGGGCTGACGGATGACCGCGCCACACCGCCCGCACGCCGCATTGCGCGGCCAAATCTCGACCAGTTGGCGCAGGCGGTGTTGGTGGATTATCCGCTCTATCGCGACCCGGTGAGCGGCGCACCATGCCCGCCCGAGGTATTGGTGGAGCGCATGGTTGCAGGCCATGGCAGACAACCGTGGTATTTGCGCATATTGGCCCGCGCGCAGCGGGTTTTACGCATCTAGCTCCACCCAGATCGGCACATGGTCGCTGGGCTTGTCGCGCCCGCGCATATGGCGGTCGACCTTGCAATCGCGCAGACGGTCGGCGGCTTGCGGGCTGAGCAGGAAATGGTCGATGCGGATGCCGTCATTCTTGTTCCACGCGCCGGCCTGAAAGTCCCAGAACGTATAGTTCAGCGGGGCCGCGTCGAGCGCGCGAAACGCATCGGTAAAACCAAGGTTAACTACCTCGCGCCACAGCGCCAGACTTTCGGGCCGATAGAGCGCATCGCCCCACCAGTCATCCGGGCGGTGGGCGTCTTCTGGCTGGGGGATGATGTTGAAATCACCGCATATGAGCGCGATGTCCTCGCTGGCCAACAGCTCAGCCGCGCGGGCTTTCATGCGGGCCATCCAGCGCAGCTTATAGGGGAATTTCGGGCTGTCGACCGGGTTGCCATTGGGCAAATACAACCCGCATACGCGCACCGTGTTGATGGTCGCCTCGATCCAGCGGGCCTGCTCGTCCTCGGGGTCACCCGGCAGACCGCGAACCACATCCTCGATGGGGAATTTCGACAGGATCGCCACGCCGTTAAAGCTTTTCTGGCCGTGAGTTTCGATATTATACCCGAGGTCTCCGATCGCCTCGCGGGGAAAATTCTCGTCTAGCGACTTGATTTCCTGTAGGCACACAATGTCGGGCGCGGCTTCGGCCAGCCAGTCAAGCAATGCGGGCAGGCGGGCCTTGATACCGTTGATGTTGAATGAGGCGATTTTCATGGGGCAAGCTCCGAAAGGTCAGACCAGTCTTAGCGGTCAAACGGGGCAGGGGGCAACGCCAAAGCAGCGCAAACCTGTCATCCGCGTGCTTGGCGAGCGCAATACCGGCACCCGCGCCATGGCGCAGATGATCAAGGCCTTGCCGCATATCCGTGAAAACTTTTCACAGCCCCTAGACCCAAAGGCGCAACCGATTTTAGACCTACTTGAACGCGCCGCCAAAATCGAACAGCAGGAGATTGGTGGCAATGCGAAGCAATCCGCATTGAGCGATGCTGTATCGCTCGCCAAGCCGCGTGTTGCGTGCTGGAAACATGCAATGCTGGGCTGGGATGACAGTTTTGCCAGCCTTTCTGGCGCTTTGCTAAGCCAGCGCAACCCGTATTCATGGGTTATTGCGCTGTTTGCGCGCCCTTACCACCATGTCGGGCGGCGCATATCCGCGCTTTCAACCTTTATTGAAACGCCATGGCTGAGCATACCGCGCGAGCGCATGGATCTGGTTGTCGCCTCGCCCGCCGCGCTATGGAACGCCAAGCAGGCTGGCGCGCAGCGCTTTGCCGCTAGTGCCGAAATTCCAACGGCGTTTGTATCATTCGAACCGTTTCTTGCCGACCCGGTTGCAACATTGGCTGCCGCGCTTGAGGCTCTGGGGCTTGATCCGGCGGGCTTGCGGCCGCTGGCGCACAGCACCAAAACGAATGAACCGATTGACGCGGTGCAGGCACGCCATGCCGCCGAGCCGTGGCGCAACTGGCTGACTTCGGCTCAGGTGAGCATGATAAACGCGCATTTGGACCCGGCTGTTATGCAGGCTGCGGGCTATGAAATTGAAAATCCGGACGATTTTGCAGATACGTTGAGTGTTGAGCACAGCAGCGCTTTGCAGACCTACCAGCAGTTGCGCCTTAAGTAGCAGGCATCACATCGAGAATGACGTGCCGCAGCCGCAGGACGATGTGGCATTCGGGTTGTTCACCACAAAGCGTGCGCCAATCAGTTCGGCCGAAAAGTCGATCTCGGCACCCGACAGGAACGGCATCGAAACCGGATCAATCAGCACCGAAAGCCCGTCTTTGGCGATGATAATGTCATCATCGGCAGGGGCTTCTTCGAGGTGGATGTCATATTGAAAACCCGAACAGCCGCCGCCATCCACCGCCACGCGCAAACATGGCAGGCTGGAATCCTTGGCGACAATCGCGCCAAGCCGCGCAAAAGCACGGTCCGAGACTTTGGGCGGTAGTGTGAGTGACATCTGGCACCTTTGGCGAGTCTTGCTATAACAGGTCTAATGTAGGCGGGCAGCAGACCCGCGACAAGTGCGGAGCGTGGCGAGATGTTGGCGAAATTTGCAACACGGGCTGAAAATAGCCGCGGGCGGTTGTTTGTTGAAGATGAAAGCACGCATCGCAGCGCCTTTCAGCGCGACCGCGACCGTATCATCCATTCCTCTGCCTTTAGGCGGCTCAAGCATAAAACCCAGGTGTTTGTAGAGCATGAGGGCGATTATTTCCGCACGCGGCTGACCCATTCGATCGAGGTGGCGCAGGTGGCGCGAACCATCGCGCGCACATTGGGGCTGAACGAGGATCTGACCGAAGCCGTGGCGCTGGCCCATGACCTTGGCCACACGCCCTTTGGCCATACCGGCGAAGATGCCTTGGCCGAATGCATGGCCCCTTTTGGCGGGTTTGACCATAACGCGCAGGCCATCAAGATTGTGACCATGCTGGAGCGCCACTATGCCGATTTCAACGGGCTGAACCTGACATGGGAAGCGCTTGAAGGTATTGCCAAGCATAACGGGCCCGTGCTGGGGGCTGTGCCCGCCATGCTGGCCGAATACAGTGCCAGACACGACCTTGAGCTTGCCACCTATGCCAGTGCCGAAGCGCAGGTTGCCGCCATTTCCGATGACATTGCCTATAACAACCACGATCTGGATGACGGGCTGCGCGCAGGGCTTTTCAACGAGGTGCAAATCCGCGAGCTGCCGATCATCGGGGCGTGTTATGACAGGGTGGAGGCGCTTTACCCCGAGCTTGACCACATCCGCCGCCGCCATGAGGCGCTGCGCCGTGTGTTCGGGGTAATGGTCGAGGATGTGCTGGCCGAAAGCCGCCGCCTGCTAAGCGCGGCCAACCCGCAATCGGTCGATGATGTGCGCAATGCGGGCCGCCAGCTTATCCGCTTTTCGGATGCGCTGTTTGAAGACCTCAAGGTTATTCGCGCGTTTTTCTTCAAGCATATGTATCGGCATTGGAAGGTGCGGCGGATGCGGCGCAAGGCCGGGCAGATCGTAACCGAAATGTTCGGCATTTTCATGGAAGACCCCGGCATGTTACCCGATGGCTGGCAGGATTGGGCGCAAAAGGGCGACGCCACCCAGCGCGCTTGGGTTGTAGCCGATTATATCGCTGGCATGACCGATCGCTTCGCCTTGCAGGAATACGAAAAACTGACCGACCCGATGACCCGCGCCTAAGGGGCTGGCTCATGGCTTTTTGCCGTGTTATGCCGCCTCAAATCCTAGGAAAGCTTGAAAATGAACCTGTTCGCAGACATGAAATCGCTGGTGCTGACCAGTTTGAAGAGTTTGGTCGCCGAAGGCACGTTGCCTGCTGGGCTTGATTTTGCAACTGTGTCTGTTGAACCCCCGCGTGATACGGGCCATGGCGATATGGCCACCAATGCGGCAATGGTTCTGGCCAAACCGGCAGGCATGAACCCGCGCGTGATTGCGCAAGCGCTCGCCGCGCAACTTGTAACAGACGCCGTTGTCGATTCCGCCGAAGTGGCTGGCCCCGGCTTTTTGAACATGCGCCTGAGCGCCGATTTCTGGCGCGCTGTTGTGCCCGCTGCACTGGCCGCGGGCGACAGTTTTGGCCGCTCGAAAGTGGGCGCAGGGCGCAAGGTTAACGTTGAATATGTTTCGGCCAATCCGACCGGCCCGCTGCATGTGGGCCATACCCGCGGGGCGGTTACCGGCGACGCTTTGGCACGTTTGTTGGATTTTGCCGGTTACAATGTAACCCGCGAATATTACATCAACGATGGTGGCGCGCAGGTCGATGTGCTGGCGCGCTCGGCTTACGAGCGGTATCGCGAGGCCTGCGGCCTGAGCCCGGAAATTGCCGAAGGCCTGTATCCGGGCGATTATCTGGTTCCGGTTGGCGAGGCGCTGAAGGAAAAATACGGTGAGAGCTTGCTCGACCAGCCCGAATCCGTCTGGCTGGAAGACTTGCGCGAATTCGCGACCGAAGCGATGATGGAGCTTATCCGCAGCGACCTGAAATCGCTCAACGTTGAAATGGACGTGTTTTTCAGCGAAAAATCGCTTTATGGCACCGGCCTGATTGAAGAGGCGATCAAGGCTCTGGATGATAAGGGCCTGATCTATGAAGGCACGCTTGAACCCCCAAAAGGCAAGATGCCCGAGGATTGGGAGCCGCGCATTCAAACGCTGTTCAAATCGACCGAGCACGGCGACGATGTTGACCGGCCGGTAAAAAAATCCGATGGCGCATGGACCTATTTCGCCCCTGATATTGCCTATCACTACGACAAGGTGCGCCGCGGGTTTGATGAGCTGATCGATGTGTTTGGCGCCGACCATGGCGGCTATGTCAAACGGATGAAGGCGGCGGTTTCCGCGCTGTCGGGTGGAAAAGTGCCGCTCGACATCAAGCTCTGCCAGCTTGTGAAGCTGATGAAAGACGGTGAGCCGTTCAAAATGTCCAAACGGGCGGGCAATTTTGTGCTGCTGCGCGATGTGGTCAATCTGGTCGGCCCCGACGTGACCCGCTTTGTAATGCTGACCCGTAAAAACGATGCGCCACTGGAGTTTGACTTTTCCAAGGCGCTGGAGCAGTCCAAAGACAATCCGGTGTTTTACGTGCAATACGCCCATGCGCGGATTCACTCGGTGCTTGCGCGCGGCGGCAACCCCGCCGATGGCGCGCTTGGGGCGGCCGATTTGTCTTTACTCACCCAGCCGGGTGAAATGGCGCTGATCAAGAAGCTGGCCGAATGGCCGCGCGTGCTGGAACAAGCCGCACAGGCGCATGAGGCGCACCGCGTTGCTTTTTATCTTTACGAACTGGCCTCGGCGTTCCACAGCCTGCAACATCAGGGCAAGCTCGATGCGACCCAGCGTTTCGTGGTCGATGGCGATGCGGCACTGAGCAGCGCACGCCTTGCCCTTGTGCGCGCAACGCAGTTTGCATTGCAGGCCGGTCTTGGTATTCTGGGCGTGACCCCCGTGGAAGAGATGCGCTAAGCATCCAGCATTTTGGGGTTGGAGCAGGGCGGCACACAATATAAAGTGTCGCAAGAAGGCGAATAGACATGCAGGACGTTGATTCCGAATCGCGTTCGCGGCGCGATGCGCCTGCGGATGAAGGCGAACCCACAGGGTTTGCAGCCAGAGCTGTGCTTTGGTTCGGTGCGGTTTTGTCCATCGTTATGGTGGCGGGCGTGGTCTATTGGGCCTATTCGCTTGGCCAGCGCGATGCCAGCGACGTGCCGGTGATCCGCGCGCTTGCCGGATTGCCGCGTGAACGCCCGGTTGATGCGGGCGGCGCTCAGGTGCCCAATCAGGGCCTTGCTGTGAACGAAGTTTTGGGCGGCACCGAATCGGCTGACCCTACGCAAATGGCTGCCCTTGCCCCCGAAACCAGCGGGCTTGCCGCCGATGACCAGCCGGTTTTGCCTGATGTGGGATCGCAATCCAGTGTAACGCCCGAAGCGGAAAGCGGCGAGGTTGCACCAGAATCCTCAGGCAGTTTTGCGCCTTTGCCCGCAGCGCCGGGCACCGCGCTTGAAACCGGACCAGAACAGGCCGAAAACACCACAGAGACCGAGGATTTGGGTGGCGTTGCGCTCGATATTCCGCGCCCGCTGCGCCGCGCTTCGCGCATAGATGCGGCGTCTGAAGACGGTGTGCTATCAGCCGCTATTGCCGAGGCACTTGCCCAAGCCAACAGTGCTGCGGCAAGCCCCCCCTCCACGCCAAGCGAAAGCAACACGGCATCACCCGGCGATGTGCGCGACGTGCCGGTCGGCACGCGGATGATCCAGCTTGGTGCCTTTGACACCGAAGCCGCCGCTGCTGCGCAATGGGACGGGCTTGCCGCCAGCCATCCGCAGCTTTTTGCCACGATGGAGCGCTATATCGAGCGCCGCCAAGCGGGCGGGCGCGTGTTTTACCGGCTTCGTGCGCTGGGTTTTGAAGAGTTGGAACAGGCCCGCGCCATGTGTGCCGCGCTTTTGGCGCGCGACATCCAGTGCATTACCGTAACGGCCCGCGAATGAGCGCACGCGCCGCCATATTCGCCCCGGCTGGCCCGCAGCTTGGCCCCGATGAGGCGCGGTTTTTTGCGCAGGCCGAGCCGTGGGGCTTTATCCTATTTGCCCGCAATGTTGAAAGCCCCGACCAATTGCGCCGCCTCACCGCCGATTTGCGCAAATCGGTAGGCCGCGATGCACCTGTGCTGATAGATCAGGAAGGCGGGCGCGTGGCGCGCATGCGCAGCCCGCATTGGCAGGAATGGCTACCACCGCTCGACCTTGTGGCCCGCTTGCCCGACCCCGCCGCGCAAGCCCGTGCAATAGCGGCCCGTTACCGCGTTATCGCCGACGAGTTGCGCCGTGTGGGGGTTGATGCAAATTGCGCGCCGGTGCTGGACATCGCCACGCCGCAAACCCACCCGTTTTTGCGCAACCGTTGCTTGGGGGAAAGCGCCGCGCAGGTCGCCCGAAACGGGCGCGCGGCGGCGGATGCCTTGCTGGCGGGCGGTGTGCTGCCCATCATCAAACACGCGCCGGGCCATGGCCGGGCGACACAAGACAGCCACCTGAGCCTTGCGCAGAGCGATGCCCCGCTTGAACTGCTTGCGGCGACAGACTTTGCCCCGTTTGCCGCCCTTGCCGATATGCCGCTGGCGATGACCGGCCATATCCTGTTTCCAGCGCTTGATGCAGAAAATTGTGCCACATTCTCGCCGGTTATCTTGCGCTATCTGCGCCATACGCTTGGCTTTAACGGTGTGCTGATATCGGATGATCTGTCGATGGCGGCGCTGCAGGGCGATATTGGCCAAAGGGCCGAGCGTGCGCTTGCTGCGGGCTGCGATATTGCGCTGCATTGCAATGGAAAGCTTGACGAGATGGCCATGATTGCGGCGCTGGCACCTGTGCTTGACGGTGCCGCCGCGCAGCGTGCCGCCCGCGCATTGGCCATGCGCCGAAAACCCGAACCCTGCGATCTGCCCGCCATGCTGGCTGAAGCGCATGGTTTTGAACATGAGGTGCCCCATGCCCGATGATTTCGCCCCTGACAGCCTTGATGAGCGCATCGCCGCCGAGGCGCTGGTCGTTGATGTGAACGGGTTCGAGGGGCCGCTCGATCTGCTGCTGACCCTGTCACGCACCCAGAAGGTAGATTTGCGGCAGGTGTCCATTCTGAAGCTGGCCGAGCAATATCTGGCCTTTGTGGAAGAGGCCAAGCGCCTGCGCATAGAACTGGCTGCTGATTATCTGGTCATGGCGGCATGGCTGGCCTTTTTGAAGTCGCGCCTGTTGCTGCCGCCAGAGCCGGGCGAAGACGGGCCGAGCGGCGAGGAACTAGCCGCGCATCTGGCCTTTCAGCTTGAGCGGCTGGAAGCCATGCGCCGTGCGGCTGCGCGCCTGATGGCGCGTGACCAGTTGGGCCGCGATTTCTTTGCGCGGGGCGATACACAAATGGTCGAACGCAAAAAAGTCGTCACCTATACCGCCACCGTGCTTGACCTAATGCAGGCCTATGCGCGCGTTAAAACCCGCGATGATTTTGAGCCGCTGCACCTGAAACGTGGCGCGGTCTACACGATGGAGCAAGCGCTTGAACGCATGCGCGGCCTTATCGGCCATGCGATGGAGTGGGGCGATCTGCGCCAGTTTCTGCCCGAGGCGTGGCGGCTGGACCCCAAAAAGCGCCGCAGCGCAACCGCAGCTACATTTGCCGCCGCGTTGGAGCTTGCCAAGGAAGGCAAGGTGGAACTGCGCCAATCCGGCATGTTTGAACCCATCCAGCTGCGCCGTAGAGAGATCTGATGGGCGATGATGTTCAAAGCCTGTTCGAAGCGCCGCCGCTGGCCGAGCAAGAGCGGATGGTCGAGGCGATTCTCTTTGCCAGCGCCGCGCCGCTAAGCCTTGCCACGCTCAACACCCGCCTGCCGCATGGCTGCGACGCTGCCGAGGCGGTCGCGCTGCTGAAAAAGCGCTATATCGGGCGCGGCGTGCAGCTTGTGCGCGTGGATGACGCCTATGCCATTCGCACCGCCCCCGACCTTGGCTTTCTGATGACCAAAGAGCAAATCGAGCATCGCAAGCTTTCACGCGCCGCGATTGAAACGCTGGCAATCATTGCCTATCACCAGCCGGTGACGCGCACCGAAATTGAAGAAATTCGCGGGGTTTCGGTATCACGCGGCACGATTGATTTGCTGATCGAGCTTGATTGGGTAAAAATCGGCCGCCGCCGGATGACACCGGGCCGCCCGGTGACCTTCACTGTAACGCAGGGCTTCCTTGACCATTTCGGCCTTGAAACCCCGCGTGATTTGCCGGGCGTAAAGGAATTGCGCGAAAGCGGCATGCTCGACAACCGCCCGCCGCCAGGTAAGGGCGAGGGTGAAGAGGATGGCGAGGGCGAAAGCGAAACCGACGACTTTTTTGACTAGCTTTTTAGGCCCATCATATAATGAGACTAAAAAGCTAGGCGCTTTTGAAATGCTTGGCCAGTTTCAGCCCCTGGCCCTGATAGTTGGATTTGAGGTCGGCGCCATATAAGATATCGGGCGTTTCGGCCATGTTTTCATACACCAGCCGCCCGACGATCTGCCCGTGCTCCAGCGCGAAAGGCGCTTCGTGGCAGCGCACCTCAAGCACGCCGCGCGCGCCCTTGCCACCGGCGGCGGCATGGCCGAAACCGGGGTCGAAAAACCCCGCGTAATGCACCCTAAACTCGCCCACCATCGCCACATAGGGGGCCATTTCGGCGGCATATTGCGGCGGGATATGGACAGCCTCGCGGCTGACCAGAATGTAAAACGCGCCGGGGTCGAGAATGATGCGGCCCTGCTCGCTATGCACCTCATCCCAAAATGCGGCTACGGGGTAATGGTTGAGTTTTTCAAGGTTGATAAGCCCGGTATGCGGGCGCGCGCGCCAGCCGACATGGCCAGTGGTGGCGGGGGCAAGGTCGACTGAAAAGCCGAGCCCCTTGTCGATATGCGCCGGACCATCGACCAGCAGGTCGCGCGCATTCAACTCGCGCAGCGCGTCATCATCAAGCAGCACCTGACCGTGGCGAAAGCGGATCTGGTTGAGCCGCACGCCGGGGCGCGCCAGCACCGAAAACGAGCGTGGCGAAATTTCAGCGTAAAGCGGGCCGGTATAGCCAGCCTCGACACGGTCAAACTCGGTGCCGTTATCAACAATCAGCCGGGTAAACAGGTCAAGCCGCCCCGTGCTCGATTTGGCATTGGCAACGGCGCATACGTCATGGGGCAGGGCCAGCCGTTCTTGCAATTCGACAACATAAACACAGCCCTTTTCCAGCACCGCGCCGTGGCTGAGGTTTAACTCGTGCATGGCAAAATCATCCAGCCGGCTGGCAACGCTTTTACCCTCACCCGGCAGAAACGATGCGCGCACCCGCCATGCCCGCGCGCCAAGGCGCAGGTCTATCGAGGCGGGTTGGATTTGCGCTTCGGGAATTGGCACACTTGCGGTGATCATCCCGCCGGTGATCATTTTGCGCAGTACCTGGCTTGGCAGAACACCCGCGTTTGGGCAAATTTCGGAAATTGTGTTCATCATACCCCCTGATAGCAAAAAACGCCGACCGATGGTCAGCGTTTTTTAGCTGGTCGGGCTAGCAGGATTCGAACCTACGACCTTCCGTCCCCCAGACGGACGCGCTACCAGACTGCGCTATAGCCCGACGCGGCTGTTATAGTCATCTTCTTGGGCGGGGCAAGGGGCAAAAGAGTGCAAAAGCGTGCTTAAAGCGAATCAATATCGCGGTCGGCTGCATCGGCTACACGGGCGCGCAGGGTTACCAATTGCCGGTGGATTTCGCGCAAAGAGAGAGCGATAGGGGCCGGTTTGGCGGGCGGCTCTGCGGGGGTGGCCTTGGGGGGTGCTGGTGCCAGTGCTGCGGGTTTTGGAGCGGCTTTGGCTTGAGCTGCGCCAAGGTCAACAACATGGCGGATGCCGTTTTCGCGCAGCAGCTTTTGCGCCCCGCGAATGGTTAGCCCGTCGCCATGTAGCAAGCGCTGCAGCCCGCGCAAAAGGCGCACATCATCGGGGCGGTAATAGCGTCGGCCACCGCCGCGCTTCACGGGGCTGATTTGGTGGAACTTGGTTTCCCAAAAGCGCAAAACATGCGCAGGAACGCCTAAATCGTCCGCGACCTCGCTGATTGTGCGGAATGCGTCGGGCGATTTTTCCATTGCCCGGCCTTAAGACTTCTTGCCGGAATCGACCCGCTCTTTCATCAGGTGGGAGGGGCGAAAGGTGAGCACGCGGCGCGGTGCGATGGGCACTTCCTCGCCGGTTTTCGGGTTGCGGCCTACACGCGCATTTTTGGAACGCACCGAGAACGTGCCGAAAGAGGAAATTTTTACAGTCTCGCCGGATGCGAGCGCGTCTGACATATGGTCCAACACCGACTCAACCAAACTTGCCGAGTCGTTGCGCGAAAGGCCAACTTCACGAAACACCGCTTCACATAAATCCATTCGCGTTAAGGTTGAACTACTCATATGCTACCTCCAAAAATCTAACGGCTAGGTTAGGTGCATTCTTGAAAAGGAGTCAATATCAGACACTTGCAAGCCGCTGTTTCAAGACAAGATTAAGGGGATTGCAGACGGTTTGGCGGCATATGCGCCTGCATGCGACATATGGCGCTTTAAAATTGCAAGCCCTTTGGCGGGGCCATCATGGTGCAAGCAAGAATCAGCGACGTGTCAAAAGGGTAACCTGCAGCACATAACGCACCCAAAAATGATGCACCCGTCATGGGTGCAGTGGCCGGAGGTGCCGTTTGGTCGGATTGGGTTGCATATTGCAACTATCCGTTTTTGACCTGACGAGCGCCACCGCTCACAATCGCGGCGTTACACATGCCTGCCTTCTTCGTCGGTTTTGTGCCTACCAGCGCATGGTTGCCGCGCCCCAGGCCAGCCCACCGCCTATGGCTTCCATCAATAGCATGTCGCCATCTTTGATTTGCCCGCGCGCGCGTGCAACAGAAAGCGCCAGCGGGATAGAGGCTGCCGAGGTGTTGCCATGGTCTTGCACGGTCACCACAACACGGGTCATTGGCACACCCATTTTATGGGCCGTGCGGGTGATGATGCGCAAATTGGCCTGATGCGGCACGATCCAGTCAAGGTCATCGGCGGTGATGCCGGTTTTTGCCATGACAACCTCCCCGGCCTCGGCCAGTTTGACAACCGCGTGCTTGAACACCTCTTGGCCCTGCATGCGCACAAGTCCGGCGGTCCGTGTGCTGGAAACACCGCCATCGACATAAAGCAGATCGTTGTATTTCCCGTCGGAGCGCAGTTCGGTTGCCAGAATTCCACGGTCGGATTTGTCGCCATTGCCGGGGCGCGATTCAAGCACCAGCGCGCCGGCCCCATCACCGAACAGCACACAGGTCGACCGGTCGGTAAAATCCATGATGCGGCTGAAGGTTTCGGCCCCGATCACCAGAACACGATGCGCTTGTCCCGAAACAATCAGCGAATTCGCCATGCCCAGCGCGTAGATAAACCCGGCACAAACAGCGGCGACATCAAAGGCAAAGCCTTTTTCCATGCCAATAGCGTGCTGCACGCGCGTTGCGGTCGAGGGGAATGTCTGGTCGGGGGTGGCCGTGGCCAGAATAATCGCGTCGATATCGTGGCCGCTCAGGCCGGCATCCTTCAGCGCGGCAAGCGCCGCCCTGATCGCGAGGTCCGAGGTCTTTTCGCCCTCAGCGGCAAAATGGCGCCGCTCGATGCCCGTGCGGGTGCGAATCCACTCATCCGTTGTTTCGAGCGATTTTTCGAATTCCGCGTTCTCGACAACGCGTTCGGGAAGGTAATGTCCGCAGCCAACAGCCACAGCGCGATTTAATGTCATGAACTGGCCTCTTCGGCGTTTGCAGCCGCATCTTTGCCTTGCCGCGCGCCAGATGCAACCCGCGCTGCCAATCTTTCGGTGAAACCGTTCTCACTCAGTGTGAAAGCCAGTTTAATGGCGGCGGAAAACCCAGTGGCATCGGCGCGACCATGGCTTTTAATGACCGTGCCGTTCAGCCCCAGAAACACGCCGCCGTTTACGCGGCGCGGGTCGATTCGGGCCTGCAAGCGGCGCAGCGAGGTCAGCGCGAACAGCGCACCAAGCCGTGACAGAATGGAATGGCTAAAGGCTTCCTTCAGAAGCGTGCGCACCATGACGGCGGTGCCTTCGCCGGCTTTCAGCGCGATATTGCCAGTGAACCCGTCGGTCACAATCACATTGGCGCGGCCAGTGGGCAGATCGCTGCCTTCGACATAGCCCACAAACTCGAAATCCGATGTCGGGGCGGCGGCGGTCAGCAATTCGGCGGCTTCATGCAGCTCGGCACGGCCCTTGTGCGGCTCGGTGCCGACATTGAGCAACCCAACCTTGGGTCGTGGCAGCGACAGCGCGTTGCGTGCGTAAGAGGCACCCATAATGGCGTATTGCAACAGATCGTCGGCATCGGCGCGGATATCGGCCCCCACATCGAGCATGACCGACTGGTAAGGTGGCTTCAGGCTCGGCCAAAGCACGCCAATTGCCGGGCGGTTCACGCCGGGCGCCTTGCGCAAGGTCAGCATGGAAAGCGCCATCAGCGCGCCGGTATTGCCGCAGGATACCGCAACCGAGGCTTTGCCTTCGGCCACCGATTGCAGCGTCGCCATCATTGAGGTGCCCTTGCCATTGCGCAGTGCCAATGACGGTTTTGCATCCATCGAGATAATTTTTTCGGTGTGGATAATTTCGCAACGTGCGGCCAGTTCGGGCCTGCGTTTGAGCAGCTTTTCAAGCTCGGCCCTATCGCCATGCACCACAAAGCGAATGCGCGGGTTTACCTTGGCTGATTTGGCCATGCCGCCGATAACAGCGCGCGGGCCTAGGTCGCCGCCCATGGCGTCAATCGAAATGACAACAGGAGCGGTGGACGCGGGGGCGGTCGGATTGGTGTTATCGTCGGTCATATCGGACCAACCCCGCTGATTTGTTTACGCGGCGTCTTCATCCAGGTCGACATCGTCAACCATCGCGACAACTTCACGCGAATCATAGTGGCCACAGGCACCACATACATGGTGAGGGCGGCGCAATTCGCCACAATTCGGGCATTCATTGGGGTTTGCCGCAACCAATGCATCATGCGAACGACGCATACCACGACGCGAACGGGTAATTTTACTCTTAGGAACAGCCATGTCTCGACCTCATATCAATAATCGGGGAAAGCCCCGGTATCCGGAATTGTTGGCGGCGACCTAGCAGAGCGCGCGGACAGATGCAAACCCGAACCAAACGAAACCCGGAAAATAGCGAAAATAGTGCCACGCGCAAGCCGTATTTACTGCGGCTTGCCCAGTTTGTCCTTTAATGCGGCCAAAGCAGCAAACGGGTTTGGCTTCTCGTCGTCACCATCCGCCATAGAATCGGGCAGTTCAAGCGCCGCATCTTCCTTGCGGGGATAGGGTGGCAGGGCCAGAGCGAGCGCTTCGGTGGCAATCAGCCCAAGGTCGATCACCTCACCAAGCGGCTCCTGTGTCTCGTCAAAATCGCGCTCTTCCATTGTTTCATCCATTTTTTCGCGCGGCACAAAACGTATCAGCACATCGGTTTCAACGCGGCTGCGCACGGGCTCAAGCGTGACCACGCATTCCTGTGTCACGCTGGCACCAAGCGTGCCGCGCACTTCCCACTCATCGCGGCGCAGCGGCAGAATTTCGCCCGTAAAGCGGAATTTGCGCAGGCCCAGCAGGCCCAGCAGGGCGCTAAGCGCTTCGGCTTCTTGCGTGGTCGGGGCCTCGTCAAACCGTGTCGGATGCTTGTGGCTTAGCGCCGCAACCGCGCGCGGGCGGCTGAATTCGGGCCGTGAATCGGGCATATTATCGGCGGGCATTGGTCATTGGGCTTTCTGTTAGGCTGCGCGACGCTTGAAATTAAACAATGTAGGGGGTAGGTCAACATGAACAAGGGTTGTAACGAACAACGCGTTTCATGGGGCGATGATGGCACAACAGCAGTCGGGCGGTAAACTACACAAAGCGGCGCTGGTTGGCGCAATGGCGCTAATACTCGGGCTTTCGGCCTGTGTGCAGGTCGACTCGCACGGGTTTGTGCCGCTTGAGCCAGAACTGGCCCAAGTTGGCCCCGGCATGGCCGCAGATGATGTGCGCGACCTGCTTGGCGCTCCTGCAGTTGAGGGCTTTAGCGGCACGAATAGCTGGTATTACATCTCGACGCGCGTTGAACGGCGCGGGCCTTTGCCACGCCGCATTACCGAACGCCAGATCGTGGGCATTGCTTTTGACAGTGCAAACCGTGTGGTGCAGGTCGAACGGCTAAGCCTTGCCGATGGCCGCCTGATTGATCTGAACAACAATGTCACCATTACCGATGGTCGCCGCCTTTCATTCTTTGAACAGCTTTTTGGCAATTTGGGCAATTTCTCTGCCGAATCGTTTATTGGCACCAGCGGCGGCTAGACGCATCTGCCTCTTGCACAGTCGCTGGCGCGCGCTACATCTTGCATAGTGGGTGGTGACGCCCGCGTCGAGCAGGAGCGCAACACATGCCGGGGTTCTTTCGTCAACGATACCACACCCGTTTTGCAACCGGCAGCGCGGATATCGCCGCCGCGCAAGCCCTGCGCAGCCTGTGTTTTCGCGATGCTGCAACAACCGATGCCGATGGCTATGATCAGGCCTGCGCGCATGTGCTGGTTGAAGACAGCCGCAACAATAACCGCCTTGTCTGCACGTTCCGCATCCAGCATTTTGCCTCCGGTCATGATATAGCCACCTCTTATTCTGCGCAGTATTATGAGCTTTCCGCGCTTAAAACCTATCCCGGGTCTTTGGTGGAAATGGGGCGGTTTTGCGTTGCCCCCGATATGCGCGACCCCGACATTTTGCGCAGCGCATGGCGTATGATGACCGAATATGTCGAGCAAAACGGCATTGAAATGCTGTTTGGCTGTTCCTCGTTCAAAGGGGCCGAGGCCGAATCACACAAAGATGCGTTCGCATTGCTGGCCGCACGCCACATTGCCCCGCGCCGCTGGCTGCCACGGGTCAAGGCCCCAAGCGTTTTTCGCTTCGCGCGCCGGCTGAAACGCATGAAACCCGATATGAGCGCGGCCTTGCGCGCCATGCCACCGCTGTTGCGCACCTATCTTATCATGGGGGGGTGGGTGTCGGACCATGCGGTGGTTGATCGTGATCTGAACACAATGCATGTGTTTACGGGGCTGGAAATCGGGCAGATCCCCGCGTCACGGCGCGCGCGTTTGCGTGCTTAATTTGCATTTGAAGTGTATTACGGTTGTGAAACACTAGCAAAATACGCTACCTTTCAGAAATAGCTTAACAATTACGCCAGTACGCCTGTTCTCTAACCCGACCGATGGTGGAGCCCAAGTCGATGGATCGCTGGACAAACGACCCGCGTGTGGCGAAGGAATCTTCGTCCAAGTTTAGCTTTGCACTGGCTGGGGCGGGTGCTGGGGTGCTCGGTCTTGTTGTGCTGGCATTCGTCTTGTTTTCATCCTCTGATGACAAACCTGCGGCCGATATTTCGCTGTCACAGGCGCTGGAAACGGCGCTTTCGCAGGTTGTCACCTTTCGCAGCCCCGCATTGCAACCTGACGGGCGCGCTGCAATGCTTGTGCAAAAGCGCGCGGCGGCTATGGCGCTACGCGACAGGCTTGGCCCGCTGGCAGCACAGGAATCCGCGCTTTTTGCGCTTTTGAACGGGCGGCTGGATACGGCGCAAAAGTCGGTGCATATCGCCACAACCCGTGATGTTGATATCGCCGCCAGCGTTGCCCGCTTGCGTATGGATTACACGCTTGCTGCGCAGTTGCTGCGCCATGCGCTGGATCAAAGGCCTGAAAACGCCATGCAGCTGCAGCTGTCATTGGCAGACAGCCTTGCCGAGCAGGGCCGCGTAACCGGCGAAGCCGCGCCGCTGCGCGAGGCTGTAGCACTTTATCGCGACACGATCATCCCCTCGCTTGAAGACCCGCAAGCCAAGGCGCTTGTCATCAATAATCTGGGAATTGCCTTGCAGGGGCTCGCCGCTCAATCCCGCAATACGGTGATGCTTGAAGAGGCGGCGATGGTCTTTGCCGAAAGTCTGCGCTTTGCGCCCGATAGTGAAAGCAGCGCCAGTACAAAGGCGAATTTGGCGTCAGTTCTTTATGATCTGGCCCTGATCGAGCCGAATGAAACGCTGCTTGCCGCCGCCGAAACCGCGCTGCGCGACGCGATGCAATTAGGCACGACGCCGTTGATGCCGCTTTACCAGCGCCAACTGGTGTCTGTTTTGCTTTTGCAGGCACAAAACCCGGCGCATACCCCGCCCTTTGACGAGATCGACCAGCTTTTGCAGGCGGTTGTATTTGCGTCGCCCGCGATGCTGACCGTTGAGCAGGCGTCATCGCTCTATACCAAGTTTGGCAATGCCCTGGCCCAGCATGGGGAAATTTCAGGCGATTCTGCGCTGATGGTGCGCGCCGCACAGGCTTATGGTGCCGCACTCGCGCGCGTCGATCAAAGCGCACAGCCCTTGGTTTGGGCCGCTTTGCAGGCAAATTTGGGCACTGTGAATGCGGGCCTGGCCGGGCGCAATGTTGCCGGTTATGGCTATGAACAGGCCGCGGTGGCGTTTCGCGCGGCCCTTGGCACCTATTCAGCCCATGGCGCGAGCCTGCATTGGGCGATGATCCAAAGCAATTTTGCACTGACACTGGAAGGCGAAGCCGCGCGCGTTGGCGATGTCAACCTGCTCAACGAGGCGTTGCGCCGTTACGCCGCAGCACTTGATTTGCTGGAAGGAATTGACCCGGCAATGGCCGCGCAGGTCCGCGAAAACCTGACATTGGCCGAGATGCGCACCGCTGATATGCAGCTACAGATGAGCAGCGCCAACTAGGGCGCGCCACCTGACAGAAGCGACCTAAAGTCGGGTAGGAGCCCATTGCGGACCCTTGGAGCTACCTCAAAGCTGAAACAGATCAACGATTGGAATCTTGTGATAGGTGGCGAACACTACTTTGCTTTATGCCGCTCAGCGCAGGATGAGAGCAAACAAAGGGGCCTCCCTTATCGCGATGCAGGTAAAGATGCCCAACGGACCGACCACCAGGAACAGAAACGACAGGCCCTGGATGGCCCTGTGGAAGTCTCTGCAACGCGCGATGATAGCATCCGTGGTCCCCGGGTCGTGCAGCATGACCCAGATCGACAGAACCGTCATGTTGATGAGGACGAAGCTCAGCCACCGGAAATAGTCGTAGCCCAGGGGATAAAGCGCCAGCGGTGTGAGGCAGGCCATAACCGCGACCCGACCGTGCCTCGGTAGCCGTCGCACCGCAATGGCGACCATCGACCCCAGCAGGAGGAGGAATCCGGACATGATCCCAAGGAACTCCAGATGCTCCCGCAGCGGGGCGAAGCGGGCGGCCTCCCGGGCAGAATAGGCGGCGTTCTCTGAAATATCTCCGAACAGGACCAGCAGCATCAGCTCGATCGAATAGTTACCGGTTCCAAAGCGCTCTGATACCATCGCCGTGACGCCCTCCCGCGTCAGGGTGTCGCCATTTCCGAATGTCCAGATCAGGACGAAGGCGAGAGAGATCACTGCACCGAATGCCACGGTGCGGACCGAGATAAGCGGTTCGCCATACCGGATCAGCCAAAGCGCCAAGCCGATCGGAACCGTGGCGAACAGGGCAATCTCGTGGGTCAGAATGGCCGCACATCCCACTAGCGTCAGAAGCACCAGCGACAGGTTGGCGGTAAGCGCAAAGGAACAGACTGCCCAGACCCCCAGCAGCAGTATCAGAAGCGCGTCGAACCGGCCGAAATCGGCGGTCATGTGAGGCAGCGCGGCGGGCGACGCCCAAAGGGCGATCAGGATCGCCGCCAGCACCGGGTGCGCTCTCTGGCGGAGGAGTGCGTGGACCCCAAGCGCGTAAACCCCGCTCAAGAGCAGGAGCACCATCAGGGTGAATACGCCGGGCGCGCCGCCCCAAGGGCTGATTCCCAAGAGCCGGAACGCCTCTCCCACCAGACCCCGCTTCAGGAACTCGGCCTCGTAGCTCAGGGCGAAATGCAGGGTTTTGTAATGGGACAGGGCCAGTCCATTGGAGAACAGGGCGACCGACGCCGCCGTCACAGCGAGGACGCCGAGGATCGTCACGGCCGAAAAGGTCGATACACTTAGCCGCGTCAGCTCCCCGATCTTCTGTTTTGACTGCTTCATGGCTGGTATCTATACTGATTTTCTTGCCAAGAGAAGCGCGGCACGCGTCAAGGAGCTGGGATGTACGCTAGGATTTCCCTTGAGTGTGCCAACTGCACTGGCGAATCCCGTATTTATGGCTGCCTTGCTATCGGCGATCATATCACGTTCCGGGTTGCAAGCCGACAATTGACGGCTCCTATCGGATGGCCACTTCGTCCCGCAAAGCCGCCCGTCGTCACCGATGGCACCCGTGGCATGCGGCAATTTTTGTCAGGTGTTGAACGCTCGCAAAGGCGGCTAGGTTGCCCCTTTGCCGCCATGCGCTACTGACCAGCCAAACGGGTCGGCAAAAAACTTGCGCACTTCGGTTATGGTTTCAGCGTCAAAATAGTCACCCGCCTCGGCCAGCACGTCATGCCATGTGGCAAGGTAGTGCAGGCGAATGCCTTCTGCGGCCAGCCGTTCCCGCGTGCCGGGGAAGATATCGTAAAAGAACACCAAAGCCGTGTGGTTGCACTGGCCGCCCGCGTCGCGAATGGCCTGCACGAATTTTACCTTCGAGCCGCCATCGGTTGTCATGTCTTCGGCCAAAAGCACGCGCTGGCCTTGGTGCAACACACCTTCAACCTGGCTGTTTTTGCCATATCCTTTGGGTTTTTTGCGCACATATTGCATGGGCAGGCCCATACGGTCGGCCATCCATGCGCCGTAGGGAATGCCGCCGGTTTCGCCACCTGCGACGGAGTCAAACGCTTCAAATCCCGCATCGCGGTAAACCGTTGCAACCATGAAATCCACCAGTGCCGAGCGGATGCGCGGATAAGAGATCAACTCGCGGCAATCAATATAGCTTGGTGAAACCATGCCCGAGGCCAGCGTATAGGGCTGCTCAGGGCGAAAGTTGACCGCCTTGATTTCCAGCAGCATCCGCGCCGTGAGGCGGGAGATTTCAGCACGGTCGGGGAAGGTATTGGCAAACATCGGCGCACTCCGGTTCGGGAATTGCCGCCTTCATAGCAAAAGCGGCGGGCGGGGCAATGGGCTAGCCCTTTATCACCTGCCAAAAAAGCGGATGGCCGGGGTCAAAAACGGTTACCGGGCCGGCATCGGTTTCAATATGCGCAGGGTAGGGCACGGGCGTAGTTTGTTTTTTCAGCGTGATTTTGCCGAAATTGGGCGCAAGCCGGTAAAATGCCGGACCATTGAGGCTGGTGAAGCCTTCCAGCTTGTCAAGCGCGCCCATCTCTTCAAACACATGCGCAAGGCATGCCAGTGTGTTGGGCGCAGAAAACACACCGGCGCAGCCACAGCCGCATTCCTTGCTTGCATCGACATGCGGCGCGCTATCGGTGCCTAAAAAGAAGCGCGGATCACCGCTGGTGGCGGCTTTGCGCAAAGCTGCCATATGGCTGGCGCGTTTTACAATGGGCAGGCAATAGTAATGCGGACGAATGCCGCCAACCAGCATGTGGTTGCGGTTGATCATCAGATGGTGCGTTGTAATCGTGGCCGCCAGCCCTGCAGGGGATGCGCTTACATATTCCACCCCTTCGGCGGTGGTGACATGCTCCAAGACCACGCGCAACTCTGGCAGGCGGGCGCGCAATGGGGCAAGAACGCGGTCGATAAATACCGCCTCACGGTCAAAAATATCGACAGCGGGGTCGGTCACCTCGCCATGCACGCAAAGTGGCAGGCCGATTGCGGCCATGCGCTCGAGCACCGGCATGACATTATCAAAATTCGAAACCCCCGATTGCGAGTTCGTCGTCGCACCCGCAGGGTAGAGTTTGACGGCCGTGATCAGCCCCGCGCCCGCGGCGGCGGCAACATCTTCGGGGTTTGTCGTTTCGGTCAAATACAGTGTCATCAGCGGCGTGAAATCAGCGCCTTTTGGCAGTGCAGCCAGAATCCGCGCGCGGTAGGCAGCAGCGTCGGCGGCTGTGCGCACCGGGGGCACAAGGTTCGGCATGATGATGGCGCGGGCGAAATGCGCGGCGGAATGCGGCAGCACGCCCGCCATCATATCGCCATCGCGCAGGTGAAGGTGCCAGTCATCGGGGTGCGTGAGGGTAAGCGTGAGTGTCATGTCAAAACCTGCGGCTGATTCGCGCTTAACCTATCACGCCGCCAAGCGGGCCTTAAACCGGCCTTGCGCCCAATCTTGACGATGTGCACACCTTGACCTAAACACGCCCTGTGGTGATTTGTCGGACTGGATTGCGGGCCACGTAAAACAAACCGCTAAAGAGGTCGTGGCCCCGACAGGCCCCGATTGTGCCTTTTGGCCCAGATCAGAGGCCGGGGAGCGCCCCGGAACGCAAATGAGCAATACTTGGAAACCACGCACGCAGGCCGTTCATGCTGGCACGCGCCGCAGTCAATACGCCGAAACCAGCGAAGCTATTTTTCTGACGCAGGGCTTTGTTTACCCAACTGCCGAAGCCGCCGAGGCGCGGTTTGTCAAAAGCGGCGAAGATGAGTTCATTTATGCCCGCTACGGCAACCCGACCGTTGCGATGTTCGAGGACCGTATCGCAGCGCTTGAAGGTGCTGAGGCGGCCTTTGCAACAGCTTCTGGCATGGCAGCGGTAAACGGGGCGCTTTTTGCATTGCTCAAAGCGGGCGACCATATGGTCTCGGCCCGCGCGCTGTTCGGCTCGTGTCTTTATATTGCAGAGACGATTTTGCCCGCCTACGGGGTCGAGGTGACATTTGTTGATGGCACGGATCTGGACGCATGGCAGGCAGCCATTCGCCCGAATACCAAGGTTTTGTTCCTTGAGGCGATGTCAAACCCCACACTGGAAGTCATTGATATTGCAAGCGTTGCGAAGGTATCGCGCGCGGTGGGGGCTACTTTGGTGGTCGATAATGTATTTGCCACGCCGGTGCTGCAACGCAGCATCGACCTGGGGGCCGATGTGGTGGTCTATTCGGCGACAAAACACATAGACGGGCAGGGCCGTTGCCTTGGCGGCGTTGTGCTTGGCACGCGTGACTTTGTGCGCGGCCCGCTTGAGACCTATCTCAAACATACCGGCGGCGCGCTCTCGCCGTTCAACGCATGGGTCATGCTCAAAGGGCTGGAAACGCTCGACCTTCGCGTGCGCGCGCAGGCGGCAACTGCAACTTATCTGGCAGAAAAGCTCACCGGACATCCGGCGCTGGCGCGCATGCTGTTCCCCGGCCATGCCAGCCACCCGCAGCATGAACTGGCTATGCGCCAAATGGTTGCGGGCGGCACGGTTCTGGCTTTGGATATCAAGGGTGGCAAGGCGGCGGCTTTTGCCTTCCTGAACGCGCTGAACGTGGCGCTGATTTCTAACAATCTCGGCGATTCCAAGTCACTAGTCACCCATCCGACCACAACGACGCATCAGCGCCTTTCGCCCGAAGCACGGGCCAGCCTTGGCATTTCCGATGGTTTGGTGCGGTTTTCTGTCGGGCTGGAAGATGCCGAAGACCTGCTGGCAGACATCACAACCGCGCTAAGTTTCGCAAAAAACCTCTAAAAGGCGAGAATTTAATACAATATTAACCGGATAACGGTTCTTCTGAGATTTGGGTTTTGGCCTAAATAGGTTATCATGCCTGTGCATGCGGTTCGCAGTCAGGGCTTGAAGCCGTGCCAAGGCACCTTAATTATTGCCTGCTGGGCGAGAGTGGGGGCTCTATGAATACGTTTCATTCGGATATTGTTGCAGATCTAACCAGTGTTGATGCCGACGACCGGCCAAGCGATGCCGCCGCCGCTAAAGCCTTGCAGCTTTTGCGCCGATGGGCTGCACGCTCTGACATGACTGCATTTGTCGAGAGCAACCCCGAAACAGCGGCGATGATTCTGGCTGAAGGTCGTGACAAGACCTATCCGAATTTGTCGCGCGAATATCCGTCGGAATTTACGGTCGATGCGGGCTACATCCAAACGCTGCCCGATTTGCAGAATGGCCCGTCAAGCCTGATCAAAGGCGCGCGCTCATCCATTCAGCATGTTGGCATTTCCAATTTCCGCCTGCCTATTCGCTATAATACACGTGATAACGGCCCGCTGGCTTTGGAAACAGCCGTCACCGGCACCGTGTCGCTCGAAGCCGAGAAAAAAGGCATCAATATGAGCCGCATCATGCGCTCGTTCTACAAACATGCCGAAAAGACCTTCAGCTTTGAAGTGATCGCCGCAGCACTTGACGACTATAAGGCCGACCTTGAAAGCTTTGATGCGCGCATTCAGATGCGCCTGTCCTTCCCGATGATGCGCAATTCGCTGCGCTCGGGCTTGTCGGGCTATCAATATTACAAAATTGCGCTGGAAATGCTGTGTCAGGCGGGTGTGAAGCGCAAAATCGTGCATCTTGATTATGTATATTCCTCGACCTGCCCCTGCTCGCTGGAGCTTTCTGAGCATGCGCGCCAAAGCCGCAGACAGTTGGCCACGCCGCATTCGCAACGGTCAGTGGCGCGCATTTCGGTTGAAATTTTGCCCGGCGAATGCCTTTGGTTTGAAGACCTGATCGACATGTGCAATCGCGCCGTGCCCACCGAAACGCAGGTTATGGTCAAGCGCGAGGACGAGCAGGCCTTTGCCGAGTTGAACGCAGCCAACCCGATCTTTGTGGAAGACGCGGCACGCCTGTTTTGCGAAGCGCTGCAAGATGATCCGCGCATCGGCGATTTTCGCGTTGTAGCCAGCCATCAAGAAAGCCTGCATTCGCATGACGCGATTTCGGTGCTGACCCGTGGTGAGATATTCGAACTGGCAAGCTTTGATCCCAATCTTTTTGCATCGCTTTACCATGTCGGCTAGCCCGATGGCTTGACACGCCGCATAGCGCCATTCAAGGCTTGCGCTCATGTTAGCTTTGCGCCCAGTCGGATATGTCATTGGCCTATTGGTAACGGTGCTGGGCCTAACAATGCTCGTGCCGATGGTGGCCGACTGGCTGGATGGCAACGGGCAGGAAGGCACCTTTGCTTCGGTGGCGCTTGTCACCGTGCTTATCGGCGCGGTTGTCTCGCTGGCCTGTGCCAATGCGCGCACGGGCAGCCTTTCCGTGCAACAAACATTTCTGCTTACCGTGTTCAGCTGGCTGATCTTGCCCATTTTCGGGGCGCTGCCTTTCTGGTTTGGCATGCCAAACGCCACCTATACCGATGCTTTCTTCGAGGCCATGTCGGGCCTGACCACAACGGGCTCTACGGTCTTCACGGGGCTTGATGATATGCCGGTTGGCACCCTGCTCTGGCGCTCGATGCTGCAATGGTTCGGCGGGGTTGGTATCATCATTGTAGCCATGGCCTTTTTGCCCACCCTGCGCGTGGGTGGCATGCAGGTGTTTCGCAGCGAAGCCTTTGATACGATGGGTAAAATCCTACCCCGCGCCGCCGAGATTGCCGGGCGCATCGGCGTTATCTATATTGGGCTGACGGTGGCGTGTTTCATTGCCTATATTGCGGTCGGCATGCAGGCTTTTGATGCCCTGATTCATACGCTTACCACGGTTTCCACCGGCGGATTTTCCAACCGCGATATCAGTTTTGCCGCCTTTCAGGGTGCACCGGAATATGTTGCCTCGGTCTTCATGATTCTCGCAAGTCTGCCCTTTGTGCGCTATGTGCAGATTATCGCTGGCACTGCGCGCCCATTGTTGCGCGATACACAGGTCCATGCCTTTCTGGCGCTGGTCTTTTTGCTCGTCGCGCTAACTGGCGGCTATCGCATGGTGGTTAGCGGTGACTTGCTTGAGCCAACCTTCCGCGAGGGGGTGTTCAACGTTACCTCCATCATGTCTGGCACCGGCTATTCAAGCACCAACTATCAGTCATGGGGTGCCTTTCCCGCGGTGCTGTTTTTCATGATGGGGCTGATTGGCGGCTGCGCTGGCTCCACTTGCTGCGCTATCAAAATCTTCCGGTTCCAGATTTTATTTTCTGCGATCGGCACGCAAATCCGGCGTATCAACCACCCTTCGGGCATCTTCCATCCACGGTTTGACGGCCGCCCGATCGACCCTGATGCCCTCTCATCCATCATGGCGTTTTTCACCATGTTCATGATCACGCTCGGGGTGCTGGCTGCCATGCTTGGCGCGATGGGCTTGTCGCCTATTACCGCCATTTCCGGCGCGGCTACCGCACTCGCCAATATCGGCCCAGGACTTGGCCCTGAAATTGGCCCGGATGGCAATTTTGCAGGCCTACCCGATGGTGCAAAATGGCTGCTGAGCGCGGCCATGCTTATCGGGCGGCTCGAGCTGATGTCGGTCTATGTTCTTTTCACATTTGTTTTCTGGAGACGATGATGCAGCCCCTTGGTGTAGAAATATCGCGCGCCCTTGCCGCGCGCGGTGTCGAGGTTATCTTTGGCATTCCCGGTGTGCATAACGTAGAAATGTATCGCGGAATAATCGAGGCGGGCATCACCCATGTGCTGGCCCGCCACGAGGGCGGCGCGGGGTTCATGGCCGATGGTTACGCCCGCGCTTGCGGCAAGCCCGGCGTTATTTACATCATTACCGGCCCCGGCGTGACCAATGCGCTTACTCCGCTTGGGCAGGCCTATTCAGATAGCGTGCCCGTGCTGGCCGTTGCCTCTTGCCTTGATACCGCCGATCTCGACCAGGGCCGTGGCCGTTTGCACGATATGATCAGCCAGCTTGGTGCGGCACAATCGGTTGTGGGGATGGCGGGCACGGGGCTTGACGCTGCATCGACATACGAGCTTATCGACCGCGCTCTCGCAGGGTTCGCCGCTAACCGCCCGCGCCCCGCGCTGGTGCAGGTGCCGATAGATGTTTTAGGCGCGCTTGCCGGTGAAGCACCGGCACCTGTGCCCCGCCCCGCCCCGCCAACAGCCTCAGCAGAAGAAATTGCAACTGTCGCGCAACTTGTCGAAGGCGCGCGCAAACCGCTGCTGATTTTGGGGGGCGGTGCGCGCGGGGCCTCGACTGCGCTGCGCGAACTGGTCGAGCGGCAAAACCTTGCGGTGCTGCCCACATATGCCGGTCGCGGGATCATTGATGATGATCACCCGAACAGCTTTGGCGCCATGGTTTACGGCACGCCGAGCGCGGCGCTGATCGGCTCGGCCGACCTCGTCATCGCCATCGGCACCGAACTTGGCGAAACCGATTTTGGGCGCAGCACACTTGGCAACCGCGCCCCGCTGGTGCGGGTTGACCTTGACCCGCGCGCATTGGCCGACCGTCACCGCGCGACCTACCCTATCCGCTCTGATGCAAACCGCTTTGCCACGCTGCTGAATGCGGCATTGCCAAATGCAGGCAGCACTGGCTGGACTGCAGCCGACATCGCCCGGCGCCGCAATGCAGGGCGGCTCGCGGGCGAATCCTATGCCGGGTTGCAGCCGGTTATAAACGCTTTGCGCAGCGCCTTGCCCGAAGATACCACCGTTTACTCAGACATGACCCAAATCGCCTATCAGGCCAAAATCACATGGCCGATGCGCGCGCCGAACCGCTGGTTCCACCCTTCGGGCTTTGGCTGTCTTGGCTACGCATTGCCTGCGGCAATCGGTGGCAAGGTCGCGCTTGGCCGCGATGCGCCCGTCATCGCGCTGGCGGGCGATTACGGCTTTCAGTATACCGTGCAGGAACTGGCAACAGCGGTTGAACTTGGTCTCAACCTGCCGATTATCCTGTGGGACAATGCGCGCCTCAAAGAGATCGAAGACTACATGGTTCAAAACCAGATCGCACCGAACGCCGTGGTAGCCCAAAACCCCGACTTTCTGGCGCTTGCCCGCGCCTATGGTGCGCATGCCGCCCAGCCTGAAACCCCGCAGGATCTGGCGGCCGTCATCAAGTCAGCGCTTGGCGCCAAGGCCCCAACGCTCATCCGGCTTACGCCGGATTTTCGCGCCTGACCCCATCTTTTGTTCATAAATATCCCACGGGGGTCTGGGGGTGTGAAACCCCCAGCTTGAAACAGCGGGTCTGGGGGTGTGAAACCCCCAGCTTGAAACAGCGGGTCAGGTTGGCCTTAACCCTCCATCGCCTCCAATTCGTCGATCATGCCTTCGATCATCGACAGGCCCTTGTCCCAGAAGGCCGGATCACTTGCATCCAGCCCAAAGGGCGCAAGCAAGTCGCTATGATGCTTGCTGCCGCCGGCTTTCAGCATGTCGAAATACCGGTCCTGAAAGCCGGTTTTGCCCGCAGCCCTTTCCTCGGCATAAACCGCATAAAGCGCGTTCACCAACCCGTCGCCAAAGGCATAGGCGTAAACGTAAAAGGGCGAGTGGATGAAATGCGGAATATAGGCCCAGAAAGTCTCATAACCTTCCATGAAGTTGAAGATTGGCCCAAGGCTTTCGCCCTGCACCGACATCCACAGCGCGTTGATGTCATCGGGGGTTAGCTCACCATCGGTGCGCGCATCATGCAGCTTGCACTCGAAGTCGTAAAAGGCGATCTGGCGCACAACCGTGTTGATCATATCCTCGACCTTGCCCGCCAATAGCCGTTTGCGTGTGGCTTTATCCTTGGCCCCGGCCAGTAGTTGCTGAAAGGTCAGCATCTCGCCAAAAACGCTGGCGGTTTCGGCCAGTGTCAGCGGGGTTGATGACAGCATTTCACCTTGGGGTGCCGCCAAAAGCTGGTGCACGCCGTGCCCAAGCTCATGGGCCAGCGTCATCACATCGCGCGGTTTGCCAAGGTAGTTCAGCAGCAGATAGGGGTGCACATCGGTCACTGTCGGGTGGGCAAATGCACCGGGTGATTTTCCGAGTTTCACGCCCGCATCAATCCAGCCATTGCCAAAGAACCTGCCGCCAAGCTCGGCCAGACGCGGATCAAATGCGCCATAGGCTTTGAGCACCGTGTCGCGCGCCTCGTTCCAGCCGATCGGGCGGTCATCTTCCTGTGGCAGGGGGGCGTTGCGGTCCCACACTTCCAAAACATCCAGCCCTAACCATTTGGCTTTCAACGCATAATAACGGTGGCTCAGCCGTGGATAGGCGGCCACAACCGCATTGCGCAGCGCCTCCACAACCTCTGGCTCCACATCATTGGACAGGTGCCGCCCGGTCTGCGGTGTGGGCATCTTGCGCCACTTGTCATGCACGGCCTTTTCCTTGGCCAATGTGTTGGTAATGCGCGAAAACAGGCTGATTTTTTCACCAAACACCACGGCCAGCGCGCGTGCACCCGCCTCGCGGCGCGCGCGCTTGTTATCCGTCAGCAGGTTCAGCGTTGCTTCAAGCGCCATGGTTTCGCCGTCAACATCAAACTTTAGCCCGGCCATGGTTTCATCAAACAGCCGGTTCCATGCCGCAGCCCCGGTAACCGAGGCATCGTGCAAAAACTTTTCAAGCTCGTCGCTCAACTGGTGGGGCCGCATGGCGCGCATCCGGTCAAACACCGGCTTGTAGCGCGCCACTTCGGAGCTGGTCGCATACCAGCCCTCAAACACAGCATCCTCAAGCCGGTTCAACTCCAGATCAAAAAACACAACAGCCGAGGTTGCATCGGTGATTTCTGCCTGCACATCTGATAAAAACTTCGCGCGTCCAGCATCAGTCGTATTCTGGTAATAAGACAGGCCCGCAAAGGAAAAGACCCGCCCGATCTTGGCGCTCAGCACCTCGTTACGTGCAATGCAGCGGGCAAATTCATCGGCGCTCAGCCTGCCGAGCTTGCCCTCGTAATCCGCCGCAAAAGCGGCCGTTTCACTGGCAATAAACGCCATATCGGCCTTGATCTCGTCGCTGTCCGCACCGGGGTAAAGATCGCTCAAATCCCATTCGGGCAGGGGGCCAAGGTTATCGGGGGCTGCACCAGCCTCTGCCGCATCAAAATTTCGCATAAGATCCCTTTCATCATTGGCGCAAATATGGCTACCGCCTTGCCGAATGCCAACCCGTCTTGTTGATTTTACGCGCGCATCAGGGCAGGTCCAGATCGACCGATACCGGAAAATGGTCCGATGCCGCCAGAAGTGCCAGCCGCATCGCATCATCATCAAAGCATTCCGGGTCATCAAACGGGTGCCATATCCGCCATTTTGCCGCGCTGCGCGCTGCCAGATCCGGCGACAGCATCACATAGTCAAGCAATGCGTTCAGATAGCGCTTGTACTGTTTGGAATAAAACCGCGAGGTGCTCAGCGACCAGCCCTGCCGCGGGTCAAGCCTGATGCGGGCATGCGGCTCCAGCAACTGCCGCTCCGGTGGTGAATCCAGCCCTAGAACCACCTCGACACTCGAGCGGCCAAACAGGCTTTCATAGCTGTCCAGCCCCGGCCCGTCGTTGAAATCGCCCAGCACGATCAGGTCATCGCCATCGCGCAGATGGTCTTCAACGCGCTGGCGCAGCCACACACATTGCGCCAGTTGCTTGCGGCGGTTGGCGATGGAAACGGCAAGCTCTTCGGTCGCATTCGCCGCCCCATGCGGTGCCTTGGATTTGGTATGCACCCCGATCAGCCGCAATTGGCGGGCGCTGTTTGCAAGCGTGATCTCCATCTCGACTGGCGGTTTGGAGAAGATATGCACATCGGGCTGGCCATCAACATCGACATCCAGCCGAAACTGGCTGTCAAAGCGCGGGGCATGCACTGCGCGCACCCCGTCGCCTGGCAGCCCGCGCGGATCATGGCGCACCGACAGATTGTCGGGGTCATACATTACCGCCAGTTCCTGATGCGTATCATTGGCAAAGCCAATGGCGGCAGCCGATTGCCGCAGCCCGAATGCTGCGGCAAAGTTATTAAGCGCCCGCACGGTAGATTGTCGTTTTCCGGTGTTGGGGGCTTCGACAATCAGCAGCAAATCGGCATCGAGTTTTTGCAGCACTTTGGCAATCGCCGCGCCCTGTTCAGCCCGCGTTACCTTATAGCGCGCCGACCAGTCGCCATCGAGCTTCAGGGCCGAGTGAGCGTCAAACAAATTGCCGAACCACTCAATGTTCCAGGTTGCAACCCGCAGGCTCACGCCAGCGCGCCCATGCGCATCTTAATATCGTCCCAAGCGCGGTTGATCGCGGCCAAACGGGAATTGGCCAGCGCTATCGCTTCTTCCGGCAGGCCCTTGGCAATCAACGCATCGGGGTGGTTTTCGCGCACCAAGCGGCGGTAAATTTTACGAATTTCAGCCAAATCGGCCCCTTCGGGCGCGCCAAGCACCACAAGCGGGTCTGGCGCGGCCCCCGGCACATAGCGGGCGCGCAGGCAGGTGAACAGCTTTTCGCTCAGCCCGAAAATCCGCGAAACTTCGGCAATGAATTCATCTTCGGCTGGGTGATAGTCGCCATCGGCCACGGCCATATGGAACAGGCCTTCCACCAGCGTTGTCAGCAAATCGGCGCCGGGGCCGAACATGCGGGCGATCTTGTGGGCATAAATGTCAAACCCCGCCACATCCTGGCGGGCAAGGTTGAACACCCTCGCGGCCTGGGTTTCATCGGCGGCAGAAATATGGAACACCTCGCGAAAGGCCATCACCTCGTTTCGGGTAACCTGCCCATCGGCCTTGGCCATTTTTGCCCCAAGCGCGATAACGGCAATTGTAAACGCGACCGATTTTTCGGGCGGCGTGCGGCCAAAGTCAAACAGGCTGGCAAGCGATTCACCGCTGGCCAGTGCGCGCAAAGCTTCGGTTATGCGGGTCCAAATCGACATGATGCCAGCCTATCATGTTGCCGCGCAAGCACCAGCGGCTTCATAAAAACTTTTCGCGACTGGACAAGCGGCGTTACAGCGATTGCACCCGCTTGCGCGGCTCGCTACCAATGCCCAAGCGTTAAGGAAAGGCAAGGCATGTGGGATTTCTGGATAGACCGTGGCGGCACCTTCACCGATATCGTTGCGCGCGACAGTGAGGGCGCGCTGCATACCGCCAAGCTGCTATCAGAAAACCCCGAGCTTTATGTCGATGCCGCGCTCCACGGCATTCGCCGGTTTTTGGGGCTGGGGGATAATGCACCCATCCCCGCCGCGCGCATAAACAGCGTGAAAATGGGCACCACGGTGGCCACCAATGCCTTGCTTGAACGTAAGGGCGAACCGCTGGCGCTGGTTATCACGCGCGGGCTGGGCGCGCAGTTGCGCTTGGCCTATCAGAACCGCCCGAACCTGTTTGAGCGGCACATAGTTTTGCCCGAGATGCTGTATTCGCAGGTGATCGAGGCTGATGAGCGCCTGCGCGCCGATGGCACGATCGAGCGCCCGTTGGATGAGGCAGATCTGAAGGCCCGGCTTGAAGCCGCGCGCGCGGCTGGCCTTGCCGCTTGCGCAATCGTTTTTGTGCACGGCTATCGCTACCACGATCACGAGGCGCGCGCGGCAGAGCTTGCGCTCGCAGCGGGGTTTACGCAGGTTTCGGTCAGCCACCGTGTCAGCCCGCTGATGAAAATGGTCAGCCGTGGCGATACAACCGTGGTCGACGCCTATCTGACCCCCATTTTGCGCCGCTATATCGACCGTGTTGCCGCAGCATTTGAAGGTGATATGGCGGGCAAGCTGATGTTTATGCAGTCTTCCGGCGGGTTGACCGATGCGCATAAGTTTCAAGGAAAAGACGCCATCCTCTCCGGCCCCGCGGGTGGTGTGGTCGGTGCCGTGCGCACCGCCGAAATTGCGGGCGAGGGTCGCATTATCGGCTTTGACATGGGCGGCACCAGCACCGATGTCTGCCACTATGCCGGTGAGTTCGAGCGCGTGCTCAATACCAATGTGGCCGGCGTGCGCATTACTGCGCCGATGATGAATATCCACACCGTTGCTGCTGGCGGCGGCTCTTTGCTTGCTTACGATGGTGCGCGCATGCGCGTGGGGCCTGAAAGCGCGGGCGCCAATCCCGGCCCGGCTGCCTATGGGCGCGGCGGGCCGCTGGCCGTTTCTGATGCCAATGTGCTGACAGGGCGGTTGCGCCCCGAATTTTTCCCCGCGATTTTCGGGCTGAACGGCGATGCCCCGCTGGATGTGGGTGCAACGCGCGCCAAATTCGCCACACTGGCCGCTGAAATCGGCAAACCGGCAGAAGTGGTGGCCGAAGGCTACCTGCGCATCGCGGCCGAGAACATGGCCAATGCCATCAAGAAAATCTCGGTCCAGCGCGGCTATGATGTATCGAGTTACGCGCTGGCGGTGTTTGGCGGGGCGGGCGCGCAATTTGCTTGCGCCATTGCCGATACGCTGGGCATGAAACGCGCGCTGATCCACCCGATGGCCAGCCTGCTTTCGGCCTATGGCATGGGGCTGGCCGATATTCGCGCTGCCCGCGTGCAGGCGATGGAGGCGGAACTGGCCGATGCCACCCGTCTTGAGGCCGCCGCCATACTCGATACGCTTTCCATGGCAAGCTGGCAGGAAGTGGCTGACCAAGGCGTGGCCGAAGCCGATATCACCGAGCACATGCAGCTTCATCTTAAGGTCAAGGGCACCGACACGGCGCTGCCCATTCCCTTTGGCGACGAGGCGGCGATGCGCGCGGATTTTGCCGCTGCCCATAAGGCGCGCTTCGGGTTCGAGCCGGGTGATAAACCCTTGATCATCGAAGCGGTGAGCGTGGAATCCATCGGCCATGCCACCGATCTGGCCGAGCCGGAACTGCCAGTCGCAACGCGCGGCGAAGACAGCTACGAAACCGCGCTTGTCGCCCCTGTTTACATGAACGGCACATGGCAAGAATCGCGCTTTGTGAAGCGCGAAACCCTGCGCTGTGGCGACACGCTCACCGGCCCCGCCGTGCTGGTGGAACGTCACACATCTATTGTAATTGAACCCGGCTGGCAGGCGCAGGTTAGCGCGTATGACCATGTGATGTTGCACCGCATAACAGCCATTGAGCGCGAGCATGCGCTTGGCACGAAAGCCGACCCGGTCATGCTCGAGGTGTTCAACAACCTTTACATGTCCATCGCCGAACAGATGGGCGCGGTGCTGGAAAACACTGCCGCATCTGTTACCATCAAGGAACGCTTGGATTTTTCCTGCGCGGTGTTTGATGCGGCTGGCGATCTTATTGCCAATGCCCCGCATATGCCGGTGCATCTCGGCTCCATGGGCGCCTCGGTAAAAACCGTGATCGCACAGAACCCGGCCATGAAACCCGGCGATGTGTTCGTGCTGAACGCGCCCTATAACGGCGGCACGCATTTACCCGATATCACCGTGGTTACCCCCGTGTGGGATGATGCGGGCGCAAGCGTGCTGTTTTACACCTCGGCGCGTGGCCACCACACCGATGTTGGCGGCCTTACCCCCGGTTCCATGCCGCCCGACAGCCGCGATATTCATGACGAGGGGGCCTATATCGACAACTGGAAGCTGGTTGATCAGGGCCGCTTTCGCGAGGATGAAACCCGCGATTTGCTGCTGGCGGCCAAGCACCCCGCGCGTGCGGTTGATATCAACATGGCCGATCTGCGCGCGCAGGTGGCGAGCTGCGAGAAGGGCGCGCAGGAATTGCGCAAGATGGTTGCCCAGTTTGGGTTGGAGGTGGTGCAGGCCTATATGCGCCATGTGCAGGACAACGCCGAAGAATGCGTGCGCCGCGCCATTGAAAGCCTGAAGGATGCCGAGATCATCTACAAGATGGACCCGGATTTTGACGGGAACGCCCGCCAGATTTCGGTGAAAATCCGCGTGGACCAGGCTGCGCGCTCGGCCAGGATCGACTTTACCGGCACCACGGCCCAGTTGGCCACGAACTACAACGCACCCGAGCCCGTAACCCGTGCCGCCGTGCTTTATGTGTTTCGCCTGCTTGTGGCCGATAATATCCCCATGAATGAAGGGGTAATGAAGCCGCTGGAGGTGATCTTGCCCAAAGGCACCATGCTGTCGCCGCAATATCCGGCAGCGGTGATCGCGGGCAATGTCGAAACCTCGCAGGCTGTTACCTCGGCCTTGTTGCTGGCGCTTGGCGTGCAGGCGGCGGCGCAATCGACCATGAACAACACCACATGGGGCGATGCAAAATACCAGTATTATGAAACGGTTTGCGGCGGCTCCGGCGCGGGCTGGGCGGTAGATGGCAGCGGCCATAATGGCACATCGGGCGTGCATACCCATATGACCAATTCGCGCCTGACCGACCCGGAGGTGCTGGAATGGCGCTACCCCGTGGTGCTCGACGAGTTTTCCATCCGCAAGGGTTCGGGCGGGGCAGGGCGCTTTCAGGGTGGCGACGGCACGACCCGCAAAATCAGGTTCTTGGAGCCGATGACGCTGGCGATCCTGTCGGGCCACCGTATTGTGCCGCCACCGGGGCTGGATGGTGGCGCGCCGGGCGGTTTGGGGCGCTCGCAGATCATCCGCGCCGATGGCACGGTTGAAACGCTGCGTTCGGCCGATAAAACCGAGTTGAAGCCGGGCGATATATGGTGGCTGGAAACCCCCGGCGGGGGCGGCTGCGGCAAGGCATAGTTGCGCCGCCGTGCCCGTTCAGGGCCGGGCTTTGGGCTGGTAACTTACCGCAAAAGCGGCCTGCATCAGTGCGCTTGTATAGGCGGTTTGGGGGGCATCGAAAATGGCATCGGCTGGGCCTTGTTCCACCACATCGCCCTGCTGCATCACAATCACCCGGTGCGCCATAGCGCGCACCACCCGCAAATCGTGGCTGATGAAGATATAGGCCAGCCCGTGGCGGGCCTGCAAATCGCGCAGCAGGTTCACAATCTGCACCTGCACCGTGCGGTCCAGCGCGCTGGTCGGCTCATCCAGAACCAGCAGTTTCGGGCGCAAGATCATCGCGCGGGCAATGGCGATGCGCTGGCGCTGGCCACCGGAAAACTCGTGCGGGTAACGATCGGCCATTGACGGGTCGAGCCCGACTTCGCGCATGATCTCGGCCACAGCGATTTCGGGGTCGCTGGTAATGTTATGCACACCCAGACCTTCAGCAATGATCGCGCCCACGGTCATGCGCGGCGAGAGCGAGCCGAACGGGTCCTGAAAGACGATCTGCATGTCGCGCCGCAGCGGGCGCATGGTTTTGGCGTTCATCCCTTGCAGGCTGTGCCCGTTGAAATTGATTGTGCCGGTCGAGCGGATCAGCCGCAACAGCGCCAGCGCAACGGTTGACTTGCCCGAACCGCTTTCGCCCACAATGGCGAGCGTTTCACCAGCGCGCAGCGACATGTCGACATGGTTCACCGCTTTGATATGGTCCACCGTGCGCATCAGCAGCCCGCGCTTGACGGGGAACCAGATGCGCAGTGCTTCAGTTTCCAGCAGCACCGGGGCTTGCTTGGCCACTGCGGGCGGCTGGCCAACGGCACCAGCGGCCAGCAGCGCCTGTGTGTAAGGGTGCTGCGGGTTTTGCATGATCTCGGCCTTGGGGCCATGCTCAACAATCACCCCCGCCTGCATGACAACGACATAATCGGCCACCTGTTCCACCACGCCAAGGTCATGGCTGATGAACAGCATTGCCATGCCGGATTCACGCTGCAAATCGGCCAGAAGCTTCAGGATTTGCGCCTGAATGGTCACATCAAGCGCGGTTGTCGGCTCATCGGCAATCAGCAAAGCTGGGCGGTTGGCCAGCGCCATGGCGATCATCACGCGCTGGCGCTGCCCACCGGAAAGCTGGTGCGGATAGGCGGCAAGCCGGCTTTCGGGGTTATCAATGCCGACGCGGTTCAACAGTTCGACCACCCGCGCGCGCGCCTGTGCACCGCGCAGGCTCTGGTGCAGGTTCAGCGTTTCCAGAAGCTGCTTTTCAATCGTGTGCAGCGGGTTCAGGCTGGTCATCGGTTCCTGAAAGATCAGGCTGATATCCTTGCCGCGTATCTTGCGCAACGTGGCGGCCGAGGCCCCCACCATTTCCTGCCCGCGAAACTTGATCGAGCCTTGCACGGCTGCACTATCCGGCAACAACCCGACAGAGGCAAGTGCCGTAACCGACTTGCCCGAACCGCTTTCGCCGACAATGGCCAGCGTTTGGCCCGGCTCCAGCGTCAGGGTTGCGTTCTTCACCACATGATTGGTGCCAAAGCGCACATTCAGACCCGATATTTCCAGTAGGGGCGCGCTCATACATAAATCTTTCGCGGGTCGAACGCATCGCGCACGCCCTCAAAGATAAACACCAGCAGCGACAGCATCACCGTCATTGTCACAAAGGCGGCAATGCCCAGATGCGGCGACATGATGTGCCGTTTGGCCTGTTGCGCCAACTCGCCAAGCGAGGGGTAGCTGGCGGGCAGGCCAAAACCGAGAAAATCCAGCCCCGTGAGCGTGGCGATCGCGCCGACAATGATAAAGGGCAGCAAGGTGACCGTGGCCACCAGCGCGTTGGGCAGGATATGGCGGAACATGACGATCCGGTCGCTCACCCCCAGCGCCTGCGCGGCGCGCACATATTCAAAATTGCGGGCGCGCAGAAATTCGGCGCGCACCACACCTACCAGCGCCGTCCAGCCAAAGGCGATGATGATCAGCGTTAAAAGGTAGAAATTCATACGGAAGATCGAGCCAAGGATGATCAGCACATAAAGCGTGGGCATCGAGGTCCATATCTCGATAATTCGTTGGAAAAACAAATCCACCCAGCCGCCGAAAAACCCCTGCACGGCCCCCGCGGTTATACCCAGAATCGACGTGATAACCGCGACCGTCAGCGCAAACAACATGGATATCCGGAATCCGTAGATGATGCGCGCGCCGATGTCGCGGGTTTCATCATCGGTGCCAAGCCAATGGTTGGCATCGGGGTTGCCCGGCGCTGTCAGCACATCGTAATTGATGGTGGTAAAATGGTAGGGGATAAGCGGCCACAGCATCCAGCCCTTCTCGATTGTCTCGCCATTCACAATGCCATCGGCGGCATCTTCATAAACCCCTTCAGGGTCATCAAGGCAGGTGTTTAGCCCGCCGCTGCGGATAAGGCAGCGCACTTCCGCAGACGTGTAATCGGCCGCGGATCCGAACTCGCCACCATATTGCTTTTCGGAATAAAAGTTCATCACCGGCACGCGCCATTCGCCGCGATAAGAAACCAGCAGCGGCTTGTCATTGGCCACAATTTCGGCAAAGAGCGACAGCACCAGCAGCACAGACATGATCCACAGGCTGTAAAAAGCCCGCCGGTTGGCTGAAAAATTGTGCCAGCGGCGGCGTGCGATGGGTGAAAGCTTCATGTGCGGCGCGCCTCGAAATCTATGCGCGGATCAACCCACACATAGACCAGATCCGAGATCAGCCCGATCAGCAGCCCAAGTAGCGTAAAGAAGAACAGCGTGCCAAACATGATGGGGTAGTCGCGTTGCAAGGCGGCCTCAAAGCCCAGCCGCCCAAGCCCGTCGAGGTTGAAAATCGTCTCGATAATCACCGAGCCGCCAAACAGCACGCCGATCAACATGCCCGGAAAGCTGGCAATAACAATCAGCATGGCATTGCGAAACACATGGCCGTAAAGCACGCGCCGTTCCGTAAGGCCCTTGGCGCGGGCCGTCACCACATATTGCTTGCGGATTTCATCCAGAAAGCTGTTTTTCGTCAGCAGTGTGAGCGAGGCGAAGCCGCCGATTGTGCTGGCGATCACCGGCAGGGTAATGTGCCAGAAATAATCGCCGATCTTGCCCAGCAGGCTAAGCTCGTCCCAATTTTCCGAGGTCAGCCCCGAAAGCGGAAAAATCCGCCAGTAAGAGCCGCCAGCAAATAAGATCATCAGCATGACCGCAAACAGGAATGTCGGAATCGCATAGGCGACGATGATGATGGACGAACTGACCGTATCAAACCGCGACCCGTCGCGCACCGCTTTGGCAATGCCAAGCGGGATGGATATGATCGTTGCCAGCAGTGTCGACCACAGGCCAAGCGAAATGGAAACCGGCATTTTCTCGATAATCAGGTCCACCACCCGCACCGATTTGAAGTAGCTTTCGCCAAAATCAAACTGGATGTATTTCCACATCATTTCGCCGAAGCGCTCAAAAAACGGCTTGTCAAAGCCATATTGGGCACGCAGTTTCGCTAGAAATTCCGGCGGAAGGCCACGCGCGCCCAGATAGCTTTCATCGCCGGTGGCCGCCGCCTCGTTCATGCCCGCATCGCCGCCCGTGCCGGCGATCTGCGCAAACACATCGCCATGGCCCTCAAGCCGCGCGATCATCTGCTCGATCGGGCCGCCGGGCACAAACTGGATCAGGCCGAAATTGAGGATCATGATCCCCAAAAGCGTAGGAATGATCAGCAACAGCCTGCGGACAATATAGGCGCCCATGGGTTAAAGCGCGCCGGCTGCCTGCAATGCGGCGGCCTTTTCGGCATCCAGCCACCAGGTGCCCGCCGGGTCCAGCGCATAAGGCGAAAGTGCTTGGTCGGGCATGCCGAACGTGTCCCAAAACGCCACCGTATGCACATCCTTGTACCATTGCGGCACCCATATATGCATGGCGCGCAGCGAACGGTCGAGCGCGCGGGTGATCAGGTTCAGCTCATCGCGGGTTTTGGCATTTGGCAGCATATCAACCAGCGCATCAATGGCCGGGTTGGCCAGCCCTGTCGTGTTGCGGGTTTCGCCGGTGGCATTGTCGGAATGGTAGGTTTGCGCCGTCCCAAGCCCCGGTGTCAGCCCGTTGGCAAAGGTGTTGATGATAATGTCAAAGTCGCGGCTGCGGCTGAGCGTGACAAACTGCGCGCTATCTACGCGGTTCATGGTGGCAACCACACCAAGCCGTCCGAGGTTATCAATATAGGGGTTGATGATCCGGTCAAACAGCGGCGAATAGTTGAGGAATTCGGCTTCGAGCACGGTGCCATCGGCATTGCGCCGCTTGCCATCGCTGCCCAAGGTCCAGCCAGCTTCATCAAGCAGGCGGCCAGCGGCGCGCAGCACCGCTCGGTCGGCTTGGGTCTCGCTGGAAACAGGGGGCGAATAGGCTGGTTCGCTAAAGACTTCGGGCGGCAGATCGGCGGCCAGCGGGTCAAGTAACGCCCGCTCGTCATCGGGAATGTCGCCCTCGGCTTCCAGCACCGAGTTTTCCCAAAACGAATCGACCCGGCTGTAAAGGCCGTAAAACAGCGTGCGGTTCGACCATTCAAAGTTAAACACCATGCCAATGGCCTGGCGCACGCGCGGGTCGGCAAATTGCGGGCGGTTAAGGTTATAGGCAAAGCCTTGTGCCTGCCCGATATCGCCATCCGGCAGTTCGGTTTTGATAACCCAGCCATTGGTGACGGCCGGAAAGTCATAGTCATTCGCCCAGGCCGCCGAAGAGTTTTCCGAGCGGAACAGATATTCCCCTGCCTTGAACCCCTCAAAGGCTGCCGTCGGGTCGGAGTAATACTGGTAGCGGATCACGTCAAAATTGTTCTGCCCGATATTGATCGGCAGGTCCGCCCCCCAGTAATCGGGGTTGCGTCGATACTGGATCCAGCGGCCGGTATCCATATCGTCAAACATATAGGCACCCGTGCCGATATAGGGCTCCAGTGTCGTGTCTGTCAGCTCGCGGTCTTCAAATTGCGCGGCTTTCAGCACCGGGGTCGATGCCGCCTGCTGAACCCAGTCGGTTGTCTCAGATGGTTCGGCAAAATGGAATTTCACGCGCCGCGCATCCAGCGCCTCGACATTCGGAATACCGGCTTGTACTGCAGCGGCAAAATCCGGAATGCCCTGTGTGACGAACAGGTTATGCGAAAACACCACATCATCGGCGCTAACAGGTGTGCCATCAGAAAAGCGAATCCCCTCGCGCAGGGTAAAAATTGCCCAGCTATGGTCGGCCGGATATTCCACGGTTTCTGCCAGCAAACCATAGACAGTGTCGGGCTCGTCATAGGTGCCGGTCATCAGCCGCTCGATCATGATGCTTGCGCCGGTCGCAGGCACGCCGTTCACCGAATAGGGGTTGAGGCTGTCAAACGAGCCATAGGACCATGTTGAAAACCTGCCGCCCTTGGGGGCATCGGGGTTTACATAAGCCAGATGCGTGAAATCGGCGGGGTAGCGGATGTCGCCGAACTTTGAGATGGCGTGGCTGATGGTGGTGTCTTGCGCGCGCGCGGTGCCAAACAGCGCCAGCGCGGCCAGCAACAGCGCCATGAGCGGTAGCGCAAGCCAGTGAACAGGATGCAAGGGGCGGGTAACGGCTTTGGCTTTCGCACGGTTTTGCACATTCGGACACGTCATCGGCATACCTCCAGGCTGCGGGCGCTAGCGGCCCTTTCGGGCCAATGCTAACGAGGCGGGCAAGGGCGGGCAATACGCGAATATGTGATGCAACCGTGAGCCACAAAAAAACCGCCCCACAGGGCGGCTTTTCAGCAGATTATGCACAAACCTTACTGCAAGGTTGCAAGATAGGCGATCAGGTTGGCGCGGTCTTCCGGTTTCGGAAGGCCACTGAAGCGCATGCTGGTGCCGGGAACTGCGTCTGCCGGACGGGTCAGGAACTCGTTAAGATGCTCGGGTGTCCAGGGTTCGGTCACGGCAAGCATCGCATCGGAATAGTTGCCAAAGCCCGGCTCGGCGCCCGGTGCACGGCCAACAATGGCAAACATTGTCGGGCCGGTGGCGTTATCGCCCTCGCTGGCACGGTGGCACGATTTGCATTTGGCAAATACACGTTCGCCCTGCGCCGCATCGGCAGTGGCATATATTTCCTCAAACGGCACTTCGGCAACTTCTTCAACAGGGGCGTCGCTGTCGGGCACTACAATTGCATAGGCTTGCGCGGCACCCTCGCCATGGCCGCCACCGCCTGCGTAAATAAGCTCCGCGCCCCATTTCACCAACAACAGCACCAGCAGCGATCCAGAGACCCCGCCGACAATCTTGGTTGCTTTCATTGTGTCCATGCTGGCATTCCTTGTCTGTCCTGGCCCATATCTTCCTGGCGCCACCCACTCAAAACTCTGGCTTCTTCTAGCCGCTTCCCATAGATGTGCGCAAGATACTCTAAATGCGACTAATCGACCGCATAGCAGCCAAAATGCACCGGGGGCAAGCAATGAAAATCTCATTTCAGGGCGAATTGGGGGCTTATTCACACCAAGCCTGTGTTGAAACCTACCCAAATGCCGAGGTAGTTGCCTGCAATTCCTTTGAGGGCGCGATAGCCGCTGTGAAAGATGGCCGCGCCGATCTGGCTATGCTGCCCGTTGAAAACTCGACCTATGGGCGCGTGGCCGATATTCACCATTTGCTGCCCGAAAGCGGTTTGCACATTATTGGCGAGCATTTTGTGCGCGTGCATATCAACCTGTTGGGCGTGAAGGGGGCCACGCTGGCCGATGTTCGCCAGGCCCAAAGCCATGTCGTGCTGCTTGGTCAGGTGCGCAGCTTTCTGGCCGAGCATGGCATTCGCCCCATCATCGGCGCCGATACGGCGGGTTCGGCCAAACATGTCGCCGCCGCCAATGACTCCGCGCTGGCCGCCCTTGCCTCGCCCTTGGCGGGCGAGATTTACGGGCTTGTGCCGCTCGCTGAACATATCGAAGACCAGTCCAACAACACCACGCGCTTTCTGGTCACCGCGCCTGCGCCACAAAAAGCCACGCCCGGCGACGATAATATGACTACAATCGTCTTTCAGGTGCGCAACATTCCGGCGGCGCTTTACAAGGCGATGGGCGGCTTTGCCACCAATGGCGTGAACATGGTAAAGCTTGAAAGCTATATGCTGAATGGCAGTTTCACAGCCACGCAGTTTTATGCCGATATCGAAGGGCACCCCGAAGATGCCCCCGTTGCCCGTGCGTTGGAGGAACTCAGCTATTTCACCAACTCGCTATCGGTTCTGGGCACCTATAAGGCGCATGAATTGCGCAAATCGGTGCGGTTGTAAGCAAAAAAGAGGGCAAGGCATGGACAAAGCGAAATTCTGGAACAAGATCGCCAAGGGCTATGCGGCCTCCAAAATTTCCGACCCCGAAGCCTATGCGCGCAAGCTGGCCGAAACGCAGGCGATTTTGCGCCCCGATATGCGCATGGTTGAATTTGGCTGTGGCACGGGTGGCACCGCCATTGCCCATGCCCCGCATGTGGCGCATGTGCAGGCGGTGGACCTGTCGCAAGCTATGCTTGATATTGCGGCAGGCAAGATAGCTAAGGCGGGCATAAGCAACATTACCCTGCAATGCGCCGAGATCGAGAGCGCGGGTTTTGCGCCCGAAAGCGCCGATATTGTGCTGGCCATGAGCCTGTTGCACCTGCTGGCGGACCATAATGCTGCCTTGGCGCGGATTTACACCATGCTCAAACCCGGTGGCTATTTCGTGTCGTCAACAGTGTGCATCAGTAAATGGAACCTGCCGATTCGCGCAGCCCTGCCGCTTATGCGCCTTTTCGGCAAAGCCCCGCTTGTGCGCTATTTCACGCCCCAAGGGCTGCTGGACGATTTTGCTCAAGCGGGCTTTGAACCTTTTAGCCATTGGCAACCGGGGCGCGGCAAGGCGATGTTTGCAATTATGCGCAAGCCCGGCGGCTAGGGCGCGCCAAGTTTTGCCAGATAGTTGTCAATCATAATGGCCAGCACCGTGGGGCAGGGTTTGTCTGCTGTATCAAGTCGGCGGCGCAGCAATTGCTCGCCCACAAAAAACCACAAGATTGGCCGCGCGTCGGGGCCGATATTCAGCGCTGTGCAGATTGCGGCGGCATCCTGCCGACCAATGCCATGGGTAAGTGCTGCTTGCGGGGTTTTGAAGGTCATCCACACCAGAAATGTGGCCAGCTCGCGCAAAAGCGGCAGGGTGAAACTGCCCTGAATATCCATGCCGCAAATCGCGTCACCATCAACCAACAGGTTGCCGGGCACAAAATCGCCATGCAGCCCGCCGCGCAGAAATTCCTTGCCGCGCACCTTTGCCATCTGGTTGCGCAATGCAGCATGAAGACGGGCGGCATCGGCGGGGAGGGTGGCAATGTCATGCCCGTTAACCGCACGGTCTATCCAGCCCATCGGGAAGAAATGCGGCGCGGTGTTGTGCCCCTCACAAAACGCCTGCAGCCACAGCGCGGCGCGCGTTAGCAGGCGGTTACGTTCGGCCAAGGCAGGTTCGGCCGCAAAAAGCCTGTCCATCGGCACGCCGCCTTCCTGCGCCATAACCACCAGCCTGTGCTCCGGCGCGGCCCAAAGCAGCTTTGGCACACGAAAGGCGGGGTCTGTCATGCGCTGTGCTGCGGCCTTCAACGCCGCGGCCGCTGCTGCTGTGCGCCCTTCAGCGCCGTCGCCTGCATAGGTTTTGACAATCGCCGCCGCGCCATTGAACTGCGCAGCAAAAACAGACTGCCCGCGCCGCGCTGTTAGCCTATGGTCCAGCACTAGGCCCGCCGGTAGCGCACCCGTGGCAGCCAGCGCCGCAATGCGCGCCTGTTCAGACACCCAAAAGCGGCCCGGTGCAGGCGATGGGCAGCGGTGTGCGGCGAATCAATTCCAGCACCAGCGGTGCGATAGCGGGGTCATCGGGGATACGTGTGCTTTCGATCAACACGCGTCCATCATCGGTTTCCCACATTGTCCAGCAATCGGGCGCGGGGTCATTGTCATAGATAAAGCACATCTGCGGCCCGTTGGCATACCAGCTTCCGCGCAGGCAATTGCCGTTACGGTCTTGCCAGATCACCGTCTGGTCATCGAAATACTGCTCGGCACCATAATGGATGCCGTTTTCCGAAAACCAATAGGTTTTCCCGATCGCAGCAGCGCCGAATTCTTCTGGCAAAATCGCGGTTTGCGCCTGCGCGACCCCGCCAAACAGCAGTGCGGCAATTAGAAAAACCTGTTTCATAGCGCGCCCGGCAAAACGGGTTCTGCCAATGGCTGCGGCAGGCTGCTCAGCAATTCGCTGCCGCATTGCACAACCGCGCGGCGCACATCGGCAACGAACTGGATTTCGATGTCATCATCGTCAACACCGTTGATATACACGCCGCCGTCCAGCCGGTGATGGGTGAAGCAACTGGGCGGCGCGCCCTCCCACACAAAGCAAAAGGCGGGGCCATCCATAAACCATTCGCCATTCAGGCAAATGCCGTTATTTACCGCGATCACCACACGGTTGGTGCCGGTCACATAAAATTCGCGCGCGAAGAATTCGTTTTCAATTGTGTAGGTTACGGTGCGGCCCTCAACCATATTACGCCATTCGCCCTCGCTGACCAATGGCGCTGCGACAACGCGGTCTTGCAGCGCTGCTAGGTCCGACCAATCGCCAGCCAGCGCGCTGCTGGCCAGCAAGATCAGCGGCAAGGCAAGCTTCATTGCCCCACCTCATAGCTGACCATGCCAACCGTGCAGCTGATGGGCGTTTCGCTGAATTGCGAGATCGGCTCGAACCCGCCAAGCGGATTGCCATCCTCAAAAAGCTGCGAAATCACCACGCCATCATGCCTCGCCCAACCCGAACAGACCGTTGCGCCAATATCCCAGTCAAAGCAGATCAGGTCGCCATCGGGCCGCCAGATGCCGGTTTGGCATTCATCATTGGGCGCACCAACATAGCGCAAAATCACCGCATTGGTGCCGGGCGGGTAGTATTCGATATATACATCCTGATACCCGTCGGAATAGGTCATGGCGCGGCCTTCGGTCATCGCGCCAAAGGCTTCGGGATCGATGGGAATGCCCTTTTCATAACGATCGGCCCAGATGTCCTGGCTTTGGGCGAGCGCTGAAATCGGCGCAAACAGGATCAGGGCGGCACAAACTGGTTTTATCATCAAACTGCTTTCAAAAATAGAATCATATCCTGATGCCGAATCTAATACCTGACACGATAAAAACAATGCAGACGGTTTAGGCCTGAAATCGTCGCATTTTACCTTTGCGCCGCGATTGTGCCTGTTAAGGTGGCGGCGAATTTGGCAAGCATCGGCACGAGAGGGATTATGGCATTGGATGAACGTAAAGGCGTGTGGAAAAAGGCCCCCGGCAAGGGGCGGCGCACCCCGAAAGGCCGTCAGCTCGATGATACGGCGCTGGAAAATATACGTGCCTTATTGGGCGACCGCCCGCGCCAGCGCGACCTGCTGATCGAGCATCTGCACCTGATTCAAGATGAATATGGGCATCTTTCCGCCGCCCATTTGCGTGCTTTGGCCGAAGAAATGCGCATGGCGCAGGCCGAAATCTACGAGGTTGCCTCGTTTTATGCGCATTTTGATGTGGTGAAAGAGGGCGAAACACCGCCCCCCGCCCTGACAATTCGCGTTTGTGATTCGCTGTCTTGCGAGCTTGCGGGTGCACAGGCCCTGAAGGCCGCGCTGGACTCCGGCCTTGATGCCAACAAGGTGCGCGTGCTGCGCGCGCCCTGCATGGGGCGCTGCGATACCGCGCCGGTGCTGGAAATTGGCCATAATCATATCGACCATGCCACACCCGAAAAGGTTGCGGCAGCCATTGCCGCTGATGATACCCATGCGCATATTCCGCCCTATCAACCATATGCTGCCTATGCGGATGCGGGCGGCTACGCCGTTTTGAGCACGCTGCGCGCCAGCGGCAATGTCGATGAGGTTCAGCAAACCCTGCTCGATGCCGGGCTGCGCGGGCTTGGCGGCGCGGGCTTTCCATCGGGGCGGAAATGGAGCTTTGTGCGCGCTGCCGATGCCCCGCGTTATATGGCTGTAAACGGCGATGAGGGCGAGCCGGGCACCTTCAAGGATCGCTTTTATCTCGAACGCGAACCCCATGTTTTTCTTGAAGGAATGCTGATAGCCGCTTGGGCTGTTGATGCGGCAAAAGTGTTCATCTACATGCGCGATGAATACCCCGCCGTGCTGGAAATTCTGCGCCGCGAGATCGCCGCACTCGAAGGCGGTGGCATCGTAAAGCCCGGCTATATCGACCTGCGGCGCGGGGCCGGTGCCTATATTTGCGGCGAAGAATCCGCCATGATCGAGAGCATCGAAGGCAAGCGCGGTATGCCCCGCCATCGCCCGCCCTATGTGGCACAGGTTGGCGTTTTCAACCGCCCGACCTTGGTGCATAACGTAGAAACCCTGCACTGGGTGGCGCGTATTTGCCGCGAAGGTGCAGAGGTGCTGAACGGCACCGAGAAGAACGGCCGCAAGGGTTTGCGCAGCTATTCGGTCTCGGGGCGCGTGCAAAAACCCGGTGTGCATCTGCTGCCGGCTGGCTCTACCATAACCGATATCATCAGCGCCGCTGGCGGCATGGCTGCGGGCCACAGCTTCAAGGCCTATCAGCCGGGCGGCCCATCATCCGGCCTGTTGCCCGCCAGCATGCATGACATTCCGCTCGACTTTGACACGCTGCAACCGCATGGCAGCTTTATCGGCTCGGCTGCGGTGGTTGTGCTGTCTGATAAAGACAGCGCCAAAGCCGCCGCGCTGAACATGCTGCGGTTTTTTGAAGATGAATCCTGCGGGCAATGCACGCCGTGCCGCGTGGGCTGTGAAAAAGCCGTCAAGCTCATGCAGGCCGATAAATGGGACCAGCCCTTGCTTGAAGAGCTTTGCGCCGCCATGGTCGATGCCAGCATTTGCGGCCTTGGCCAGGCTGCGCCCAACCCGATCCGCCTGACCATGCAGCACTTCCCCGACGAGGTTTAACCTCGCATGGGGGGTGTGCTGCATCTGGTTTTGCCCGCCAGCCTTGGCATGGGGCTGGCCACAGTTTACCTGCTGGCCTATGCGGGCAAATCACAGGGTGCTGCGCGCAGCTTCACCAAAACCGGCAGCGTTGCGCTGTTGGCGCTGGGCGTTGCACTGGCCGGCGCGCCGTGGCCTTTGGTGGCGGGGCTTGCCGCCTCGGCCATTGGCGATTACGCGCTGTCACGCAGCGGCCAAAGTGCATTTCTGGCGGGCATAGCGGCTTTTGCGCTGGCGCATCTGGCCTATATTTTCGCCATTCTCGGCTATGGGTGGCAGTTCGCAGCAGTTTGGCAATATGCAGCCCTTGGCGCGCTGGTGCTATTGCTCGGCTTCTTGCTGCGCCAGCTTTGGCCGCGCACCGGCGCATTGCGCTGGCCGGTCACGGGCTATGCGCTCATCATCGGGGCCATGGGCGTTGCGGCCATTGGCGGCGGCACCAGCCTTGCGGGCATGGTTGTTGTGCTTGGCACGGCTTTGTTCATCATCTCCGATGCGGTTCTGGCGGCTGAAACCTTCCTGATGACCCCGCAAGCCGCGCGCGCCCGCGGCCTGCCGCGCATTGTCTGGGTGCTGTATTACTCGGCGCAACTGTTGTTGGCGGTGGGCTTGGGCAACCTGCTCTGAGCAAGCCCCCCTTCCATCTCGGCGCCCCCTTCCATCTCGGCGCCCCCTTCCATCTCGGCGCAATGCGTATTAGGTGGAATGAACGCCAGGAGCCGCCCTTATGTCATTTTTCAACACGCTCAAAACACGCCTGTTCAAATCCTCCTCCAAGCTCGATGAGGGTTTGGATGCGATCATCAAAGACGCCCCTGCCGAATCTTTGGTGGATGAGGCGGAAGCCTCCGCACCGCTGCCCACACCCATGGCGCAAAGGCCCAGCTTTCTGGCCCGCGCCTTGGGGCGCGATGCCACGGCCCGCGTGCTTGATGATGCCATGCTTGAAAGCCTTGAGGAATTGCTCATCCAGTCCGATATGGGCGTTGAAACCGCGCTGAAGGTCGCCGCCGCTTTGGCCGAAGGCCGCTTTGGCAAAAAGCTGGGCGCGGCCGAAATCAAATCACTGCTGGCGGCCGAGGTTGCCAAAATTCTTGCCCCCGTCGCCCGCCCCATGCCGATTTACCAAAAGCGCCCGCAGGTGGTGCTGGTGGTCGGGGTCAACGGCTCGGGCAAAACCACGACCATCGGCAAACTGGCCAGCCAGTTCAAGGCGGCGGGTAAATCGGTGGTGATTGCGGCGGGTGACACGTTTCGCGCCGCCGCTGTCGAGCAGCTTCAGGTCTGGGGTGATCGCGCCGGTGTGCCGGTGATGACCGCGCCCGAGGGCTCCGACCCTGCCGCGCTGGCCTTCGAGGCGTTTCAGCGCGCCCAGAAAGACAGCGCCGATCTGCTGATGATCGACACGGCGGGCCGTTTGCAAAACCGTGCCGATCTGATGGAAGAACTGGCCAAGATCGTCCGCGTGCTGCGCAAGATCGACCCCGACGCACCGCATAACACCCTGTTGGTGCTGGATGCCACAACCGGGCAGAATGCGCTCAGCCAGGTGAAGGAATTCACCCGCATCGCCGATGTTTCGGGCCTTGTGATGACCAAGCTCGACGGCACGGCCAAAGGCGGCGTTCTGGTTGCGCTGGCCGATCAGGTTGGCCTGCCGATCCACGCCATCGGCGTTGGCGAAAGCATTGAAGACCTCGCCCCCTTTGATGCCAATGATTTTGCGCGCGCCCTCACTGGCGCCGAGGCATGATAGCGCGCCGATGAGCGACTGGCTCATCTCGATCGCGGGCACCGATGCCGGGCGGCAAATGGCCATGGGCCTTGCGCTGTTGGCGGCGTTTTCGCATGCGGTGTTTGGCGCGTTGCAAAAGGGCCGGTTTGACCCGTGGCTCACACGCGGCGCGATCGACTTTAGCTATGGCCTTATGGCCGCGCCATTTGCGCTGTTCGTCGTGCCATGGCCCGAGCCGCATATGTGGCCGATTTTTGCGGGCATGGTCGTCATTCATCTGGGCTATAAATGGCTGCAAGCCATGGCCTATGAGCGCGGGGCCTATACCGTGGTTTACCCCGTTGTGCGCGGTACCGGCCCGCTGATCACCGTTATTGCGGCGGGCTTTGTGTTTGGCGAGCATTTCAGCACGCTGCAATGGCTGGGGGTGTTGGGGCTTTCGGGCGGTATTTTCGGGCTGGCGGCGTTCAACCTTACCCGTGTCGATATCGACCCGGCTCGCCTGCGCCGCGCCATTTTGCTGGCCTTTGCCACTGGCGTTTTCGTCGCGCTTTACACCACCTATGATGCTTACGGCATCCGCGCCACGGCCAATCCGTTCACCTTTCTTGCGTGGTTCTTCTTTCTCGACGGGCTGATCTTTCCTTTTGTCGCGGCGTCGCGCTTTCGCGCCATGCCCAGCCCGCCGCTGCTTGGCCCCTTGCTAAAGCGGGGTTTCATTGGCGGGTTGATCGGGTATATCTCCTTTGGGTCGGTCATGCTGGCCACGCGGCTGGACTCGGTGGGCGAGGCGGCTGTCTTGCGCGAAACCTCAACGGTTTTTGCAGCGCTCATCGGCTGGCTGGTGTTGAAGGAAACCGTGGGCTGGACGCGCGGTTTATTAATGGCGGCAATTGCGCTTGGCGCGGTCATTGTGGAATTTGGAGGCTGAAGATGGAACATAAACCACTAAGCGGATGGCGCAAACTGGCGGTCGAACTCGGCCCGGTTCTGGTGTTCTTTCTGGCCTATCGCTTTGCCCCGACCGAGTCGGGAATAACCGACGAGGCGCGCCAGCTTTCCCAGATCATCTTTGCCACGGCGGTGTTTGTGCCGGTCACGCTGGCCAGCCTTGCCTATAGCTGGGTTGTTGCGCGCCACCTGCCCAAAATGGCGGTGATTACGGCGTTTATCGTGGTTATTTTCGGCGGGCTTACGCTCTGGCTGCAAGATGCGACCTTCATCAAGATGAAGCCAACCGTGATCTATCTGGCATTTGGCGGCATTCTCGGTTTCGGGCTGTTGCGCGGCACGTCCTATCTGGAATATCTGATGGGCGACAGCATGCCGCTCAAGCCCGAAGGCTGGATGATTTTCACCAAACGCTTCGCGCTGTTCTTTCTGGCGCTTGCCATCGCGAACGAGGCGGTCTGGCGTGGCTTTGATACCGATACTTGGGTGAATTTCAAAACCTTCGGCCTGCCGCTTGCCACCTTTGCCTTTATCTTCAGCCAGATGGGCCTGTTCACCAGATACGCGGTGGAAGCGCCAGAGGATTCGTCAAAGAAATCGGCGAAGTAACTACTCGGCCGCTGCAATCGCCGGCATGATGATGCGGCTTACAATGTCGCGGGTCAGCGGGCCGGCGTGGCGGGCAACGATGCGGCCTTCACCATCAATCACAAAGGTTTCAGGCACGCCGTAAATGCCCCAGTCAATTCCCGTGCGCCCCGATGTATCGGCGCCGATCAGCGCGTAGGGGTTGCCGAGTTCTTCCAAAAACCCCAGCGCCTGTGCGGGCTGGTCTTTGTAGTTGATGCCATGCACAGTTATACCCGCTGCCGCCAGTTCCTCAAGACGGGGGTGTTCTGCTCGGCATGGGCCACACCAGCTTGCCCAGAAATTCACCAGCTTCACACCGGGTGCCGCCAGCGCTTCGGGGGTCAGCAACGCGGTGCTGCCAAGCGTCACAAGCTGCATTTCGGGCGCGGGCTGGCCAATGAAAGCGCTTGGCAACTGGTCGGGGTCGTCACGGTTCAGCCCGAAATAGAACAATGCGCCAAGTGCTGCGAATGCCAGCGGCGGAATGAAGACGAGCGGTGAAAGCCTAGCCATTTTTAGCCCCCCGACGTGCCTCGGCTGTGGCCAGCGCGCGGCGAATGCGGGCATTGCGAAGCGCGTAGCTGCCTGCCAGAACGGCCAGAATCAGCAGCGTGGCGGCGTAAGAGAACAGCACCGTATCGGCGTGTCTTCCAAGGTCGGGGAACATCAGCGGGCCTCCTGCATTTCAATGGCGCGCAACCGGCGGGCGCGAATTTCGCTGCGTGTGCCGATCAACAGCAGCCATAAGAACAGCGCGAAAAATCCGATCATCGTCAGCACAAGCGGGACCCAGTAGACATTTGCAACATTTTGTTGCCGGTCCAGCGACAGGCTTGCGCCCTGATGCAGCCCTTGCGACCAGAAATTCACCGCATAGCGCGACAACAGCGCAAAGACCGAGCCGACCAGCGCCAGTATAGAGGTAAGGTCGGCGGCCTTGTCCGGCTCGTCAATCGCTGCCCAAAGCGCGATATAGCCAAGGTAAAACACGAACATGATCAAGAACGAGGTCAGCCGCGGGTCCCACACCCACCATGTGCCCCACATCGGCTGGCCCCAAAGCGCGCCGGTGATCAGCGCTATTAACGTCATCGCCGCCCCGATAGGTGCTGCGGCCTTTGCGGCAAGCGCCGAAACATGGTGCCGACGGATCAGCCAGATCAGCGAGGTGACGAACATCATGAAGTAGATATTCACCGCTAGAAACGCGCTTGGCACATGAACATAGATGATTTTTACCGTCGCGCCGAACAGGTCGGCATCGGGGGTCAGGAAAAACCCCCAGCCCAGCCCGCCGCACAGTGCCAGCACGGTGATGCCGCCAAACCACGGCAAAAGCCGCGCCGAAAGACGCATGAAACGGGCCGGGTTTGCAAATTCCCAAAATGACATGCGCCATAGGTAGCGCGGTGCGCAAACGGGTGCAATTGCCATTCCGACGCAGGTAGGTCATGCGCCTAGCGCAACTGGCTGCGCAGCGCGGCAGCGGCGGCAAATGGCGCCAGCGCCAGCGTGGCAAGGCTAAGCCCCGCCAGCAGAAGGAACGCGGGCAAAGCAGGCTGGCCATTGGCTGCATTCGCCGCACAGCGCGCCCCGAATATCAGCGTTGGAATGTAAAGTGGCAGCACCAGTAGCGAAAGCAGCAAACCGCCGCGCCGCAGCCCCACCGTCAGGCTGGCGGCAAAGGCCCCGAGTGCTGAAAGCGCCGGTGTGCCCGCCAGCAGGCTGGCCACCAGCCAGCCATAGCCATCGGCTGGCAGGTTCAGCGTAACGGCCAGCACCGGTGCGGCCAGCACCAGCGGCAGCCCGGTTGTCAGCCAATGCGCCAGCGCCTTCACCAGCACCACCAGCTCCAGCGGCAGGGGTGATAGCGCAATGATATCAAGGCTACCATCCTCGGCATCGGCCTGAAACAGCCGGTCGAGCGATAGCAGGCAGGCCAGCAGCGCCGCCACCCACAAAACACCGGGCGCCACGCGCGCCAGCAGCGCGGTATCCGGCCCGATGCCAAAGGGCACAAGCATCACGACGATCAGGAAAAATGCCAGCCCCAGCCCCGCACCGCCACCCGAGCGCAAGGCCAGCCGCAAATCACGCAGCAAAAGCGCCGTCATGCGAAGGCCCCGTCCAGAAACGGGTCGGCCATGGGGGCTATTGGCGCGCTCAGGGTCAGGGTTTCGGCATTGAGCAGGTCCAGCGGCATATGCGTGGCAACAATCGCCATGCCGCCGCCCGCGCAATGGCGGTTGATCTGGTCGCATAGCAGCGCGGTCGCGTCGCTGTCCAGCGCCACGCTCGGCTCGTCCAGCAGCCAAAGCGGGCGTTTGGCCAGTGCCAGTCGCGCCAGCCCCAGCCGCCGTTTTTGCCCGGCTGAACAGGCCCCCGCCAGCCGCGTGGCCAGCGGTTCCAACTGAAACGCCGCCAGTGCATCGGCCGCGCGCCCGCCATATAGCCCCGCCCAGAAGGCAAGGTTTTCGGCAACGCTCAACTGCGGCTTGATCGCCTCTAAGTGGCCGGCATAAATCAACTGCTCGGCCCAGTCGGCACTTTTTAAAGCCACATTGCCCAAAGCAACATGGCCGCTGCAAGGCACCAGCCCCGCCAATGCCCGCAACAGGGTCGACTTGCCCACTCCGTTCGGCCCGCGCAGCAGTAACGCGCGCCCCGGTGCCAGCGTAAAGCCCAACCCCGAGAGCACGACACGCCCTGCGCGCTGGCAGGATAAATCGGTGACTTGCAAGCTCATCCGCAAGGGCTTAGCGGATTTGCCTGCATTGGGAAAGAGGGCAGCCTTGACATGCGGCGCTGCTGAATGTATACCGTTGCACACAAACAAGTGTCGCCAGCCTTGATCGAAGCCGCAAATTAGGGCAAGAGGCAGGCAACCGCCCCGCATTCTCACCTCCCGAGGAGACCAGTATGACCGTCACCGTTGGAACCGATAGCGCCAAGACCCGCCGCAGCCTTGCCGCCGGTAGCGCCAATATCGCCTATTACTCCATTCCCGCCGCGCAAGAGGCCGGGCTTGGCGATTTTTCGCGCCTGCCTGCCGCCTTGAAGGTGGTGCTGGAAAACATGCTGCGCTTTGAAGATGGCAAGACCGTCACGCAAGACGATATCCGCGCCTTTGCCAAATGGGCCGAGAACGGCGGCAAGAACCCGCGCGAAATCGCCTATCGTCCGGCGCGCGTGCTGATGCAGGATTTCACCGGCGTGCCTGCCGTGGTTGACCTTGCCGCCATGCGTGACGGCATTATCGGCCTTGGCGGTGACCCTGAAAAGATCAACCCGCTCAACCCCGTCGATCTTGTGATCGACCATTCGGTGATGATCGACGAGTTCGGCAACCCGCGCGCCTTCCAGATGAATGTGGACCGCGAATATGAGCGGAATATGGAGCGTTACCAGTTCCTGAAATGGGGCCAGAGCGCGTTCAACAACTTCCGCGTTGTGCCGCCGGGCACGGGCATCTGCCATCAGGTGAACCTTGAATATCTGGCGCAAACCGTATGGTCGGACAAAGACCAGCACGGCGAGGAGGTCGCCTATCCCGACACGCTCGTCGGCACGGACAGCCACACAACCATGGTCAACGGGCTGGCGGTTCTGGGTTGGGGCGTTGGCGGTATCGAGGCCGAGGCCGCCATGCTTGGCCAGCCGGTATCCATGCTCATCCCCGAAGTTGTCGGCTTCAGGCTGACCGGCGAAATGCTTGAGGGCACCACCGCCACCGACCTTGTGCTGAAGGTCGTGCAAATGCTGCGCGCGCACGGCGTTGTTGGAAAGTTTGTCGAGTTTTATGGCGACGGGCTGGACCGTTTGCCGCTGGCCGACCGGGCGACAATTGCCAATATGGCGCCCGAATATGGCGCAACCTGCGGCTTTTTCCCGATTGATGGCGAAACCCTGCGCTATCTGCGCATCACCGGGCGCGATGAGGCGCGGATCGCCCTTGTTGAGGCCTATGCCAAGGCCAACGGCCTATGGCGCGATGCCGATTACAGCCCGATCTACACCTCGACGCTGGAGCTTGACATGGGCACGATTGTGCCCGCCATTTCCGGCCCTAAACGCCCACAGGATTACATTTCTCTGGACATGGCCGCGTCTGAGTTTTCCAAATTCATTCAGGGTCTGCGCAACGGAAAGCCGCGCGACACCGGGGCCGAAACCCGCTGGCTGAATGAAGGTGGTGCGCCTGAGCCGTGCGACATTCCGGGCGATACCGGCCACCACAACAAGGGCTGGTATAAGGATGAAGAGGCCGCGCACCAGTTGCATGACGGCTCTATCGTGATCGCCTCGATCACCTCCTGCACCAACACATCCAACCCCTATGTCATGATCGGCGCCGGGCTGGTGGCGCGCAAGGCGCGCGCACTGGGCCTGACCCGTAAGCCATGGGTGAAAACATCGCTGGCGCCCGGCTCGCAGGTGGTGTCGCATTATCTTGAAGCCGCCGGGCTGCAAGAAGATCTGGACGCCATCGGTTTCAACCTTGTGGGCTATGGTTGCACGACCTGTATCGGCAATTCTGGCCCGTTGGCCGAGCCGATTTCAAAGGCGATCAACGATTACGACCTTGTTGCCACCTCGGTGCTGTCGGGCAACCGCAACTTTGAGGGGCGGATCTCGCCCGATGTGCGCGCCAACTACCTTGCCAGCCCGCCGCTTGTGGTGGCCTATGCGCTGGTGGGTGACATGAATGTCGACATTTCCACCGCGCCGCTTGGCACGGATCAGGACGGCAACCCGGTTTATCTCAAGGATATCTGGCCCTCGCAAAAAGAGATCGCCGATCTGGTGGAGAAGACCGTGACGCGCGCCGCCTTCCAGTCAAAATACGCCGATGTGTTCAAGGGCGATGAGAAATGGCAGGCGGTAGAAACCACCGACAGCCAGACCTATGACTGGCCCGCCGCCTCGACCTATGTGCAAAACCCGCCCTACTTTCAAAACATGAGCAAGGAGCCGGGTGTCATTTCCGACATTATGGGCGCCAAGCCCTTGGCAATATTGGGAGATATGGTCACGACCGACCATATTTCCCCCGCCGGTTCTTTCAAAGACAGCTCGCCCGCGGGCCGCTATCTGGTTGACCGTCAGGTGCCGGTGCGCGAGTTCAATTCCTATGGGTCGCGCCGCGGCAACCACGAGGTGATGATGCGCGGTACCTTCGCCAATATTCGTATTAAAAACGAGATGTTGGACGGTGTCGAGGGCGGCTACACCAAGGGCCCCGACGGCGAACAGGCGGCGATTTTCGATGCGGCGATGGCGCATGTGGAGGCGGGGACTCCGCTGGTTGTATTCGGCGGAAAAGAGTATGGCGCGGGTTCCAGCCGCGACTGGGCGGCCAAGGGCACCAGCCTGCTAGGCGTCAAGGCGGTGATTGCCGAAAGCTTCGAGCGTATCCACCGCTCCAACCTCGTGGGCATGGGGGTCATTCCGTTCGAGTTCACGCATGGCGACAGCCGCAAATCGCTGAAGCTGGTTGGGGACGAAACGGTTGATATCACAGGACTTTCCGGCGAGTTCAAGCCGCTGGCCGAGGTGCCTTGCACTATCAAGCGCGCCGATGGTTCCACGGTGGATATCACGCTCAAATGCCGGATCGATACCGAGATCGAGATCGACTATGTGAAACATGGCGGCGTGCTGCACTATGTGCTACGCGATCTGGCGAAAAGCTAAGGTTTTACACAACATTAAAACCGGCCCCGATGGGGCCGGTTTTTGTTTGGGGGTGAAGGGCAGTGTTTTTTTGGAAGAGTCTACAACTTTGTATGAGACTTTTATTTAGTCAGCATAATTCGAATTCAGTCGACAGGTCCACCAGCTTCGACCCAAAGGAACATTTCACTAAGGAGTTCGCTTGTGGGGTATTCGATGATCTCATTGTGGTCAGCGCCAGCATCCAATTTCTTTTCATAATACCATTCTTGAAAGTCGGAATACCTGCCCCAAATAAGCTTGGCGCCGATCCCAGCTATACCAGTTTCTGAAACAAGCCAGTTTCTAACTTTTCCAACAGCATTTTGGGGGGCTTGTTGTTTGTCCTCGCCGTAAGCGACGATGTCACAGCCAGCGATGTCGGAAATCGCAGCTTGGAATCTATATCGCTTCTCTTCAGTTATTAGGAACCTTTTAGAATCTCGACCGTTACCAAAATATTGACGACAGCCGAAATCTATTCCTAATTCAAATGGCATGTTGAGACGAAAATATTCGCCTTTCCTTCTTGCTTGGCAACGACTTAGGTCATGGATAGAGTATTTGGAAGCCTCAATCAGACCCCGAATCTTTTCTAATCGATTTTCGCCGCCATCGTTTCTTTCTGTGGCTAACCGAGGCGTAAAGCCCAAAATTACAACGCAAAACATTATTGCTTGTAAGATGGGCTCAAATTCTTCATCAAACGGGCAATTGATGAAAACACATTTTTCAAACGAATAGTCAGGCAAATTCAGCCTTTCGACTTTCGTGGATCGTTTCCATAGGAATCCCGTTCTCTAATTCGGCCATCTCGTCCATGGATATAAAGCTCGGTACTCTGATTCTTGGCTATTTTACGCGCCTCTATTATGGCCTCGTTCTGAGTTGAGTGCGTCGATGTGACTTTGGACGCGCCCGCTTTACGCACACTCCACTTTCCACCATTCGGCACCACATGTTGACCTTTGGTTGCCATCTAAGTCTCCGTATATATGGCTGAGAACACATTGTAATTTAATGTGGCAGTCGAGTCATTGCAATGATGTAAGCTGATCCGCTCGCAGCAGTGTGTTTTTGTGCTGCCGTTGGTCGTGTCGCGAAGGTGGTGGAAATTTGCAGGTGGCGTAATCTCCGGGTGACT
>JBBDJE010000042.1:0-17731 GCA_040880065.1 Paracoccaceae bacterium | reverse complement strand
CCTGAAACTCCCGCCATTCCCCGGCGCTCATCCCACTCGTCTCCTGCGTCACCTGCTCACCCTTGATCATCCGCCGCACGCAGTCCATCGCCTTGCCCGACAGGTTCGCCCCGCCCAGGCGGTAATCCTCGAACGCCGCATAGGCCGCTGGCACCCAGTCGGCCACGATTTCGCACATTTTTTGGGCGTAAACCCGAATTTCGTATTGCGCGTGGGCATCGGCGCGCAGGCGCAGGAAGTGAAAGAGGTTGTGCAGGTCAACCTTCCAATACCATTGCGTATAGATATTGGCGGGCAGGTTCATGCGCGCCAGCTCGCGGGCCAGCCCTTGCTGGCCGTCCTGGCTGAGCATGTCCTCATAGTGGTCATAGGCGCGGTCGGCATCGGCTTTCAGCAGTTCCAGCACACGCGCCGCCTCGGCCCCTTCAAGCACCGCACCCCGGCCCTGATTGTTCACCACGCTTTGCGCGGCAAGCTGTTCGGGGGCGGGGATGTAGAATTCCCGGTCGAGAATCGAATAGCGCGCGGAATATTCGTTCACATTGGCGGTGCGGTGGCGTATCCATTGCCGCGCCACAAAGACCGGCAGTTTGACATGGAACTTTGCCTCGCACATTTCAAACGGGGTGGAATGCCAGTGGCGCATGAGGTAGCGGATCAGCCCGGCATCGTTTTGCACCGCCTTGGTGCCGCGCCCGTAAGATACGCGCGCCGCCTGCACGATCGCGCCATCATCGCCCATATAATCAACAAGCCGCACGAATCCGTGGTCGAGCAGCCCGTGCGCCTTGTATAAATGCGCCTCGGCACCGGGGGAAGTGGCGCGCAGGGTTTGGGCGGGTTCGCTGCGCTGGGCATCTATCTCGGCCTGTTGGTCTGGGGTGATGGGCATGGCGGGCTCCGGTGTGTTGGCGTGATTCTGGATTGGTCGCCACAATATATGGTGGAGCCACTTTAGAAAACCGCTATATGCTTTGGCGGAACAATTGGAGCGGGCAAAATGGAAAACCTGAGGGTAGAGCGGCGCCTAGGCGATGCAATGCGCGCCCGCCTTCCGCTTTGGGCGGTAGAGTTTGTCATGTTCGGGCTGAAAATGGCCTGGGCCTGCCTGTTTTCAGGGCTCTTGCTGGCGGCCATTATCCTGTCGGCATTGTTCTGGCCCGAGGGTGCCACGCTTGCCCGCTATGATGCGCTTACGCTGTTTGCGCTGCTCGTTCAGGGGCTGATGCTGTATTTCCGGCTGGAAAGCTGGCGCGAGGCCAAGGTGATATTGCTGTTTCATGTCACCGGCACGGCGATGGAAATTTTCAAACTGCAGATGGGAAGCTGGAGCTATCCCGAAGCCGGCCTGCTGATGCTGGGTGGCGTGCCGCTGTTTTCGGGCTTTATGTATGCGAGCGTGGGCAGCTTCATCGCCCGCGCCATTCGCCTGTTTGACATGACGTTTGTCGGCTATCCACCCATGCGCTGGGCCATTGTGCTGGCACTGGCCATCTATATCAATTTCTTTGCGCATCACTATATTTGGGATGCCCGCTATCTGCTGATGCTCGCCACGCTCGTTCTGTTTGGCCGTGTTACAATACGTTTCACGCCAATGCGCCGGCAAATGCGCCTGCCAATGGTGCTATCGGCGGCGTTTGCGGCGTTTTTCCTTTACGTTGCGGAAAACATCGGCACACTTAGCGGCACTTGGATATATTCCGGCGAGGGTAAATTCGCCTTCACCGATCCGGCAAAAATGGGCTCGTGGTACCTGCTGCTGTTTGTCAGCTTTGTGCAGGTCACGCTTGTTTGCCGCGATGTTTTACTGCAGCGCAAAGGACTGATGAATGAGCTTGAAATACCTGCACACCATGGTTCGGGTCAAAGACCTTGAGGCTTCGATGGCGTTTTACCGGCTGCTGGGGCTACAGGAAACGCGCCGCTATGACAATGAAGGCGGCCGTTTCAGCCTGATCTTCATGGCCCCGCCCGATCAGCCCGAATGCCCGGTTGAGCTGACCTATAACTGGGATGGCGATGATACCCTGCCCGATGACAGCCGCCATTTCGGGCATCTGGCCTATGAGGTTGATGACATTTACGCTACCTGCCAGCAGCTTATGGAGAATGGCGTAACCATCAACCGCCCCCCGCGTGACGGGCATATGGCCTTTGTGCGCTCGCCCGATAATGTTTCGATCGAACTGCTGCAAAAGGGCGAAAGCCTGAAGCCGGCCGAACCTTGGGCAAGCATGGAAAACACCGGAAAATGGTAGCATGACGCGCGTGTTGGTTTTTGGTGATTCCAATAGCTGGGGCACACCCAGTGACGGCTCCGGTGTGCGCTATGATACAAAAATACGCTGGCCGCAGGTTATGGCCACGGCTTTGGGCTGGGAGCTGGCAGAAGAAAACCTGCCCGGCCGCACCACGCGACATGATGATGACATGATGCTCGGCAGCGCCATGAACGGGCTGCTGCATTTGCCCGTGGCGCTCAAATCGCAATCGCCCGTCGACTGGTTGCTGATCATGCTGGGCACCAATGATTTCAAGGCACGGTTTGGGCAGGATGAAACCACAATAGCCGCAAGCCTGATGGCGCTAGTCGATTGCGCCCGCCGTGTGGGCAGCGGCAAGGCTGCTTGGGATGATGAAACCCCGCCGCATGTGGCCGTTATCGTGCCGCCCGCGCTGGGCAAGCTGGCCGATGACGCGTCGTGGGAACGCTTTGATGAATGGAAGGGCGGCGGTGATACCTCGCGCAGGCTCGGCGATGTGGTGCGCGTTCAGGCGAAAATGCGCGAAGTGCCGGTTTTTGATGCGGGCTTTGTCGTGCGTTCGTCCAAGGCTGACCCGATCCACCTTGATGCCCGCGCCCAGCGCGCGCTTGGTCTGGCCGTGGCGGAATGGCTTGGCAGTTTATGAGCCGCGCGGCGCAGATTGCGCTGCTGCTCAGCGGCCTGGCTGGCACAGCACAGGCACAAGAATGCCGCCTTGCGTTGCTGCTGGCGCTGGATGTGTCCTCATCCATCTCGGCCGAGGAAGACGCATTGCAGCGTGGCGGGCTGGCGCGCGCGCTCACCGCGCCTGCTGTAATGGAAGCCTTTCTGGCACAACCAGACCGCCCCGTCGCGCTGTCGGTTTATGAATGGAGCGGGCGCGACCAGCAGGCCGTGCTGCTTGACTGGGTTTTAATCAGCTCGCCAGCAGCGCTGAATGCCGCGGCCGCTGAAATTGCCGGTTCTGCCCGCGGATATGACAATTACCCAACCTCGCTTGGCCCGGCGCTTGGCTATGCGCATGGCCGCTTTCGCACCGCCCCGCCCTGCGCACGCTTCACGCTCGACATTACGGGTGACGGGATCAGCAATGATGGCTACGACCCGGCCACGGCCTATGCAAATTTCAACTTTTCTGGCATCACCGTTAATGCGCTGATTATCGGCAATGAGAGCGAACTGCGGCGCTATTTCACCCGCGAAGTTATTCGCGGCCCCGGTGCCTTTATTCAACCCGCGACCGATTATGAAGATTTCGAGCGCGCCATGGCCCGCAAGCTGCGCCGCGAGCTTGGCTTGATGATTGCAAAGGCCACAGAATGAGCCGAACGCTGCATGCGCTGCTTCTGTCGTGCCTGCTGGCTGCAAACCCTCTAACGGCTCAATGCCGCATGGCGCTGGCCATCGGATTGGATGTTTCATCTTCCGTTGATGCAGACGAGCATGCGGCGCAGCTAAACGGCCTAAGCCAGGCGCTGCGCGACCCGCAGGTGCAAAGACTGATGATCGAAGGCGGTGACCCGGTTGCGCTGATGGTTTATGAATGGTCGGGGCGTGGCCACCAAACGGTGCTGGTGCCTTGGAAATTGATCATTGCGCCCACGATACTCGACATAATTGCCGCCCGCCTGCCCGGCCTGCCGCGGAGTGCCAGCGGCCAGCCCACCGCGCTCGGCTCGGCCATGGAGGCGGGTGCTGCCAGCTTTGCCAGCGGGCCGGTTTGCGCCACGCAGGTGCTCGATATCTCGGCGGATGGCCAACAAAATGATGGCCCCCGCCCGCGCGATGTGCGCCCCACACTGCCCCCCGACCTTGTGATCAACGCGTTGGTGATTGCCAGCGGCGAGCGTGCTACGCTGGTGCCGTATTTTCAGGCCGAAGTCATCCATGGCCCCGGCGCTTTTGTTGAAGTTGCAACCGATTATACCGATTACGGCCGCGCTATGGCCCGCAAATTGCTGCGCGAGATGGCTTTGACCGTCAGCATGTTGGAGGAAGAATGAACCGATCCGGCCTTATCATTACAACATTTGCCACGCTTGTCGCTGCGAGCGCCGCCAAAGCCTGCAAAGTCGCGCTGCTTATGATGATTGATGTTTCAAGCTCGATCGACCCTGGCGAATACCGCTTTCAGCTTGACGGTATGGCCGATGCGCTGCTGGACCCGGCTATCGCCGAAATTCTGGTTCGCGATCAGGTGGCGTTGAGCGTTGTCCAGTGGTCGGGCATTGGCGAGGCGGAAGTCAGCCTGGACTGGCAGCGGATGCTCACCCCAACCGCGGTCACAAGCTTCGCCAATCGTGCGCGCGGCATCGAGCGACGCTGGCAACGCTCGCGCACCGCTGTGGGCGATGCAATAGCCTTTGGGGCCACGCAGTTCGGCCCGGTTTCCGATTGCGCGCGCCGCGTGATAGATGTGTCCGGTGACGGCGCTTCAAATGTCGGCTTTGACACTGCCACCATGCGCCGCGAAGTTCAGGCCATGGGCATCGAGATCAACGGGCTGGCGATAGACCGGATCGGGCGTAGCGTTACCGAGTTTTACCGCCGCTTCGTCATTACCCAAGGCGGGTTTGTCATGACCGCGACCGGCTATTCCGACTACCCGCGTGCCATTGCCGCCAAACTGTTTCGTGAACTCGTCAAACCTGCCAGCTAGCGTTCATGGCTCATATATGGCGTAAATCTTGGTAACATCGCCCAAAGATTCCCATGTGCCGCTAAAGCCTGCCGCAATCACAAACGGCTCGTGCGGGCCAAATTCAGCGCGTGCACCATGCGCATCGGTCAGCGCAGCGCGCCCCGATAAAAGCACACAAAGCTCGTTTTCGCTGTAACGCACCGCCAGTTTGCACGGCCCGCTGGCCCAATGGCCCACATGGAACTTGCCGCTCGTGTCGCTAAACGCATTCCAGACCGTAGTTTCATTCTGCCCTGAAAGCAGCTTTTCCGGCGCAATCTTATCCTGTTCGCCCGCAGCGTTTTGATCGACCGTGATAATTCCTGCCGGCAGCATGCCATACCCCCTTTAAGAATCTGTTGGCCAAGACTATATTAGCTTTGTTCCCTTGGGAACTATGGTGATAAACGCGCACGTAATACACGGATCGGACCCGGGGGCGGTACCCGGCGGCTCCACCAAAACTCCCGTTATTGGCGGGCGGAGGGGGCCGAAATAGGATCGACGGACGTTTAAAGGTGTTATGCTTTTGCCCGGCTGACTGCCACCGTTATCGGCGTAAATCGTATAATTGCCAATAACAATTATGCTCCGGTGGCCGTTGCTGCGTAAGCAGTAACCAAACCGAAACCTAAGCCCTTGCGCCTAGCAGCGTAAGGCGGGGTTCGCAGGCACCTGGCAACAGAAGCCTGCACTTCATTTCATATTCATAATCTATCGGCTTCACAGCGCGCAGAATTGCGTTAAGTTACCCGCATGGAAAATGGAGTCGGCATGAGCGACGGAATCAATTATGGCAAACTGATGCATCAGGCGATGCAGGGATTGCTGCGCACGCTCCTCTCGGATGTGGCCGAAGATGGCCTGCCGGGAAACCATCATTTCTACATTACATTCGACACCACCCATAAGGGTGTGGATATGTCGCCGCATCTGTTTGACCGCCACCCCAAACAGATGACCATTGTCATTCAGGGCTGGTATGACAACCTTGCCGTAATGTCGGACCGCTTTAGCATAACACTGAATATTGATGATCCGCGCGGGCGCGGTGTGGCCGAACCCATGGTCATTCCTTTCGCCTCAATTCAAACCTTTGTTGACCCCTCGGTCGAATTCGGACTGCGCTTTGATGCCCATGACAGTGACGACGAATACGAGGCTGATGACGGAATTGATGTGGAAGTTGACGACGAGGATACTGCCGGATCCGAGAAAACTGGCCATGATGCCGAAGTCGTCAGCCTTGACAAATTCCGCAAACATTAGTCGGGATTGGCCTGGAAAGAGCCGCTTCCACTCCTTATTAAAGCTTTATACAACCTAAGGGGTCGCTATGCAGGGTCCTGTTCCACATAACAAACATTTAGGCCTGTTCACCGCGCAGCTTTTGCGCCGCCCTTGGCGCATTGTGGCGCTTGCCCCGTCATCGCGCGCGCTGAGCGAGCAGATGGCTGCTGAAATCGACCTTGGCGGCGCGGTTGTCGAACTTGGCGCCGGCACAGGAAAAATCACCGAATCTATTCTTGCTGCGGGGGTTGATGAAGGCCAGCTCGTGCTTTTGGAAATGAACGAGACGTTTTGCAAGTTGCTGCGCGATCGCTTCCCGCGCGCCAAGGTGCTGAACTGGAACGCCCAGCGCACCGGCGAGGTTGAGCTTGCAAATGTGCGCACGGTTATTTCCGGCCTGCCGCTGCTTTCAATGCCGGTGGCAGTGCAGAGCAAAATCGTCGCAGGTGCGTTCAGGCTTATGCAACCCGGCGGTGCCTATGTGCAGTTTACCTATGGGCCAAAACCCCCCATTGCCGCCCCGGTGCGCGAGGCTTTGGGCCTCACTTGGGAAAAGCGCGACAAAATCTGGATCAACCTGCCGCCCGCGCGCAGCTATGTTTTTCGTAAACCGGGCAAAACGGCATAGCCGCGCGCGACAATCGCATTGGAAATTCTGCTAAGCGGCGTTAAAGCTGCGCCAAACGCATTGACCGGGAGTATCAAGATGACTGCGACGCGCACTGAAACCGACAGCTTTGGCCCATTGGACGTGCCTGCCGATAAATATTGGGGCGCACAAACCCAGCGCAGCATTATCAACTTTCCGATTGGCTGGGAGCGTCAGCCCGTCGCCATTATCCGCGCGCTCGGGGTGATCAAGAAAGCCTGCGCCTTGGTCAATGTTGCGCAAGGCGATATGGATGCCGGGCTGGGCAAAACCATCGCCGCCGCCGCGACCGAAGTGATCGAAGGTAAATTCGACGATCATTTCCCGCTGGTCGTATGGCAAACCGGCTCGGGCACGCAATCCAACATGAACGCCAACGAGGTCATCTCCAACCGCGCGATTGAAATGCTCGGCGGGGTGATGGGCTCCAAAAAACCTGTGCATCCGAACGACCATTGCAACATGGGCCAGTCTTCAAACGATACCTTTCCCACGGCCATGCATGTCGCCATTGGCATGATGGCGCGCGATACCTTGCTACCCGGCCTGCGCAAGCTGCACGCTGCACTTGCCGCCAAGTCCGAGGAATTCAGGGACATCATCAAAATCGGGCGCACCCATACGCAAGACGCCACCCCGCTGACTTTGGGGCAGGAGTTTGGCGGCTATGCCCATCAGGTCGCCAAGGGGATTGCGCGGGTAGAACAGTGCCTGCCCGATATTTACGAGCTTGCCCAAGGTGGCACCGCCGTTGGCACCGGGCTGAACACCAAAAAGGGCTGGGATACGCGCGTGGCGGCAGAAATCGCTGCCATTACCGACCTGCCCTTTGTGACCGCACCGAACAAGTTCGAAGCGCTCGCCGCGCATGACGCCATGGTCATGTTCTCGGGCGCGCTCAAAACGGTTGCTGCCAGCCTGTTCAAAATCGCCAATGATATGCGTCTGCTCGGCTCTGGCCCGCGCTCGGGGCTTGGCGAGCTGATCTTGCCGGAAAACGAGCCCGGCTCGTCCATCATGCCGGGCAAGGTAAACCCCACGCAGGCCGAAGCGCTGACCATGGTTTGCGCCCATGTCATGGGCAATGACGCCGCTGTCGGTTTTGCAGGCAGCCAAGGACATTTCGAGCTGAATGTCTATAACCCGATGATGAGCTATAATGTGCTGCAATCCATGCAATTGCTTGGCGATGCGGCGGGCAGCTTCACCGATAATATGGTGGTTGGCACACAGGCCAATGTGAAGCGGATTGACGCGCTGATGCGTGAAAGCCTGATGCTGGTCACCGCACTTGCCCCGACAATCGGCTATGACAACGCCACCAAGGTCGCCAAAACCGCCCATAAGAACGGCACGACTTTGCGCCAAGAAGCCATCGCGCTTGGCTTTGTCGATGGTGAAACCTTCGACCGCGTCGTACGCCCCGAAGATATGATCGGGCCGAAGTGAGCGCCAAGCTCATCAACCTGAAGCGCGCGCGCAAATCGGTCGCGCGCGCCGATGCGGCCCAAAAGGCCGATGAGAACGCCGCCCGCCATGGGCAATCCAAAGCCACGCAGCGCCTGCAGGCCGCCAAAACGGCCAAAGACTCGCGTGATCTTGATGGGCATAAGCGCGGGCTTGAATACGGGCTTGAACACAATGACTGATGCCCGCCCCGTCAAACATTCCCTCACCCTCAAGGGCCACCGCACTTCCGTGTCGCTTGAAGACCCGTTCTGGCGCGCATTTCGCGATATTGCCGCGCAAAACGGTCAGACCATTACCGAGCTTGCCAACGATATCGACAGCAAACGTATCGACACTTGTGGCCTTGCGACCGCCATCCGCCTGTATGTGCTGGATTGGTATCAAAGCCGCGCAAAACCCGACCAGGCCACACCGGATTAGCCGTTCAGAGCAGCGCCCGCCGCCAACGACTTCGCGCAAGCCCTGCCCGATCTAGCCCTGCCCGATGCGGTAGGCCACCGCCTCGGCAATATGCGCCTTGCCAACATGCGCAGCACCGCCCAAATCGGCTATCGTGCGCGCCACGCGCAAAATGCGATGATACGCGCGGGCCGACAGGTTGAAACGGCTGGCCACCTGCCCCAAAAGCGCCAGCGCCGCTGCATCGGGTGCAGCAGCTGCGATCAGATCATCGCCTTCCACCTGCGCATTGGTGGTTATTCCCTTGCCTGTATAGCGGCTGCGTTGCAGGTCGCGCGCAACTGCTACCCGTGCCGCAATAGCAGCACTTGGCTCGCCCGGTTGCAGCTTTTGCAAATCGCTGATTGCGGTTGCCGGAACGTCAATACGCAAATCGAACCTGTCCAGCAGCGGGCCGGAAATGCGGCCCATATAGTCATCCCCGCATTTCGGGGCGCGGCTGCACGCCTGCGCGGGGTCGCTCATCCAGCCGCAGCGGCACGGATTGGCGGCCGCAACCAGCATGAAGGCGCAGGGGTAACGCACATGCGCATTGGCGCGCGCCACCATAATATCGCCTGTTTCAAGCGGTTGGCGCAGCGTTTCCAGCACTGCGCGCGGAAATTCGGGCAGCTCGTCAAGGAACAGCACGCCGTTATGCGCAAGGCTGATCTCGCCCGGCTTGGCACCGCGCCCGCCACCAACAATCGCTGGCATACTGGCCGAATGGTGCGGTGATCGGTAGGGGCGCGTGCGTGAAATGCCCCCCGCATCCAGCAGGCCGGCCACCGAATGGATCATCGAGGTTTCAAGCGCTTCTGCTGCGCTGAGCGGTGGCAGCAAACCCGGCAGGCGGGCCGCCATCATCGACTTGCCCGCACCCGGCGGGCCGACCATCAGCAGGTTATGGCGTCCGGCGGCGGCAATTTCGAGCGCGCGCTTGGCCCGTTCCTGCCCGCGCACATCAGCCATATCGCGCTGGCGGGCTGGCGCACACACCTCGCCGGGGCTGGCATCGCTCATCACCGCACGCCCGGCAAAATGGTTGATGATTGCGAGCATGCTGTCGGGTGCCAGCACGCGCGCGGCCTCAACCCACGCCGCCTCGGCACCGCAACTGGCCGGGCAGATAAGCGTGCAATTGTTTTCAGCCGCCGCAAGCGCTGCGGGCAACGCGCCCGCCACCGCCACAAGCCGCCCGTCGAGCGATAGCTCGCCCAAGGACAAAACCTCGCCGATCTGCTCCAGCGGCAAAGCCTCCATCGCCGCAAGCAAGGTCAGCGCGATGGGCAGATCGAAATGCGAGCCCTCTTTGGGCAGGTCGGCAGGTGCAAGATTGACAGTAATGCGCTTGGCGGGCAGTGCCAGCCCCAGTGCGGAAATTGTTGCGCGCACACGCTCACGCGCCTCGCTTACCGCCTTGTCCGGCAGGCCGACAATGGCAAAGGCGGGCAGGCCCGGCGACACCGCGACCTGCACCTCCACGAGGCGCGGCTCCACCCCGTGAAACGCAACTGTATAGCTGATCGCCTGCATCCTGCCCCCACTCGCTGCCACGATGCAGCAAACAAGGTTAATTGGATGTTAACGCCTGCCAAGTTAACGCCCTCCAAGTTAACGCCCCGCAAGAAGCGCCATGGCAGCGGGCCAGGCTTCGGGGTCGTAGAGGGTTTTGTCGCGGCAGAACCGGTTGCAAAAGCCAATGACCTGCCCGTCAACCTCCAACAAGGAATCAGCCGCAACGGGCTTGCCGGAATAGGGGCATTGCGTGTTCAGCGCCACCTTACCTTCAACCGGGTGCGCCGCAAGCGGGGCTGGTCCGGGCCATGGGCCGGTGGGCAGATCAAGGTCATAACCCGGCTGCACAAACCCTTCAGCCAAGCCCATCGCCCGCCAGCGGCGAAAGGCGGGCAAGGCAAGGGTTTTGGCGACATAGGTTTGCGCGCGCGGGCTGACCGGCAGGCCATAGGTGGCAATGCGCGTGGCCACCGGCGCATAAAACACATCGGCCAGCGAATAGGCCCCAAAGAGCCAGCCATCGGCCAAGCCGGGGCAGCTTTGCCAAAGCAGTTCAATGCGCGCAACATCGGCCAGCACCCCGGCGCTTGGCGCAAAACCAGTGTAGCTGTGGCGCAGGTTCATCGTGCAGGCGCTGCGCAATGCAACAAAACCGGAATGCATTTCAGCCACAAGCGCGCGGGCATGGGCGCGCGCGCTTGCATCGGCAGGCCAGAGGTTTTTTGCGGGGTAAAGCTCGGCCAAGGTTTCTGCAATGGCCAATGTATCCCACACCACGGTGCCGTTTATGCGCGCTGCCGGCACCAGCCGCGCTGGCGCAAAATCGGCCAGAAGCGCGGTAAATTCGGGCGAATACATGCGCGCCTTGCGGGTATTCACCGGAATATCGAAACCGGCGAATGCCAGCCAGCCGCGCAGCGACCAGCTTGAATAGGTTCTGTCACCAATCGCAAGATCGTGGGTCATTCAAGCCTCCGGATTTTCGCCAGAGAACCACAGCGCACCGGCCCCGTCCAATCAGCAATACTGCACAATGCCATTACGGGCAGTGATTGACCCGTTCGATGCGCCACTTGCCCGGTGCCAGAAAATCCACCCGGCTTAGGGATAGCGGGGCAAGTGTAAAGGAAAACGCAGCCGCAGGCGGTATTGCTGCGGCGCGCTGTATAATGGAAAGCAGCGCACCAAAATGTGCCACGACCACAAGATCGCCCGTATGGTATGCACATAGAAGGTCAACAGCCTGTGTGACCCGCGCCGCCATGGTGTTCCAGCTTTCGCCCTCGGGCGGGGCAATATCACCCGGCTGTTCCCAGAACTGCCGTGCAAGCGGGGCGTCTTTAGCCGGCAACGCATCATGCGCCACACCATCCCAGCGCCCGAAATTGATTTCGCGCAAGGCTGCGTTGTGATCAAACCGCGCACCGCTGGCGATGGCGTCGCCGGTCGCTACAGCGCGGCTAAGGTCGGAAGAAACTAGCGGCGCACCTTCGGGCAAGGCCGCACGCAGGCGGGCAATGGCGGCACTGTCGCTTAAATCGGCGGGCAAATCGCGCCAGCCGACCGGCTCTTTGGAATGGGTTGGCCCGTGGCGCACCAGCCATAACCGCAAGCTCATGGAAGCTTGCCTTTCAGGCTTAGCGGCAAGCCGGCAGCCACAAAAGTCACAGTATCGGCGGCTTTGGCAAGGCTTTGGTTGATCTTGCCCTGCTGGTCGCGAAAGCGGCGGCCAAGCGAGGTTTCGGGCACCAGCCCCATGCCAAGTTCGTTGCTGACCAGCACAACCGGCTGCGCACAAACATGCATTTGCCGCAGGAACAGTGCCAAAGCCTCGTCGACATCGCGCTGGGCTTCCATGAGGTTGCTCAGCCACAATGTCATGCAATCGACCAGCACAATCTCGTCTGCGGCAATCCAGCCAAGCGCATTGGCCAGTTCCAGCGGCACTTCAAGCTCGCGCCAGCGGCCGTCGCGGCGTTCGCGGTGGCGCTGGATGCGGGCCTGCATTTCAGCATCATCGGCAGTGCAGGTGGCTATATAAACCGGCTTGCGGCCTGATTTCAGCACAAGCTGTTCAGCAAATGCCGATTTGCCGGAGCTCGCCCCGCCAAGGATGAGCGAAATTTTTGGAAATTTTCCCGCCACCACATCACCCGCTGTTAACCAATCGAGGGAACATAAACTAAGCTGGCGGCTAAAAAGCAAGCCAAACCTTAATGTTAGCCGTGCATTGCCGGGCGCGGGCCTAAATACAGTTAGAAATTGGGAATTCGTATGATATACACTATCCTTTCTGGTTTGATCAATAAGGTGCTCGATGCAGGGTAAATCCATTTTACTGATAATTGGCGGCGGCATTGCGGCCTATAAATCGCTGCTGCTTATCCGCCTGCTGCGCGAAGCGGGCGTGACGGTGCGCCCTGTGCTTACCAAAGCCGGAGCCGAATTCGTGACTCCGCTTTCGGTTTCAGCCCTTGCCGGTGAAAAATTGAACGCGGCGCTGTTCGATTTGAACGACGAGGCGGAAATGGGCCATATCCAGCTTTCGCGCGCCGCCGATCTGGTTGTCGTGGCCCCTGCCACGGCGGACCTTCTGGCAAAAATGGCCAATGGCATTGCCAATGATCTGGCAAGCACCTTGCTTTTGGCGACCGATAAGCCTGTGCTGGTTGCCCCGGCCATGAATGTGCGTATGTGGCTGCACCCGGCCACACAGCGCAATCTGGCGCAATTGGCGGCCGATGGCACCCACCGCATCGGGCCGGATGAGGGTGACATGGCCTGTGGCGAATTCGGCCCCGGCCGCCTTGCCGAGCCTGCCGAAATTTTTGCTGCCATCGCCGCGCTGCTGGCTGACGGGCCGCTGAAAGGCAAGCGAATCCTCGTCACCTCCGGCCCCACGCACGAGCCGATTGATCCGGTGCGCTACATTGCCAACCGCTCGTCAGGCGCGCAGGGCACGGCCATTGCGGCGGCGCTGGCAGCATTGGGCGCACAGGTAGAGTTCATCACCGGCCCGGCAAGCGTGCCACCGCCGCTGGGTGTCAACGTCATCAAGGTTGAAACAGCCGCCGAAATGCTGGCCGCAGTTGAAGCCGCCGCCACAATAAGGCTCGACGCTGCCATTTGCGCCGCCGCTGTGGCCGATTGGCGGATGGCCGAACAAACCAGTAGCAAGATCAAGAAAACCGAGGCTGGCGCAGTGCCCGCGCTGCAATTCGCCGAAAACCCCGACATTCTGAAAACCATTTCCAACTGGGGTGAAACACGCCCGCAGCTTGTGGTGGGCTTTGCTGCGGAAACCGATGACGTGGTGAAAAATGCCAGCGAAAAGCGGCTGCGCAAAGGGTGTGACTGGATCGTCGCCAATGATGTGCGCCCCGAAACCGGCATTATGGGTGGCGATGAAAACGCCATAACACTCATCACGCCCGATGGTGCCGAGTGCTGGCCACGCGCCACCAAAGCCAAAGTCGCCACTGAGCTTGCCGCGCGCATAGCTGCCGCTTTGGGGGCTGGGAAATGAGTGTTCTGCGTATCGCCCGCGCCGCATGGGCCGATGCCAGCATGCCCCTGCCTGCCTATGAAACGGCGGGGGCTGCTGGCATGGACTTACGCGCGGACCTTAGGGGCGGAACCATGGATCTGCCCCCGCTTGGCCGCGCGCTTGTGCCCACCGGTCTGCATATGGAAATTGCACAAGGCCATGAGGTTCAAATCCGCCCGCGCTCGGGCCTTGCGCTCAAGCTCGGGCTTACAATTCTGAACGCGCCGGGCACAATCGACAGCGATTATCGCGGCGAAGTCGGGGTGATTATGGTCAACCTGTCGGATACGCCCGTCACCATCGCCCATGGCGCGCGCATCGCGCAGGCCGTTCTGGCCGCCGTGACGCGCGCCGAAATTGTAAAAACCGATAGTCTTGGCCCCACCGCGCGCGGCGCGGGCGGCTTTGGCTCGACCGGAGTGTAGCCGATGATGTTACGTATGACCCGCAAAACCCTGCTGGCCATCGAGGCGGTGCTGGATGTTGCCTATAACGCCCGCCCCAACCCCGTGCAATCGCGCGATATTACTGCACGCCAAGGCATTCCGCAGCGCTATCTGGAGCAGGTTTTGCAGCATCTGGTGCGCAAGGGTGTACTCAAAGGCGTGCGCGGGCCGCGCGGCGGCTATACACTGGCACGCGAGCGCCGCCGGGTTACGCTGGGCGATGTCGTGCGGGTTATCGGGCAGATGGATGCAGATGAGGATGCCAGCATCGGCGGGGCCGAGCTTGGCACGCAGATCATCGGGCCGATCTGGGAAAAACATCAGAACGAGTTGCTATCCAAGCTAGATCAAATCACCATGGAAGACCTGTGCAACCAAGCCCGCAAAGCCGGCATTGGCCGCAGTGAAGATGAAACCATCGACTTTACCATATAGGGACCACAGCTCATGCCCATGCCCCCGCGCGCAACCATATATAACGACATCACCGAAACTATTGGCGGCACCCCGCTGGTGCGCCTGTCGCGGCTGGCAAAGGATGCGGGCGTAAGCGCGGAAATTCTGGCAAAGCTGGAGTTTTTCAACCCCATCGCCTCGGTCAAGGACCGCATTGGAGTGGCGATGATTGATGCATTGGAAGCCGCAGGCACGCTAAAACCCGGCGGTGTGCTGGTCGAGCCGACCTCGGGCAATACCGGCATTGCGCTGGCCTTTGTGGGTGCTGCGCGCGGCTACCGCGTTATTCTGACAATGCCGGAAAGCATGTCGATCGAGCGGCGCAAAATGCTGGCGCTTTTGGGGGCCGAACTGGTGCTGACCCCGGCTGAAATGGGTGTTCGGGGCGCGATTACCAAGGCCGAAGAGATTGCCGCAGCCACCCCCGGCGCGATCATTCCCCAGCAGTTTGAAAACCCCGCCAACCCCGATATCCACATCCGAACCACAGCCGAGGAGATCTGGGCCGATACCGGCGGCAAGGTCGATGTTTTCATTTCCGGTGTCGGCACAGGTGGCACGATTACCGGTGTGGCCTCAGTGCTGAAAGCCCGCAACCCGGCGGTGAAAATCGTGGCGGTCGAGCCTGAAGACAGCCCCGTTCTTTCGGGTGGCGAGCCGGGGCCGCATAAAATCCAAGGTATTGGTGCCGGCTTTGTGCCTGCCATCTTGCAGCGCGATCTGATCGACGAAGTGCTGACCATCGGCAATGAAACCGCGCTCGAAATCGCCCGCCGCGTGGCGGCACTGGAAGGCATTCCGGTTGGTATTTCCTCGGGTGCGGCGCTTGCCGCTGCGCTCGAACTCGCCGAGCGGCCAGAAATGGCGGGTGCGCGTATGGTGGTGATTATTCCCAGCTTTGCCGAGCGCTACCTGTCATCGGCGCTGTTTGACGGGATCGGCTGAGCCATGGAGCCGGCCGAAGTTGAACGCTATGCGCGCCACATCGTGCTGCGCGAGATCGGCGGGCCGGGGCAGGCGCGGTTGCGCCGAGCGCGGGTGGCTGTGGTTGGCGCGGGCGGCTTGGGCGCACCGCTATGCCTTTATCTGGCAGGCGCGGGCATTGGCCATATCACGCTGATAGATGATGACTCGGTCAGCCTGTCAAACCTGCAACGGCAGGTTATCTTTGCCACCAGTGACATCGGGCAACCCAAGGTGCTAGCCGCGCAGGCAACGCTTGCAGCACTCAACCCCGGTGTTTCGGTCCAGCCTGTGCAGGCGCGGCTTACCGACGAGCACGCCACCCGCTTGCTGGCTGGCCACGATCTCGTGCTTGATGGTTCTGACAATTTTGCAACGCGCTATCTGGTCAACGCAACCTGTGTAACGCTGCGAACCCCGCTGCTGGCCGCCGCGATGAGCCAGTGGGAAGGGCAAATCAGCCTCTATAGTCCGGCCAGCGGCGCACCGTGCTATGCCTGCATTTTCCCCGAACCCCCCGCGCCCGGCCTTGTGCCGAATTGCGCCGAAGCAGGGATTGTGGGTGCCTTGGCTGGCGTTATGGGCAGTATGATGGCGCTGGAAGCAGTGAAATTCATCGCGCAGGCCGGCGGGGTTGGCCTTGCCGGGCGGTTGAATATTTACGACGGGCTTTGGGGCGAGGCACGCAGCCTTACGATTGCGCGTCGCGCGGATTGTCCTGTTTGCGCGGGCCACGGCCCAGAAACAGCGGCACCAACCCCGTCAGCATGAACAGCCGCGCGATATGCGCCGCCGCCACAAACCCCGCATCGGCCCCGATCACCGCGCCCATCGCAACCATGATTTCCAGCCCGCCGGGCGCAAAGGCGACCACAACATGCAAAAACGGCTGGCTGGCCAACAGGCTGGCTGCATAGGCGGCACCGCCCGCAACAATCACCGCCAGCAATGTTGTCGCCAAACCGGCGACGAGGCCCTTGGCCAAAGCCGCACGGCGCAGCACCGAAAGCCTGCACCCCAGCAACGCGCCCACGGCGATAAGCGCGGCCAGCATGATATCGGCGCTGGGCGCACCCCTGACCAACCCTGTGACCTGCGCAAGCGCCGATACCAGCATTCCGGCAATGAGCAGGGCCGAGGGCAGTTTCAGAAAGTTCAGCCCGACACCCACAAAAACCGAAACAAACAGCACGAGTGCGAAGCTGACAAGATGCATCGGCACCGCAGGGGCGAGGGCGGCAAGACCGGTATCAATCCCCATCAGCGCCGCCAGAAACGGCACCGTGAACGACAGCGCCAGCAGCCGCACCGATTGCACGATAGAGACGCGCGACATATCGGCCTTGGCATTTGGGCCAAACGACATCACATAGCTCAAATGTCCGGGAACCGAGGCAAGAATCGCGGTGTTGCGGTCATACCCGAACAGCTTTTGCAGCATCACAAGGCTTAGCCACATGATCACCAAAAGCATGATCGCCAGAACGATAAACGCCAGCGGCCAATGCAGCATGGCAGCGCTTGCATCGGCATTCATGCCCGCGCCAATCACCACCCCGATCACCAGAAAAATGATGTTGCGCATCAACTGGGCCATCATCACGGGCAGGCCCGCATAGCCTGCCAGCGCCACCGCAATGGCCGGGCCGGTCAGCATGAACATGGGCAAATGAATTTGCCGCGCCACGCCTGCGCCAAGCGCGCCGATGGCCAGCGTCATGATACTGCGAACAATCTCGTCTTGTTTGGGCGCTGGCACGTTACAGCATACTCGGCAGAACCTGGTCGGGCGGGCGGTGGCCATCGGCATGGGTTTTGATGTTGATGATCACCTTTTCACCCATTTCCAAACGGCCTTCCTGTGTGGCACTGCCCATATGCGGCAGCAACAGCACGTTGTCCAGCCCGCGCAGGCGGGGGTTGATGTCATTGCCATGCTCATACACATCAAGCCCGGCACCGGCCAACTCGCCCGCGCGCAGCATCCGCGTCAGCGCATTTTCATCC
>JBBDJE010000041.1:0-20113 GCA_040880065.1 Paracoccaceae bacterium | reverse complement strand
GCAAGCGATGATGATGGCTTTGAGTGGGAAGAAGCCGAAGAGCCATTCGAGCCTGCGCCAGAGCTGGAACCCGCGCCGGATTTCGCGCCCGCGCCGGAACCCGACGCAGATCCGGTGCCGCACTATATGCCACCCACATCCGGCCATCCCGAACCGCCGCAAACCAGCGGCTCGGCCAAGGGCGAGGATGCGCGCGCAACCCGCAAGCTGACAGATGCAATTGCCGAGCTAAAGGCCGTGCAGAAATTTGCGCCAAAGAAAGTACCGGCCGAGCCCGTTGCGCTGGATGATGCACGCCGAGCGCGACATGAAGACGAGCCGCAGAATGCCGAGCCCAAGGCCAAGGCAGCCGTTGCGGATGAAGAGGCAATGCTCGCCAATATCCGCGCGGAATTACTGCGCACCAATAACAAGGCGGGTCAGGATAGTATTAACGAATTGCGCGCCAGCCTGCGCGATGAAAAGGGTGGAAAGCGCGGCAAAGCCGCCAAGCCGGCCAAAACCAATGCAGCCAAGGAGCACGGCGAAGGTACGTCGCACCGTTCGGGCCGTTTGGGTCTGGTCATCGCGGTGCTGCTTTGTGCCATGCTTGCGGTGGGCTATTTCTTTCCGGCTGAAATCATTTCTGCCCTGCCCGCCAGCGCAGGCGTGGTGAACGGCATTGTCGCCACGGTTGACAGCCTGCGCGCAACCATCGGCGGGTTGTTCTAAAACAGATCGAGCAGCCGTTGCAGATAGTCGCGCTCGCCTTGCGGGCGCAGGCGGTCAGCGGCGCGGCGGCGGATTTCTTCAAGCAGTTCACGGGCGCGTTCCGAAGCGTTCTGGTCGGGCACAGCGGTTTCGCCCTGATCCATACCACCCTCATTGCCCACGGGGCGGCCAAGCGGGTCGCGGGCGTTGGCGGGGTTGTCTTCACCGTTATTGCCGGCGCGGTCTTGCGCTTCCAGCTCGCGAATGCCGCGGCGCAGGTTTTCCATGGCTTGCGCCTGCTCGTCCAAGGCGCCGGAAAGATCGCCCTCACGTAGCCGGTCGCGGGCTTCGGCCATGTTACGTTCGGCCTCACGCAGGGCTTCGGCATCGGCACCATCGTCCTGCAAGCGGCGCATAAACTCGCGCAAGGCTTCCTGCCGCTCTGAAAGCTCTTCGCTGGTTGGTGGCGCGCCGGGCTCGCCTTCGGGGTTTTGGGTTTGCCCGTTGCCACCCTGACCGTTTTCGCGGAACTCTTCTTGTAACCGGCGGAAAGCATCGTCGGACAGTTCCTGCTGTTGGCGCAGCGTGTCTTGCACACCTTCGCCCGGCGCGCCCTGACCACCCGGTGTTTGCTGCTGGGTCATCTGCATGTTTTCCATGAACTGGTTAAGCTGGTCGAGCAGGCGCTGTGCCTCGTCGCGCTGGCCGTTACGGTTCATCTCTTCAATACGGTCGAGCAATTCCTGCAACTGGTTTTGAGACATTGTCGGGCCACTTTGCTGGTTTTCAGCCTGTTGCTGGTCGCCGTTTTGCTGCATTTCGCGGGCCATTTGCTGCAAATACTCGTCAATCGCTTCGCGCAACTCGTCGGTCAAATCCGCCAGTTCCTGCGGGGTCGCGTTGTTTTGAAGCCCCTCGCGCAGGCGCTCCTGTGCGCGGCGCAAGCGCGCTTCGGCGCTGGAAAGATCACCCGCTTCAATCATCACCGCAACATCCCAGAGCAGCGCGGCAATCTCATCACGCTCGGCCACGCTCAGCCCGTCTTCGGCCATATAGCCCATGCGGCGGATGGCAACGCGGGTGAGCAGGTAGCTGCTGGCGCTGGGGAACAGGCCTGGCTCGGGCTCAAACGAAATGGCGCGGAGCACCTCGTTGACACGGCGCAGATTGTCGGGGGCCCATAGCAGATCGCGCCGCTGTTCAATGATGGCGGCGGCAAGCGGGTCAAAGAACGAGCGCGCGGGCAGCACATCATGCCGGGTGAGTTCGGCCAGTTGGCCCGCCCCGTCGGCCACTTCAAGCGTGATCACCACCGGCAGGTTGGCAAACAGGTGCTGGCTGAAATCGGCTTCCAGCATTTCCTTAATATCGGCCCGGCCGCCCCGAAACGGCAGCGGCAACCGGCCGGTCAAGGGCGCGGGCAAATCGGGCGTGGCGACAAGGCCAAAGCGGCGGTCGACTGCTCCGAGATCAAGGGTGATCATATAGCTGCCGCCAGTGATGGCGTAATCATCCTGCGCGGTGAATTCCAGCTCCATCGCGCCGCCGCGGCTTTTGGCGATTGTGGCGTCAGATTGCAGCAGCGGTGGCGTATCGGCACGCGCGGTGATGCGCCAGTCACCCATCAGATCGCCGCCGTTACGCAGGGTTACGCGGCCCGATTGCGCGATGTTGAAGCCAAGGTCAAACGCATCGGGTGCAAGTGACAGGTTTTGCCCGCTTGCCCCGTCTTCCAGTGCAAAATCACCAATGCCATAAAGCCGAAGCGTGAACTCGGAACCGATGGGCAGTTCCAGCGATGCTTTGGCAAGGTTTTCGGGCGAAAGATACATGACCGGCAGGCCGGTATAGGCGGGCGGGCGGGCCCAAGCTTCAAAGCTTGCCGCGGGGATGGCGGCCAAGGCAGTGCCAGCGGGGCCGCCGCTTTGCGTATTGGCGACGGGCAGGGTGCTAAAGACCAGCGCCACACCCAGCGCGGTTGCGGCCAGCAGGCGCAGCCCGTTCGGGTCACGTTCGCGCAGGTTTACCACCGGTTTTGGCACCCGCGCACGCGCCGCCGCCTGGCGCATTGCGGCAGTATGTGCCAGCCACAGGTTCTTGCTGATATGATCATCACCCAAATGCGCAGGACGGTCGAGCAGGGCTGTAAGCGGACGGCCCGGCAATTCGGAATCGAGCCGCAGAATCGCATCAATCCGGCTGGGTGGCTTGACGCGGCGCAAGCCAATGCCGCCAAGCACCAAGGCAAGAACCAGCACGCCAGTTGCTATGAAAAGCCAATAAACCTGCGGCACAAACTGCTCAAACCGAAGTAAAAGCATGGCGGCGCTGGCTGCGGCTAGGCTGGCCAGTGGCCAGAACGAGGTGATCAGCGTTTCGGCCCAAAGCGTTAACCGCGTGAAGAACAGCCGCCCGGAATAGGGGGCAAGCTGCGCAAAATCGGGTTTGCGCGGCGCGTTTTTTTGGGAGTTCAGGCCAGCCATGGCGGGATGCTATCCCGATTGATGATCTCTTCCAAGCTCGGACGTGCCCGAACCACGGCAAATTGATCGCCCTGCACTAAAACTTCGGGAATCATCGGGCGGGTATTGTATTCGCTGGCCATGACCGCACCATAAGCACCCGCCGTGCGAAACGCCACCAGATCGCCCGCGGCAAGCAGGGGCATGGCGCGCTGGCGCGCAAAGGTATCGCCGGTTTCGCAGACCGGGCCAACAATATCTATGGGCTGGAGTTCCACCCCCGGCGCGGTTTCCGCCACGGGGATAATCTCGTGATAGGCGTCATACATGGCCGGGCGGAGCAAATCGTTCATGGCGGCATCGAGTATCAGAAAGTCCCGCCCCTCGCCTTGTTTGACATAGGTTACACCCGCCACCAGCAGCCCGGCATTTCCCGCAATCAGACGGCCCGGCTCGATCTCGATCTCGCAGCCCAAATGCCCCAGCGTGCGGCGCACGACCTCACCATATTCAAGCGGAAGCGGCGGCAGGCTGTTGGAACGCTCGTACGGAATGCCAAGCCCGCCGCCAAGGTCGAGCCTTCGGATGCTGTGGCCATCGGCGCGCAATGTTTCGCACAGTTCGGCCACCTTGGTGAAAGCCGCCTCGTAAGGGGCAAGCGCGGTAAGCTGGCTGCCGATATGCACATCAATGCCCACAATCTCGACAGCTTTGAGCGTGGCGGCCTGCGCATAAGCTTCGCGGGCGCGAGCAATCGGTATGCCGAATTTATTCTCGGATTTTCCGGTGGCGATTTTGGCGTGGGTTTTGGCATCAACATCCGGGTTCACCCGAATGGTGATTGGCGCGCGTAGGCCCATTGCACTTGCCACCGCATCCAGCGCCAGCAATTCCGGCTCGCTTTCCACGTTGAACTGGCGCACACCGCCCGCAAGCGCCATGCGCATTTCATCGGCGGTTTTGCCAACACCGGAAAAGACAATGCGCTCGCCCGGCACACCGGCCGCCTTGGCACGCGCATATTCACCACCCGAAACGACATCCATGCCTGCGCCCAAGCTGGCCATAAGCCGCAGCACGGCCTGGTTGGAATTGGCCTTCATCGCATAGCAGATGAGATGGTCCATTCCCGCAAGCGCCTCTTGAAACACCTGATAATGGCGAGTGAGCGTCGCGCTTGAATAAACGTAAAACGGCGTGCCGACCGCGCGCGCAATATCGGCAATGGCGACGCCTTCGGCACAAAGTTCACCGGATTGGTATTGGAAATGGTCCATTTTCAGCCCGATGCTTAATTAAGGGGGCGCGCGCGCAGGTAAAGATACAGCGGCAAGCCACAAGAGAAGCCAACATAAAAGGCCACGGGAATGGCTACAAGCGGAAGATAGTCGCGCCGCGCAGGGGCTTCGAGCACGGCCCAGACCGTGAGCACGAGGCAAGAGAGCAGCATGTTCACCATCAGCCCGCGGGTCGCCATATTGGCGCCCCAGGCGTTGAACACACCGCCAAAGCTAAAGCCGTTGACCTGCATAAAGCCAAACATGAAATAGAGCGGCCCCGCCGCACCGACCAGCGCCAAAACCAGAAAAACTGTTCGAGAATGTGTCATGTCGCCCCCGGCCCTTTGGCTCGGACCTAGCGCGACATGACAGATCGTTCAAGTCAAACGATGCTATTGCACATCAATATGGAAAACCGACCAGATCCATGTCGTATCGTCCAGCATATCCAGATCGGGGCGGCTGCCACGGGCAAACACCAGATGGCTTGGGCCGAAATCGCCAAGGCCAAGGAAAATGCCATCGCGTTTCAGCGCAAGAATCGGGTCTTTGGCCAGCAACTCGGCCAGTGGCAGTTCCAGTGCATAACCATCCAGCGCGCGAAGCGAAATCGTGGTGCCAGTTACACCGGCAAGGCGCAGAACATCTGCCAGCAACGGGCCTTCAAATGCATGCTTTGAGTCACCTTGCGGAAAATCGGTTGTGTAGGTGAGTTGGCCAAGTGTTGCCAGCGTTGCATAATCGAATGCTGCTGCGGCATGGAACTCCACACCATTATAATCGAAAAATTTGTCGTAATCCGGGTCCATCGCGCCGCGCGAAAAATTGGCAACATTGCCCGATACGGTAAGAATCGCCGGGCCGCGAAGGTCGGTTTGGGCCTGGGTGGCGCCGCTCATGCCAATGGCAAATGTCAGCGCAAGTAAAAGTTTAAGCATTGTCTGTCCTGTTGATACATCTATGGTTTTTTATATATTCGGCATTGCAGCCGTGGGTTGTTATTGCAAACCCAAGTCGTTCGTGCAAGAAATTTTACAGCATTCATTGCCGGAACGCGCTGAATTAGGCGTTGTCGGGCAAAACAGCTAACTCTCTGGGCCAAACGCACACAAAAAACAGACTACAGACAAACGTCTTGTATTATCGGGCCAGTATAGATGCGAGTAGTCTTGCGCTGATGCTTTCAATTCACAAGCCTCTCTGCTTCGGCCCTACAAGGTTTACGGCGCGGCCAGCTGCGCTTCGAGCTGTGGCGCACCCGCCAGCGGATCGCCCTTGACGCCGCAGCCAAGCAACGCGGCAAGCGCAACGACCAATAAAAGCGGCTTCATTCCAGCACTCCTTTCCAGCGCTCCACCTGCGCGCGCACATTTGCGGGCGCAGTGCCGCCAAGGCTTGTGCGGCTGGCCACCGAATTATCAACGCCGAGCACCGAATAAACCTCTTGAGTAATGCCCGGATGGCCGGTTTGCATTTGCGCCAAGGTCAACGCGTCAAGGTCGCAGCCCTTGTCTTCCGCCAGCTTCACAAGCGCGCCGGTCACATGGTGCGCCTCGCGGAACGGCAGGTTCAGGCTGCGCACCAGCCAGTCGGCCAAATCGGTTGCAGTTGAGAAGGCAGCGCCTGCGGCAGCACGCAATGCAGGCGGGTTAGGCTTAAGGTCGGCCATCATGCCCGTCATGGCCGCAAGGCTCAGCATCAGCGTATCGGCGGCGTCAAAGACCTGTTCTTTATCTTCCTGCATATCCTTGGAATAGGTCAGCGGCAGCCCCTTCATCATCGTCAAAAACGCCACCAGCGCCCCGTTGATGCGCGCACCCTTGGCACGAATCAACTCGGCCGCATCGGGGTTTTTCTTTTGCGGCATTATGGACGATCCGGTCGAGAACCTGTCGGACATGATGACAAAACGAAACTGCGCCGAAGACCAGATGACCAGTTCTTCCGCCAAACGGCTCAGATGTGTGCCGCAAATGGCCGAGGCGCTCAGAAACTCCATGGCAAAATCGCGGTCGGACACAGAATCAAGGCTGTTGGCCGTGGGGCGCTCAAAGCCCAGCGCCCTGGCGGTCATCTCGCGGTCTATCGCAAAGCCTGTGCCTGCCAGTGCGGCAGCCCCGAGCGGGCTTTCGTTCATGCGCGCGCGGGCATCGGCAAAACGGGCTTTGTCGCGGGCCAGCATTTCGACATAGGCCAGCATGTGGTGCCCCCATGTCACGGGTTGTGCGGTCTGCAAATGGGTAAAGCCGGGCATGATCATATCGGCCCCCGCCTCGGCCTGCGCCACCAGAACCTGCATGAGCGCGGTTATGCTGGTCATTGCCGCATCGCACTGCTCGCGCACCCAAAGCCGGAAATCGACGGCGACCTGATCATTGCGCGACCGTGCTGTATGCAGCCGCCCCGCAGGCGCGCCAACCAAGGTTTTCAGCCGGGCTTCGATATTCATGTGAATATCTTCCAGCGCCGCTGAAAATTCAAACGTCCCGCCCTCGATTTCTGACAAGATCGTGAGCAGCCCTTCCGAAATGGCGGCGGCATCGCTATTACTAATAATACCACAGGCGGCCAACATGGCGGCATGGGCGCGAGAGGCCTCGATATCCTGCTTGTAGAGCCGCTTATCAAAGCTGATCGAGGCATTGATCGCCTCCATTATCGCGTCTGGCCCGGCAGCGAACCGCCCGCCCCACATTGCATTTGCACCTGATTTGTCTGACATTCACCCCTCCAACCCAAGGCCCGCCATGACCCTGCGAAAACTTAGCTTTGCCCTGCTATATGCCGCCACAGCACTGGTTGCAAACCCAAGCATCGCCGGCACGATCTCAGCCGACGAGCGCGCTGCCATCCAAGACATGCGCCATGACAGCTTGCGCCGTCTGGTCATCCACGCAGAACCGCGCGCCGCCGTTGATGTCGGCTATGTCGCGCAATCGGGCGAGGCGCTGCACATTCCAGCCGACGGGCGCATACATGTGGTGAATTTCTGGGCCACATGGTGTGCCCCTTGCCGCGAGGAAATGCCAGCGCTAGACCGTTTGCGTGCCGATCTTGGCGAGGAGGCCGGCGTGATCGCCATTGCCACCGGGCGCAACCGCATCGAGGATATCGAGCGTTTCAACACCGAGACCGGCGTGACCATGCCCATCAACCTTGATGCGCGCGGCGAGCTAGCCGCCGCCCATGGCGCTATGGGCCTGCCCACCACCATAATATTTGATGGTGAAGGCCGCGAAATTGCCCGCCTGACGGGCGCTGCGGAATGGGATGAAGCCGCGCCGATTATCCGCGCGCTGGCCGCGGCGCTGGCCGAGGCGTCGGCAGACTAAACCGCGCCGTGGCGCGGGCAGGTTACAACATGGTCATTCACCAGCCCGGCCGCCTGCATGAACGCATAACAAATGACCGGCCCGCAAAAGTTGAAACCGGCCTTTTTCAGCCGTTTTGATAACAAGGTGGATGCCGCCGTGCTGGCAGGCACATCAGCCAAGGTTTGCACGCGGTTATCAACGGGCGCACCATTCACCGCTTGCCAGATAAAATTGGAAAACCCCTCGCCTGCTTCAATTTCCTGCCATGCCTTCGCGCCGTTTATTGTGGCAACAATCTTTGCGCGGTGGCGGATGATGCCCGCATCTTGCAAGGCGGCCTCAATCTCTGCCTCGCCCCAGCTTGCCAAAATATTTGGGGCGAAATTGGCGAATCGCGCATAAAAGTTCTCGCGTTTGCGCAAAATGGTGATCCAGCTTAGCCCCGCCTGAAAGGATTCGAGCATCAGAAGCGCAAAAAGCTCACGCGAATCGCGGCAGGGCACACCCCATTCGCGATCATGGTAATCAATATAGAGCGGGTCATCGCCACACCATGCGCATCTGTCCTGCATTTTAATTTCCTTTAGAACAATACGTGAATATTCATACCGTGTTAACGGCTTGCAGGCAATCTTCGGAGCGATAAAGGATTTAGCCATGACCAGCCGGACAGCGCTCGACAAAGCCCAAACCGCCCGCACTAAGGCACTGGTGCGTGAAGCGCTTCATGACGAGCGCATTGGCCTTGCCTGGCAACCGGTCATGCGCGGTGGCCCGCAAGGCCACGTGTCATTCTATGAAGGTTTGCTGCGCTTGCGCTGCCCGAATGGCGCGGTCATGCGCGCCGGTGAATTTATAGAGGCGGTTGAAGGCACACAGCTTGGCCGCGCGCTTGACCGGCGCGCGCTGAGCCTGGCGCTTGAATTGCTCGCGGCAGACCGCCGTTTGCGACTGTCGATAAACATAAGCCCGAACAGCATGCATGATAATGGCTGGAACGCGCTCCTCGCCCAAGCCGCCCGCCAAGACCCGAGCCTGCCCGAACGCCTTATCATCGAGCTGACCGAGCGGTCCGCGATGCGGGACCCGGATGAAACGCTTGCCTTTCTTGAGCGAAACCGAAAGCTTGGATGCAGCTTTGCGATTGATGATTTCGGCGCCGGGCAAACCGCCTTTGCCTATTTTCGCCGCTTTCGTTTTGACATGGTCAAAATTGACGGGCAGTTCATTCGCGACCTGCATAAAAACCCCGATAATGCGATTCTGGTGAAGGTTCTGGTAGAGTTGGCCCAACATTTTGACATGCTGACCGTCGCCGAATTTGTTGAAAACGAGGACGAAGCCAGCGCCGCCACGGCCCTAGGGGTCGATTGTCTGCAAGGCTATTATTGCGGGCACGCTGGCGACGTGCCGCTCGTGATAAACATGCAGCCCTACCGCCTGGCGATTTAGGGTTTTCCGACGAGTTTTGACAATTGAACCTGCATTTCGGAAAGCTGCGACTTCAACGCATCCAGCTCTGATTCTTTTGGTTTTTGGGCCTGTTCTGCTGGTTTTGCTTCTGCATCGCTCTTGCCCGGAACAACGCCGGGAAATGGTGAAAACATGCGCATGGCGTTTTCAAACCACTCCATATTGGTGCGCGCCAGCGATTCCAGATTGGTAATCGCCGGATTGGCCGCGAAAGCTGTCGAGATCTGCGCGCGCATGGCTTCCTGGTTCTTGGTGAAGGTTTCCATCGACGCATCGAGATAGCCCGGCACGACGCCTTGAAGCGAATCGCCGTAAAGCGCGATGAGTTGGCGCAAAAAATTCGTCGGCAGCATGTTGTTGCCCTTGGATTCCGCCTCGAAAATAATCTGGGCTAGAACCGAACGGGTGATATCGTCACCGGATTTCGCATCATGTACGACGAAATCCTCGCCGTCACGCACCATCTGGCTAAGGTTCTCAAGCGTTACATAGCTGGATTTGGCCGTGTTATACAGGCGCCGGTTGGCGTATTTCTTGATGACGATCGGATCGTTGCCTTGCGTGGGTTCAGCCACATGCGCCTCCCTGCACCATTTCAATAAGCTTAGTCACCATTTTGCGCTGCCGCAAAGCAATTTTGCAAGCGCGAAGACCAGCATCCATGTTATGGCGAGAATATGAGCGCCAAGACTACACCAGACAAACCCGCCCCCCCCGCGCCGCAGCCATCTGCTGAAGCCGCCTACCTTGACCTTTGGGAAGCAAATATCGCGTTGTTTGCACGCGCTGATGCCCCACGCGCCGGGACCAGCACAAAATGACCGCGCCGCACCGACTTGGCGCGCCGCAGCCGCTGGCCCAGCACATCGCGCAAATGGTGGCCGCCTATCAGGGCGCACTGGCGGCAGGTGCGGCGGTTGATAAGGCCGGTTTTCCGTGGCATCCGGCGCTTGCTGTGGGCGCGCTGCAAACACCCGAACCGGTGGCGCTGGCACAAGAGATCAGCCACCGCATGGCAGCCACTCTGCAAGGGCTGGCGCGCTGGCAAAACCATTCCTTTCGCCGCCCCGCCGAAACCGCGCCAGCAATCTGGCAAAGCGGCGCTACGCGGTTGCTGGACTATGCGCCAAATGCAACAAGCGATTCACCTGCCGTGCTGGTGCTGCCCTCGCTGGTGAACCGCGCCTATATAATGAACCTTACCCCCGAATCCTCGGCCATGGGGCGGCTGGCGGCGGCGGGGCTCCACCCCTATTTGCTGGATTGGGGCGCGCCCGGCCCGCATGAGGCTGGCTTTGACATTGCGCAATACATTGCCCGCGCCCGCGCAGCCCTTGCAACAACAGGGCCTGCCTGCCTGCTTGGTTACTGCATGGGCGGCACGGTTGCGGCAGGTCTTGTTGCACGTTATCCAACTGGCATTCGCGGCCTTGTCACCTTGGGTGCGCCGTGGGATTTTGCATTTGGTGGCGGGGTGCGCAACCAGTTGCGGCTGATGTACAGCCAGCATGACGGGGCCGCCGCCAACGCCCTTCTGAACGGGCTGGCACAAGCCTATGGCACCATCCCCGCATCGCTGTTCCAATCGCTTTTCGCCACGCTCAACCCGTTGGCCTTCGCCACCAAGTTTCGCCGTTTCGCGCAGCTTCCCGCAAACGACCCATCGGAGCAGTGCTTTGTCGCGCTGGAGGACTGGCTGGCCGATGGCATCGCCATGGCCGCCCCCGCCGCGCGTGAATTGCTGCTTGACTGGCACCTCAACAACAGCCCCAGCACCGGACAATGGCAGCTTGGCGGCGCAAAAGTGCGCGCCAGTGCAATAAACTGCCCCACCCTTGTGGTGGCGGGTGCCTATGACAATATCGCCCCAATGAAAGGTGCATTGGCGCTGGCCCGTGCCGTGCCCCAAGCAACACAGCTTACGGCAGCCACCGGCCATGTCGGGCTCATCACCTCGGCCCGCGCAGCCCCTGCGCTTTGGCGACGCATTTGCAGCTTTGTGCAAAGCCTGTAGACTAAATGACAGCAAAGCGCCCTAATGCTATTTAGCGCCGCAACATAACCTGAAGGATCTTACCCATGACCAATATCGTGATCGCATCCGCCGCCCGCACCGCCGTTGGCAACTTTCTAGGCGCTTTTGCCAATACGCCCGCGCATGAACTGGGGGCCGAAGCCATACGTGCCGTTCTGGCCCGCGCTGGCGTTGATGCGGCCGATGTCTCCGAAACCATTCTTGGCCAGGTGCTGACCGCTGGTCAGGGCCAGAACCCTGCGCGCCAAGCGCATATTGCCGCCGGGCTGCCCATTGAAAGCGCGGCCTGGGGCATCAACCAGGTGTGCGGCTCGGGTCTGCGCGCCGTGGCACTGGGTGCTCAGCACATCATGCTGAACGATGCCGAGATTGTCGTGGCGGGCGGGCAGGAAAGCATGAGCCTGTCACCCCATGTTGCCAACCTGCGCACTGGTCAGAAAATGGGCGATATGTCCTTCATTGATTCGATGATCAAGGATGGTTTGTGGGATGCTTTCAACGGCTACCACATGGGCAACACCGCCGAAAACGTGGCCCAGCAATGGCAGATTTCGCGCGACCAGCAGGACGAATTTGCCGTGGCCAGCCAGAACAAGGCCGAAGCCGCGCAGAAGGCTGGCAAGTTTGCTGACGAAATCACGCCGTTCACCATCAAAACCCGCAAGGGCGAAACCGTGGTTGATCAGGACGAATATATCCGCCACGGGGCCAGCATCGAGGCCATGCAAAAGCTGCGCCCGGCCTTCGCCAAGGATGGGTCGGTGACCGCAGGCAACGCTTCGGGGCTGAATGACGGTGCGGCAGTGACCCTGCTGATGACCGAAGAAAACGCCATGAACCGTGGCATTCAGCACCTTGGCCGCATTGCAGGCTATGCCACCGCCGGGCTCGACCCGTCGATCATGGGGGTTGGTCCGGTCATGGCCACCCGCAAGGCGCAGGCCAAGGCGGGCTGGACAGTCGATGACCTTGATCTGGTTGAGGCCAACGAAGCCTTCGCCGCGCAAGCCTGTGCCGTAAACAAGGAAATGGGCTGGGACCCGGCGATTGTAAATGTGAATGGCGGCGCGATTGCCATTGGCCACCCGATTGGCGCCTCGGGCTGTCGCGTGCTGAACACGCTTTTGTTTGAAATGCAGCGCCGCGATGCCAAGCGCGGGCTTGCAACGCTGTGCATTGGTGGCGGCATGGGTGTTGCACTCTGCGTTGAGCGTGCGTAACATTATTTCGTAACAGCGCACAAAACAGAACAATCGTTTCAACAGGAGAGAATGAATGACCAGAACGGCCCTTGTAACAGGTGGCACGCGCGGCATTGGCGCGGCCATTTCGGTGGCTCTAAAGGAAGCTGGCTATAACGTCGCGGCAAATTATGCAGGCAATGACGAGGCGGCGGCAAAATTTACCGCCGAGACCGGCATCAAAGCCTTCAAATGGTCGGTCGCCGATTACGACGGTTGTGCCGTCGGCATTGCAGAGGTTGAGGCCGAACTCGGTCCGGTGGATGTTCTGGTCAATAATGCCGGCATTACCCGCGACGGAATGTTCCACAAGATGACCCGCGAACAATGGCAAGAGGTGATCGACACCAACCTCTCAGGCGTGTTCAACATGACCCATCCAATCTGGAGCGGCATGCGTGACCGTAAATTCGGCCGTGTCATCAATATCAGCTCGGTCAACGGGCAAAAGGGCCAGGCGGGGCAGGCCAACTATTCTGCCGCAAAGGCGGGCGATATCGGCTTTACCCGTGCTTTGGCACAGGAAGGCGCGCGGGCGGGCATTACCGTAAATGCAATCTGCCCCGGCTATATCGGCACCGAAATGGTGCGTGCGATTCCCGAAAAGGTGCTGAACGAGCGGATCATCCCGCAAATTCCGGTGGGCCGCCTTGGTGAGCCTGATGAAATTGCCCGTTGTGTTGTGTTTCTGGCTTCGGACGAGGCGGGCTTTTTAACCGGCTCGACCATCTCGCCAAATGGCGGTCAGTTTTTTAGCTGATTGCCGTAAGCCGACCGATAAACTATAAGGAAATGGCGCAATTTGCGCCATTTTTTTGCGAGTATACCATGGTTGAGCCATCAAATATTTTAAGCTCCATCTCGCAGATGCGCACGCTTAGCATTACGAAAATGATGCAGTTTGTTGCGCAAAAGCATGGTGTTTCGGTCTCGCGGCAGTTGCGGGAAATATTTTCGCTTCGCTACGGGCGCGGCAAGCTGATGCCGCATGAATACTACCGTTTGCATGTCTATCGGCCCGATCTTAGCCGCAGCCAGAAAAGCGAATTTCTGGGTGATCGCGCCGCACAAGCCCTGAATTACGGCCTGACCGCGCCAGAACTTGCTGGCGCGCGCTACTTGGTTGACCAAAAACCGGTTTTTCTGGCGCTCTGCGCGGCCAGCAACATTGCCTGCACCCAAACGCAGGCCATGTATTCGCCACGCCAGACAGTTGGGCCGTGGGAACAGCTGCGCAGTGCCGCCGATATGGTTGCGTTTCTTGAACATTCGGCCCGCTACCCGATTTTTGGTAAGCCGACCGATGGCAAACAATCCATTGGCGGCGTGCAGATCGAGCGTTTGGATAGCGATGGCCATTTGCGCTACGGCGAAGATATTCAAGGCCCGCATGTAAAGGCTTTCGTCGCCGAGGTGCTGGCGAAGTTTCCCAACGGCTATCTGTTCCAGACCTGCGAAAACCTCGCCAAAGACCTGCGCGGCCTTGCCCCCAAAGGCCTAGGCCCGATGCGGCTCAACTCGATCCTTACCGAACACGGCGAGCCGCATGTCTTTTTCGGTTCGTTCCGCATGCCGATTGAGGGCACGGAATCTGGCCCGACAAAGTCTAAACGGCGCTATTTCGCGCATTTGGATTTGCAAAACAGCACAATCATCTCGGCCCGAGAGCGCACCGACGGCATAAATACACTGCTTGAGCATCAGCCGGTGACCGGCACCAAACTACCCGGCTTCAAGGTCGAGCAGTTGCCCGATGCAATTGCGCTTGTCAAAGCCGCCCATATGCTCACGCCCGAGATTGGCATTATCGGCTGGGATGTTGCGCTTACCGATAAGGGGCCGCTTATAATTGAGGGCAATGGCAACCCGGCCTGCAACCACTTCCAGTTGGTGACCGGTCGCGGAATTCTGACTGCCGAACACAAAGCGCTGTTTACGGCCGCCAAGGCGCGGGCCGATGCAATCTCGGCGGAGATCAAGGCAGGCAAGGTTGAATGGCAGCTCGGGGTGATACGCGATGTGGTTGCACTCGAACGGGGGCGCTTCAATTCCTAGGCTGGTAACTGCCAGTTTGCGGCGCTAATTGTTGAGCAATCACTGTTTGCGAGGCCTTAAATGCGAATCGGTATTCTTGAAACCGGCAATGTATCTGACGCGCTGAAGTCGCGGTTTGGCGATTATCCCAGCATTTTTCACGCGCTTATTCAAAGCCAGTTACCTGATGTGGAATTTGTCGATCTATCCATCGTGAACGGCCAGAAGCTTGGCCAGCCAACCGATGCCGATGGCTGGCTGATCACCGGTTCACGCCACGGCGTGTATGAAGACCTTGACTGGATCAACGACCTCAAAGCCTTTGTGCGTGATTGCGCTGCACAAAACGTGCCGCTGGTCGGCATTTGTTTTGGCCATCAGCTGATTGCCGAAGCCATGGGCGGCAAGGTTGAAAAGTCCGCGCGCGGCTGGGGCTTGGGTGTGCATGAATACCAAACCCACAGCCTGCCGGACTGGATGGCAGATCTCAAGGCCAGCTTCAAAGGCTACGCCGTGCACCAAGACCAGATCGTTACCCCGCCAACCGGTGCGCAAATCATCGCAAGTTCCGAATTTTGCCCATATGCGGCAATGGTTTACGGCAACCCCGATGCGCCAGATGCCATTACCGTGCAATCGCATCCAGAGATGTCGGCAGAATTCGTGCAAGGGCTGATCGATACGCGGCTGAACGCCATTGTGCCCGCCGAACTGGTTGCCGAGGCCGAAGCCGGGCTGGTGCAGCAGGTGCAAAACGACATTTGGACTGCGCTTATCGCCCGCTTTTTGCAAGCCGCCACAGCCCGCCGCGCCGCCGCCGCCGCATGAGCAGCCTGCGCGCAACGCTCTTGGGCAGCATTGCCGTGCTGCTATGGGCGTTGCTTGCGCTTTTCACAACGCTTTCAGGCGGGTTGCCACCCTTTCAGCTTTCGGCCATTTGCTTCGGGCTGGGTGCTGCCATCGGCTTGCCTGGCCTCATCCGCAAGCGCACCAGCCTTGGCAGATTGCCTGCGCGGGTCTGGCTGTTGGGGGTGGGTGGAATTTTTGGCTACCACTTCTTTTATTTTACCGCGCTGGCCAATGCCCCCGCAGCCGAGGCCAGCCTTATCGCCTATCTTTGGCCGCTCTTCATTGTGCTGTTTTCTGCCGCATTGCCCGGTGAACGCCTGCGCGCAATGCATATTCTTGGTGCGCTCATCGCGTTTGCGGGTGCGGCATTGCTGATTGCGCGCACGGGTTTCAGCATTGCCCCCGAGCATTGGCGCGGCTTTGGCGCTGCGGCCTTATGCGCGCTGATCTGGTCAGGCTATTCGGTGGCCAGCCGTGCGGTTGGCACGGTGCCAAGCACCATCATCGCCGCCTATTGCGCCATTTCTGCCGTGCTGGCACTGGCATGCCATTTGCTATGGGAAGTAACGGTCTGGCCGAAAACCATGCAAGCTTGGCTGGCCTTGCTGGCGCTGGGGCTTGGCCCTGTGGGGCTTGCATTTTATGTGTGGGATATTGGCGTAAAACGCGGCAATATCCAGCTTCTCGGCGTGTTGGCCTATGGCGCGCCGATGCTTTCAACCGTTGTTCTGGTGCTTGCAGGCCTCGCGCCCGCCACGCCAGCTTTACTGGGCGCGGCGGCGCTTATTGCATGTGGTGCGCTTGTCGCAGCGCGGGGCTAGCTTTGCGTTAATGCGTGCTCAGGCGCTCGATCTCATCCTTCAGGCGCAGCTTTTCGCGCTTCATTTCAATCAATGACAGATCATTGCTCCCCGGACTGCGTTGGTCTTTGCTGATTCGATCTTCCAATGCGGCGTGTTTCTTGCGCAATTCGGAAATATGGCTGTCGAGATTCATGCGTGCCTCCTTTGGGTTGCTTGCAAAAGTATTGCACCACGAAAATCGCCCCCTGTCACCTCATCTTCAAATAAACTTTTGCGTGTGTTACCGTGCTGGGCGGGTTAATGCCAATGCGTGCATATCGCGCAATACTCCGCGCGCAACTAGGCTGTAAGCATCATCGGTAGCGCCATGCTGCGCCCCCTCATGCACAACGAGCGGTGCCAGCAGCCGCAACGGCCCGCGCGCGCCCTTTACGGCCTGCACAATCACCCGCCCGGCGCTGCGCCCTTGCCGCGCAGCCAGCGGCAGCACGCTCACATCACCTGCCCGGCCTGCCAGCGCGGCCAGAATATCACCCAGCGCCTCGGCCTTATGCACCAGCGTAACCATGCCGCGTGGGTGCAGGCGGCGCAGTGCCGCATCAACCCAAACCGAAAGCGCGGTGGTGGGCTGTTGCTGGGCGCGCGCCTTACCCGCATCGCGCGGCGCAGTGCCTGCATGGTCGGCATAAAAGGGCGGGTTGGCCATGACATGATCAAAGCTAAGCGCACGCAGGCTGGCAGGCATGTCAGCAAGGTCACCATCATGTATAACGAGCTTCAACCCGTTTTCAGCCGCGTTCAGCCGCGCAAGCTCTGCATAGTCGCGCTGAAGCTCGACCCCGTGCGCATCAAGCCCGGCAACGCGGCGGCTGAGCGCTGCCAGCGCCACGCCTGCGCCACAACCGAGTTCAAGCACCGATTGGCCGACTTTGGCAGGCACTGAAGCGGCGAGGAACACCGGGTCGGTCGCTGCGCGGTAGCCTGCAACGGGTTGCGCCAGCATAAGCCGCCCGCTCAAGAACGCATCGCGGCTGAGCGCGGTTTCAGCAAACGCCATGCCCTAGCCCTTACTTTCCAACCCGTTTTCGCGCAGCACGATAATGGCTTCAGCCGCATCATCATCGACCACCATCACGCGGCGCGGGAAAAGGCCGATACCGCCATAGAACGCGCTCATATTCTCGTCAAAAACCACGGCGGAAATCTCCTCGCCGGCCAACAAGGCTTGGGCGAAGGCAATTTCGGTCGGGTCGGTGCTGCGGAAAATCTCTTTCATCTGCCCAGATTATCGGGCAAACAGCGCAACGTCGAGACATGGAGCAAGCGAATATGGCAGACACGGGCGCTTTTGCGGAGATTCAGCACGAATTGGCCGAAGATATGGAGGCCGTAAACACGCTGATTGCAACGCGCATGGCCTCCGAGCACGCGCCGCGCATTCCGCAGGTAACCCAGCATCTGGTGGGGGCGGGCGGCAAACGCCTGCGCCCCATGCTCACACTGGCCAGCGCGCGCATGTGCGGCTATGGCGGTACTGACCATATCAAGCTGGCGGCCACGGTCGAATTTATCCACACCGCCACGCTTTTGCATGATGATGTGGTTGATGAAAGCGCGCAGCGGCGCGGGCGGCCCAGCGCCAATTTGCTTTGGGACAACCAGACATCGGTGCTGGTTGGCGATTATCTGTTTTCGCGCAGCTTCCAGCTTATGGTGGAATGCGGCAGTCTCAAAATTCTCGATATCCTTGCCAATGCATCTGCCACTATTGCCGAAGGCGAGGTGCTGCAGCTTAGCGCCGCGCAAGATATTTCCACCTCCGAGGCAACCTATTTGCAGGTGGTGCGCGGCAAAACCGCAGCACTTATGGCCGCGGCATGCGAGGTTGGCGGTGTGCTGGCTGGCAGGCCAGAGGCTGAATGCTTGGCCCTGCGCGCCTATGGCGACGCGCTCGGTATCGCCTTTCAGATGACGGATGATTACCTTGATTACAGCGGGGCTGCTGCCAGCCTTGGAAAAAACACCGGCGATGATTTTCGCGAACGCAAGCTGACCTTGCCGGTTATCCGCGCGATTGGTGCAGCCGATGATACCGCCCGCGCCTTCTGGACCCGCACCATAGCCAAAGGCGAGCAGCGCGAGGGTGATGTAGAACAGGCGATGTATTATCTTGCCAGCACCGGCGCGCTGGCCGATACCCGCCAAGCTGCGCTTGATTGGGCGGCTAAAGCGCAAAAAGCCCTTGCCCCGCTACCCGCACACAGGTTGCGCGACCTTCTGGCCGAACTTACCGATTTTGTCGTCGCGCGCGCGACTTAACGCGTGCCGGTTGCGCGCACCCACCAGCCGGGTGCCATTTGCTCTATGGCGCGTGCCGCGGCATTTGCCGCATAAGCGTCTTCAAACACCCCATAGCAGGTGGTGCCCGAGCCTGACATCCGCGCGATTTGCGCGCCGTGCCCGCCAAGCGCGGCAAGGCAATCGGCGATTACAGGGCAGAGCGATACGGCAGCGCTTTGCATATCGTTGCGCTGCTGTCCCAGCCAGCTTGCAAAATCGTTTACGGAATTTGGCAGCGGCGACATGGGCGCATTCTGATGCGTGTCAATGCGTGCAAATACATCCGGCGTGCGCAGCGCGATGCCGGGGTTAACCAGCACCAGATGCAACCCTTTGAGCCATGGCAGCGCGGTCAAATCCTCGCCAATGCCGCGCATATGCTGGGCTGTGCTGGTCATACAGACCGGCACATCCGCACCCAGCCCAAGCTGCCTGGCCAGTTTGGGCAGCGGCCTGTTCCAGACCCTCGCCGCCAGCCGCAACATGGCCGCCGCATCGGCCGAGCCGCCACCAATACCAGCCGCAACGGGCAGGTTTTTGGTGAGGGTAATACTTGCCCCGGCGTCATCGGGCAACATCAGCCGCGCAGCATCCAGAATGATATTGTCATGCGCATCAAGCGATTGCGCGAACGGGCCGTCAATTTGCAAATGCAGCCCGTAGCCCTCGGCAACCATATCAAGCCGGTCACCGTATTCGGTAAACACCACAAGCGAGTCGAGCAGATGGTAGCCGTCGTTTCGTCGCCCGGTAATATGCAGCGCAAGGTTAACCTTGGCCGGGGCAGTTTCATGAAACGCGTTACTGGTTGCCATTGCCTTCTTCCTCAAGCACCGCATCCAGCCCGCGTGCCAGCTTTGCTTCAATGCGCGGCCGGTCGATATCGGTTGCACGGCTGTCAAGCGCGCGTTGCCATTGGAACGCAGCCTCACGCTTGCGGCCAACCATCCAAAGAACATCACCGTAGTGATCGTTCAAAACGCCTTCGCCGGGCACGAGCAGCACAGCGTCAAGCATGACCGAAACCGCCTCGTCATAGCGGCCCATCCGGTAAAAGGCCCAGCCGAGCGAATCGGTGATATAGCCGTCATCCGGGCGCTGCTCCATGGCGCGCTCGATCATGCCCAGCGCCTCTTCCAATGCCAGACCGCGATCAACCAGCGAATAGCCAAGCATGTTCAACACCATAGGTTGTTCGGGGGCGAGCGTAAGCGACAGGCGCAAATCAGCCTCGGCCTCGGGCCAACGATCTGCGCGTTCAAGCGCGGTTGCGCGGGCAAAGTAAAGCGACCATGCCGCCGGGGCTTCGGGGTTATCCAGCGCGGCAATCGCGCGGCTGTAAACGTCAACCGCCTCTTCAAAGCGCGATGCGCGGCGCAGACCGTCACCCAGCATATTCAGCAGGCTTGGCACTTCGCCATAGGTCGTTACGGCGTCAGCAAGCACGCCAATGGCTGCATCAAGCTGGCCCTGCGCCTCTAACACCCCCGCCTTACCGGCCAAGGCCACCAAAGCCAGCGGGGCATCATCGGCCACTGCTTAGATTCCAACTTCAAGTGCAACGTTTGATTTGAAGGCCGCGATTTCGCTGG
>JBBDJE010000040.1:0-20214 GCA_040880065.1 Paracoccaceae bacterium | reverse complement strand
CCATCCTTGTAGCGCGCCAAAATCAGCACCGAGGCGACATTGGCTGCCAAAGCCAGCGCACCCACCCAGCCCATGGTGCTGGCAACGGGGTGTCCGGTTGCAAAGAACGCCCATACAGTGCTGCCACCAACCCAAAGCCCCATAAGCAACAGGCTGGCCGCCTTGGCCAGCGCCACCGTGGCGCGACGGCGCAAGCTCATGCCAATGACCGCCAGCGACAGCCCGTAAGTCAGCGCATCGGCCAGAAAGTCGAGCGCATCGGCCTGCAAGGCTTTGGAATTGGCCGCCTGCCCTGCCGCCATTTCAACCGCGAACATCGCGGCGTTAATGGCAATCACCGCCCATAGGCGGCGTTTATAATCGGCTGAAACGCCATCAAAATCGTGGCTATGTCCGCAACTGGCACTCATTTTCGAATCTCCTTGTTCTTTGTGCCTGTTATATCTAATGTCTCTAGTAGCTATAGGTTCAAGGGGTAATATGCTGACAATCGGACAATTGGCAAAAAGCTGCGGCGTGAAGGTGCCCACTATCCGCTATTATGAGCAGATGGGGCTGATAGATGCGCCGGGGCGGTCGGCAGGCAACCAGCGCCGCTATGACAAGGCAGCGTTGAACCGGCTGCGCTTTATTCGCCATGCGCGCGACCTGGGTCTTGATCTGGCGGCCATCAAGGTGCTGTTTTCGCTCGATGACCAGCCTAACCTGCCCTGCGCCGCCGCGCATGAAATTGCGCAAGCGCATCTGGCTGACATCCGCCGCCGCATGCGCTGGCTTCAGGGGCTGGAGACCGAACTCACCCGCATCACGCAAGAGTGTTCGGGCGATACAATCGGTGCCTGCAATGTCATGGCATCTTTGGCCGATCATCAATATTGTGCCGCCGACCATTCCAAAACCGAAGGAGCCACGCATGAGCACACGGCTTGATATCATCTCCGACCCGATCTGCCCGTGGTGCTATATCGGCAAGGCGCGGCTGGAAGCGGCGCTGCAAAAAGCACCGGAAGGTGTGTTTGACATTCACTGGCACCCGTTCCAGCTAAACCCCGACATGCCGCCGCAAGGCCGCGACCGGCGCGACTATCTGGAAAGCAAGTTTGGCGGTGCGCAAGGCGCGGCCAAGGCTTATGCGCCGGTTGCAGCAGCCGCGAAGGACAGTGGGCTGACCATCAACCTTGAAAAGATCACCCGCACGCCCAACACGCTTGATGCGCATCGGCTCATTCATTGGGCGGGCATTGAAGGCGTGCAAAACGCCGCTGTAAACGCGCTGTTCGAGGCGAATTTCGTGCAAGGGCTGGATATTTCTGACCATGCCGTATTGGCGGATATTGCCGAAACTGCGGGCATGGAGCGCGGCGCAACGCTGGCGCTGCTTGCCTCCGATGCCGACCGCGAAGACATTCAGGCGCGAGACAAACAGGCCCGCGAAATGGGTGTGGGCGGCGTGCCTTGCTTTATTGTGGCCAATAAATATGCCGTTGAAGGTGTGCAACCCGCCGAAACATGGGCCAGCATCATTGCCGAAATCGACCAGTTGGTAAAGGCACAGGATTAGAGCGTGCCGCATTCATATGCATTCACGCAACACGCTTCAACCCTTTGATACCGCGTGTTTAATGCAGAAAACCGGTTCCCACTTTTCTGCAACACGCTCTAGGGCTTCGCAAGCTTCGCCAGATCGCGTGCAATGGCAAATGCGCCGCGCACGCGCTCTGCTTCCGAAGCCCATGCACGGGCGATGATGATCTTGTTATCCTTCACCCGTGCCTGGCCTTTTTCGCCCTGAATGAAGGTGACCAGCCCTGCGGGGTTGGCATATTTATCGCGGTGGAACTGCACCGTGGCCCCTTTCGGGCCGCCATCAAGCCGCGCAATGCCCGCACGGCGGCAGGCATTCTTGATGCGCACAATGTTCATCAGCATGCTGACTTCGCGCGGCAGCGGGCCGAAACGGTCGATCATTTCGGCGGCGAAGCCTTCAAGATCAACCTTGCTGGACAGTGCCGACAAGCGCCGATACAACCCCAGCCGCACATCAAGATCAGCCACATATTCTGCGGGTATCAGCACTGGCACACCAAGGTTGATGGTGGGCGACCATTGCTCATCTATCTCGGCCAGCCCTTCAAGCCCGCCCGATTTCATGGTGGCAATCGCCTCTTGCAGCATATCCTGATACAGTTCGTAGCCAACCTCGCGCACCTGGCCCGACTGTTCCTCGCCCAGCAAATTGCCCGCGCCGCGAATATCCATATCCTGGCTGGCCAGCGAAAAGCCCGCGCCAAGGCCGTCAAGGCTGCCCAGCACGCGCAGGCGTTTTTCGGCCTGAACGGTCAGCTTCTGGCGCGGTTTGGTGGTAAAATAGGCATAGGCGCGCAGCTTGGAGCGCCCGACACGGCCACGAATCTGGTAAAGCTGCGCCAGACCATACATATCGGCGCGGTGCACGATCAGCGTATTGGCCGCAGGAATATCAAGGCCGGATTCGATGATTATTGTGGCAAGCAGCACATCGAATTTGCCATCGTAAAAGGCGTTCATCCGGTCATCAAGCTCGCCTGCCGCCATTTGGCCATGGGCGATAACATATGAAAGTTCCGGCATTTGCTCGCGCAAAAATTCCTCGATATCCGGCAAATCGGCAATACGCGGCACCACGTAAAAGCTTTGTCCGCCACGATAATGCTCGCGCAGCAACGCCTCGCGCAATGTTACGGGGTCAAATTCTGAAACATAGGTGCGGATGGCCAGACGGTCGATCGGCGGTGTGCCGATAAGGCTAAGCTCACGCACGCCCGATAGCGCCATTTGCAAGGTGCGCGGAATTGGCGTGGCCGAAAGCGTGAGCACATGCACCTCGGAGCGTAGCTGCTTGAGCCGTTCCTTGTGGGTAACGCCAAACTTCTGCTCCTCATCAATAATGATCAGGCCCAGATTGGCAAAGCGCATCTCACGCGCCAGCACCGCATGTGTGCCAATGACAATATCGACCTTGCCGCGCGCCAACCCGTCGCGCGCCTCGGCCATGTCTTTGGCAGACACAAAGCGCGACATCGGGCGCAGGTTGATGGGCAAGCCGCGGAACCGTTCGGCGAAGCTTTTGTAATGCTGGCGCGCCAGCAGGGTTGTGGGCGCAATCACGGCCACCTGCATGCCGTTCATCGCAGCAATGAAGGCGGCGCGCATCGCCACTTCGGTTTTGCCAAAGCCGACATCGCCGCAAATGAGCCTGTCCATCGGCTGGCCCGATTCCAAATCCGCCAGCACATCCGCTATGGCCGCCAACTGGTCGTCGGTTTCCTGATAGGGAAAGCGCGCGCAGAATGCGTCCCACATGCCATCGGGTGGGGTCAGCACCTTGCCCTGTCGCAATGCGCGCTCGGCCGCCAGCCGGATCAGCTTTTCGGCAATGTCACGAATGCGGTCTTTCAGGCGTGCCTTGCGCGCCTGCCATGCGCCGCCGCCAAGCCGGTCGAGAAGCCCCTCTTCATGGCCAAAGCGGCTGAGCAGTTCGATGTTCTCAACCGGCAGGTAAAGCTTGGCCGCATCTGCATATTCCAGTGCAATACAGTCATGCGGCGCGCCAGCGGCGGTAATGGTCTCCAACCCCAGATAGCGGCCAACCCCATGATCGACATGCACAATCAAATCGCCCGGTGTGAGGCTTTGCGCCTCGGTCAGGTAGTTTTCGGCCTTTTTGCGGCGCTTTGGCGCGCGGATAAGCCGGTCACCCAGAATATCCTGTTCTGCAATTACCGTCAGCCCGCCCGACTCCAGTTGGGCCTCAAACCCCGCTTCAAGTGCCCAGATAACCAGCGAAAGGCTACCTTTCGGGCGGTCTTCCCAATGGTCCAAAAGCTGGTGGCCGGAAATGCCGGCATCATCCAGCATATGCTGGAACCGGTCGCGCGACCCTGCCGAATAGCAGGCCAGCACCACATGCCCTAGCTTGCGCTTTGCGGCAATATGCGCGGCCAATGCCCCGAAAAGCGAAACGTTTTCCTGCTGGCGTTCAGGCGCAAAATTGCGGCCCGCGCGCCCGCCTGCATCTATGCAGCCCGGCCCTGGGGGCTGGGGCAGCGGTGAAAGTTGGCGCAAAGCGCGCGTGCCTAGCGCTGCGGCCAATGCAGCCGGGTCCAGATAGGTTTGTTCCGGCGGCACCGGTTTATACACGCTGCCCATGCGCGCGCGGCTGTCCAGCGCTTCGCGCCGCGTTTGGTATTGGTCGACGATTTGCGTCCAGCGGGCATCGTGAAGCGCGTCCAGCCCATGGTCCAGCACAACGGGGGCGTTTGGCAAATAGTCAAACAAGGTTTCCATAGTTTCATGGAAAAAGGCCGCCCAGTGCTCCATTCCCTGATGTTTGCGGCCAGCCGAAACCGCCTCGTAAAGCGGATCGTCCGAGCCTGCCGCACCGAATGTTGCGCGGTATCTGCTGCGAAAGCGTTCGATTGCCGCCTGATCCAGCGCAATTTCACTGGCCGGTGCCAGCTCAATGGCCGTAATCTTTTCAACCGTGCGCTGGCTTTGTGCATCAAACCGGCGCGCGCCATCGAGCACATCGCCAAACAGGTCGAGCCGCACGGGGTTTTCAGCACCCGGTGGAAAAATATCAATCAACCCGCCGCGCTGCGCATATTCCCCCGGCTCGGTCACGGTTGACACATTGCTGTAACCCATGCGCACAAGGTAGTTTTTCAGCACCTCAAGGTTGATGTTGCGCCCGACCTCGGCCACAAAGCTGGCGCTGGAAACATGGCTGCGGCTTGGCACGCGCTGGATTGCAGCATTCAGCGTGGTGAGCACCAGAGCCGGGCGGTCAAACCCGTCGGCAAGCAAAGCCAGCGTGGCCATGCGGCGGGCGACAATTTCGCCATTGGGAGAAATCCGGTCATAAGCCAAACAGTCCCATGCCGGAAAGTCAAACACCGGCACATCGGCGGCAAAAAGGCCAAGTGCGTCACGCAATGCGGCCAGCCGTGCATCGTCGCGCAAAACAACCAGCATGGGAGATTTTGCGCGCGCCAGATCACGCGCGATGATGCGTGCATCAAACCCTTCGGGGGCGCCGCCAATCAACATGCGGCCAGGTGGCAAATTCGGCTGGGTCATGCGCGCCGCCTAGCAAGTGAACAATTCATTGGCAAGCCTAATGCGCGGTGTTCATGACATTCAGGAAATACCACGTGGCCACCACGGTTTGCGCCATTATGGCAAAAAGCCCGATGACCTGATTCCATAGCCGCCGCCGCGACAAAGCGATGCGCAGCGGCGCGCCTTTCAGCCCCTCGCGCTCAACCCTGAATGCCAGCCGCACGGTGAAGATATTGGCAAACATCAGCGGCACAAGCAGCATAGACATTGCCTGCGCAATTTCCGAACCAAAACCAAAACCAAGCGTGAGAAGCGCCGCCAGAAAAAACGCCACAAACCCAGCCATGAACACACCGCCGCGATCAACAAAATAGCGCAGGCGGGTAGAATAAACCACGGCAAGTGCATCGACATGCTCTTCCCAGGCGCCGCCCAAACGCTCGGCACGCTGCACGCAATCATGTGGCACGCCCATGGTGAAATGCGAGTTCATCGACCAGGCGACCACGGTCAGGATCCAGTACCAGAGGCTCCAAAAACTGTTGAGATCGAGAATTTCTAAGCTGAACACGCATATCTCCTATCGGCTTGCCAAACCTAAGGTTTTTGGCGGGCGATTCAATTACAAAACCGCTTGGCGAGGCGGCATTCACGTGGCATTCAGGCTGAAAGAGGAGATTGTGATGACCCCGACCGTCGCCCCCTACCCGCTTGCCCGCTCGCGCCGCCTGCGCCGCACCGCTTGGTTGCGCGAAATGGTAGCCGAGAACCGCCTCGATGTGGCCGACCTGATCTGGCCGGTTTTTGTGCGCGATGGTGATGGGGTTGAAGAGCCTGTTGCCGCGATGCCGGGCGTTTCGCGCCTGTCGGTTGACCGCGCGGTAAAAGCGGCACAGCACGCGGCCACACTTGGCATTCGCTGCATGGCGCTGTTTCCCTACACCGATGCAGCACTGAAAACGCCGGGAGCCGAGCAAGCCTGGAACCCGGATAACCTTGTAAACCGCGCCACCGCCGCGATTAAAGCCGCCCTGCCGGATATGGGCATCATGCTTGACGTGGCGCTTGACCCTTACAACAGCGACGGGCATGACGGGATTGTGCGCGATGGTGTGGTCATAAACGACGAAACGCTCGACTGCCTTGTAAAACAGGCATTGGTGCAAGCTGAGGCCGGTGCCGACATTCTTGGCCCGTCCGATATGATGGATGGCCGCATTGGTGTTATCCGCCGCGCGCTGGAAGAAAACGGGCGGCAGGACACAGCAATCATGTCTTACGCCGCCAAATATGCCAGCGCCTTTTATGGCCCGTTTCGTGATGCAGTCGGGGCAAGTTCGCTGCTGAAGGGCGACAAGAAAACCTACCAGATGGACCCGGCCAATTCTGATGAAGCCCTGCGCGAAGTGGCGCGCGATATTGGCGAAGGGGCCGATATGGTGATGGTCAAGCCCGGCATGCCCTATCTGGATATTTGCAGCCGTGTGAAACGCCAGTTCGGCGTGCCGACCTTCGCCTATCAGGTATCGGGCGAATACGCGATGATCATGGCCGCGGCGCAAAACGGCTGGCTTGACGGCGATCGGGCGATGGTGGAATCGCTTCTTGCGTTCAAACGCGCGGGCTGTGACGGGGTGCTCAGCTATTTCGCACCACGCATTGCCGAAAGCCTGCACGGATAAATAGGCGGCAAGCCGCCATAGATAATGCAATTTCTGGCTGAACTGTGAAAACCATGCTAGATTTAGCGAAAGCTGGCAAAGACTGGCCCAGATATATGGAGAGCGAGCAGATGAACACTTTAACACGCCGTGGTTTTGTTGTGGCAGGTGCCGCGGCCCTTGGCGGCTGCGCCAATGGTGCCATTACCGGGTCGGCATCGCAGATTGATGCCAATGTCGATGACGCGCTAACGCGGATGTATGCCAGTATTCCCGGCTCGCGCGCGGCTGCGCAAGATGCGGCGGCGCTGCTGGTTATGCCCTCGGTCACCAAAGGCGGGCTGTTTATTGGCGGCTCTTATGGCGAAGGGGCGCTGCGCATTGGCAACGCCACGGTTGATTATTTCTCGGTCGCCTCGGCCTCGCTTGGCTGGCAAATTGGCGGGCAGCAATACAGCCATGTGCTGTTTTTCATGACACCGGAAGCCCTGCGCGATTTTCGCATATCCGATGGTTGGCAGATCGGCGTTGATGCCGAGGTCGTGGTAGAAGACGAGGGCGGCGCGGTTGGTCTGTCATCGACCACATCGAACCGCCCTGTCATTGCCGTTGTTTTTGGCAACCGCGGGCTGATTGTTGGCGCCTCGCTTGCCGGCGCCAAATACTCGCGGTTGGTGCGCTAGCTACTCGTATTCCATCCGGTTGATCAGCACGGTGCAAACCGGCTTTTTGCCGGATTCGGCTTTGCACACCTTGTTGACCGCGCGCTTTACAAGTTCCTCGACCTTGCCATCCTTATCAAGATCACGGTTTTTGGCGCGGGAAAGCTCGGCTGCAACACCTTCTTCAATTGCCGCCGAAAGCGCTTCAAAATCGCCTTTTGGCGCAGGAATGCCGAGCGTTTCAGCCCAAGGCGCGTCAAGCACCTCGCCGCTGTCATCAAGCATGATATTCACGATGACATGGCCGCGCAGGGCCATATGCATGCGTTCGCGTACAATCCCGTCAAGCGCGTTGATGAGTTCGGTGCCGTCCAGATATGTGCGGCCCGCCTCGATATGCTCCACCACTTTCGGGCGCTCGGCGCTCAAATCGACCATGCTGCCATTGGGGGCGATCACGGTCTTGCGGCCATTAGCATCGGAAAGCTCGGCAAGTTTTCGCAGGTGGCGATATTCGCCATGTATGGGCACTACAATCTGCGGGTTGATCAGCGCCTGCATTTCCAGCAGGTCCGGGCGGTTGGCATGGCCTGAAACATGGTAACGGTCATCATCGGCAACCACATTCACGCCCTTTTCAGCCAGCGCATTCCAAATGCGCGCCACACCGGTTTCATTGCCCGGAATGGTTTTGGAGGAAAACAGGAACGTATCATTCGGCTTCAGGCTCAGGCCCATATAGCCATCGCCCGCCAGTTGGGCGGATGCGGCGCGCCGCTCGCCCTGGCTGCCGGTGGCCAGCACCATCACCTTGCCCCGCGGCATGTCATTGGCCAGATCAATATCAACCACCGCCGGAAAATCTTTCAGCACGCCGGTTTCAACGCCGGTCTGAATCATCGTGCGCATTGCACGGCCGAGCACCACAACCGAACGGCCAGCCGCTTTAGCACCTTCGGCAAGGGTTTTGAGGCGGGCCACGTTGGAGGCGAAGGTCGTGGCCACAACAAGGCCGCTGGCCGTTGCCATAAGCTCGGTTATCGGCTCGCGCAGGCTGGCTTCCGAGCGGCCCGGATGCTCAGAGAATACATTTGTGCTATCGCAAAGCAGCGCCAACACACCGGGCTTGGCAACCTCGCGCATTGCGTCAGGGTCAAACGGTTCGCCCACAAGCGGGTTGGGGTCGCACTTGAAATCGCCGGTATGCACAAGGCGGCCGGCCGGTGTGTCAATCACAAGGGCGCTGGCTTCGGGGATGGAATGCGAAAGCGGCAAAAAACCCACCTTGAACGGCCCGGCTTCAACCATTTCCGGCATGGGGCCAACGGTTTTGACATTGGCCGCATCAACACCGGCGCGTTCCATTTTGTTTTTGGCAATCGCGGCGGTAAACTTGCGCGTATAGACCGGCGCTTGAAGCTGTGGCCAAAGCAGGCCAAGCGCGCCAACATGGTCTTCATGCGCGTGGGTAATGAAAATGGCGACCAGACGGTCGGCACGCTCGATAATCCACGATGCGTCGGCCATGATCAGGTCAACACCCGGTGTGCCATCCATATCGGGAAAGGTGACGCCAGCTTCGACAAGGATGTAGTCTTCCTTGCCCGCTGGCCCGTAGCCATAAACATACATGTTCATGCCGATTTCACCGGCCCCGCCAAGCGGCAAATAAATCAGCCGGTTTTTCTTGCTCATACGTAAGTACTTTCTTGATTTCGGCTGGCGATAAGCACCAGACCGTGAATTGTAAGATCGGTGTCAATGGCGTGGAAAATATCCGTGCCCTGCGCGAATAGCGGTGATAGCCCACCAGTCCCGATAAATTTCATGTCGCGCCCGCGTTCTGTCGCGATACGGCGGCACAGGCCTTCTACAAGCCCGATATAGCCCCAGTATATGCCCGACTGCATGCACGCAACCGTATTCGTGCCAACGACTTTGTCAGGCTTGGTTACATCAATATGAGGGAGTGCTGCGGCAGCCTGGTGCAAGGCTTCCAGCGACAGGTTCACACCGGGCGCGATAACGCCGCCTTCATATGCGCCATCATGGCCGACTACATCAAAGGTGGTGGCGGTGCCAAAATCAACAACAACCAGTTCCGGCCCGTAGCGGTTGAACCCGGCCACGGTGTTGACCAGCCTGTCGGGGCCGACACGGGTGTCGGCATCTACCCGCACAGGCACGCCAAGGTCGACATCGGGCTTGCCGATGACCATGGGGCGGCAGTTGAAATAGCGGTCTGCCAGCACGCGCAAATTAAACACGACACGTGGCGCGGTAGAGGAAATGATCACCCGGCGGATTGCCCCTGTAATGCCCGCATATTCCATAAGCTGCTTGAGCCAGACATAGTATTCATCGGCGGTGCGCCGGTAGTCCGACACGCAGCGCCACTGTCCAAGCAGGCGCTTGCCGTCATGAAGCGCAAAAACGGCGTTGGTATTGCCGACATCAATGGCCAGAAGCATGGGCTTCACTCCGCAAATTACGGCTAGAAATAAATATCTGCCGCAGCAATTGTCTGTGTTCCGGTGGCACTGCGCAAGAGCAAGGCCCCGGTTTCATCGAGCGTTTCAAAAATGCCGGTTTCAATGCGGTCCCCCAGCTTGGCGGTAATGGTCGCGCCAAGGTTGGCAGCACGGTCCAGCCAATCGTGGCGAATGGCGGCAAACCCGCTTTCGCGCAACTGTGCTTCGCGGATGGCATAATTCGGGGCAAGGCAGTTCAAGAATACCTCTGGGCTGGCCGTAATGCCGCTGGCTTGTTGCAGCGAAATGGGTGGTATTGCGCCGGGCTCAACCGCCTCGGGGGTGGGCGCATGCGCAAGATTTACGCCGATACCGATGATCAGATGGTCAACCCGTGCACCGCTGCCCGCCGTTTCCAGCAAGATGCCTGCAACCTTCTGGCCACGGGCCAACACATCATTTGGCCATTTCAGCGTGAAAATATCGCCACGCCCGGTAAGCGCGACCAATGTGTCATGCACGGCAAGTGCGGCAACAAAGCTGCGCTGCGCTGCCGCGGCTGCCGGAACATCAAGCCCAAGCAAAAGGCTGGCCATAAAGTTGCCCGCCGGTGCGTGCCAGTGGCGGCCCCGCCTGCCCCGCGCTGCGGTTTGGCTATGCGCCATAAACCAGGCATCGGCGGGCGGCGCGCCTTGCTCAAGATGGCGGCGCGCCTGCGCGTTGGTGCTGTCAAGCTCGGCAAAGATATGCCGTTGCACCTGCGCGGGCCAATCGGCCATGGGCTACATCAACGCCCGCGCAGCCGCCATGGCCATGCGATCAACCCCGAACAGGTTAATAACGCCCAGAACCATCGCCGCAGCAGACCCCCATAAGAACAGCCAGTGCAGCATTGGAATGCGGCCTGTCAGCGGCTCCACCTCGGCACCGAAATACAGGATATAGATGATGCGCAGGTAGTAAAACGCCGCAATGACCGATGCGATAACACCGGCAATTGCAAACCAGACAAGGCCCGCATCAATCGCAGCACTCAGCACATAGAACTTCGCAAAGAAGCCAACCAGCGGCGGCAGGCCTGCAAGGCTGAACATCAGCACGGCCAGCGCCAGCGCACGGCCCGGATCGGTTTTGGAGAACATGCCAAGCGCGTAGATATCGGTGATGGCCCTATCGTCGCGGCGCATATTCAGAATAAAGGCAAACACACCGATATTGGTGGTGACGTAAATCGCCATGTAAAGCAGCGTGGCCGAAAGCCCGTCAACACCACCAGCGGCAAGCCCCATCAGCGCAAAACCCATATGGCCAATGGAAGAATAGGCCATGAGCCGTTTGATATTGGTCTGGCCGATTGCGGCAATTGCACCCACAAACATAGACGCAATGGACAAAAAGATCAGAATTTGCTGCCATTCGGCAACGGCATCGCCAAAGGGGCTGAACAGCAGGCGGGCGAACATTGCCGCGGCGGCCACTTTGGGCGCGGTGGCGAAAAACGCGGTAACCGGCGTGGGCGAGCCTTCATAAACATCCGGCGTCCACATATGAAAGGGCACGGCCGAAATTTTGAAGGCCATGCCGACCACCAGAAACACCAGACCAAACAACAGGCCAAGCGACATTTGCTCTTGCGAAGACACAACGCCAGCAATGCCGCTAAAGGTTGTGGTGCCGGTAAAGCCGTAAACCAGCGACGCGCCATAAAGCAGCAAACCCGAACTGAGCGCGCCAAGCACAAAGTATTTCAGGCCCGCTTCGGTGGATTTCAGGTTATCGCGGCGGAATGAGGCCACCACGTAAAGCGCAAGCGATTGCAGCTCCAGCCCCATGTAAAGCGAGATAAGATCGCCAGCCGAAACCATGATCATCATACCAATGGTGGCAAGCACAACCAGCACGGGGAATTCGAACTTCATCAACTTTGCACGGCGCAGATAGTCTTGCGACATCAGCAGGATGATCGAGGCTGAAAGCAGAATGGTGACTTTGGCAAAGCGCGCAAAACGGTCATCGATAAAAGAACCGTCAAATGCTTCGCGCCTGCCCTCATAACCAAAGCCGATCCAAAGACCAACCAGCGCCATAGCGGCTGCGGAAAGCCACAAGATCAGCACATCGCTGCCATTGCGCCAAACCCCGAGCATAAGTGCTGCCATGGCGAATACCGCCAAAAGCAGCTCGGGCAGGATGGTGACTAGGTTTTGTTCTATCATCGTCTCTACCCGTTATTGCGCGGTGTTGGTGGTAATGGCGGCATCATCCAGCATCATCACGGTGCTGTCTGGTGCGCCAAAAGGTTCGATCAGCGCGGTTACACTCGGGCCAATCACATCTAGCACCAATGATGGATAAATGCCCAAAATCAATGTGCCGGCAACCAGAGGTGCGAAAAGCAGTTTTTCGCGGCTGCTCATATCGGCAATGCCTTTCAGGCTTTCCTTGACAAGGTCGCCAAACACAACGCGGCGATACAGCCACAGCGCATAGGCGGCGGACAAGATCACACCGCTGGTGGCGAGCAGCGCTGTCCATGTGGAAACCTGAAACACCCCGACAAGCGTGAGGAATTCGCCCACAAAACCCGACGTGCCCGGCAAGCCGACATTGGCCATGGTGAACAGCATGAAGATGAGCGCGAAAACCGGCATGCGGATGGCGAGGCCGCCATAGGCATCAATCTCGCGGGTGTGCATACGGTCGTAGATCACGCCAACGATCAGGAACAACGCACCGGAGATGAAGCCGTGGCTGATCATCTGGAACAGCGCACCGTCAACACCCTGCTGGTTGAGCGCAAAAATCCCCATGGTAACGAAACCCATATGCGCGACCGATGAGTAAGCGATCAGCTTTTTCATGTCGGTTTGCATCATCGCCACCAAAGATGTGTAGATGATGGCAATGGCCGAGAGCGCAAAGACAAAGCCCTGCATCAGCTCGGTTGCAACGGGGAACATTGGCAGGCTGAAGCGCAGGAAGCCGTAGCCGCCCATTTTCAACAGAATGGCGGCAAGCACGACCGAACCTGCGGTCGGGGCCTGCACATGCGCATCGGGCAGCCAAGTATGCACAGGCCACATTGGCATTTTCACCGCGAAGCTGGCGAAGAACGCAAGGAACATAAGCGTTTGCGCGCCGCCGACAATTTGCCAGCCAAGCACCGAGATCGTTTCGGAGCTGAACTCATATTCCAGCAGGGTTGGAATGTCGGTCGTGCCCGCATCCATCCACATGGCGATCATCGCAACAAGCATGAGCACCGAGCCAAGCAGCGTGTAAAGGAAGAATTTGAAGGCCGCATAAATACGGTCTTTGCCGCCCCAGATGCCGATGATCATGAACATCGGGATGAGGCCCGCCTCGAAGAACACGTAAAACAGCACCATATCAAGCGCGCAGAACACGCCGATCATCAGCGTTTCCAGCAGCAAAAAGGCGATCATGTATTCCTTGACGCGGTAGGTCACGTTCCAGCTTGCACCAATAACAATGGGCATCAGGAAGGTTGTGAGCAGCACAAACAGGATCGAAATGCCATCGACACCCATTTTATAGCGCAGCCCGGCCAGCCATGTGCGGTCTTCGACCAGTTGGAAGCCGGTATCATTCGGGTCGAACGCCGCCAGCGCGAAGAGCGAAATTATGAACGACAGTATCGTGACGACAAGCGCCACAACCTTTGCGTTGCGCTGCGCCATAGCATCATCGCCGCGCAGCAATAAAAGCAGGCTTGCCGCGCCGAACATCGGCACGAATGTCACCAGTGAGAGCAGGTAGTCTTGCATTAGAGCGCGCCTCCGGTCAGCACAAACCAGGTAATAATGGCCACGATGCCAAGGATCATCGCAAAGGCATAGGTAAACAGAAAGCCCGACTGCGCGCGGCCTGCAAGCCGTGTGAGCATCGGCACAAGCCGCATTGACAGGCCGTTGATAGCGCCATCAACCACCACCCCGTCACCCTTCTTCCACAGAAAAGTGCCGAGCCATTTGGCGGGGCGCACGAAAATCGCGTCATAAAGCTCGTCAAAATACCATTTATTGAGCAGGAACTGGTAGGCAGGCTGGAAGGTAGTTGCCAAACGTGCCGGCAGATCGGTGCGCATGATGTAAAAGACGAAGGACAAGCCAAAGCCCAGAAGCATGGCGATAAAGGGCGAAACCTTTACCCATGTCGGCACATAATGCGCGGCGTGAATGGTTTGAAAGTCATTGGCCGAAACAACGGCAGGGCCGAACCAGGCCTCCATGCCATCACCAAAGAAGGGGTCTACCCAAAGCATACCGGCAAAAACCGAACCAAGCGCAAGCACCGCCAGTGGGATGATCATGACATTCGGGCTTTCATGCGCGTGCTCATGCGTATGCGCATTGCCGCGCGGCTTGCCGTAAAAGGTCATGAACATCAGGCGCCAGGAATAAAAGCTGGTCATGAATGCGGCGAATACCAGCATCCAGAACGCATAGCCGCCACCGCCTGCAAAGGCGCTTTCAATGATCGCATCTTTCGACAGGAAACCGGCAAAGCCTATTCCCATAAGCGGAATGCCCACGCCGGTTATGGCAAGCGTTCCGATCAGCATCGCCCAAAAGGTGAGCGGGATCTTTTTGCGCAAGCCGCCATAGTTGCGCATATCCTGCTCATGATGCATGGCATGGATAACAGAGCCCGCGCCAAGAAACAGCATCGCCTTGAAAAAGGCATGCGTAAACAAATGAAACATGGCCACCGGATAGGCGCCAACTCCTGCGGCAACAAACATATAACCAAGCTGCGAACAGGTCGAATAGGCAATCACGCGCTTGATGTCGTTTTGAACGAGCCCCACGGTGGCGGCAAAAAACGCGGTGGTTGCGCCAACTGCAGTTACAATCATCAGCGTGCCCGAAGCATAGTCAAACAGCGGCGACATGCGGCACACAAGAAACACACCTGCAGTTACCATTGTGGCGGCGTGGATAAGGGCCGAAACAGGCGTCGGGCCTTCCATCGCGTCGGGCAGCCATGTGTGCAGCAATAGCTGCGCCGATTTCCCCATAGCGCCGATAAACAGCAGCAATGTCAGCGTTTCAATGACCGAGACCTGAAAGCCAAGGAAGGCGAAACTCTGTGTGGCCATTTCCGGGCCTTTGGCAAAGATCACATCAAAGTTGATGCTGCCGGTTACATAGAAAATACCCAAAATGCCAAGCAGAAAGCCGAAATCGCCGACACGGTTGACGATGAACGCCTTTATTGCGGCGGCATTGGCGCTGGGTTTGCGATAGTAAAACCCGATGAGCAGATACGAGGCAACGCCAACACCCTCCCAGCCGAAGAACATTTGCAAAAGGTTGTCGGCCGTCACCAGCATCAGCATGGTGAATGTAAAGAATGACAGATAGGCAAAGAAGCGCGGGCGATAGCTTTCGCTCTCTTTGAACTGCTCGTCATGCGCCATATAGCCCATGGAATAAAGGTGAACGAGTGCCGAAACCGTGGTCACAACAACCAGCATGATCGCCGTGAGCCTGTCGAGGCGAATGGCCCATTCGACCTGCAAATCGCCCGAGTAAACCCAGCGCATGATATTGACGGTTTCAGCCGTTTCATAATGGCCGAAAAACAGCACCCAGCTCAGCAGGGCCGCCAGAAACAGCAGCGCAGTGGTCACAACCTGCGCGCCTTTATCGCCGATTATGCGATGGCCGAACCCGGCGATCAGCGCACCAAGAAGCGGGGCGAAAAGGATGATAGTTGCCATAGTCTTTTTCCTGCCTCAGAGGCCAATGAACCCGAGGGTTCCTACTAACACCACAATAGGGGCTGGCAGAACGGTCACTGAAAACAGCCCGAACATGCCCACCACGCTAAATGCACTTACGCTGACCATCTTTGCCTAACCCTTCATCACGTTGACGTTTTCAACATCAATCGACCCGCGATTGCGGAAGAAACACACCAGAATGGCCAGACCAATCGCCGCTTCTGCGGCGGCAACGGTCAGCACGAAGAGCGTAAAGACCTGGCCGACAAGATCGCCCTGATGCACCGAAAAGGCGACAAGGTTGATATTCACAGCCAACAACATCAACTCGATCGACATCAGGATGACGATGACGTTCTTGCGATTTACGAAAATGCCGAAAATGCCCGTTACAAACAGAATGGCCGCAACGGTGATATAGTGTTCAACGCCAATCATATGCCTTGCCCCGGTTTGATGTCTTTCATGATCACGGCTTTGTCGGGATCACGATACATTTGCTGCAATACATCCTGGCGCTTCACATCGCTGCGATGGCGCATGGTCAGCACGATGGCCCCGATCATCGCAACAAGCAGGATGAGCCCGGCGATTTGGAACACGAAGATGTATTTGGTGTAGATCAGCATGCCAAGTGCGGCGGTGTTATGCACATCTTGTGGCATGGGCGCCACAGCGTCACGCAGTTGCGGCATGTTTTCGGCAAAGATCCAGTGCCCCGTGACCAGCGTTAGCTCGCCCAGCAATATCAGCCCGATAAGCAGCGCCAAGGGCATGAATTTGGCCACCCCGCCCTTTAGCTCGGCAAAGTCGACATCAAGCATCATCACGACAAACAGGAACAGCACCGCGACCGCGCCGACATATACAATGATCAAAAGCATGGCGACAAACTCAGCCCCCATCAGCACGAACAGTCCCGCTGCGGTGATAAAGGTCAGAATGAGCCACAACACCGAATGCACCGGGTTGCGCGCCATCACCACCATAAAGCCCGAGGCTACGGCGATGAACGAGAACAGATAAAAGGCCAAGGCAGTAATGCCCATAGTGCGTTCCTCTTCAGCTCACCCTAGCGGTAGGGTGCGTCCAGTTCCAGATTGCGGGCAATCTCTGCTTCCCAGCGGGCACCGTTTTCCAGCAGTTTTTCTTTGGTATAGAACAGTTCTTCGCGGGTTTCTGTCGAATACTCGAAGTTCGGCCCCTCAACAATCGCATCCACAGGGCAGGCCTCTTGGCAAAAGCCGCAATAGATGCATTTGGTCATGTCGATATCATAGCGCGTGGTGCGGCGGCTGCCATCCTCGCGTGGCTCGGCATCAATGGTAATGGCCTGCGCGGGGCAAACCGCCTCGCACAGCTTGCAGGCAATGCAGCGCTCTTCGCCGTTCGGGTAACGGCGCAACGCGTGTTCACCACGAAAGCGCGGGGAAAGCGGGCTTTTTTCATGCGGGTAGTTGATCGTTACTTTGGGGGTGAAGAAATAGCGCATGCCCAGCCGGAACCCGGCGATAAAGTCCGAAAGCAGGAAGTATTTTGTGGCGCGTTTCCAGTCGATCTCGCTCATATCAGCCCCCTACTGCCCAGCGGGCATAGCCCGGTACGCCGTATTGCGCAAAGAATGCCACAATGACAACCCAACCAAGCGACAATGGCAGAAAAACTTTCCAGCCGATGCGCATTAGCTGGTCATAGCGGTAGCGTGGCACGATGACCTTGACCATCGAGAAGATGAAGATGAGGAACAGCATTTTGCCGACCATCCACAAAACACCGTCGGGCAGGCCCGGAATGGGTGACAGCCAGCCGCCAAAAAACAGCACGGTCATCAGCGCGCACATGATGACAACGGCCATCAACTCGCCGATCATGAACAACAGGAAAGGTGTTGAGGAATATTCGACCTGATAGCCGGCCACCAGTTCGGATTCCGCCTCGGGCAAGTCAAACGGCGGGCGGTTGGTTTCCGCCAGGGCCGAGATGAAAAACAGGATGACCATCGGGAAATGCGGCAGCCAATACCAACTGAACATGCCGTAATCGCCCGCCTGAGCGTGCACTATTTGCGAAAGGTTGAGCGAGCCGGTCGTGATCAGCACGCCAACAATGATCAGCCCGATCGAAACTTCATACGAGATCATCTGCGCCGCAGAGCGCAACGAGCCGAGAAAAGGGTATTTCGAGTTTGATGCCCATCCGCCCATGATCACGCCATAGACGCTGAGCGAGGAAATAGCAAAAATGAACAGAACTCCGACATTCAGATCCGAGATCACCCAGCCGTCATTGAACGGAATGACAGCCCAGCTTACCGTCGCCAGCACAAATGTCATCATCGGGGCAAGGAAAAACACGAACCTGTCGGCCCCGGCGGGCACGACAACCTCTTTCACGATGTATTTGATGAAGTCGGCAAAGCTTTGCAGCAGGCCGAACGGCCCCACAACGTTTGGCCCCTTGCGCAAATGAACCGCCGCCCAGACCTTGCGTTCGCCGTATAGGATGAAGGCCAGCGCCACCAGAACCAGCACCGTGACCAGCAAACACTGGCCGAGGATCACCAGAAAGGTGCCGAAATAATAGCCGAAAACGTCGGTCATGAATTCCATATGCTTACTCCGCCGCCAGGGTTTGGGTGCGCGCTGCTGCCATCCGGCTCAGCTCGGCCATGACCTGACTGGCCCGTGCGATCGGGTTGGTCTGGTAAAAATCGGTTATCGGGTTGATGAAATCGCCCTTGCCGGGTTTATCGGCGGTCGGGGCGACCCATTCGTTTTGCGGCACCGCATCAAGCGCCGCCAGATGGCCATGCTCTACAAACATTGCGCCGCGCAGCGCCTGTTGGCTGTCCCATGGCTGTGTTGCGCCAAGTTCGGCCGACAGGGCGCGCAAAATGGCCCAGTTTTCGCGGGCATCGCCGGGGGCAAACCCGGCGCGTTGCGCCAGTTGTGGACGGCCTTCGGTGTTGACGAAAATGCCGCTTTCCTCGGTATAGGCGGCGCCGGGCAGAATAACATCGGCGCGATGCGCGCCCCTATCACCATGGCTGCCCTGATAGATGACAAAGGTTCCGGCGGGGATGTCAATCTCATCGGCACCCATGTTGTAAACCACTTCGGCACCATCAAGCGCGGCTGGCATGCCACCCTCGGTCGTGCAGCCGACATCGAGCGCACCAACGCGGCCCGCTGCCGTGTGCAGCACCATGAATTTGGACTTGGTAGATTCAACCAGCGTCTTGGCAGCGGCAAGCACGCCCGCCGCATCCGTCCCCATCAAGGCACCCTGCCCGATGATCACCACGGTGTTCATGTCTTTCGCGGCACCGATCATCTTTTCGGCCAGCATTTGCAGCGCGGCGCGGTCGGTGCCGACATGATGATATTCATATGTTAGATCAACAGCTTCACCCACAAGGCCAATGTTTGCGCCGCGCGCCCATGCTTTGCGAATGCGGGCATTCAGCACTGGGCTTTCCTGGCGCGGGTCAGTGCCGATCAACTGGATCATGTCGGCGCTGTCGATATCGGCTATCGTGGCGGTGCCAACATAGCCGGAACGGTCGTTTGCTGGCAGCATGGCACCGTCAACGCGGCATTCAACCGTGCCGCCCTGAGCTTTTATGAGTTGCTTGAGCGCGAAGGCAGCCTCGGTCGAGACCAGATCACCCACCAGACCAGCCCATTTTTTGCCTTTTTGCGCGGTAATCGCGGCAAAAGCCTCGGCCCAGCTTGCGGGCTGCAATTTTCCGTCGCGCCGAACATAGGGCTTGTCCAGCCGCTGGCGGCGCAAACCATCCCAGATGAAGCGGGTCTTGTCGGAGATCCATTCCTCGTTCACGCCATCATGGTTGCGCGGCAAAATGCGCATGACTTCGCGGCCCTTCGTGTCCACGCGGATATTCGCGCCAAGCCCGTCCATAACGTCGATGGTTTCGGTCTTGCTCAGCTCCCATGGCCGCGCGGAGAATGCATAGGGCTTGGAGGTCAGCGCGCCAACCGGGCACAGGTCGATGATGTTGCCCTGAAGGTTGCTGTTGAGCGTGGTGTTCAGATAGGAGGTGATCTCGCCATCTTCGCCGCGGCCCGTTTGGCCCATTTGGGTGATACCCGCAACTTCGGTGGTGAAACGCACACAGCGCGTGCAGGAAATGCAGCGTGTCATCGTGGTGGCGACAAGCGGGCCGAGGTCGAGGTCTTCAGATGCGCGCTTGGCTTCGCGAAAGCGTGAAAAATCAACGCCGTAGGCCATGGCCTGATCTTGCAGGTCACATTCGCCGCCCTGATCGCAAATCGGGCAATCCAGCGGATGGTTGATGAGCAGGAACTCCATCACCCCTTCGCGGGCCTTTTTCACCATGGGCGAGTTGGTTTTGACAACCGGTGCCTGCCCTTCGGGGCCGGGGCGCAGGTCTTTCACCTGCATCGCGCAGCTTGCGGTGGGTTTGGGCGGGCCGCCGACAACCTCGACCAGACACATGCGGCAATTGCCGGCAATGCTCAGCCGTTCGTGGTAGCAAATACGCGGAATTTCAATGCCCGCAACCTCGCAGGCCTGCAAGATGGTCATGG
>JBBDJE010000039.1:0-23405 GCA_040880065.1 Paracoccaceae bacterium | reverse complement strand
TGGTCAACTGCCGGATCAGGCGTGCCATGCCCGCCCGCCATATAGGTGCCGCCGCCGTTTTCGCGAAAATGCACGCCCGACGGGTCTATCGTCAGTGGCAGCGGTTGGGCGAGTGGTTTTTCAGCCTTGAACACCCACGTAAAGCGCTTGCGCGGCTCGACCGGCACCTTTAGCCCTGCCATGGCGGCAACACGCGCCGCCCTTGGCCCGGCGGCATTCACCACCTGCCCGCAGGCAACAACCGTACCATCCGCCAGTGTTACCGAAGCCACACGGCGCCCGCCCGCATCGCGGTTAATGGCCACGACCTCGGCGGCCAGATACTCCACCCCGCGTTCACGCGACTGGCGGCGCCACCAGTCAAACAGCGTGCTGCCATCGAAAAAACCTTCATCCTTGCGGTTGATAGAGCCAAGCAAAATGTCATCGAGCTGGTAAAACGGATAGGCGGCGCGCAGCTCGCTTGCATTGAGCAACTGCGTTTCAGCCCCGGCCGCAAGCTGCACCTTCTGGTTGGCGCGCAACACATCGGCAAAGCCCTCGCTATCGGCCAGATACAAATAGCCGAAATTCTGCACATGCAGGTTCGGCACACGCGCATCATGGCCCATATTTGCGCGCAAATCCTTGATGAAGGCCGCAGCGAATTGCGAAATGCGCACGTTCAACGCATCGGAAAACTGCTGGCGCATGCACGAATTTGTATGCGTGCTCGAAGCGGTGGCATAGCTCGGGTCGCGCTCCACAACCAGCACCGTGCCGTCAAAATCGGGGTTATCGGTCAAAAACCATGCGGTTGAGGCACCCATGATGCCGCCCCCGATGATCACCACATCATAGGTTGTGCGGGCAGGTTTTTCGGCTGGCATGGCGCATGGCTCCCCTAGGGTTTCACGCGCAATTCACCATAGGCACACGCACCATACCAGCCTTATTCGCGCTCGTTCCCCAAGATAGCGGGCAGGCGCAGCTTGTTCACGCGCGCACAATCCAGCGCCGCTTCATAGCCTGCATCGGCATGGCGCCATACGCCGGAGGCCGGATCGTTCCACAACACCCGCTCCAGCCGTTTGGCGGCCTCTGGCGTGCCATCGGCCACGATAACCACGCCCGCATGCTGGGAAAACCCCATGCCAACCCCGCCACCATGGTGCAGGCTTACCCATGTTGCGCCGCTGGCGGTATTGATAAGCGCATTCAGCAACGGCCAGTCGGAAACCGCGTCCGAGCCATCGCGCATTGCTTCCGTCTCGCGGTTGGGGCTGGCAACCGAGCCACTATCCAGATGGTCGCGCCCGATCACAATCGGTGCTTTCAACTCGCCGCTGGCGACCATTTCGTTAAAGGCCAGCCCGGCGCGGTGCCGATCACCCAGCCCGATCCAGCAAATACGCGCGGGTAAGCCCTGAAACGCAATTCGCTCGCCCGCCATATCCAGCCAGTTATGCAAATGCGTGTTTTCGGGGAAAAGTTCCTTCATCTTCGCATCGGTCTTGGCAATATCCTCGGGGTCACCCGAGAGCGCCACCCAGCGGAAGGGGCCAATGCCGCGGCAAAAGAGCGGGCGAATATAGGCGGGCACAAAACCGGGAAAGGCAAAGGCATCTTCCAGCCCCTCCTCCAGCGCCATCTGCCTGATATTGTTGCCATAATCAACCGTTGGCACGCCCGCCTTGTGAAAATCGACCATCGCGGCCACATGCAGTTTCATGCTGGCCCGCGCCGCACGTTCCACCGCCTTGGGGTCACTTTCGCGCTTGTCCTTCCACTCGGCCATGCTCCAGTCCTGTGGCAAATACCCGTTCACAGGGTCATGCGCGCTGGTTTGGTCTGTGACAATATCGGGGCGCACGCCGCGCTTGTAGAGTTCGGGGAATACATCCGCCGCATTGCCCAAAAGCGCGACCGATTTCGCCTCGCCCGCCGCTGTCCAGCGCGCGATCATCGCCAGCGCCTCATCAATGCTGTCGGTTTTCTCGTCCACGTATTTTGTGCGCAGGCGAAAGTCGATGCTATCGGGGTTGCACTCGACCGCCAGACAGCACGCGCCCGCAAAAACCGCCGCGAGCGGCTGCGCGCCGCCCATGCCGCCAAGGCCGGCTGTCAGCACCCAGCGCCCTGCAAGGCTGCCGCCATAATGCTGACGCCCCGCCTCGGCAAAGGTTTCAAAAGTGCCCTGCACAATGCCTTGCGTGCCAATATAAATCCAGCTGCCAGCGGTCATCTGGCCATACATCATCAGGCCCTTTTTATCGAGCGCGTTGAAATGGTCCCACGTAGCCCAGTGCGGCACAAGGTTGGAATTGGCAATGAGCACGCGCGGTGCATCGCTATGCGTGCGCACAATGGCAATGGGTTTGCCCGATTGCACCACCAGCGTTTCATCGGCCTCAAGGTCGCGCAGGCTGTCGCAGATCAGATCGAAATCCTTCCATGTGCGCGCCGCCCGGCCAATGCCGCCATAAACAACCAACTCATGCGGGTTTTCAGCCACATCGGGGTGCAGGTTGTTCATCAGCATCCGCAAGGGCGCCTCGGTCAGCCAGCTTTTGGCCGAAATTTCGGTGCCCGTCGGCGGAAAAATATCGCGGGTGTTTTTGCGGGGGTCACTCATTGTGGTCTCCAGTGCGAAAGGAATGTCAGAATGTCTTTGAGATGGCTGCGCAGGCCCGCAGCCTTGGCGGTGTCATAGGCCCATGGCGCGGCTTCGCTGGCCAGATACGTGCTTTGCGCCAGCTCCATTTGAATGGCATGAACGCCGATCTGCGGCTGGCCATAATGCCGCACTGTCCAGCCACCCTTGAAGCGGCCGTTCAGCACACAGCTTTGGCCTGTCGCCATAGAGCGCGCCAACACGCCGGCCCCGATATCGGCCGCGCAGGTTGTGCCAAGGTTGGTGCCGATGTTGAAATCCGGCAGCACACCGTCAAACAAAAACGGAATATGGCTGCGGATCGAATGGCAATCATAGAGCAGCGCAAAACCGTGGCGGGCTTTGGCGCGCGCAAGCGCCCCGGCAAGGGCCGCATGGTAGGGCGCGTGGAACTTTTGCGCCCGCGCCGCCACCTCGTCCGCCGCCGGTTCCGCCCCGTTGCGGTAAATTGGCAGCCCGTCAAAATCGGTGGTCGGGCACAGGCCCGTGGTGTTCTGGCCGGGATACAGGCTTTGCCCCGCCGGGTCACGGTTGGCATCAATCACATAACGATGGAACGTCGCGCGCACGGTTGAAGCACCCGCTGCCTGCCCGTCGTAAAGCTGGTGGATATGCCAATCCGTATCGGCCAGCGCCGCCCCTGTTGCATTCAGCCGCGCGGCAATTTCGGCTGGCATATACGTGCCGGTATGGGGCAGGCTCAGCACCAGCGGGCTGTCACCAAAATGTGTTTCAACCACGCTCATAGCACACCGCCATAAATGCGCTTATGCAGGCTATTGGTGCCAATGCGATAGGCAAGCTCGGCAGGCTCGGCCACATCCCAAACCGCCAGATCGGCCCGCAAACCGGGCGCAATCTGCCCCCTGTCTGCCAGCCCCAGCGCCTTTGCGGCCACGCGCGTCACCCCTGCAAGCGCCTCTTCGGGCGTAAGGCCAAACAGCGTGCAGCCCATGTTCACCGCCAGCAAAAGCGAGCCAAGCGGCGATGATCCGGGGTTCCAATCCGTCGCCAGCGCCATGTCCACGCCATGCGCGCGAAAGGCTGCAACCGGCGGGGCCTGCGTTTCGCGCAAGGTATAAAACGCCCCCGGTAGCAACACGGCAACACTGCCCGATGCCGCAAGTGCGCGCGCATCATCCGTTGTGCAATATTCCACATGATCCGCCGAAAGTGCTTTGTAGCGCGCCGCCAGCGCAGCCGCGCCCAAATGGCTAAGCTGTTCGGCATGCAGCTTCACCGGCAGGCCCAATTCGCCCGCCACATCAAACAGCCGTGCAATTTGCGCGGGCGAAAACGCGATCCCCTCGCAAAACCCGTCCACCGCATCGACCAGCCCTTCGGCATGGGCGGCGCGCAGGGTCGGGATGCAAACCTCATCCAGATAGGCATCAGCATGCGCGCCAGCAGGCACCGCATGCGCGCCTAAAAAGCTGGTGCGCACGGTAATATGGCGCGCGCCCGCCACCGCCCGCGCCACGCGCAGCATTTTAAGCTCTGTGGCGCGGTCCAGCCCATAGCCGGATTTGATCTCGACCGCGCCAACACCCTCGGCAATCAGCGCATCGACGCGCTGCAAGGCGCTGGCCAGCAATGCCGCCTCGCTCGCTTGGCGCGTTGCGCTCACCGTTGAAATAATCCCGCCACCGGCCCGCGCAATCGCCTCGTAGCTTTCGCCATTCAGGCGCATCTCAAACTCGCGCGCACGGTGCCCGCCATGCACAATATGCGTATGACAGTCGATCAGCGCCGGTGTCACCAGCCGCCCGCCCATGCTGTGCAGCGGCACGTTTGCATAGGCGGCGGGCAGGTCAGACTGCAGCCCGACCCATTCAATGCGCGCGCCCTTCAGCACAATCGCGGCTAGTGGCACCTGCCCATAGGGCGCGCCCTGCGCGGTCATGGTCGCGGCAGTCAAATCGGTCAAACAAATCATATCCGGCATATGCAATCCCTTGCTTATCGCTGCGCAAACGATATTATGTATATACATATAAAGTCAACGGATTCGCTCATGCAAATTATCCATGCCCGCCAAGCCCTTACGCCAACAGGCTGGAAAGCTGATATTGCGCTCACCGTCGATGATGATGGCCGCATCGCGCAAATCACCGCGCAGAACGGGCGCGCAGATTGCGTGGTCGGCCTGCTGCTGCCCGCCCCCGCCAACCTGCACAGCCACGCGTTTCAGCGCGCCATGGCCGGCTTGAGCGAGGCGCGCAGCCCCAACCCTGCCGACAGTTTCTGGACATGGCGCGACCTGATGTATCGTTTCCTGACCCATCTCACCCCCGATGATGTCGAGGTGATCGCCGCGCAGGTCTTTATGGAAATGCTGGAAAACGGCTATGGCGCGGTGGCCGAGTTTCACTATCTGCACCACGCCATCGGCAACACCCCCTATGCCAACCCTGCCGAAATGTCGGCGCGCATCATCGCCGCTGCACACCGCGTTGGCCTCGGGCTTACGCTGCTGCCGGTGCTTTACCAGTTCGGCGGTTGCGATGAGCGACCGCTTTCCGGTGGCCAGTTGCGGTTTGGCAATACGCTTGACAGTTACACCAACTTGCTAAACGCAATCACTCCAACCGCCCCCGACTTCATCCTCGGCGTGGCCCCGCATTCCTTGCGCGCCACCAGCCCCACGGCGTTGCGTAACATTGCCACCCTACGCCCCGACGCCCCCATCCACATCCACATCGCCGAACAACAGGCCGAGGTGGATGAGGTGCTCGCCCATCGCGGCGCGCGCCCCGTTGAATGGCTGCTGGCCAATGCCGACCTGTCGGAGCGCTGGTGCGCCATCCACGCCACGCAGATGACCGCGCATGAAACCGCCGCGCTGGCGCGATCCGGCACCATCGCCGGGCTGTGCCCGATCACCGAATCCAGCCTTGGCGACGGTATTTTCAACGGCACCGCCTTCCTTGGCGCAGGCGGCAGTTTCGGCGTCGGCTCAGATAGCAACATCCACATCACACTGTTTGAAGAGTTGCGCGTGCTGGAATATTCCCAGCGCCTGCGCGACCGCTCGCGCGCCGCCCTCGCCCGCCCCGATGCTTCTACTGGCCATGTGCTCTTTACCGAGGCGCTCAAAGGCGGTGCACAGGCCGCAGGCCGCACCTCCGGCGCGCTTGCCCCCGGCCTTTGGGCCGATATGGTCGCGCTCAGCACCGACAATGCCTTTTTGTGCAACCGGCAGGGCGACACCGCACTCGACACTGCCATCTTCGGCGGCCACGGCCCTGCCTGCATCACCGATGTCTGGTCGGCGGGCCGCCACCGCGTGCAGGGCGGCCAGCATGTCGAGCACGAAGCCATCAGTCGCGACTTCTGCGCCACCATGGCAGCACTTCAGGCCCGCCTTTAAATAATTCCGAACACCCACCAAGGATTGCGCTGCCGCGCGCGTCTCATCTAACGTGATGTTGATGGAAACCTCGGACGAAGATTTGGCGCAGGCGGCGGCGGGTGGCGACAGGGCCGCCTTTGCCCTGCTGCTTGAGCGCCATTACAACCGGATACTCGGGCTGGCCTTTCGCCTGTGCGGGCGGCGGGCCGATGCCGAGGATTTGACACAGGACATTTGCGCCGCCCTGCCCGCCAAGCTGGCCAACTGGCGCGGGCAGGCGCGCTTCACCACATGGCTTTACCGCGTTGTGGTCAACGCCACTCACGATGCCCGCCGCCGCGCAGCCACCCGTGCCAAGGCGGCCAATGGCTGGGGCGATTGGGAAAAATCGCGCCGAGCCGCACAAACCGAAGCCGCCGAAGCGCAAGACTGGCTGCAAGCCGCCATGGCACAGCTTGGCGATGATCTGCGCGACACGCTGGCGCTGACCTTGGGCGAAGACCTTACCCAAGCCGAAGCCGCCGAGGTGTTGGGCGTGTCCGAAGGCACAATCGCCTGGCGCATATCGGATGCAAAGAAAAAGCTGCGCGCCATGGCCGCAGAGGAAGGTGCCGCATGAGCGATGAGTTTGACCGCCTGAAAGACGCAATGAAGGCCGCCACCCCGGCACCCGATGCCGCGCGCCGCGAAGCAAACATCGCCGCCGCGCTGAAAAATTTCGATGCCCACCAAGAAAACACCGCCGCGCCGCGTCCTACATCTGACCGCCCAGAAGGTGCGGGACTGATGACAGGAGTTTTCAAGATGTTTTCCAAGCTTTCCACCAATGCCGCATTGATCGGCAGCACATCCGTGGCCGCGCTGCTTTTCGGCATTTACATTGCCAACCCGTTCCAGCCCGGCGCGACCCTGCCCGAAAGCCCGCCGCGTGTGGGTGTAACCGCCAGCGAACTTGCAGCGCAAAACGGCAACGGCGAGGCGGCACAGCCCACAACCCCCGCCACGGATGACCGCGTTGCAACCGCCAACGCACCAGCCACCGCACCCCTAGCACCGGCAACGGGCCGCGATCAGCCGGTCATCGACACCACAAGCGAGGCCAATGGCCGTGCGCGCGAAACCTACGCAATAACCGCCGATGCCAGCCCGCGCGAAGAAGACGCAGGCGCAAGCAATGTATATTCCACCGCGCCTGAACCCGCTGAAATGGCCGAAACTGCAGCCGGCCAAAACTTTGCGCCGCGCGTTGCAGCACCCCTGGCCAGCGGCATGGTCATGCCCCTCGCACCCACCACTGCCGACATTGTCATCCATCAGATGGAGAACACCGAGGAATTTGCAAACGACGACCCGAACCCTGTGCATGTGACAACTGAAAACCCGGTCTCCACCTTCGCGGCCGATGTGGATACCGCAAGCTGGGCCATTGCACGCTCATCGCTGATGAACGGTTATCTGCCCGGCCCCGATACCGTGCGCATCGAAGAAATGGTCAATTATTTCCCCTATGACTACGCAGCACCGGCTGCTGGCGAAGGCCCGTTTCGCCCGTCAATCACCGTCATGCAAACACCGTGGAACCCGAACACGCAGCTTGTGCGCATTGCGCTTCAGGGCGAAATGCCCGCGATAGAAGGCCGCCCGCCGCTGAACTTGGTGTTTTTGATTGATACATCCGGCTCCATGCAGGGGGCCGACCGGCTTGGCCTGCTCAAGCAAAGCCTGCGCCTGATGCTGGGCGAATTGCGCCCTGAAGATCAGGTGGCCATTGTCGCCTATGCCGGTTCGGCCGGGCAGGTGCTTGAACCCACGCCCGCCGCCGAGCGCGCCACCATTCTGGCCGCGCTCGACCGGCTTGAGGCAGGCGGCTCCACCGCCGGGCAGGCGGGCCTGCAACAGGCCTATACCATCGCATCGCAGATGATGGCCGAGGGCGAGGTTGCCCGCGTGCTGCTGGCCACCGATGGCGATTTCAATGTCGGCATTTCCGACCCCGAGGCGCTGAAAGACTATATCGCCACCCAGCGTGAAACCGGGGTTTACCTGTCGGTTCTGGGCTTTGGCCGTGGCAATCTGGACGATGCGACCATGCAGGCGCTGGCGCAAAACGGCAATGGTCAGGCTGCCTATATCGACACGCTCATCGAGGCGCAGAAGGTGCTTGTCGACCAATTGACCGGTGCGCTTTTCCCCATCGCGAATGATGTCAAAATTCAGGTGGAATGGAACCCCGCCATGGTCGCCGAATACCGGCTGATCGGCTACGAGACCCGCGCGCTGGCCCGCGAGGATTTCAACAATGACCGCGTGGATGCGGGCGAGCTTGGGGCCGGTCATGCCATGACCGCGCTTTACGAGATCACCGCGCCCGGCTCGCCCGCCCTGTTGAACGATGCGCTGCGCTATGCCACAGCGGCACCCGAAAGCGAGAGCGGCGAGCTTGGTTTCCTGCGCCTGCGTTACAAGGCACCGGGCGAGGATAGCTCGCAACTGCTCGAAACCCCCATCCTGCAACCCGAGACAAGCGCCCCCGACGCGGACGCGCAATTCGCCGCCGCAATCGCCGGATTCGGCCAAATTTTGCGTGACCCGAAATATCTGGGCGACTGGGGCATCGAGGACGCCATCGCGCTGGCGGTTGGCGCGCGCGGGCAGGATGCGTTCGGCTACCGCGCCGAAGCGATCAGCCTGATGCGCCTCGCAGGCGCATTGTTGCCGCGTTAAGGTTTTGGCAAGGAACAGGGGCTGCGGCGCAAGCAGCGGCCCTTTTTCTGCGCAAAAGTTACACTGTAACTATAAGGGCGGAATTGGCCGGAAAACGGCCTTCGCAGCACCAAAAATGCACGAAAATGCGGTTACAATGTAACTTCAAACAGCGCACCCCCCCAGCCATCCACCAAACAGCGCGCGCGGATAAATACCCGCTCGGTCCCCGCGGGCACAGCAACATTGCCAAGCGCGCGCGTGAAGGGTTGCTCATCAACATGCGGGTGCAAAAGCCTGCGTATGCCAAGGCTGTTGCCCTCGGCATCCAGCACCTCCCAGGCATCGGCATAATGCGCCCAACCTGTATCCGGATGGGCGAGTGTTACATCAAACTGCCATCCATTTGCGCCCTGATGCGCCTCAACCGCCACAATTACAGGAGGTTCAGCGGCGGCGCAAAGCGGGGCGAGGGTTGAAAACAGCAATGCAAGATATTTCATGTAAGCAGAGTGTCAAACCCGCAGGCCGCTGTCACCTCACGATTGCGCGCGCTCAAAACACGGTTAAAACTGTCGCCTTTGGTCTTGACCATTTCAAGCCATGGGCAGACATTCACGCCAAAGCCCAAAGGCGGCAGGTTCCGCCAGAAAGTCAGGATAACCATGCTGGAAAAACGCGAATTTTACATCAACGGCGCGTGGGTTGCCCCCGCCAAAGCCAATGATTTCAACGTTATAGACCCATCGACTGAAGATGTTTGCGCGGTGATCTCGCTGGGCGATGCAGCCGATACCGATGCTGCCGTTGCCGCCGCCAAAGCCGCCTTTAATAGCTGGTCGATGACCGCGCCTGCCGACCGTCTGGCACTGGTTGAAAACATTCTGAAAGTCTACACGTCGCGCAGCGAGGACATGGCGCAAGCCATCAGCCTTGAAATGGGCGCACCGATCGACATGGCGCGCAGCGAGCAGGCCACGACGGGCGATTGGCATATTGCCAATTTCATCACCGCCTTCAAGGATTTCGAGTTTGAACACAAGCTTGGCGACCACGCCCCGAATGACCGGATCGTGCATTCTGCGGTTGGCGTTTGCGGGTTGATAACCCCTTGGAACTGGCCGATGAATCAGGTCACGCTCAAGGTGATCCCGGCGCTTCTGGCGGGCTGCACCGTGGTGCTGAAACCCAGCGAAATCGCACCGCTGTCATCTATCATCTTTGCGGAAATCATGCACGAGGCGGGCACGCCTGCCGGTGTGTTCAACATGGTCAACGGCGATGGTCTCGGTGTGGGCACGCAGCTTTCCACCCACCCCGATGTCGACATGATCTCCTTCACCGGCTCGACCCGCGCGGGTATTGCCATTTCCAAGGCCGCCGCCGATACGCTGAAGCGCGTGCATCTGGAACTGGGCGGCAAGGGCGCTAATCTGGTCTTTGCCGATGCTGACCCCCGCGCCGTGGAATGGGGCGTGCGCCGGGTGATGAACAATTCCGGCCAGTCGTGCAACGCGCCAACCCGCATGCTGGTGCAGCGCGAGATTTACGACCAAGCCCTTGAAACCGCAGCCAAAACCGCCGACAGCATCGAAGTTGGCCGCGCCAGCGAACCGGGCAAACATATTGGCCCGGTTGTCAGCCAGGCACAATATGACAAGATTCAGGGCCTCATTCAGGTGGGCATTGACGAGGGTGCGCGGCTTATCGCCGGTGGCCTTGGTCGCCCGCAGGGCATGAACCGCGGCTACTACGTGCGCCCCACGGTCTTTGCCGATTGCACCAATGACATGACAATTTGCCGCGAGGAAATTTTCGGCCCCGTCATGTCGATCATCCCGTTTGACACCGAGGCCGACGCGCTGGCAATCGCAAATGACACGATTTACGGGCTGACCAATTTCGTACAATCGAGCGACGGCGCGCGCCGCAACCGTTTGGCGCGGCAGTTGCGCTCGGGCATGGTGGAAATGAATGGCAAATCGCGCGGGGCGGGCAGCCCGTTCGGCGGCATGAAAGCCTCGGGCAACGGGCGCGAGGGTGGTAAATGGGGGATCGAGGATTTCCTCGAAGTCAAATCCGTTTCCGGCTGGGACACCAACGCCTGAGCAACTGCATTGCGGCCCGCCCCGATAATGCTCGGGGCGGGTTCGGGGCAGGTTCGGGGGCGCCTTGTGCGTGATCAGCTTATTGTGAAAGCCTATGATCGGGGTTTCATTCCACGCCCAGCGCACCCATCTTGTCAGAACGAAACCGGTATGGAGCATGTGATGACAGCCTATGCAAAAACCCCCGAGGCGCTGGCCCGGCTGACCCCCGAACAATTTCGGGTCACCCAGAAAAGCGGCACCGAACGCCCAGGCAGCGGCGAACACCTGCACACAACCGCACCCGGCATTTACGTTGACATTGTCTCGGGCGAGCCGCTTTTCGCTTCGGCTGACAAGTTTGACGCCGGCTGCGGGTGGCCCAGCTTCACAAAGCCGATCGAGCCTGCCCATGTGGCCGAGCTGCGCGATGACAGCCTTGGCATGGTGCGCATCGAGGTGCGCTCGGCCCATGGTGACAGCCATTTGGGCCATGTGTTCAACGATGGCCCGCGCGACAAGGGCGGCTTGCGCTACTGCATCAACTCGGCCGCGCTGCGCTTCATCCCGCTTGCCGACATGCAGGCCGAGGGCTATGGCGATTTCATCAACCAGGTGGAGGATATCTGATGGCACAGGAACGCGCAGTTTTGGCGGGTGGCTGCTTTTGGGGCATGCAGGACCTTATCCGCAAAATGCCGGGGGTGATCGCTACGCGCGTGGGCTATTCGGGCGGCGATGTGCCCAACGCCACCTACAAGAACCACGGCAACCATGCCGAGGCGATCGAGGTTGTGTTTGACCCCGATGTCATGAGCTATCGCAGCCTTTTGGCGTTTTTCTTCCAGATCCACGACCCGAGCACACCGAACCGGCAGGGCAATGACCGTGGGGCTTCATACCGGTCGGCCATTTATTATTGCTCCGATGCCCAGCGCGAATGTGCGCTTGACACGATTGCCGATGTTGATGCCAGCGGCTTGTGGCCCGCATCGGTGGTGACCGAGCTTGAACCGGTTGGCGATTTTTGGGAGGCCGAGCCCGAGCATCAGGATTATCTGGAGCGCATCCCGCATGGCTATACCTGCCATTTTGCACGGCCCGATTGGGTATTGCCCAAGCGCGCCACCGTAAAATAGTGGGCATTGACTTTCAAAACACCTATGCCACGGAACTGGCCGGGTTCTACACGGCATGGCAGGGCGATAAAGCCCCTGCCCCGGCATTGGTGATGCTCAACCACAGCCTTGCCGATGAACTGGGGCTGGATGCGGCCTATCTGGCCAGCCCTGAAGGGTGTGCGATGTTGACAGGCGGCACGGCTCCAAAAGGTGCTGCGCCGCTTGCGATGGCCTATGCCGGCCACCAGTTTGGCGGGTTCTCGCCGCAACTGGGCGACGGGCGTGCGCTGCTTTTGGGCGAGATCATTGCCCCAAACGGTGCGCGGCTCGATCTTCATTTGAAAGGCACGGGGCGCACGCCGTTTGCGCGCGGCGGTGATGGCAAGGCGGTGCTTGGCCCTGTGCTGCGCGAATATCTGATGGGCGAGGCCATGCATGCGCTTGGCATTCCCACCACACGCGCGCTGGCCGCGCTGAGCACGGGCGAAACAATCAACCGCGATGGCGCCAAGCCCGGTGCGGTGCTGGCGCGGGTCGCATCCAGCCATATTCGTGTGGGCACCTTCCAGTTTTTTGCCGCGCGCGGCGAGGCGGACAAGCTGCGCCAACTGGCCGATTACGCCATCGCCCGGCATGATCCGGCGCTGAAGGGCGACTATCTGGGCTTTCTGGCGGCGGTTGTAACACGGCAGGCTAAACTTGTGGCGCAATGGATGCAGGTTGGCTTTATCCACGGCGTGATGAACACCGACAATATGGTGATTTCCGGCGAGACGATTGATTACGGCCCCTGCGCTTTCATGGATGGTTACGGGCCGGATGTGGCCTTCAGCTCGATCGACCAGCACGGCCGCTATGCCTATGGAAACCAGCCGGTAATCGCGCAGTGGAACCTTGCGCGGCTGGCCGAATGCCTGTTGGCGCTGATCGACCCTGATACCGATACCGCCATTGCCAAAGCCACCGACGTGGTGAACGGCTTCATGCCGCACTATCAGGCGGCGTGGCTGGCGGGGATGCGGCGCAAGTTCGGGCTTGCGGGTGAGGGCGATGGCGATGCGGCACTCATTGAAGATGTTCTGGCCATAATGCACGCACAACGCGTTGATTTTACGCTGTTCTTTCGCCATCTTGCCAAAGCGGCAGCGGGTGATGATGCACCGTTGCGGGCGCTGTTTTTAGCCCCCGATGTGCTTGATGGCTGGTTGGTGCGCTGGCAGGCGCGGTTGGCGCCGGATGCATCATCAGCCATGAACCGGACCAACCCCGCCTATATTCCGCGCAACCATCTGGTCGAGGCGGCGCTGGAGGCGGCTGTGGCGCACAAGGATATGACACCGTTTAAAACCTTGCTGGACGTGCTGGCCGACCCGTTTACGGAACGCGAAGGGCTGGAAAGCTTCACTCAACCCGCGCCAGATGGTTTTGGCCCGTTCCATACCTATTGCGGCACCTGATACCGCCTTGCGGGCAAACGCGGGCCTGATCTTGCTTGCGGCAAACACACTTGATCGCGCGGCCGATGCGGGGCACAAGGCGGCATTCGGGGTCGCCAGACTGGCTGCACTGCGCTTTTCCACAGGCTTGCGACAGCGCACCAGTTTTCGCGATGAAATCTTCCGATACAAGCGCAATTTGCGCGGTGGTTTTGGGCGGTGGTTTTGGGCGGTGGTTTTGGGCGCCAGCACTCGGTAATCCGTTCACTTCGGCATGAACATGCAGACAATTTGCCCAACCCAATACGCCCGGCAGCTTAAATTGCAATTGAATGTCCGGGCGCATATTGCGCGATCGACTCTCAACCACCTTTCGCAGCCACTATCGGCAAAATTGTGGCTACACGGCATTGTTCGCTTGTAACGGCTGCTGTAATTGGCTAATCGGCAACCACAAACAGTTGAATGAAAATGAGCGATTTGAATTTGTCAGGTGAGATGTTCATCCGGTTTTAGAATAAACCAGAGGACCCGGTTCGGGCATTATTAATCTAAAATAGTCAGGCGCACCCGCGGGGCTGATAGCAGGATCATATACCTGCCATATTTTCCGCATGGGGCTCGCTTATTCAAACGAAGGCAAGACTACAATGCAACGACCAGAAAAAATGCACAACGCAGCGCCAAACTCTATGGCAGCAAGGTTTTCAAATGGGTGTTCTTTGCACTTTCTGTTGCGCTTTTCCTGCTGGCATTCGAGAATGATGCTGGCGCGCGGGCCGAATATTTGTTTATGGGCACGCCGGTTCTTGTCTTGTTTTATGCTTTGTTCCTTTTTGGCTATTGGAAAGGCGAAAAACCCCAAGCAAAGCCCAGATCACTGGAATGGGTTTATTGGTGTGCCGCGATCTGGCTTTTGCCCTGGGGCGCATTGCGGCTGTATTTTGGCCAGTTCGAAATACATGCCGCGCTGTTTCATATGCAGGAGGGCATAGGCTCATCCACCGATAGTGTTACGGTTCTTGCGCTTGTTTGCGGCGTAATCATCGTTGCCATTGGCTTGCACGCAGTTCTGGTTCTGGCAAGAACACTTCCCTTGCCATGGCTGCCGATGGGCGCCACAATCGCCTTGGTTTTGTTTCTGAACCCGCTTAACCAATACATGATAGAGCAACAATTCCGCGCCTCGGCTTCGGATTATCTGTTGCCAGAGCTGGTAACGCCCGAAGTCACAAGCGCGCCCGACCGGCTGCCGAATTTGGTTATCGTCTATCTGGAAGGTGTCGAGCGGACCTACAGGCACGCAAGCGCCTTTGGCCCGGTTTACGACCCGATCTTGCGGCTGGAACCGGATGCCATGGTCTTTGAGCAGCTCGGCCAGTTGCCCCTGACCGAATGGAGCATGGCCGGAATGGTTGCCACGCAATGCGGCGTGCCGCTGGTTCCGCGCGGCTTTTTCCAGCGCAATCGCGCGAATGACGGCTCCATCTTCATGTCGGGCCGCACCTGCCTTACCGATATCTTGCGCGACCACGGTTACCATCTTGAGCAGATTACCGGTGGTGACAAGGAATTTGGCGGCATGGCCGCGTTTGTGGAAAGCCATGGCGATGGTGATTTTACCGATTATCAGGTGCTCGCGCATGTGCCCGGGCGCTTCAGAGATGATTGGCATTGGGGTGTGGGCGACGCCAATCTGTTCAATGCCGCGTTTGAACGCATTGCAACGCTCGATGCCGGCAACCAGCCCTATTCGTTCATTTTGCAAACCGTCGGCCCGCACGGCCCGACCGGCCATATTGCAGAACCCTGCCTTCGCCCGGGTGAAGCGTCGGAAACCAGTGACATTTTGCGGCCGGTTGAGTGCACCAATACACTGACCGAAGAATTCGTGCGCCAGTTGCAAGCCACGGTCGATATGGACAACACGCTGATTGTCGTGATGAGCGACCATTTTGCGCACCAGTTTGTGAATGTTTCAGACACGCTGGCCGAGTTTGAACGCCGCAACACTTTCATGCTTTTAGGTGCGGGGGTAACACCGCAGCGCAGCGCAAAACCCGGCACTATGATCGACGTTTTTCCAACGATCCTTGAGGCGATGGGCTTTGAGCTTGCCAATTCCAGCGCGGGCTTTGGCGTGTCGCTGTTTGCAACCCGGCCCAGCAACTTCATGCGCGACGACCCCGAAACGCTGATGCGCGTCTTCAGGCAGGATACTCCACTGGTCAATGCGCTATGGAGTGTTGAATAGGCCGACAGGATTTATTGCGGGCAGCTCTTTTCGGGCTTGCCCGCATTCCTGCGCGAATAGTGAGCGCAGGCGCTATTCGCCACCTGTTACCGTCAGGCCAAGCAAGCGCCATGTCTGCATGCCGCCACGGTAATAGAAAATGCGCTCGGCGGGGTATCCGGCACCAATCATGAAGCGAATCGCGGTTGGCGACTGCCCACACCAGAGGCCATTGCAAAACAGCGCGACCTTTGTTGCAGCCGTGCAATCCCAGCCGTCAAAATCCGGCTCGCAGCCGAGTTGGCCCAGATTGTCGATGGCAACATCAAACGGAATGTTGATTGCTCCGGGAATCGTGCCATCACTGAACCAATCCGGGGTGCGGCTGTCAACGACCACGGCTTGAGGGTCTTGCAGCATTTCGATCAACTCCAACTCCGCGATGGTGGTCACACCTTCAGCGGGGGTGTTGGGCTGGATGCAGAAGGCCGGACAGGCGCGCGATGTGAGCGCCCATTCACCGTCAACTTCATTGGCCGTGTCCTGAATTCTGCTGATTTCAACGGGGCCGTTCGCGGTTTGCACGATGACCGAAGGCATATCTGCAGTAATGCCGACTTCAACCTCAGCCATCGCCGCGCCTGCAGTAACCGCAAACGCGATTGTCAGAGCTAGCTTTTTCATGGGTTCACCTTTCAAATGCGTCCATTTTCAACGCCGGAGTCTAGCCCCCGAAACCCCCGATGTCACTGAATATTGCCAATTCTTCGCCACAATGCGCCAAGCGCTAATCCACCGTCAGAAATGCAGCCTACACATGCCGTGCGGATAGCGGTATGAGCCAAAGCAACGACCGCACAGGCCTTAGCTGCTGCATGTGCCGACCATGAGGACCGCGCCTACCATGACCCAGACCGATTTTTACCGGATCGAACTTTTCCCCGTCGACAAGATTTGCCCGACCGAAGAGCACGCGCCGGCCCATGCCGAACATGTGCGCAACGAAATTGAAGTTTCCGGTATCTGGTCACATCCTTTGCTGGTTGATGCAACTCATTTCGCCCTGATGGACGGGCATCACCGCTTTCATGCGGCCCGCGCATTGGGTTTGGTTACGGTGCCGGTGATTTTGCTGAGCTATGACGACCCTGCGGTGCAGATAAAAAGCTGGCGGCCGGAGATGGAGTTCACCCCGCAAATGCTGTGGGATATATGCGCAAGCGGGCAGTTGCTGCCGATGAAGTCAACCCGCCACATTATTGCAGCACCGCTCCCCTTCAGCCGTGTTCCGCTTGACGATCTGCGCGATATTGCGCGCAGCGGCGAGGTTGTAAAACCCGCGGCACCACATCCGAGCCGGGCGCAAATCCTTACCGATGATTACCACGCATTTGGCGCGCGGATGGGCGTGCGCACAGTTTCTGCCGCAAAACTGGCGCTTGAAACCGCGGCAACGCTGGTGCCGCATAACCACCTGCGCCACATGCTGCAAACCGATCCGGCGATGGAGGCATTGCTGCCCGGCGCGCCCTGCCGCATTGCGCTTGGCCAGCAAGACCATTTCCCCTTCCGCCTGAAAGGCCCCGACCTGCTCTTGGTGCCGCCCAGCCTGTTGGGCAGCCCTGCGGCCATTTCTGCCGCCGTGCGCTGGGGGATGGAGGCGGCCTTTGCGCTGCAGGCGGGGGATGTCGGCGCGCGGCGGCTGGCAGCACTAGTGCGCTATGGTGCGGCGCTTATCGCGCAATTGCCGATGACCGATAAGGCAATGCTGCTCACCCCGCAACCCGGCGGGATATCTGCTGAACTTGCCGGTGGCGGGCTGGAGCCGCCCTCGCAAGCATTGCTCGACTGGATGGCCAAGCTGATCGGCGTAACGCCTGCAGCGCTGAGTGATACGGGCCGTGCTTTGGCGCTGGAGGCACCCATTGAACAAGTGCTGGTTTCCAACGGCGACTCGCGGCTTGAACTTGACCCTGCGAGCGGCAAGAACAAATACGGCACCACCCCGCGCCCGCGCCCCGAGGCGGTGCATTTCTCCTCGTCAACCGCGTCGTCAATCTCGGATTACGGCTTTCTGTTTTGCGATGTTTTGCGGCGCGATCTGCTCAACCATATCATTGATAGCGGCCATAGCGTTCATGCAACACGCGCCGCGCTGTCCGATGCGATTATCAACGAACTTGCCGATCTGTGCACATTGCCGGCTGGCGCGGCGGGTGGCGTTATCGCGGCCTCCGGCACGGATTGCGAAGTGCTGGCCGTGCAAATGGCGCGCGCGGCGGCCCCCGATGCAAAGCTGATCAACATATTGATTTCCCCCGAGGAAACCGGGCGCGGGGTCAAACTTGCCGGTGCAGGCAAGTATTTTGACACGATCAGCGCCACAGGTGCACCAATTGAAATGCGGGCCGAAATCTGGCCCGGCGCGCAGATCGAAATGGTCGATATTCCAATTCGGGGCGCAGATGGCAAACGCCTTGGCACCGAGGTTCTGGATGCTGCTTTTCTCAGCGCGGGCCGCGCCGCACTTGCAACGGGTGCGCGCGTGCTGGCGCATGTGCTGATTGGCTCGAAAACCGGCCTGTCCGGCCCGTCGCAAGCGGCGGTCGAGGCGCTGATCGCGCTTGCGCCGGAGCGTGTTGATGTGGTCGTTGACGCCTGCCAGATGCGCGTTGATTTCGCCGTTTTGGGCGATTGTGTGAAACGCGGCTGGATGGTGCAGCTTTCCGGCTCGAAATCGCTGACCGGACCGCCATTTTCCGGTGCCCTGCTCTTTGCTTCAACTCTGCACAGCCGTATCAACGGCCTGCGCGCATTAATGCGCCCGGGCATCGGTTTTGCCGAAGACTGGTCTGCGGCGTTCTCGCGCGCCTTGCCGCCCAGCGCGACAGAACCCGGTTTTGGTGCCGCCTTTCGCTGGTTGCCCGCTTTGCTTGAAGCGAAACTGCTGGCCCATGTCCCCGATGCGCTGCGCATACATGCGCTTGAACGCTTCCGCGACGAAGTTACGGCCCGCCTGACGCGCAGCAGCTGTTTTGAAGCTTTGCCCGAAAGCGAAGACAGCACTGCAACACCGCAAAACGGGGCTTTTGCACGCCATTCCATCATCTCGTTTCAAATTATGGCCCGCCAATGGGATGGCGGCCAGATTGCACTGGATGAGCCGCAAAGCCGCAAGATTTTTGAACTGCTCAACGCCGATGCCCGCCACCTGATGCCCGAAGCCAGCCAGCCGGTGCAATCCATGCTTGCGCAACAATTCCATATCGGTCAACCGGTGGCGCTTGGTCAGGCCCACCAGAAACGCACCGTGCTGCGACTGGTTATCGGCATGCGGTTTTTCAATATCATCGGCCATGCAGGGCCGGGTGGTGTGGCCGCCGCGCTGGAATCTGAAATTTCGGACCTTGTTCGCGCAATTGATAAACTTGAGATATTTGCCGAGAACTGGTGGCGGTTTTGCGATGATATCTAGCCGCGACCGCACATTCGGTCCGCCGCGAAGATGCAGCGCACCCTTTGAAAGCTAAGCCAACTTTGTTGCAGTCGAGCGACAGACAAGGCGAAAGGCAAGGCGAAATTCAATTGGCTCTTGTATCGTTGATCTCCGATCTATATGTATCGGATATGGACGATATAAAGGGCATACGAAATGTTGGACCGAACCACCGTGGTGCTACCTTCCTCAATTGAGGTGGACCAGATCGCGCAGGTTGCCAAGGCGTTGGCGCATCCGGCGCGCGTGAAAATCATCGCCTTCCTTTTGTCGCGTCCCGGCTGCATTGGCGGAGACATCGTCGATCAGGTTGGCCTTGCGCAGTCGACAGTGTCTGAGCACCTTCGGATTCTCAAAGATGCAGGGATCGTGACAGGCACTATTGAATACCCGCGTGTCTGCTATTCACTCGACCCCTCGGCACTTGCGCCGATGCAGGGTCTGATCGAGGCTGTCGCCGCGCGCGCTCCGGATGGCGACGAGGACTGTTGCTTTACCCCGCAAGGATGCATTCCCAAGGAGACTGACCAATGACCACACTTACTGTCTATGACCCTGCGATGTGCTGTTCGACCGGCATCTGCGGCGCCGAAATTGACCAGCGGCTTGTCGACATGGCCGCCGATCTTGACTGGTTGAAGGCGCAGGGTGTGACCGTTCAGCGCTTTGGGCTAAGCCGCGAGCCGGTCGAGTTCGCCGCCAATGACACGATCCGACAAATCATGCAAGACAGCGAAGGCGACGACCTGCCGGTGTTCCTGGTCGATGGCACGCTCAAGGCCAAAGCGCGCTACCCAGCCCGCGCAGAGCTGGCTGAATGGGTTGGCGTGACCGGCGCGCCGGGTGCTGCTGCGCAACCGTCCTCGGCCTGCTGTGGCCCGACATCGGAAAAATCGAATGCGGCCAGCGACTGTTGCGGCGGGGCGGCGAAGTCTGCGCCGTCGAGCGAAAAGGCCGGGACCTGCTGCTGAGGCGGCCACCCGCCTGATCTGAACCAAAGCAACGCCGGGCCCCGCCCGCGCGACAAATACCGACCGCTCGCGATGGGCGGCGAAAGGAGAAGTCATGTTCAACGATCTGCCCAAATTCGTCTTCCTTACTGGCAAGGGCGGCGTCGGCAAGACCTCGCTGGCCTGTGCCACGGCTGTCGGCCTTGCTGATGCAGGCAAAAAGGTCTTGCTGGTCTCGACCGACCCCGCCTCGAATGTCGGGCAGGTCTTCGGCATCGAGATCGGCAACCATGTGACCCCGGTAACCGCCGTTCCCGGGCTTGAGGCGCTCGAGATCGACCCCGAAGGCGCCGCCGCCGCGTATCGCGAGCGAATTGTAGGGCCGATGCGTGGGGTGCTGCCGGACAAGGCGCTGAAGGGGATCGAAGAACAGCTTTCGGGGGCCTGCACCACCGAGATTGCCGCCTTCGACGAGTTCACGGCACTTCTGACCGATGATGCGGTGACAACCACCTATGATCACATAATTTTCGATACCGCGCCCACCGGCCACACGATTCGGATGCTGAAACTGCCCGGCGCGTGGAGCGGGTTTCTGGAAACCGGGGGCGATGCCTCCTGCCTTGGCCCGCTCGCGGGGCTCGAAAAGCAGCGCACGCGCTACGGCGCGGCGGTGGACAGCTTGTCAGATGCAGCCCGCACGCGGTTGATCCTTGTCGCGCGCCCCCGCGTCAGTTCGCTGACCGAGGCCGCGCGCACAAGCCGGGAACTGGCAGACATTGGCATCCGCAACCAGCATCTGGCCATCAACGGGCTGATGCCGGACGATGACTTGGGCGATGCGCTGGCCGCGAGCCTGATTGCGCGCGATCAGTCTGCGCTGGACGGGATGGACGCGCACTTGGCCACTTTGCCGCAAAGCCGCTTTGCGCTGCGGCCCGAGAACCTTGTGGGCCTTGATGCGCTGCGGCGGATGAACACGCCGGTTATACTTGCAAAACCCGAGGCGCGAATTACCGACACCGATCTGCCGTCGCTCGCAGCGCTGGTCGACGGGATAGAGGCGTCTGGCAAAGGGTTGGTGATGACCATGGGCAAGGGCGGTGTCGGCAAAACCACCATCGCCGCCGCCGTCGCCGTGGAACTGGCCGCGCGCGGGCATGAGGTGCTGCTGACCACCACCGACCCTGCCGCGCACCTGACCGAGACGCTGGCGGGCGATGTGCCGCACCTGACCGTCAGCCGCATCGACCCCGAGGCAGAGACGCAAACCTACCGCGACCACATCCTGTCAACGAAAGGCGCGAGCCTTGATGCGCAAGGCCGCGCCATGCTGGAAGAAGACCTGCGCTCGCCCTGCACCGAGGAGATCGCGGTGTTCCAGGCTTTCTCGAAGGTGATCCGCGAGGCGGGGCGCAAGTTCGTGGTGATGGACACCGCCCCCACCGGCCATACGCTGCTGCTGCTGGATGCGACCGGATCGTACCACCGCGACGTGCTGCGCCACGCGGGCGAGCAGGCCGCCCACATGACCACGCCGATGATGCGGCTGCAGGATCCTGACAAGACCAAGGTTCTGATCGTCACACTGGCTGAGACGACCCCGGTTCTCGAAGCGGCCCGGCTACAGGAGGACCTGAAGCGCGCGGGGATCACGCCCTACGGCTGGGTTGTCAACGCCAGCCTCGCCGCCACGGCGACCACGCATCCTGTTCTGGCCGCCCGCGCCGCGACTGAAGCACCTGAAATCGCTGCGGTGCGCGATCGCCTGGCGACGCGTCACGCCGTGGTGCCGATGCTGGCCGAGGATCCGGTTGGCGCAGACCGCCTGCGCGCGCTTGTCGGGCGCGCGGAGGAACTGGTATGACGACGCCGACCATGGGCATGCCCGAAACGCCACTCGTCAGTGGTGACTGGCTCGCCGAAAGGCTGAATCAGCCGGGGCTGGTGATCGTCGATACCCGCAAGGGTGACGGTTATGCCAAGGCCCACATCCCGGGCGCGCGGCAACTCAGGCTCGACCCGCACCTGCACCACCCCGGCCGCGTGGAAGACCCTGAGGTGTTCGCCACTGAGATGGCGCGCCTTGGCATTGGCCCTGAGACGCTGGTGGTGGCCTATGACGATGGAAACAACCTTTTCGGTGCGCGACTGTGGTGGGTGCTGCGCCACTACGGCCACGACAATGCTGTCGTTCTGGATGGCGGTTGGGACGGCTGGATGTTGGCAGGGCTGCCGGTGACCGACGATGCCGCGCCAGTGACTGGACCGGGCGCGTTTGCAGCGCGCGTGACGCCCGAACATTTGGCGCAAACGGCGGATGTGCGTGCCGCAATGGACGACCCGGATCAGCAGATCCTCGACGTGCGCGGGGATGCCGAATGGCTGCGTGCCAAACCGACCGAAGCCTCCATGGCCGGGCATATTCCCGGCGCACTGCATTTGGTCTGGACCGACTGCCTCGATCCTGTCACCCGCCGGTTCCGGCCCGCGAGTGAGTTGCGCGCGCGTTTTTCAACGCTCGGGCTGCGGCCTGAGGCTGAAATCATCACCTATTGCCAAGGTGGCATCCGTGCAGCGCATACTGTTCTGGCACTGACAATCGCGGGCTTTGCCCGTGTTCGAAATTACGAGGGGTCTTGGGCTGAATGGTCTCGCGCAAAGATGCCGGCACTGATTGAGCCGACACCAGTAACCTCCCTCTCTGAGCTGAATGAAGGATAATTGAATGCCTATCTTTGAACGTTACCTTTCGGTCTGGGTCGCGCTGGCCATCGTTGTGGGACTGGCGCTTGGCCAGATCGCGCCCGCGCTGGTGAACTTCCTTGCAAGCCTTGAATATGGCTCGATCAACTTCGTGGTCGCGGTGCTGATCTGGTTCATGGTCTATCCGATGATGGTAGGGGTGGATTTCACCTCGCTCAAGCGCGTGCATGAACGGCCCAAGGGGCTGATTATCACACTGGTCGTCAACTGGCTGATCAAGCCCTTTACCATGGCGGCTCTTGGCGTGCTTTTCTTCGAATGGGTCTTCGCCCCCTTCATCGAGCCGGGCACGAGCGGGCAGTATATCGCGGGCATGATCCTGCTGGGCGCCGCCCCCTGCACGGCGATGGTGTTTGTCTGGTCGCAACTGACCAAGGGCGATCCGAATTACACGCTGGCACAGGTGTCACTGAACGACGCGATCATGGTCTTTGCCTATGCGCCGATCGTAGCCCTGCTGCTTGGCGTCACGGATATCACCGTGCCGTGGGCGACGCTGGTGCTGTCGGTCGGTCTCTATGTCGTGATCCCACTTCTGGCGGGGATCGTCACACGGGTGATCATGACGCGCGGTGCGGCGGGCGCAGCGCAGGCCGAGGCGGCGGTTG